>NZ_CAJJZH010000003.1:0-592828 GCF_905197545.1 Faecalicatena orotica
TCTCAACCATTTCTTTTGCCCGGTTTTGTATTATTTACATGGGTTAAAAAACCCCCGGGCAACGCGTTTAAAATTTCACCCATGGGCGCCAACGGGGGCCCCCCCCTTTTGCGCGCCATTGTCAGAATTGTTTTGCTAATTCGTCGTGAATATGATTTCCCATATTGTAATCCAGCTTTTTATTAAACCAGATTTCTTCTGATCCAATCGCCTGATCGACTAGCATCATCAGTCCGGTAACGATCTGCAGGCCTTCGTCTTTTGCGATTCTCAAAAATTCTGTTATCAGAGGATTATACACAATATCAGCAGCAGCATTGAATTGTCTGATAACGGAAGCATCTACAGGACTCTCACCGGCATTCGGATACATGCCGACAGGGGTAGTATTGATGAGAATGTCCCCCGCAGGAACCTGATCCAGATGACAGGTGTGTATATAAGGGAACAGGTCTTCCAGATATTGTGTTGCCTCATGGTTGCGGGCGGCGACAGTGATGTTGGAGGCCCCCTCCATGTGGAAACCGTAAATCAGGGCTTTTGCGGCGCCGCCGGACCCGAGGATAACAATATCTTTCCCGGACAGGCTGACCCCGGCCTTTTTAAACATGCTGACTACGCCGATGTAGTCTGTGTTATATCCGTAGAAAAGGCCGTCTTTCATGAAAATGGTGTTTACGGCCCCGATTTTTCTGGCATGTGGATCGAGTATGTCCACAAGGCGGTAAGCCACTTCTTTGTAGGGCATGGTTACGTTCATTCCGATGATGTTTTCCTCTTTCATGACGTCCAATATATGAAGGACTTCATTTTCATCCATCTCATATTTCTTGTAGATTCCCCGGATATTCTGTTGTTTCAGTAAGTCATAATGAATCTCGGGGGAAAGGCTGTGCCCTAATTTTTCACCCAGAACCCCGAGACGGAGTATGTTTTCATTTTCTGTATTCATATCAAATCATTCCTGCTGTTTTGAAAAAATCAAGGTTAGTCGGGTAAACATAGCTGTCACCAATGCTATGGAGGAGAACCACATTCAGATGATTATCCAGATTTTTTTTATCCAGTTTTATGGCATCTGTCAGGTCAGACACAGGCAGCCCGCACTGGAAGGGGAGCCCATATGTGTTCAGTACGCTTCGTATCCTTTCAGCCTCACCTGGCATGGTAAGTCCGGCTTTCTCAGATAATCTGGTGATCTGGTACATTCCTATAGCAACAGCTTCCCCGTGGCTTTCGCGTTCATAGTGGTAATATTGTTCTATGGTATGCGCCAGTGTGTGTCCAAAATTCAGAAGCATCCGCTCCCCGGTGTCGAACTGGTCATTTTCCACCACGGCACGTTTGATGTCCACGCAGCGGTAAATGATGGAAGAGAGCTGGTCCTTCAAGTCTTCGAAAGAGTGGCGGCTGTTTAATGTCTCAAATAATGCGGCATCCCGGATGCATCCGTATTTGATCACTTCGCCCATGCCGTCAGTAATATAACGTTCCGGCAGAGTATCCAGAACATCCGGATCAATCAGGACAAGTTTTGGATGATAAAAAGCACCGACCAGATTCTTGCCCTGAGGAAGGTCAACGGCCACTTTCCCCCCGACAGAGGAATCAACCTGTGCAAGGAGGGATGTCGGAATCTGTACCAGTTTTACACCCCTCAGGAAGCTGGATGCCGCAAAACCTGCCAGATCGCCTATAACGCCGCCGCCCAGTGCAATCACAAGGTCACTTCGCGTAATCTGGTTCTCCAGCATAGCCGTATATATCAGGGGAAGCGTCTTAAAACTTTTTGTCGTTTCACCATGAGGAAGAACAAGATGGCTGCACGCAAAAGACGGCAGTGCCTGAATCAGTTTCTGTCCATACAGGGGAAAGACATGGTCATCCGAAATAATCATGATCCGCTTTCCACGGAAGACTTGTGTGATATATTGTTCCGCTTTCTCAAGAATTCCAGATTCAATATAAATAGGATAGCTGTTTTTATCTAAATTAACTTTTAATTCCACAAATATTCTCCTTTTTATACAAAACGGTGTTCAAAGGGGTCAGACCCCTTTGCAGAAGGGTCTGACCCCAATGGCTCCCTGCAAGTTATTTAAACGATTTTTCCGACCACGGAAGCAATTTGTTTGATTTGTTTCAGCAATTGGTCATAATTTGAGGGCTTTAATGACTGGGCCCCATCGCAAAGTGCACTCTCCGGGTCGTTATGTACTTCGACCATGAGTCCGTCGGCCCCGGCTGCCACAGAAGCCTTTGCCATTGGTTCTACGAGCCACCACTTTCCGCCGGCATGACTTGGATCTATGATGACCGGAAGATGGGTCTTCTTTTTCAGGACAGGGATGCACTGTAAGTCCAGAGTATTCCTTGTATAAGTCTCGAAGGTACGGATTCCGCGTTCACAGAGGATGACGTTCTCGTTACCGGATGCCATGATATATTCAGCGGACATAATCCATTCTTCATAGGTTGCATTTAAACCACGTTTCAGAAGGATTGGGCGGTCGAGCTGCCCGAGCTGTTTGAGCAGGTCAAAGTTCTGCATGTTTCTGGCACCGATCTGGATCAGGTCAACCTTCTCGTTGAACACATCCAGATAGTCAGGAGACATCAACTCTGTTACAATAGGAAGACCGACTTCTTCTCTTACTGCACAGAGGATATCAAGACCTTCCATTCCCAGTCCCTGGAAAGAATACGGGCTGGTCCTTGGTTTGAAGGCACCGCCCCTTAACAGATTGGCACCGGATGCTTTTGCCGCTTTTGCGATCTCCAGAACCTGATCATGGGATTCTACAGAGCAGGGGCCCGCAATCAGGGCAAGGTGGTCGCCGCCCACTTTGACGCCGGATACATCAATGATGGAATCCTCCGGGTGAAAAGCGCGGTTGGCAAGTTTGTAAGGTTCCTGCACGTGCATAACCTTGTCGACGGATGCATCGACTTCAAACAGCTTCGCGTCGATTGCGGTTGTATCCCCAATACAGCCGATAATCGTCATCTCCGCGCCTCTGACGATGTGTGTGTCCAGTCCGCGCTTCTTAATCAGGCTTTCTACGCGGTTAACGTTATCTTCCGATGTGTGTGGTTTTAAAACGATGATCATATTTATTTCCTCCCAATTACAATGACTTCGCACTGTAAAATTTTAACTGTTTAAAGTGTGAAAACATATGTATCATAAAACATCCTTCGCAGAATGTCAATAAGTTTGGGGAAATAAAGTAGAAATATTTATCGGTCTCTTCAGCAGTCACCGGAGTAATAGTTTACAACATCTATGTAATCCCTTGGAACCGGGATATCGAGGCAGATTGTTGTGTATCTCTTGTTTTTCTCATGCTCTGACAGCAGGAGCTTCTGGATGCCGTATTTCTTATTGATATCAGTCTTTTTGCCATCCTGCGAGACCATATAGACGGATCCGGTACATGCGTTTACAGTTTCTAAAAATGATTTCATATTAATAATATTCATAATGATCATATTCATATCCTCCTGTCCATATCTTTTACTGCAATATCATTATAGTGCATAAAAAAACAGGAAGATATCAAATTACTGTACAATCATATCATTATTCCGCCATTTTCCTGCGGTACTCCATCGGCGTGCAGCCCATGCGTTCACGAAAGACCTTTCCGAAATAACTGCTGCTTCCCAGCCCGCAAAGCTGACAGATCAGGGTAACCGGTTCGTCCGTTCCGGCCAGCATATAGCAGGCCCTCTGCATACGGTATTCCAGAATATATTCTGCGGGGGAAGTGTTCAGGCAGTTTCTGAAAAGCCGGAAGCACTCGCGCTCACTGATAAAAGCAGCTCCGGCAATTTTTGCGACGGTGATTTTATCAGCATAATGTTCGTGAATAAAAATCAGCATGGCCTTAATCTTATCATTCACTCTGTCCGAATGCATGCTCCTTATACCAGAGTCTATCAGCGGGCGGGCCGTATCAAGCAGCTTACACCACATTTCTGAAAGAATGGTGCGAAGATGCAGCTCATAATCATAGCTCTTCTCGTCCAGCGAAAAAGATCCCTTCAGCATTTCAAGCAGGTGGCTGTGTGCCGGGACCTCTGGTGACAGACGAAAGATTTCCATCTGGGAGGCGGAGGTCAGCGGCAGGACGTATTTCTGGTCAATACGGCTGCCCTTTGATCCGCTGATCAGAACCGGATCGAATAAATGCAGCAGGGCAGTTACATTTGACTTGCTTCCGACACGGGTCATGTGCAGGACGTTGGAGTTGACGAAACCTCCTGAGCCGGCAGGGAAAAGCGTCTTTCCGCCGGGGCTGTTATATTCCACAGTTCCCTGTTCTACATAAAAAAGTTCGACTTCCTTATGCCAGTGCCACGGAGCAGAACCGCCGATGTAGCGGTCCAGTTCAACACGTGATGCAATATAAGGAAAATCTTCTGAAAAATCAGGGAGAACCTCTTCCTGGCTTCCCGGTTTTAATTCGATCCCCCGAATAATTTTCATAGCCATCCCTCCACGATAAATAAATCAGAAAAATAAGTTATTATAGAAAGAATAATCAATCATCATACGAAAAGCAAGCGAAAGTTGACAATTCCTTTCTACAGGTGTATTTTAAGTACTGTTCACAGGCAAGCCTGTAAACAGTAACACGCCTGCCCATTTAAAGTCGCCTTCGGCGAGGGGCAGGCTTATTGGCTGCTTTACGTTATTCCTCCCAGCCTATCACCGTAGTGATAGGCTGGGGAGTGAACATTAACATTTTAGTTTCTGTTCGTGAACATAGTCATGTACTATATTTACGATCCGCCGGCATCATACTTAAATATAAAACGAAAGAGAGTCTGAGGAATGAAAATTATTAAGCAAATCGGTATTATTTTTACAGTCTGCTGGCTGAGTCAGGTCATAGCACATTTCCTGCCGTTTGATTTTCCCGCCAGTGTGATTGGCATGATATTCCTGTTCCTGTGCCTGTTGACAGGGGTGCTGAAGATCAGCCACATTCAGGAAAAATCAGATTTCCTGCTGGGGAATATGGCGTTTTTCTTTGTGCCTGCAGGAGTGAGCATTATGAACTATTTTGACCTGCTTAAAAACAGTGCGGTCAAACTGATTATTATCTGTGTTGTATCAACAGTAATTACATTTGCGGTGACAGCATTCAGCGTCACATTTACAATAAAACTTATGAACAGGAGGAAGAAGTGATGGAAGTTCTATATACGTCCCCCTATTTTGGCGTGGCGCTCAGTGTCATTACCTTCGGGATTGGGGTGAAGCTGCAGCAGAAAACAAAATCAGCTGTCTGCAATCCACTGATTATTGCGATCGTTCTTACCATTGGAGTACTGCTCGTATTGAGAATTCCTTATGAATCCTACAATAAAGGCGGAGAGATCATCAACATGTTCCTCGCACCGGCCACGGCATGCCTCGCTGTTTCTATCTATACGAAGCTTTCTGTCTTGAAAAAATACTGGCTTCCTATTATAGTAGGATGTATAGCAGGTTCTCTTGCGTCTATGGGAAGCGTATATGTAATGTGCAGACTGTTTCGTCTGGATGAGAGCCTTACGATGTCCATGCTTCCGAAGTCTGTCACGACACCGATTGCGGTCGGCGTGGCGCAGGCCCACGGAGGCGTCATTCCGATTACGGTCGTTGCAGTTATTTTTACAGGCATTCTGGGGAGCATTCTGGCCCCCATGCTTATTCGACTGTTCCGTGTGTCCGACCCGGTGGCGGCCGGTCTGGCAATCGGGTCGTGCAGCCATGCCGTAGGAACGTCGAAAGCGATCGAGATCGGGGAAATAGAGGGTGCAATGAGTGGTCTTGCAATCGGCATCTGCGGGATCGTGACGGTTCTGCTCTCCATGTTCATCTGACGATGCCGCGGGGAAAATCCTTTCCCCGGACATCATCGGGTACAGGTATTGTAAAAGCAGGTTTCTAGGAAAAGATTAGGGGGAAAATATTTTGAAGAAGGATACTTCACATACGATTAAGAGGGCGCAGCGTTTTCCTGTGATTCTGATTAGTGAGGGGCTTCTGGTAGGCGCGGTCGGCGGCCTGATTGTGCTGTTGTATCGCGTTGCACTGACTTATGCAGGAATCTGGCTGGAAAAGATTCTTTCCTATGTGAGAGGGAACCCGCTGCGTATTGCGGCGTGGTTTGCGGTACTCATGCTGATGGCATTCATTGTGGGACGGCTCGTAAAATGGGAACCGATGATCTCGGGTAGTGGAATTCCGCAGGTAGAGGGGGAAGTAACAGGGAAACTGGCCCAGAACTGGAAAAAAGTGCTTCCGGCAAAGTTTATCGGTGGTTTTTTATGTCTGTTCGGCGGACTGTCCTTGGGACGGGAAGGCCCGTCTATCCAGCTTGGGGCGATGACCGGGCAGGGAATCTCCAGACTGCTTGACCGGGGGAAGACGGAGGAAAAATACCTGATGACATGCGGCGCCAGTGCAGGACTGGCAGCGGCCTTCCACGCGCCGCTCGCCGGGATGATGTTTGCACTGGAGGAGATCCATAAAGGGTTCTCGATGTCCATCCTGATCTCCGTCATGACGGCGTCTGTGACAGCAGATTATATCTCATCCTATATCATTGGTCTGGACCCGGTGTTCCAGTTTAGGCTTGACTATGTGCTGCCGCAGAGTTATTACTGGATGCTGATCCTTCTGGGAGCCATACTGGGAGTCATGGGGGCATTTTATAACTGGGCCATGTTAAAGGCGCAGGACCTGTATAAAAAGCCGAAATTCCTGAATGAAACAACCCGGCTGATGATCGCGTTTGCCGCGGCAGGGGTGCTGGGGCTTCTCATGCCGTCTGTTTTAGGCAGCGGGCACGAACTGATCGTTTCACTCACGAATGGGGAGATGGTTCTGGGACTGGTTGTCCTGACTTTTATTGTAAAATTCATTTTTTCGGCGGTCAGTTTCGGTTCCGGCGCACCGGGCGGTATTTTCTTCCCACTGCTTATTCTTGGGGCTATGATCGGCGGTATTTTTGCCATGACAGGGGTACAGTTTTTCGGTCTGGACCCGGTATACATCAATAATTTTGTACTGCTCGCGATGGCAGGATATTTTACGGCCATCGTGCGTGCCCCGATCACGGGGATTATTCTCCTGTTTGAGATGTCCGGTTCGGTCAGCCAGATGCTTTCACTTGCGATTGTGTCGGTTACCGCATATATTATCGCGACACTGCTGAAGTCGGAGCCGATCTACGAGAGCCTGCTCGACAGGATCCTGAAGAGCCATAAAAAGAATCAGGCAGGCGTCAAAGGGTCCAGCCAGAAGGTATTGAGCAATTTTGTCATCATGAATGGTTCCGTACTGGAAGAAAAAATGGTACAGGACATTACATGGCCGGATAACTGCCTTCTTGTTGCGCTTGAGCGCGGCGGAAAAGAGCTGATACCGAAGGGCAGGACGAAGCTGATGGCGGGGGATACGCTGACAACGATGACAGATGAAAGAGATGCCGGATATGTGCATGACAAAATGGAAAAGTTATGTTATACTTCATTTTAGAATAACTGTAACTGTCCAGAATTATGAACAGCTGCAGACTAACTACAGAATTTGAAGGAGCTAGGACATATGAAAAGAGTATTGTTAAAGCTGAGTGGAGAAGCACTTGCAGGAGATAAGAAGACAGGCTTTGATGAGGCTACCTGCATTGATGTTGCGAAGCAGGTAAAACAGCTTGCCGATGAAGGAATTCAGGTAGCGGTTGTGACCGGCGGGGGCAACTTCTGGAGAGGGCGCACGAGTGAGACAATAGACCGCACGAAGGCGGACCAGATCGGGATGCTTGCCACGGTTATGAACTGTATTTATGTATCAGATATATTCAGGCATGTGGGAATGAAGACAGAGGTTTTCACACCATTTGTATGCGGTGCATTTACATCTCTGTTTTCCAAGGACGCAGCGGTGGCTGCGATGGAAGAGGGAAAGGTTATCTTTTTTGCAGGAGGGACGGGACATCCGTATTTTTCAACAGATACAGGCGCCGTGCTCCGCGCAATCGAGATAGAGGCAGATGCCATGCTTCTTGCTAAGGCGATCGATGGAATCTATGACAGTGATCCAAAGGTAAACCCGGAAGCTAAGAAGTATGATGAGATCTCCATTCAGGAAGTCATTGACCAGAAACTTGCGGCAGTGGATCTGACCGCATCTATTCTCTGTATGGAGAACAAGATGCCGATGCTGGTATTTGGGCTGAATGAAGAGAACAGTATCGCAGAGACAATGAGTGGGACATTCACAGGGACAAAAGTGACAGTATAAGGAGGATATAAGACATGGATGAAAGATTAAACGTATATGAAGAGAAGATGACTAAGACACTGGCAAGTCTGGAGAGCGAACTGGTTACGATCCGGGCCGGACGCGCCAATCCGCACGTACTTGACAAGCTGGTAGTTGACTATTACGGATCACCGACACCGATCCAGCAGGTAGCCAATATTTCTGTACCCGAGGCGCGCCTGATCCAGATTCAGCCGTGGGAAAAGAGCCTGTTAAAGGCAATCGAGAAAGCAATCAATATGTCTGATATCGGGATCAACCCGACGAACGACGGTTCCACGATCAGACTGGTATTCCCGGAACTGACTGAGGAACGCAGAAAAGAACTTGTAAAAGACGTTAAGAAAAAAGGGGAGGCAGCCAAGGTTGCAGTCCGCAACATCCGCCGCGACGGTAATGAAGCCTTTAAGAAGCTCAAAGGCAGCGAGGTTTCCGAAGACGCGATCAAGGATATGGAAGATTCCCTTCAGAAGATGACTGATAAGTTTATCGAAAAGGTTGACAAGGCAATCGAAGCAAAATCCAAAGAAGTACTTACTGTTTAGAGAGTAGTCAGAGAATAAGAGGGGCTTGTAATATGCAGCCCCTCTTTTGCTCTTTGAAAAAACATACAGTTTTAGGAGGATATATCAATGAATGTACCGCAGCATGTGGCAATCATACTGGACGGCAACGGCCGGTGGGCAAAGTCCAAGGGGATGCCGAGAAATTACGGTCATGCACAGGGGAGCAAGAATGTAGAGCGCATCTGTGAGGAGGCATGGCGGATGGGGATTAAATATCTGACTGTCTATGCTTTTTCGACAGAGAACTGGAATCGTCCGAAAAGTGAAGTGGATGCTCTTATGAAACTGCTCCGCAATTATATGAAGACCTGTCTGAAGACTGCAGAGAAGAATGACATGAAAATCCGTGTAATCGGGGATGTTACTGCATTGGATGATGACATTAAGGGTAGAATAAAGGAACTGGAAGAAGCGAGTAAAGATAACGGCGGACTGAATTTTACAATTGCGATCAATTATGGAAGCCGTGATGAGATGATACGCGCAGTCAGGAATCTGGCACAGGACTGTGCTGATGGAAAGGTGGATCCGGCAGGCATCGATGAGGCGCTTTATGAGACGTATCTGGATACCCACGGGATTCCGGACCCGGACCTGCTAATCAGGACGAGCGGGGAACTCAGGCTTTCCAACTTCCTTCTCTGGCAGCTGGCCTACTCGGAATTTTATTTTACAGATGTTCTGTGGCCGGATTTCACAAAAGAGGAATTGGTCAAAGCTATCGGGCAGTATAATAGCAGAGACAGACGTTACGGAGGGATAAAGGAGGAACGGGATGTTTAAGACACGGTTATTGAGTGGAATACTTCTGGTGATCATTGCTCTTTTTACAGTTATTTCCGGCGGCAGCATCCTTTTTGCGACATTGTTCATCATCAGTCTGATCGGAATGTCAGAACTGTACAAGGTTTTTGATATCCATACAAAAGCACCGGGAATCTGTGGTTATCTGTTTGCGGCGGCATACTATGCGCTCATTTTTCTGAAGCCCGTCCTGCCGGAGACGACAGACTGGTTTTTGCTGCTGTTCATGGCGTTTTTAATCTGCATGATGGGAGTCCTTGTATTTTCTTATCCGAAGTACCGGACAGAACAGATACTGGCAGCATTTTTCGGGTTATTCTACGTGGCAGTGATGCTGTCCTATATTTACCAGACAAGGATACTTCCGGGAGGCGTCTTTACCGTATGGCTGGTATTCATCTGCTCCTGGGGCTGTGATACCTGTGCATACTGTGTGGGGATGCTCATTGGGAAACATAAGATGGCTCCGAAGCTAAGCCCGAAGAAATCCATTGAGGGCGGTATCGGCGGTATCGCGGGGGCGGCTCTTTTGGGAGTGCTCTATGCGTTGGCTATCAATAAGTGGGGGAATGCCGGAGCCGGTATTGTAAGATATGCCATCATCGGGGCGGCCGGCGGCGCGATCTCACAGGTTGGGGATCTGGCGGCATCCGCGGTCAAGAGGTTCCACGATATTAAAGATTACGGAAAACTGATACCGGGACACGGCGGTATTCTGGACAGATTTGACAGCGTGATATTTACGGCGCCGATCATTTACTATCTGGCAGTGCTGCTGTAGAAGACAAGAGAGGTTTTTGAGATGAAAAAGATAGCAATACTTGGCTCCACAGGTTCCATCGGGACCCAGACACTGGAGGTTGTAAGGGAGAACGGGGATATCGAGGTGACTGCGCTGGCTGCGGGAAGCAACATTGCACTTCTGGAACAGCAGATCCGGGAATTTTCCCCGAAGCTTGCGGCGGTATGGTCCGAGGAGAAGGCTCTGGAGCTGAAAGAGAAAGTCCGCGATCTGGACGTGAAGGTCTTATCCGGTATGGACGGACTTCTTGAAACTGCAGTGCAGCCGGATGCGGAGATTCTTGTGACGGCGATCGTGGGGATGATCGGGATTCTGCCGACCATTGAGGCAATCAAGGCAAAAAAAGATATCGCGCTGGCGAATAAGGAAACACTGGTTACGGCCGGTCATATTATTATGCCGCTTGCAAAGGAGTATGGTTCGGCCATACTGCCCGTGGACAGCGAACACAGTGCCATCTTCCAGTCCCTGCAGGGCGGACAGAGGAAGGCGCTGCACAAGATCCTGCTCACAGCATCGGGAGGTCCATTCCGGGGGAAGACAAGGGAAGAACTTGAAAACATTCAGGTTGAGGATGCACTGAAGCACCCGAACTGGGAGATGGGACGGAAGATTACGATTGACTCATCTACAATGGTCAACAAAGGGCTGGAAGTGATTGAGGCAAAGTGGCTCTTTGATGTGTCTGTCGACCAGGTGGAAGTGGTAGTTCAGCCACAGAGTATCATCCATTCGATGGTGGAATACGAGGACGGGGCAATCATAGCCGAGCTGGGAACGCCGGATATGAAGCTTCCGATACAATATGCACTTTATTATCCCGAGAGGAGATACCTGCCGGGTGACAGGCTGGATTTTTCAAGTCTCTCACAGATTACGTTTGAAAAGCCGGATATGGATACATTTTATGGCCTGAAGCTGGCATTTGAAGCGGGCAGACGGGGAGGTTCACTTCCAACTGTGCTCAATGCCGCTAATGAAAAAGCCGTGGCTATGTTTCTGGACAGGAAGATCCGCTACCTGCAGATTCCTGAAATCATCGGGACTTGTATGGAACATCATAAAATAATTGAGAATCCGTCCGTGGAAGAGATACTAAATACAGAACAGGAAACATATGAATTTATTAAAAACAGGTGGTAGTTTATGGGTATAATCTTAGCAATACTTTTGTTCAGCGCGATTATTATATTCCATGAGCTGGGGCATTTTACCCTGGCAAAGTTAAATGGAATACGCGTGGACGAATTTTCACTGGGACTTGGTCCTACAATCATAGGAAGGAAAATCGGGGGGACAAAGTTTTCATTGAAGCTTCTGCCGTTTGGCGGGGCGTGCATGATGGGTGAAGATGATGTGGATGACCAGTCGGAAGGCAGCTTTAATACGAAGTCTGTCTGGGCCAGAATCTCTGTTATCGCGGCAGGCCCTGTATTCAACTTCATCATGGCCCTGGTATTTTCCATCATCATGGTCGCATGGATCGGATATGATGCACCTGTACTGTCAGGGGTGGATGAAGGGTATTCGGCGATGGAACAGGGAATGAAGGAAGGGGACGTCATTACTGAGATGAACGGTAAGAGCATCCACCTCTGGAAGGAAGTGACCCTGTTTAATCTGATGAATGGAGACAGCGATTCAGTTACTGTAACTTACGAAAGAGACGGTCAGGAACATACTGTCACAGTGGAACCAAGGCAGCTGGAGGGTGATGCTAATAAGAGGCTCGGAATCCGGGGGACGGGAGAGTATACGAAAGCCGGTTTTCTGAAATCCGTGCAGTACGGGGCGTATACGCTGCGCTACTGGGTGGACTATACGTTTGACTGTCTGAAGCTGCTTGTGACGGGTCAGGTGGGCATCAAGCAGATGTCGGGCCCTGTGGGGATCGTCAACGTGGTAGATGGAATCTATAAAGAATCCGCCCCGGCAGGCTGGCAGGCCGTGGTGCTGAACCTTCTGAACATCGCGATTCTGCTGTCAGCCAACTTAGGGGTTATGAACCTGCTCCCACTCCCGGCGCTGGACGGCGGAAGGCTTGTGTTCCTTTTTGTGGAAGCTGTGCGTCGCAAAAGAGTGCCCCCCGAGAAAGAGGGTATGGTACATTTCGCGGGATTTGCACTGCTGATGATACTCATGGTTGTAGTTATGTTTAATGATATCCGGAACCTTTTCTGATGAAAGGGCTCCGGATTGTTTGAATTTGTAATCATGGGAAGGGATTCTGCATATATATAATAGAAATGATTTTTGCGAGGAAATCTATGACTTCTATAAAAGCAATGCAGAATAACGCCGTAGATAAAGGACGGCTGCAGATCAATGTGACATCGGACATTACATCTTTTCCTGTATCGGGTGCTAGTATCACGATATCATATACAGGAGTGCCGGACAGTACACTAGAACAGCTGAGCACGGATGCATCGGGTCAGACAGAAGAAGTGGAACTGGCTACACCGCCGCTTGAATACAGTCTGAATCCATCTATTGAAGAGATGCCATATGCTGAATACACATTTGATGTCAGCGCACCGGGATTTGAACCAGTCAGTATATCAGGCGCAGAGCTTCTGCCGGAAGTGAAGGCAATACAGAATGTAAGGCTGCGTCCGAGCGAACAGCAGCAAAATGAGGAAGTGTTCGTGATTCCCGCACATACCCTGTACGGAGAGTATCCGCCGAAGATAGCGGAGGAGGAGATCAAGCCGATCAATGAGACCGGGGAGATCGTGCTGAGCAGGGTCGTTGTGCCTGAATATATTGTTGTCCACGACGGATCTCCGAGAGACACCACGGCACAGAACTATTATGTAAAATATAAGGACTATATTAAAAATGTCGCATCCAGTGAGATCTACGCAACCTGGCCTGCCGACACCATACGGGCAAACGTGCTGGCTATTATGTCCTTTACATTGAACCGCGTATACACGGAGTGGTACAGGAACAAAGGATACGATTTTACAATTACATCCTCTACTGCATTCGACCACAAATGGATACCGGAAAGAAACGTATTTGATACGATTTCCGTGATTGTAGATGAGTTATTTGCCGACTATCTGTCCCGCCCAAATGTAAGACAGCCGATTCTGACACAGTACTGTGACGGCCGGAGGGTAAGTTGTCCAAACTGGATGACACAATGGGGTTCAAAAGCCCTTGGTGACCAGGGGTATACCCCGATCGAAATTCTCAGATACTATTACGGGGACGACATGTACATCAACACCGCTCAGGAGATATCCGGAATCCCGTCATCATGGCCGGGATATACCCTTGAGATAGGATCCAGCGGCGATAAAGTAAGACAAATGCAGGAACAGTTAAATGTCATAGCAGGGGCATACCCCGCAATTCCGAAAATAGAGGCCGACGGAATATACGGCCCGGCAACGGCAGCATCCGTAGAAGTATTTCAGTCCGTATTCGGATTACCACAGACAGGAACAGTTGATTACCGGACATGGTACAAAATATCCGAGATATACGTTGGAGTATCAAGAATAGCAGAATTAGTGTAAAAGAGTGTTATGGCTTCTTAAATACAACTAAGAAAAAACCTGAAAACGGAACATTTTCAAATCATCCGTTTTCAGGTTTTTTAAATTACACGGCCTGAACATGCGGGAGCGTACTACTCACCGCCAGGCCCCTCCCTTGGCGGCACTTCATCAGGAATGATATTCTTCAGACCATTCTTCCCGGGCAGGTCAATCTCCGGAATATTATCATCATCGTATACATTCGCTTCTGTAGCCTTGGAGGGCAGTTTGATTTCTCTCATAATCATTCACCTTACCTTTTTCATATATTGTGTACAAAAGCAGTGTGAATATGTATAAAAGGGTGAAAAAGTAAAACGATAGTCCTATTTTGCCAAAGAATAAAGCTGCAGAAAATTCTCTCGTTCACTCTTATTCATCCTGACAAATTCTGTGAAATCTACATCTACATAATACATGGGCTGTTCACAGCAAAGAGCGTGCGATTTATTATTAGTATAGTGGTATTTCTTGCATTTTATACAATAAAATACATGCATCATTGGTATCACCCCCTCACAGTATAATAACATAAAAATAACAGAGAGGAAATTAAAAAGTTGTTAAGAAAGGTGGATAATTGACACATTATAGAGAATAAAAAGTGGAAAAATAATAAAAAACTACAAATGGGTACACCACTGAAAGCGTTCTGGTACACCACAAAACTCAATTAGGGACGTAGTAAACTTGAACTTTATTACGTCCTGAACTATAATGATTGCAGGCAGCATTTTGTTGCGGTGAAGGCGGGGGTCCGGGAAGGGGTAAATATATGGCGAGAAGAAGGAAGAGAAGGAAATGGCCGGTGTTTCTGGCCATATTGATGATAGTTTGTATTTTTGTAGGCTTGGGGGGAGTCGTGAAGAGACTGCTCCCGGATATTTTTGCTTCTACAGGGGAAGTGATCCAGACGGTCAGGGAGAAGGCATCCGGGACGGCGGGGGTGCCTTTTGAGGCGGTCAGTGTCCAGGAAGAGGATGTTTCAGACGGGTATTATTACCGGCAGTTGAATGAAGAGGAACAGGCGCTGTATAAAGAGCTGTACCAGGGGCTGATGGATACTTCGGATGTGATATATATGCACACCCCGGATATGGAGGCAGTCAAGACGGTCAGCCGGTACATCCTGTGTGATATGCCCCAGCTGTTCTGGTGCAGCGGGGAGATGCAGATGACAGGTTACGAGGCGTATTCCGAGGTCCGGCCGGTCTATACTTATACGGGCGGGGAAAAGGACCAGAAGAAGGCGGAAATAGATTCGGCCGTGCAGGAATGTTTTACGGGGATCAGCGGGGACATGTCTGAATATGATAAGATCAAATATGTTTTCGAGTATCTCGTGAACACGGTGGATTATAATCTGGATGCTCCGGATAACCAGACGATTTACAGCTCACTGGCAGGCAAATCGTCTGTCTGCGCCGGGTATTCCCGGGGGGCCCAGTACCTGCTTAATAGGCTTGGCATAGAATGTATTTATGTAACAGGAAATATCCCGGGTCAGGGCGCACATGCATGGAATATCGTGAATTGCGGCGGGCAATACTATCAAATGGATGTTACTTTCGGAGACCCTGTTTTTATCGAGGCTGAGGGTGGCAAAGCGCCCCCGGAGCAGAGCATCAATTATGATTATCTGTGCTGCAGCGATGCGGAGATCATGAAGAACCATACGGCGGATACTTTTGTCACATATCCCCAGTGCAATTCGATGGATTTAAATTATTACAGACTGAACGGCATGTATTATGAAACATTTGACCCGGACCAGCTCCTTTTGGACATGAATAATTCTATCTATAATATGGAGAGTTCTTTTACCTGTAAGTTTGCCAGCGACAGTCTCTATGAGGAGGCGCATGACATGGTTCTGGATGACCTGGTGAAGAGGGCCGTGCAGAATCTGCTGGATTATTACGGACTGGTGTCTGTACAGTATACGTATATCGAGGATGCGGTAATGGACAAAATAACAATTTACTGGAATTATGAATAGCACGCAGGAACAGCATGGAAATAATTCACGTAAAAAAAATGTTGAAATATGATTTGAATTGTAGTATAATCTTTACAATTTGAGCACATGGGCGCTCTGGACACAAGAAGACTCCACGAGTGCCTTTGTTTTGTAAAATATGAAGGGAATAGGTGAACATATGAAAGCGTTTCTGATATTAGAAGACGGAACCGTGTTTACAGGAATAAGCATAGGTTCGAAGAGAGAGATGATTAGTGAAATCGTGTTTAATACCTCTATGACTGGGTATTTGGAAGTACTGACCGACCCTTCTTACGCGGGACAGGCAGTCGTCATGACCTATCCGCTGATTGGGAATTACGGGATTACGCCCGACATGGAATCTAAAAAAGCATGGCCGGATGGTTATATTGTAAGAGAATTATCCCGTGTGCCGAGCAACTTCCGCTGTGAAGGTACGATACAGGATTTTCTTGAGAAGCAGGACATTCCGGGAATTGCAGATGTAGATACCCGTGCACTCACCAAGATACTGAGAGAAAAGGGTACCATGAATGGGATGATCACGACGAATGAGAATTATGACCTGGAAGAGATCCTTCCGAGATTGAAGGCCTACAAGGTAGGGGATGTTGTTTCCAAAGTGACATGTTCTGAGAAATATGTTCTCGAAGGAAACGGGAAAAAAGTTGCTCTCCTTGATTTAGGCGCAAAGAATAACATTGCCAGCTCTTTAAATAAACGTGGTTGCGAAGTGACTGTTTATCCGGCCCGCACAACTGCTGAAGAAATCATTTCAGCTAATCCTGACGGTATTATGCTTTCGAATGGTCCCGGAGACCCTGCCGACTGCATTTCTATTATCGAAGAAATCAAGAAATTATACAATACAGATATTCCTGTTTTTGCTATTTGTCTGGGACATCAGCTGATGGCTCTTGCTACGGGTGCGTCCACACATAAGCTGAAGTATGGACACAGGGGAGGAAACCACCCGGTGAAAGACCTGAAGACAAACCGCGTGTATATTTCATCCCAGAACCACGGATATGTCGTGGATACAGACAGTGTGGATGAGAATGT
Source organism: Faecalicatena orotica (assembly GCF_905197545.1). Lineage (NCBI taxonomy): Bacteria > Bacillati > Bacillota > Clostridia > Lachnospirales > Lachnospiraceae > Faecalicatena > Faecalicatena orotica. Next base: position 17,111 of record NZ_CAJJZH010000003.1, read on the forward strand.
GGCCGTGCCGGCATTCACCAATGTAAATGACGGGACAAATGAAGGCCTGGAATATCTGGGAAAGAATATCTTTACCGTACAGTTCCATCCGGAGGCATGCCCGGGACCGCAGGATTCAGGGTACCTTTTTGACAGATTCATAGAAATGATGGGAGGAACGAAATAATGCCAAGAGATAAAAGTATAAAGAAAGTATTAGTCATCGGTTCCGGTCCGATTATTATCGGACAGGCGGCAGAATTTGATTACGCCGGAACACAGGCGTGCCGTTCCCTGAAAGAAGAGGGAATCGAGGTTGTTCTTCTGAACTCCAACCCGGCTACCATCATGACGGATAAGGACATCGCGGACCGTGTATATATCGAACCGCTTACCGTAGAAGTTGTGGAACAGCTGATTAAAAAAGAAAAGCCTGACAGCGTGCTCCCGACACTCGGGGGACAGGCAGGCCTGAACCTTGCTATGGAGCTGGATGAGGCAGGATTTTTTAAAGAAAATAATGTACGCCTGATCGGAACAACATCAGAGACGATCAAGAAGGCCGAAGACCGTCTGGAATTCAAAGCGACAATGGAGAAGATCGGCGAGCCTGTTGCAGCCTCTCTGGTCGTGGAAAATGTCGAGGACGGCCTTGCATTTGCAAATGAGATCGGCTATCCGGTCGTACTGCGTCCTGCCTATACATTAGGAGGAAGCGGCGGCGGTATCGCAGACAACTCTGAACAGCTGGTAGAGATCCTTTCAAACGGACTCCGCCTCTCACGCGTGGGACAGGTTCTGGTAGAGCGCTGCATCGCCGGCTGGAAGGAAATCGAGTATGAAGTGATGCGTGATTCCAATGGAAACTGCATTACCGTTTGTAATATGGAAAATATTGACCCGGTCGGCGTACACACAGGGGACAGTATCGTTGTGGCCCCGTCCCAGACACTGGGGGATAAAGAGTACCAGATGTTGCGTACGTCCGCACTGAACATCATCAGCGAGCTGAATATCACCGGTGGGTGCAATGTACAGTATGCACTCCACCCGGAGAGTTTCGAATACTGTGTTATCGAGGTAAACCCCCGTGTAAGCCGTTCCTCTGCACTGGCATCCAAGGCGACAGGTTATCCGATTGCGAAAGTAGCGGCAAAGATTGCACTGGGATACACGCTGGATGAAATCAAAAACGCGATTACCGGAAAGACATACGCAAGCTTTGAGCCGATGCTGGATTACTGTGTTGTCAAGATCCCGAGACTTCCATTCGATAAATTTATCAGTGCCAAGAGGACACTGACCACACAGATGAAAGCGACAGGGGAAGTCATGAGTATCTGTGACAACTTCGAGGGCGCATTGATGAAGGCTATCCGTTCACTGGAACAGCATGTGGACAGCCTGATGTCATATGATTTCACAGGTCTGAGTGTGGATGGATTGACAGAGGAGCTTGCGATTGTGGATGATATGCGAATCTGGAGAATCGCGGAGGCACTGCGCCGTGGCATCAGCTATGAGACCATTCACGCTATCACGAAGATTGATAACTGGTTTATTGATAAATTAGCCATCCTTGTGGAAATGGAACAGGCCCTGAAAACGCAGGAGCTTACTCCGGAGCTTTTAAAACAGGCGAAGAAGATCGAATTCCCGGACAATGTGATTGCACAACTGACAGGAAAAACAGAGACGCAGATACACAACATGCGCCATGAAAACGGAATCGTGGCTGCTTATAAGATGGTAGACACCTGTGCGGCAGAATTCGCGGCAGCGACACCTTATTACTATTCCGTATATGGAAGAGAGAATGAGGTAGAAGAGACAAGGGACAGGAAGAAGGTGCTTGTACTTGGTTCAGGCCCGATCCGCATCGGTCAGGGAATCGAGTTCGATTTCTGTTCCGTTCACTGTACATGGGCATTTTCGAAAGAAGGTTATGAGACGATCATCGTAAATAATAATCCGGAGACCGTGAGCACTGATTTCGATATCGCTGATAAGCTGTACTTTGAGCCATTGACACCGGAAGATGTCAAGAGCATTGTGGATCTGGAAAAACCGGACGGCGCGGTAGTGCAGTTCGGCGGGCAGACAGCAATCAAGCTGACAGAGAGCCTGATGAAGATGGGCGTTCCGATCCTCGGGACCTCTGCCGAAAATGTAGACAAGGCAGAGGACAGGGAGCTGTTCGATGAGATTCTGGAAGAGTGTCAGATCCCGCGTCCGACAGGCGGAACCGTATATACGGCTGAGGAGGCAAAGGAAGTTGCAAACAGGCTGGGCTATCCGGTACTGGTAAGGCCGTCCTACGTACTTGGCGGTCAGGGAATGCAGATTGCCATCAATGACCATGATATTGATGAATTTATTGGAATCATTAACAGAATTGCACAGGATCATCCGATCCTCGTAGATAAATACCTGCAGGGCAAAGAGATCGAAGTAGATGCCGTATGCGATGGCGAAGACATCCTGATTCCGGGAATCATGGAACACATCGAGCGTGCAGGAATCCATTCCGGTGACAGCATTTCCGTGTATCCGGCACAGAGCTTAAGCAGTGCGGCAAAAGAAAAAATCGCCGAATACACAAGAAGGCTTGCAAAGTCCCTCCACGTGGTCGGACTGATCAATATCCAGTTCATCGTATGCGGGGAAGAGGATGTATACGTGATCGAAGTAAACCCACGCTCCAGCCGTACTGTGCCTTACATCAGCAAGGTGACGGGAATCCCGATCGTACCGCTTGCGACGAAGGTGATTATCGGAAGTAAGATCAGGGATCTGGGATATACACCGGGACTTCAGAGGGAAGCAGATTATGTGGCGGTCAAGATGCCTGTATTCTCCTTTGAGAAGATCCGCGGTGCAGACATCAGTCTCGGACCGGAGATGAAATCAACGGGAGAATGCTTAGGTATCGCAAAGACGTTCGACGAAGCACTATATAAGGCATTCTTAGGGGCAGGAATTAACCTGCCAAAATACAAGAACATGATCATGACCGTGCGTGATGAAGACAAGCCAGAGGCTGTGGAGATCGGACGCAGATTCGAAAAGATCGGGTACCGTATTTTCGCTACGAAGAGTACTGCCAAAGCTTTGAATGAGGGCGGAGTCAAGGCGATTCCGGTCCGCAAGATCGAACAGGAATCCCCGAACCTGCTTGATTTGATCTTAGGACATGAGATCGATCTTGTCATCGACACACCGGCACAGGGCGCGGAACATTCAAGAGACGGATTCGTGATCCGCAGAAATGCAATCGAGACAGGTGTAAATGTACTGACTGCAATGGATACGGCAAGGGCACTGATTACAAGTCTGGAGAATACAGATATCCAAAAACTGACCCTGATTGATATTGCTACCGTACAATAATAAGCAAAAAGATCATGAAGCTGACAGATAAAAAGAAGACCGGATTCAGACAATAACGTCTGATTCCGGCCTTTCTCTTATGCAGAATTTTTACCAGATACCCATGAAATGCTGCATCAGCAGACTGATCCCGGTAATCCCGACCCAGCAGCAGAACCCGGTGAAGATCGGTTTTGCCCCGGTCTTGACGAGCGTGACAATATTTGTATTCAGTCCGATTGCTGCCATCGCCATGATGATCAGGAACTTACTCAGTTCTTTTAACGGCGCTGTGACACTGACCGGAAGATGGAATACGGTCGTTACAACAGCCGCAAGGATAAAGAACAGGACAAAATACGGGAACGTTTTTTTGAGACTGAAGGAAGATCCTTCGGTCTTTTTTTCCTTTCTTTCCCCATAGATGGCAAGGGCAAGGGTGATCGGGATAATCGCCAGAGTTCTTGTCATTTTGACGATTGCGGCAGCTTCCAGTGTGTGGCTGGCATGAATGCCGTCCCATGCCGCAGCCGCCGCGGTGACGGAAGAGGTGTCATTGATGGCGGTTCCGGCAAAGAGCCCGAAGCCTTCATTGCTCATGTGGAGCAGCCCGCCCAATGTCGGAAAGATCAAAGCGGCCAGTACATTGAACAGAAAGATGACAGAAATAGACTGTGCGACTTCTTCATCTGTTGCGCGGATGACCGGCGCTGTTGCCGCGATGGCCGAACCACCGCAGATTGAGGAGCCGACTCCGACAAGGATGGCATTGTTCGGATCCAGTTTTAAAGCTTTATACAGGATAAAGGCAATAATCAGGGATGTGCTGATTGTGCAGATAATGATGGGCAGTGACTGCCGCCCTTTTGCAAGGATTTCTGTCAGGTTCATGCCGAATCCCAGAAATACGACGGCAGCCTGCAGAATTTTTTTGGAAGTATAGGTGATACCCGGTTGTACGGTATCCTTCTGCCTGATCAGAAGTGTTAAGACCATGCCGATTAATATAGAAAAAACAGGACCTCCGATGACCGGCACCGCTTTTCCTAAAAACCAGGATGGCACCGCAATCATCAGACAAAACAAAAGCCCCGGTCCGTTCTTTTTCAAAAAGTTCATAATAAATATCCTCCATTCCTCTTACTAAGATAACATTTAAATTTCGCGGCAGTTGAGCTGATGGTATACAGTAACCATATGCATAAACTGGATAATTCTGGATGTATCCTGCCGTGTTCTTATAGTAGCATAAAAAAATTATAAAATAAAATTATATATCTTTATTTTATCATAAAAATATATTATGATAGAAATAGAAAAGCAGTGAGACGAGGGGGAACTATGCAGGATTTCCGGATGGAGACATTTTTGACCGTATGCCAGTGCATGAATTTTACAAGGGCGTCAGAAGAACTGAATATCACACAGCCAGCTGTATCGCAGCATATACGGTATCTGGAGAAGCACTATCAGGTCAAGCTGTTCCGCTATGAGGGGAAGAAGCTGAAGATGACTCCGGCCGGAGAGATGCTGCGCAGTGCGGCTATGACTATGATGCATGACGAGATTTCTCTGGAAAACCAGATCCGGCATTTGTCGGAAGGATTTCAGGATATCCGGTTCGGCGCCACGATGACGGTCGGGGAGATCGTTATGGCGCGGATCTTGAAGCGGTATCTCAGCGTGTATCCGGATGCGCATCTCCACATGGAGGTTGCGAATACACAGGAGCTGCTCCACAAACTGGACCACGGAGACATCGATTTTGCAATTGTAGAGGGGTTCTTTAAAAAAAGCGAATATGATTTTCTGCATTATTCAACTGAAGATTACATCGCAGTGTGCAGTCCGTCTTATCCATTTCACAGAAAGGTGAAGAGACTGGAGGACTTGTTTGACGAAAGGCTGCTTCTTAGGGAGCCGGGATCAGGAACACGTGAGGTGTTGGAACGCTATCTTGACTCTAAGAACTTTTGTGTGGAAGATTTCGTGAAAACAGCAGAAATAGGGAGCCTCCATACGATTAAGGAGTTGACAAAAGAGGGCTTAGGGATTACATTTTTATATGAAGTCGCAGTTCGTGAAGAACTGGAAAACGGTGAATTAAAGCAGATTGAACTAAAGGATTTTCAGATCAGCCATGATTTTACATTTATCTGGAGGCGCGGAAGTATCTACGCAGATACTTATCAGGCTTTATTCAGGCGTTTTTCTGAATTGGAAGCCAAACTGTGATTATCATGGAGAAAAGGAAGTGCAAAGATGTTAAAGGTAGAACATTTATCATATGACGTATCCGAAGAAGGCCGGCAGTCTGAGATTCTCTCTGATGTCAGCTTCTCGGTGGAAGACGGAGAGATGCTCGTTATCACCGGCCCGAACGGGGGCGGCAAGTCCACACTGGCTAAGCTTTTGATGGGGATCAACAGGCAGACGGCAGGGAAGATTTATCTGGATGGGACGGATATTACGGACATGTCGGTCAATGAACGGGCAAAAGCAGGCATGGGGTTCGCATTCCAGCAGCCGCCGCGTTTCAAGGGGATGACCGTAAGACGGCTTTTATCTCTGGCGGCAGGAACAAAGCTTTCCGAAGATGAGTGCTGTTCACTCTTAAGCAGCGTGGGATTGTGTGCGATGGAATATATTGACAGGGAGGCAGATGCGACGCTTTCCGGCGGGGAGATGAAGCGTATCGAGATTGCGACGGTACTCGCAAAGAAACACGACATCTGTATCTTTGATGAGCCTGAGGCAGGAATCGATCTATGGAGCTTCTCCATGCTGATCAAACGTTTTGAGAAGATACACAAAGCCAAGAAGGAGAGCCTGATCCTGATTTCCCATCAGGAGCGTATCATCCAGATGGCTGACCGTATTATGGTCATTTCAGACGGAAAGGTAGAATCTATAGGGGCTGCCAAGACGGTCATGCCGCAGCTTTTTGGGCAGGAGGCAGAGTCATGCACATGCGGCATGCAAAAGGGAGGTGAGATCTGTGAAGCTGAATGAAGTAGCGGAAAACGTACTCAAAGTCATTGATTCTTATGGTTTTAAACAGGAAGGGGCCTTTAACCTCCGCCTGAACGGCATGGCAGTGTGCCACGGTGACAGCCGCCATATCAGGATCGTAAAAAAAGAAGATAAGCCGGGGATTGATATTTATATCAGTGGGGAGGCAGAACAGGAGCAGGTCCACATACCGGTCGTTATGTCCGAGCCGGGCATGAAGGATGTTGTTTATAATGACTTTTATATAGAAGACGGGGCGGACGTCACAATCGTGGCCGGCTGTGGAATCCATAACGACGGATGCAGCGAGAGCCGCCATGATGGAATACACGCCTTCCATGTAGGGAAGAAGGCGAATGTGAAATACGTGGAGAACCATTATGCGGAAGGAACGGGAAGCGGGGATAAGGTGCTGAACCCTGTCACCAAGATTTATGTGGGCGAGAATTCAGTATTTACGCTGGAGACCACGCAGATTAAAGGCGTAGATTCCACAGAGCGGGAAAGCTTTATCGAACTGGCAGAGGGAGCGAAGCTGTATGTAACAGAGAAGCTTATGACGCACCGGGCACAGACCGCGGTTTCGAATATGGATGTGCAGTTAAATGGTGAGAACAGTTCAGCCAGAATCGTTTCACGATCCGTTGCGAAGGGGACATCCAGACAGGTATTCCACCCGAAGGCAGTAGGAAATGCCCTGTGCCACGCCCATGTGCAGTGTGATTCCATCATCATGGATCAGGCCCGGATCAGCTCGATCCCGGAAATCAATGCGAATCATGTAGATGCCCAGATCGTGCATGAGGCCGCGATCGGAAGGATCAATAGTGAGCAGCTGACAAAGCTCATGACATTCGGACTGTCAGAGGAAGAGGCAGAGGCGGTAATCATAGAAACATTCCTGAACTGATCCATGCAGGAAGGAGCAGTGCCAGGAATGAAGAAGGAAAAAGTGAATGACAAATGAATTTAACAATTACAGGCTCTCAGAAGATATTCTGGAAGCACTAAACGGTCTGGGATACAGAGAACCGACCAGAATACAGCGGGAAGTGATTCCGCCTATGCTTGCGGGGAAGAATGTTATCGTAAAAGCCCCCACAGGCAGCGGGAAAACGGCCGCGTTTGCCATCCCTGTCTGTGAAGACATTAGGTGGGAGGAAAATGCACCCCAGGCACTGGTGCTGGAACCGACCCGTGAGCTGGCAGTTCAGGTCAGCGAGGAACTGTTCCATATCGGAAGAAAAAAGCGTCTGAAGTCAGTGGCAGTGTTCGGCGGTTTTCCCATCGACAAGCAGATCCGGTCGCTGCGCCAGAAGTCCCATATCGTGACAGGGACGCCCGGGCGTATGATGGATCACCTTGAAAGAGGGAGTCTGAAGCTTGCTAAAGTAGAATGGCTTGTAATAGATGAGGCGGACCTGATGCTTGACATGGGATTTATAGACGAAGTGAAGAAGATTCTCTCTCTGGTCCCGGCAGGCTGCAGGGTATCGCTGTTTTCTGCAACACTGAAACCGGAGATTCAGGAACTTGCCGATGGATATATCCCGGATGCAGATCTTGTGTTTCAGGAAGCAGAAAATGTGCAGGAACCAGTAATTACTGAGAAACTGTATGAGACAGACCAGGAATGCAAGTATGAAACCCTGCTTGATGTCCTTATCGACGAGAACCCGCAGAGCTGCATGATTTTCTGCGGTACAAGGGAGATGACAAATGTCCTTTTCCAGAAGCTCCGGAGAAGGCGGATATTCTGTGGGATGCTGCACGGCGAGATGGAGCAGAGGGAGCGCCTGAAGACAGTAGACGCATTTAAGAGGGGCTGTTTTCGTTTCCTGATTGCAACAGATGTGGCGGCAAGGGGGATTGATTTTGAACAGATCACCCATGTGGTGAACTACGATTTCCCGACCGGGAAGGAAACCTATGTGCACCGGATCGGCCGGACAGGCAGAAATGGCAGATGCGGTACGGCCGTCAGCCTTGTGACTGTTGATGACAGAAGGATGCTGGAACAGGTGGAGAGGTATACAGGGAGGGAGCTTCCGGTAATTAAGGTGCCTCTGGCAGGGGAAGAAAAGGAAAAAGCATTCTGGAAATCCCAGCGTATCAAAACAGAAGCAAAACCCAAAAAAGGAGCTGCCCTGAATGAAGGGATCACCCGCCTGTCAATCGGGGGCGGTCGTAAATCCAAGATGCGTGCCGGAGATATTGTAGGGACGATCTGTAGTATTGAGGGGATGGAGGCGTCCGATATCGGCATTGTGGATATCAGGGAGAGCATAAGCTATGTGGAAGTTCTGAACGGGAAAGGAAATCAGGTGTTAGAATCTCTGCAGGCGAAACCAATCAAAGGGAAGATACGTAAAGTCAGAAAAACAAGGCTGTAGCCAGCCTGAGAAAGAGGTGGGGATATGATCCAGCCAGGAGATGCAGTCAGAGCGGTCAAGAGGTTTTTCGACGCGTATCTGACCCAGAGAGATATAGAAGCAACAATGGACTGCCTGACAGAAGAGGTACAGTGGGTCGGGACAGGCAGGTCGGAAATGGTTTACGGAAGGGAACAGGCAAAGCAGGCTCTGCTTATGGAGTTCTCACAGGCACCGGGATCATGCCATATTGAATATGAAAGTCTGGAAGAGGTCCTGATCTCAGAACGCTGTGCCGCTGTTCTGCTTACAGCATCTGTATATCCGGACGAAATGGACGCGGATATAATCTGGTTCCGGGTCAGTGCGGTCTGTGTGTCACAGAAGGATGAAGAATGCCGGATTGCAGCGGTTCATGCGTCAACCCCCGACAGCCGGCAGGAGGAAGGGGAATTCTTCCCGGCCTCAGGTCTCAGCCGTTTCGAGATGGAATACCAGCTGGGGAGCAGGGCACTTGACATTATAGGAAGGAGCATCCCCGGGGGAATGATGGGTGCCTATATGGAGCCGCCGGATTTCCCTCTTTATTATATCAATGATTTTCTGCTGGATTATCTGGGATATACATATGAAGAGTACACAGAAGCCATTGATGGTAAACTGATTAATTGTGTACACCCGGAGGACCGCGGGCTGGTTGAAAGTATTGTGACAGATGCCTGTCTGGGGGACAGGCCTTATGAAGTGCAGTACCGGATGCGGAAAAAGGACGGCAGTTATATCTGGGTGAATGATGTAGGAAAACTGGGGCGTTCCGAGGACGGGCGTGATATCTGCCTCAGTGTAGTGCGTGACATTACTGTGGAAATAGAGTCGAGGCAGCGCCTTGAGGAGCAGGCAGAAGAACAGAAACGGCAGGCAGGACAGTATGACCATCTGTTCCAGTCAGTCCTGTGCGGGATCGTACAATACCGGCTCACTGACGGCCGGGTTGTTTTCATAAGGGCGAACAGGGAGGCAGTCCGTCTGTTCGGTTATACGGAAGAAGAATTCTGGAAGATCAAAGAGTGGGATCTGGCGGGCCTGGTTGTGGAGGAGGACCGTGACCAGGTTCTCCGGGAGGCACGCGGCCTGCAGAAGCCCGGTGATATGAGGCGGTTCGAGTACAGGGTACGCCAGAAGGACGGCACCCCCTGCTGGATCATCGGAAGTGCGGAGGTGCTGGAAGATAGAGAAGGCAATGTATATATCCAGAGTGTATATCTTGATATTGATGCCCGGAAAAAAGCGGAACTGCGCAGCAGCAGGCTGTCGGAGCAGGTAAAAGCCAGCAATGAGATCATCCACCTCGCACTGGAACATACGACCACCTGTGAATTTTATTACTATCCCGAGACAGAAAAATGTGTGGTACCGAAAAGAACATGCGAAATGTACCAGTGTCAGGAGCTTTACGAGAATATGCCTGAGAGTATCGCCCGGGATCTGGTGGACGCAGAATTCAGACCTGCTTTTTATGAGATGTACGAGAAGATTCATAAGGGGGCTAAGACAGCTTCCTGTGAATTCCGGGGGAGGAACGGCTCTTTCTGGTGCAGGGAGACCATGTCTGTAATTATAAGTGAGGAAGACAAAACCCCCAGACTTGTGATTGGGATTGTAGAGGACATCACCCGCCAGAAGGAGGCAGAGGCGGCCCTTCTGGAGACCCGTTCAAGGGACAGCCTTACCGGGCTGTACAAAAAAGAAATCGGCATTGCCTGTGTTCTGGACTTCTTAAACAACAGAGAACCCGGTGACCACGGGGTCATGATGCTGCTTGATATGGACAATTTCAAAGATATCAATCATAAGGAAGGCAGTATTTTTGCAGATGCCATCCTGCAGGAGGTCGCGGACATCCTCCGTGCGGAGAGCGGGCCGGATGATATTCAGGTTCGTCTCGGCGGTGACGAGTTTATGCTTTTTTATAAACACAGCAATAAGTGTGAGGCCACTGTCAACGGCCCGCGCATCGCAGGGTTGGTCCGCAATATCCTGACGAACACGGAAAAAGACGTTCATGTATCAGTCAGCATCGGAATGTGCAGTACCGAAGTCTGTGATGATTACAACGGGCTTTACCGGTGTGCAGAGAGTACCTTGAAATATGTAAAGGAAAATGACAGGGGCAAGGCGGCATGTTATCTGGATACGTCCAATGAACTGGGGGTTTTCTTAACGCAGCTGTACACAGAGGAACATCTGGTAAATGATATTGAGGCGGGAGGGCCTGCGGCTTCAGCCGATCTGGTATCCTTTGCGCTCGATCTGCTGGGAAAGGCGAAGAACCTGAATGACGCTGTTTTCCTGCTGCTAGCGAGAATTGGGAAGACTTACCATTTCGACAGGGTCTCGATTATTGAGGCAAGCAAAGCTTATTTAAGCTATCACTTTTCCTACCAGTGGGCACGTAACAGGGCTGACCTCCAGCTGGGGCAGGATTTTTATGCTTCGGAAGAAGACTTTGATATCTGTGCACATATGTATGATGAGGATGGTCTGGCTCAGGAGAATGTAAGAGAGGGAATTTCCCGTTTTCCATCCTGCCTTCATGCGGGTATCTGGAATTACGGGGAATATGCGGGGTCAATGAGCTTCGAGGTGGATCAGGAAGGGTATGAGTGGACGAAAGAGCAGAGAAAGCTTTTGAAGGAACTGGTCAAGATTGTCCCGTCGTTTATCATGAAATCAAAAGCAGATGCGGTCAGTCAGGCAAAAACGGATTTCCTTTCCAGAATGTCCCACGAAATCCGGACTCCCATGAACGCGATCAGCGGCATGACAACGATTGCAAAAAGTGTGCTCGGTGACAGGGAAAAGACGCGGGAATGCCTGGAGAAAATCGAATCGGCCAACACGTACCTGATCGAGCTTATTAATGACATACTGGATATGTCACGCATTGAGAGCGGCAAAATGGAATTGGGCTACAGTGCCGTGGATCTGTCAGAACTGCTTAAGAATCTGGAGTCCATGTTCCGTGTGCAGGCGGCAGAAAAGCATCTGTCTCTGCTGTTTGAAAATGAATATCGTAAGAGATGCTGTCTGGCAGCGGACAGCCTGCGGCTGAATCAGGTACTGGTCAACATTATCGGAAATGCAATTAAATTTACAGATCAGGGAAGTGTAGTTGTGCGCGTAGAGACACTGGAAGAGGAGCCGAAAGCGGTGCTGCGTTTTTCCGTGACAGATACCGGCATCGGAATAGAAGAGGCAGCGATGTCGCGCATTTTCAATGCCTTTGAACAGGCAGATTCTGCAACGGCGGCTGTGTACGGCGGGACGGGGCTGGGCCTTTCCATATCCAGCCGTCTCATTCAGATGATGGGCGGGACACTGGAAGTACGCAGTGAAGTTGGAAAAGGATCCGAATTTTTCTTTACCCTGATACTGGATTATGCAAAAGAAGAGAAAAAAACGGATGAACAGGATGAGCAGCAGGGTCCGGTTATGGACTTTACTGGATGCCATATTCTTTTAGCAGAAGACAATGAAATGAACAGTGAGATCGCAAAGACGATCCTCGAGATGCATGGATTCACAGTCACCTGTGTATCTGATGGACTTGGGGCGCTGGAGGCATACTGCCGGGCAGAGCCTGGGACGTACGATGCGGTGCTGATGGATATCCGTATGCCTGTAATGGACGGTCTGGAGTCTGCCCGCAGGATCAGGACATCCCGCCGGGCGGATGCCAGATCAATACCGATCATTGCACTTACTGCCAATGCATTTGATGAGGATACGAAAAAATCAATGGACAGCGGTATGGATGGACACTTATCAAAACCGATTGACGTAGATAAGATGATGGAGCTCTTAGGAAGATGCATTTCAAGGAAAAAGAAGTTAAATCAGATATAAAACGGGCCCCGGAGTGTATCCGGGGCCTTTGCATTACTGTTTAATTTTCATCAATACACCTGTGTATCTGCTCCCGGTATACTGCCTTATCCTTGTACATTTCCATGTCTGATTTCCTCAACAGCAGATTCATGGCATTCCCACAGGCGGCCTCAGATGATGCATAGCCTGAAGAAACGGAAAAGGAAAATTCACAGGTTTCATTTTCCCTGTCGATCCGGTCTTTTAGTTTCTCAATGAGGCCGGGCAGATCCACGCCCGGGGACTGAATGACCACGACAAATTCATCTCCGCCTATGCGGAAGACCCGTCCCAGTCCCTGAAAAGTATCTGTAATGCACAGGGCTGACGCCTTTAAGATGATGTCGCCGGCTTTATGTCCGAAGGTATCGTTCGTAACTTTTAAATTATTGAGGTCAAAGGAACAAAGCGAAATAGGAACAGGCGTATCAAACCCCCGCATTTCGTCCATCAGGTTTTCAAACGCAAGACGGTTCTCAACCCCGGTGAGGAAATCTTTATAAGCAAGATCCTTGAGAATCTGGTGCTCTGTGTAATCACGCATGAAGGCTAGCATAACCCGGATACAGATATAAACCATGATTCCGATAAACATCAAAAAGCCATACCGCAGAAACCGGCTGTTGTCCGTCTGGGGCGATATGTAGAACTGAATCAGAGAAAGTAAGGCTGATACGATCAGCACGATCAGAGCTGCCAGCATAGGCCGGGCGTATGGCGACCGGTCCTTCCTGTAACGTTTCAACAGGAATATGAGAAGTACAATTACACTGAATACAATCAGGAAATGTGTAACAGGGAGCATTTCTACAAAACTGAAGATATTGAGTGAAAATAAAACACCCTGTACCATTATATTAAGCAGCAGAAGGAATTGTATCCTGGTCAGTATGCCGTATTTATCGGGGCAAAGTTTACCGACAAATGAAAATACAGGAATTGGCAGAGACATAAAGCTATAAAAGGAAAGTACACATACAATGACCGGGTTCTTCCAGAATAACTGCGGCAGCTGGGAATCTGTGAAAACCCAGATTACAGATAATAAAAGAAGAAATGCCAGAGGACGCAGCATGCTGCAGCCCTCCCATCTGCCTCTGTTCTTCTGCCACAGATAAAGGGCCAGCAGGCATATGCCGGTAATGAGCATGAAAAACAGGCTTATAATCAATTCTATATGAGAAAAAAGATAGTCTGTGATGTAAGCGCTCCCCGTGCCAAGTTTAATGGAATTCAAGCCGGTTTGAAGAAGCTTGTAAGGCTGATAGACTTCAATCGAAACGGTCTGTCCGCCCATGTCTGTATTCAGGGGAATCTGGGCAGTAAAATGTCCTGTCATACCTGATGGCGCCTGAATCTTGCCGGCAGAATAGTCATAGATACATAAATCATTGACAAATACTTTGATATAGGTGTAGTTCACTTCAATGAAAAGGCAGTCATAGTCCGTGAGCTCCGGCAGTGTTTTAGAAAATGTCACGGGACCCTGAGAATCTTCTTTCCATTTACTGATCTCGGGAATTGTTGTTATAGTTCCTGAACTGTCGGCAATGTACCAGTCTTCAGAAAAAGAACGAATTCCGGAGTCCTGAAACCGGCTGTATGGTGCATCATTCTGTAAACAGGAGGACACGATTGAAAAAGTATATATAAGAAGGGTGAGCAGGATGACTCCCAAATAGATATGCCCGGACTTATTTACTTTTTGGCCTGGTTCATTCATGAATGCTCCTCCTTTCTACTGCAATTCGCTTTGACTGATATTATATCATACTTTCGAACCGGTGTGAAATGAAAATAGAGGCAGGCAGAGTTTCATAATCTTAAAAAACTATTGAGTCTGTGGTTGAAAATATTGATGGAAAGTGTATAATTAAGAACGATGATATGAAAAAGGGGAGCCTGCGTAAGCAGGCTGAGAGTAAGCTGGTATTGCTTAGACCCGTAACCTGATTTGGATAATGCCAACGTAGGGAGATATGGAAGCAGACTTTGCGGATATACCTGTTTTGGTATATCTGCTTTTTTATTAAGGAGGAATTGTATGGAAAGGATTTTGGGAACAGCTAAAGGGAAGAAGACTAGGTGCCGCAGGGAAAGCATGCTTTTGTACGCGGTGACTGACCGCACATGGCTTGGGGACGCCACGCTTGCAAAACAGGTCGGGGCGGCCATAAAAGGGGGAGTTACTTTTATCCAGTTTCGGGAAAAACATCTGGATAAGGAGGCTTTTATCAGAGAGGCTAAAGAAATAAGGGAGGTCTGTATGAACTATCAGGTCCCCTTTGTGATCAATGACCATGCAGATATTGCTGCTGCGATTGATGCAGACGGCGTGCACGTCGGCCAGAAGGATATAGATGCCCTGGATGCGCGCAGGATACTGGGGGAGGACAAGATCATCGGGGTGACGGCCCGGACTGTGGAGCAGGCCCTGCGGGCGCAGGAACACGGGGCAGACTATCTTGGGGTCGGGGCAGTTTTTCAGACAAACACGAAAGCAGATGCCGTAGAGGTGAAAAGAGACACGGTAAAGGCAATCTGTGAAGCCGTGGATATCCCTGTCATTGCAATCGGAGGAATCGGGGAGGACAATGTACTTCAGCTTGCGGGAAACGGGCTGTGTGGAATCGCGGTGGTAAGCGCCTTGTTTGCCCGGCCGGATATTGAACAGGCCGCCAGAAATCTCAAGCGGCTGTCTGAAAAGATGGTAAACCAATGAGAAACGGACAGGATAAGAAAGGAAGTACGGCTATGAAGACCGCATTAACAATCGCAGGGAGTGACTGCAGCGGCGGTGCTGGTATACAGGCGGATATTAAGACGATGCTGGCAAACGGGGTATATGCCATGAGTGCGGTCACGGCGCTGACGGCCCAGAATACGACCGGTGTGGCAGGAATTATGGTGGTGGAGACGGAATTTCTGAAGAAACAGATCGACTGCATTTTTACGGACATCCGGCCAGATGCGGTAAAGATCGGGATGGTGCCCACTGCAGGGCTCATAGAAGCAGCAGCAGAAAAACTGAAGGAATACCGGGCCGGTAACATCGTCGCAGACCCTGTCATGATTTCAACAAGCGGGGCAAGGCTGATCGATGAAGACGCAGAAGCTGTTTTAAAAGAAAAGCTGCTCCCTGCGGCAGCACTTGTTACCCCGAATATTCCTGAGGCAGAGGTCCTTTCCGGCCTTACGGTCCGGTCAGAAGAAGACATGGTGCACGCTGCTGGAATCATTTACCACAGGTACGGATGCGCGGTCCTTTTAAAAGGCGGCCACAGGACCTGCGATGCCAATGATCTGCTGTATCAGAAGGACGGGACACGGTGGTTTTTTGGAAAAAGGATTGAAAACCCAAATTCACATGGAACAGGATGCACCCTGTCCAGCGCGATAGCCTCAAATCTGGCAAAAGGATATGATCTGGAGACGTCTGTTGAACGGGCAAAAGAATACCTGTCAGGCGCACTTAGGGCCATGCTTGACTTAGGAAAAGGAAGCGGGCCTCTGGACCATGCCTTTGTAATGGGTTGCAGAAATTCAAAAAAGAACATATAATAATATATCGGCTCCGAAAATGCCGGTCAGACTATTGAGTGGGAGACGGTATATGAAGAAAAAATATTTAGGAATTATTTACATTGTATTATCCGCTTTTTGTTTTGCACTTATGAATATGTTCGTACGCCTGTCAGGTGACCTGCCGTCCGTACAGAAAAGCTTTTTCAGAAATCTGGTGGCGCTTGTCTTTGCATTCGCCATCTTAAAAAAGGACAGGGTCTGGTTTTCCGGAAAACGGGAAAATATCAAGTACCTGTTTCTACGCTCCGCAGCAGGGACGGTCGGGATACTCTGCAACTATTATGCGATTGACAGGATGGTCCTGTCAGATGCCTCTATGCTGAATAAGATGTCCCCGTTTTTTGTCATCATCTTCAGTTTCTTTATATTAAAAGAAAAAATAAAACCCCCGCAGATTCTAATTGTGGCCGGGGCGTTTCTGGGAAGCCTTCTGATCATCAGGCCGACGGCACATATTTTCCAGTCCCCGGCGGCACTGGTCGGACTCTTAGGCGGGCTCACGGCCGGACTGGCATACACTTATGTCAGACTGCTGGGTGAGAAAGGGGAGAAGGGACCGTTTGTCGTATTCACCTTCTCCACATTTTCCTGTGTTGTAACGCTGCCGTTCCTCATTTTCCAGTATCATGCGATGAGTGCCATGCAGCTTGTTTATCTGCTGTTTGCCGGTCTTTGTGCGGCAGGCGGGCAGTTCAGCATTACAGCGGCATACTTCCATGCCCCGGCACGGGAGATTTCCGTCTATGATTATTCACAGATTGTATTCTCCGCACTGCTGGGATTCTTCGTGTTCGGACAGATTCCGGACGTGTTAAGCTGGATGGGGTATGCTGTGATCTGTGTGATGGCAGTATTGATGTTCCTGTATAATAACCGTGGGAAAGACGAAGGGAGGACGCATGCATGAAAAATGGGATTTCATTAATTACACCGGTATCCAAAGACCTGCTGTATACCAAGATAGCAGATGCAGTCTCAGACTATATCAAGAATAACCACCTGATGCCGGGGGATAAGCTCCCTTCTGAACGGGAGCTCGCGGCAAGCTTCCAGACCAGCCGCCACACTGTTCGTGAGGCACTGAGGGTTCTTGAGAACCAGGGGATCATCTCTTCACAGATCGGCAGCGGGACCTATGTTGCACACGTCGAGGAGGAATCTTCCCTGTATCTGGAATCTGTTAAGATCAACTATCTGGAAATGCTGAATATTAAAACCGAGCTTGAAAAATACGCTATCAGTCTGGCTGCAGAGCGTGTAGCTGCAAAAGACTTAGAGGAACTGGAGAGCCTGCTTGGCCGGATAGAGGACAGCAGCCAGAGGGGTGTCTTTGAATCTGACACGGATAAACAGTTTCACTACCGTTTATCAGAACTTTCCGGCAATAAGATGCTGGCCCAGATGATTAAAAAAATGATAGAGGCATTTGATGAATATTACAGCATCCTGCCGCAGTCCACACAGCTGTGCTTAAGAACAGTTGCAAGGCATCGGGAACTGCTGGATGCGATCAGCCGGAAGGATACCGAAGCCGCAGCAAAGGCATGTGATGAAATTCTTCTGATCGACCAGACTCTGATCATGGAAAATAGGGGCTCACGGGACAGAAAAATGGAGGAAAAATGAGGGCAAATATGTTGACAAAAGAACAAACAATGAGTATGATAACTTTATAGAACAATTGGTTGGACCACTCAACCGGTATGACAAGTTAGGAGCGCCGCCCGGACATGTAAAACCGGAGTAAGGCGGGCAGAAAGTGGTGAAAGGAAGAGAAAGGAAGAAAGCATGAAAGACACGAGGCAGAAATGGTTTAAAGATGCAAAATACGGCCTGTTCATACACTGGGGACTGTATTCCCTTCTGGGAGGGGAGCACAAAGGGCAGAAGACAGAGCATATTGCGGAATGGATCATGAATTATCTTGACATTCCGGCAGAAGAGTACAGGGAGCTTGCGAAGTCGTTTCGCGGGGAGAATTTCTCGGCTGAAGATATTGTAAGGCGTGCGAAGGAAGAATGGGGAATGCAGTATCTGGTGTTCACGTCAAAACATCATGAAGGATTCGCCATGTGGGATTCCAAATGCAGTGATTACAATGTTGTGAAAGCTTCACCGTACGGAAAGGATGTCTTAAAAGAATTCCAGCTTGCATGCAGGAAATACGGCATGAAGTTCTGTCTGTATTATTCTCAGGCACAGGATTGGGATGATCCGGACGGATATGCATACGGCAAAGACAACAGTCATAAGAATTTCAGAAAGTATATGGACAACAAGTGTATTCCCCAGTTAAAGGAACTGCTTACAGAATACGGGGAGATTTCGATACTCTGGTTTGATACTCCTATGGATATGAAAGAGGAAGAATCCCGGGAGCTCATCGAACTTGTAAAATCATACCAGCCTGCATGTATTATCAGTGGCAGAATCGGAAACGGCCTGGGAGAATATCTTTCCACCGGAGATAATTTTATTCCGAGGCTCCCATATGAAGGTGACTGGGAAGTACCGGCTACATTGAATGACACATGGGGATTTACCAAAGATGACGAGAACTGGAAAGAGCCGGACGATATCCTGAGGCTCCTCTTAAAGATTGTAAGCAGGGGCGGCAACTATCTGCTGAATATCGGACCGGACGGGACAGGTAAGGTGCCGGAAAGATCCTGTGAGATTCTAAGTGAAGTAGGAAAATATGTCAGGGAGAATGCAGAAGCCATTTTCGGCACGAAACGTGTCGATCTGTACCCGTACGATCTGGAATGGGCCCAGCTTACCCGAAAGGACCATAAACTCTATGTACATGTGTTAAGGCCCCAGATGAGGATTGAACTTCTCAATGTTGCCAACAGGGTAAAGGGTGCATATCTGGTCAGAGATGGGCAGAAGCTTGTATGCCGTGCAAGAAAAATCTGCGAAGGAGACAGTATGGTTGAGGTAGACCTCCCGGCTGACCTGAAACGCGGGAGAAAATACGCGGTATGTATCGAACTGGAGGAAGAGGAACCAATATTCGAACCAATCCGCGGATAGAAAGCGGACAGAATCATTTATCAAGTCTTTCACGGGAAAAAGATTCGTGATATAATATAGGGCGTAGCAAGACTGCCTGAAGGGGATACATAAACGGCAGGATGCCGGAGTATTTTCATAAAAGAGGCAATTTGCAGAAAGAGAGGTGTTTTTCAAATGGAGCAAAATGGAAATCTGATGTGGGCACTGGTCAAGGAAAAGGCGGAGCAGGGCCTGTGGCTCAGACAGCGGGAAATCCCCGCAACAGGGAAGAACGATGTCAAGATTAAGATCCATAAGACTTCAATCTGTGGAACCGACGTACACATTTATAATTGGAACGAGTGGGCACAGAACACAATTCCGATCGGTCTCACGGCCGGACATGAATATGTCGGGGAGATCGTTGAGATCGGGGAGAATGTAGAAGGATTTAAGATCGGCGAGATGGTCTCAGGGGAAGGCCATATCGTATGCGGGAAGTGCAGGAACTGTCTGGCAGGACTGCCGCATCTGTGCAGGAACACGCAGGGCGTAGGCGTGAACCGCGACGGAGCATTTGCCGAGTATCTGGTAATACCGGCGAAGAATGTATGGAGATGCAGTTCATCCATTGAGGAAGAGTTATATTCCTGCTTTGACCCGCTCGGAAACGCAGTACATACTGCTCTGGCGTTCAACATGATCGGGGAAGATGTGTTAATCACAGGAGCCGGACCGATCGGCTGTATGGCGGCAGCAATCAGCAGACATGTAGGAGCCAGACACGTAGTCGTGACCGACATGAACGAATACCGTCTGGAACTTGCGAAAAAGCTTGGTGCAACCAGAACTGTGAACATTGGGAAAGAAAAGCTGGAAGATGTAGAGCATGAACTCGGTATGAAAGAGGGCTTTGATGTAGGGCTTGAGATGTCCGGAAACCAGGCCGGTTTCAATGACATGGTCAACCACATGAAGAACGGCGGAAAGATTGCGCTTCTGGGACTTCAGAAAGCAGATGCCCGCATCAACTGGGAGAAGGTCATTTTCAACGGGCTGACAATCAAAGGAATCTACGGAAGAGAGATGTGGGAGACATGGTATAAGATGACGACCATGCTCCAGAGTGGTCTTGACATCAGCGAGATCATTACACACAGATTCGACATCCGTGATTACGAAAAAGGATTCGAAGCCATGAACAGCGGCAATTCAGGCAAGGTAGTCCTGGACTGGACCCATATTCACGAAGAACGATAATAAAAGAGGGAGATTTTGGAAATGGAACAATGGAAGAACGGCTTATTAGACATTTACAGAAACGAGATCAAAGGAATTACAGACGACGGTCTGTTAAAGAATGAAACTCCCCTCTGCTCACCTCAGGGAAGAGAGATCAGTCTGGAAGACGGCAGAAAAGTAATCAATATGTGCGCCAACAACTATCTTGGACTGGCCGACGACCCGAGGATTATCGAAGCTGCAAAGCAGGCATATGACGAAAGAGGCTACGGCCTGTCATCCGTACGTTTTATCTGCGGAACACAGGACATCCATTTACAGCTGGAAAAGACAATCAGCAATTTCCTTGGAATGGAAGATACGATACTGTACTCCTCCTGTTTTGATGCCAACGGAGGTCTCTTCGAGACAATCCTGACAGCGGACGATGCGGTCATCAGTGACGAGCTGAACCATGCGAGCATTATCGACGGGGTACGTTTGTGCAAGGCAAAACGTTTCCGTTATAAAAACAACAACATGGAAGACCTGGAGGCAAAACTGAAAGAAGCCGATGAAGCGGGCGCGAGAATCAAGCTGATTGCGACAGACGGTGTATTTTCAATGGACGGCATCATTGCCGACTTAAAAGGCGTATGCGAATTAGCAGAGAAATACCATGCACTTGTCATGGTAGATGACAGCCACTCAGCAGGCTTCGTCGGAAAGACAGGACGCGGGACGGCAGAGTACTGCGGCGTGACAGATAAAGTTGATATCATCACGGGAACGCTCGGCAAGGCATTAGGCGGGGCATCAGGCGGATACACAAGCGGAAGAAAAGAGATCATCGACTTACTCCGCCAGAGAAGCCGCCCGTACCTCTTCTCCAATACTCTGGCACCGGCGATCGTAAAGGCAAGTATGGAAGTCTTCAAAATTCTTGAAGCGGATACCTCTTTGAGAGATCATCTGGAAGAAGTCACTGCATACTACCGTGAGAAGCTGACAGAGGCTGGGTTTGACATTATCCCGGGAGTACACCCGATCGTGCCGATTATGCTCTATGACGAGCGCAAGGCAACCGAGATGGCGTCCCGCATGATGGCAAAAGGAGTCTATGTAGTAGCATTCTCCTATCCGGTAGTACCGAAAGGAAAAGCAAGAATCAGGACACAGGTATGTGCGTCTCATACGAAGGAAGATATTGATTACATTGTAAAATCTTTCATAGAAGTAAGAGATGAAATGCAGGCATAATGCGTAACGGTCATGGCCGAAAGTTATCCGGTATTTGTTTAAATGAATAAATACCGGGTATTCTAAAAACAAAGAAAAACGGGAACTTTACACCATATAGTCTTAGGTGAAAGTTCCCGTTCTTTTTTGAAAAGCTGTCCCAATCAGATCACTGATTAGTCGTACTTCTCCATCCATTCGTTAACGAGCTTGCAGTACTTATCATTTTCTTCTACAAAGCACATATGTCTGCATCCGTCAAACAGCTCCCATTTGGAGTTCGGGATCAGGTCATACATTGTCTTTGCTACAAACGGTGTACAAAGGTCATTTGTTCCGTTGATGATCAGGGCAGGTTCTTTGATATCGCCAATCTTATCACGGTACTCCCATCCGCCGAGGCTTCCTGTCGGGTTGTACTCATTCGGTCCCCATCCCGCAACATAAGCTTCTGTACCGGATTTCTTCGGGCGGCGCAGGCATTCCGGAGAATCCTCTGTCACTTCACCTGCACAGTGGAGCAGCATGAATCTCTCATTAGCAGCAAGATATGCAGGATCATCGAAATTACCTGTCTCTTCAGCCTTTGCGATCGCATCCTGATCTTCCTGTGACATGAACTTAATCATACGGTGCTGCTCGTGAGCCCACAGCTCAGCAGCCGGAAGTGTACTGGAAAGGATAACGGACTTAACACCTTCTGGTTTGTAATCGCAGAGGTATTCAATTGCCAGCATTCCGCCCCATGACTGTCCTAACAGATGCACTTCGTCCAGTCCGAGATGCTTTCTCAGCTCGATCAGCTCATTGTCCCATGTCTTTGAGCACCATAGTTCCGGATGTCCGTCCACGTAAGAATTACCGCAGCCGATCTGATCGTAGGAGATGATAGCGCGTCCTTCCTCAGCAAGTCTGTCCAGTACTTCAAAATAGTTGTGTGTGGAGCCAGGACCGCCGTGCAGTAAAACAAGCGGCTTCTTGTTACCTTTGCATTCCCCAACGATGCGGTAGTAAGTCTTGTACCCCAGATACGGCATATAACCTTCAATGACTTTCATATATGTACCCTCCTTGCCGTTTTACGGCTCTTTTTAATACTTCTCCATTATAGCAGACTTGTCTTAGAGTTTCAATTCTACGCATGGGAAATCTTTCACAAAATAACCGGCTGGTTTACTCCTTTCAGATGCACCCGGTAACGTCATCCAGGCTGTTAATACCTGTGTTTATAAATTTCCGGATATTATCATTAAAAGGTTTTAACCGGTTGTATAGAAAACCTATTTCACGAGGCAGGATTGGATTCGACAGTTTTATTTCTGTTAGAATTCCAGATGTTAACTCAGACATAACAAATTGTTTTACAACGCAGGATATTCCTATGCCCATTTTAGCAAATTCAATCAATACGTCCATTTCATTCGCTTCGAGAATGTGAGATGGATATATATTATTTCGGGCATAATATGCGTTGATATGCCTGCGGGAAATATTATCTTTATTAAGAAGCATGATGTTTCCATATTCAAATATTTCATCATTCCTGCAATTCAATCTGACAAAATATGAGGGAGTACAAACAAATATATATTCAATTTTTCCCAGAGAATAGTAATTGGCATCACCTATATTTTCGGGCTTTGCTGCCAGAGCTAAATCTATGCTGCATTCATTAAGCATTGCACACGCTCCTGCTGAGGAAGTGCAGGTAATAGAAACATCAGTATTTGGATATGAATAGATGAATGCTTTAAGATAAGGAATTAAAAAATATTTACATAATACGTTACTGGAAGCAATTCGTAATTGTCCTGTACTTTCTGGGAATCTGAGGCTGTTTTCTGTATCTGACAGTATATTGAATGCCCTTTTTACACTGTCATATAATATTCGTCCACTCTCTGTCAATTCGACACCTTTTGATTTCCTTATAAATAGCGTGGTATTAAGATTATCTTCAAGTTTTTTTATCGCAATGCTTATAGCAGGCTGGGATATAAATAGTTGATTGGCAGATTTAGAGATACTGCCATTCTCTGCAACAGAAAGAAATATTTTATATTTAGAAAAATTATCAAATGTATCCATATATTCTCCCATAAATTTGATTTATATATTATATAAAAACCATATATTTGAATTATATCATTGCGAATAGTATAATTCAATCAAAACAAGGAGGACGTATTATGGAAATATTTGAATTTGATGGTCAGAAATATAAGCAATCGTCTAAACATCAAAAAGAATGGGGAAAAGAATTGATTTCCCAGTTAGCATTAAAAGGAGATGAAACTATTTTAGATTTAGGTTGTGGAGATGGTATCCTTACAGAACAATTATCATCATTTGTGCCTAATGGAAAAGTTATAGGTATTGATGCTTCCACAGGAATGATTGAAACAGCGAAAGAAATTAAAAAAATCAATCTAGAGTTTATACAGATGGATATTAACAATCTGTCTTTTGTAGATAAATTTGATATTATCTTTTCTAATGCTGCATTGCATTGGATAAAAGACCATAATAAACTTTTAAGAAAAGCTTATCAAGCATTAAAAACGAATGGGGTTATATTATGGGACTTTGGAGCTTCTGGTAATTGTTCTAATTTTTTTGAGGTTGTTCAAAATAAAATAAAAGATGAAAGATATACACAAAATTTTGAAAATTTCGAGTGGCCGTGGTATATGCCATCATTATCTGAATATGAAAATCTGGTTTCTTCGATTGGCTTTTCTGATACTTCAATTTCTGAAATAAATAGAGACAGATTCTTTTCAGATTCTTCTGAAATGATAAAATGGATAGATCAGCCTAGCATTGTTCCATTTTTACAATATCTTCCAGATGATTTGAAAAATACTTTTCGACAAGAAGTAGTTGAAGAAATGATTAAAAAGACACAACAGAAGGATGGTAGTTGCTTTGAAACATTTCGCAGAATAAGAGTATATGCTGTTAAATAGGGTATTGTGAAAACTTGATTTCCACTGTTGGCCCTGCTTCAATTTGATGCAGGGCATCCAATAGCGGAAACTTTGTCTTGTATAAAACACCAGGCAGTGCTATACTGACTTCACATCAAAATCCCAGACTGTTTTATTCATAAAATTCTAAGGTCTGAATCTTATTTTTTACATGGTGTAGAAGATAAATCTGATTTCCTTGGCGGTTCAGCCGGAAATTACCAGTTTTGATGAACTAAAAATTAAATAAGGTGGATCTGGTCAGTGTCCAGACAATGTACTCTGCTTTATGTTATCATATAAAATTTTGGACTTTTTGTATGGTAATACTAGATTGAAACAGTACGGAACTGCGTATATAATAAAAATAGAAGAGTACGTCTAACGTGGCATCTGACATATCTACCAGAAAGAAGGAGGACATTTATGTCAGAAGAAAATCATGTTGCGTATCAGAACAAAGACATTGCGGCAAAGTATCTGGCTGAACATTTTTCAGACAAGTCATTTGCTGCCTATGGGGTGAAGGTGCCCCGGATTGTAAAAGTACTTCCTACAAACCTGCCTGTGATAGAGGCAAACGAACTGCGGCTGGACAACCTGTTTTTACTGGAGGATGGCTCACTCGCGCTGGTCGATTATGAGAGTTCATATGCAGATGCGGATAAGATAAAGTATCTCAACTACATTATCCGTACATTAAAAAGGAGTATGACAGAAGATAATATCATGCGCAGGATCAGGATGATCGTGATTTACACGGCGGACATAGATCCGGGGCAGACAAGGCCATGTCTGGATATCGGCTGCCTGCAGTTTCAGCTGGAGGAAGCATTCCTGATGGAACTGGATTCTGTGCAGATAGAAGACGGAATCAGACAGAAGCTTAACCGCGGCGAGCCTTTAACGGCGGAGGAACAGATGCAGTTTATAATCCTCCCGCTGACGCATCGGGGAAAGGAAGAGAAAGAAGCGTGTATCCGGCGTTGCTTCGATCTGGCGAAGCAGGTAGAGGACGAACAGGAGCAGGTATTTATACTTTCCGGTATACTGGTATTTGCAGATAAGGTGATAGATAACGAAGATTCTAAGGAAATGAGGGATTGGATTATGATGACAAAGGTATCAAGATTATTTGAGGAAGAAAAGATTGAGTATGGGAAAAAAGTGGCTGCGGAGGCGGCAGAGAAGGCCGCTAAGAAAGCCGCTAAAGAAAATGAAATCGAGATTGTAAAAAGGATGCTGTCTAATGGGATTTCTTTGGAACAGGTTAAAGCGGTAGTGACTATTTTAACGGAGAAAGAGATAAAGGACTTGCAAAAGGAAATTAATAGTTAAGTTGTGTATAAATGTATGCGCCCCATATACTTGATGTGGGGCGTTACTATTTACAGATGTGCATCTGTCGCAGATACAAATATTAGATAATAACAAAAGTAAAAGAAAAATAACAGAAAATAATACGACAATTTTGTGTATATTTTACAAAAAAGAATCTTAAAGGGGATATGTATTGACAGATAAAATAAAAGGTGTTAATCTCAAATTGTAAACGTTATCAGAAAACGTTTGCAAGAGGAGGAACTTATGAAATCCAGCACGTTAAAGGATATCGCCCAGAAATTAAATATGTCAGTTGCGACAGTATCGAGGGCGGTTAATAATAAAGAGTATGTGAAGGAAGAGACCCGGAAAAGGGTACTTGAAGCACTGGAAGAATATAATTATGTTCCCAACGAAGTAGCACGTTCTTTGAAGCTTCAGTCCACCAAGACTATAGCCGTTATCCTTCCTGATATCTGCGAGGCATTTTTTGGGGAGATTATAAAAGGGATTGACCAGATTGTTTCACCAAAGGGATATACGATTATCGTAGCCGACACAAACGAGAAGAAAGAGAATGAAGAGAAATATCTGTCACTTCTGCAGCAGAAAAGAATAGATGCCCTGGTGTTTGCAACAGTAGATCTTTCAGGATGTAATGTGAAGAAGTACCTTCCCAGCCTTCCTGTAATTTTTATAGATAATATACCGGAACTTCAGGGGATTGACTCGGTTACGATTGATAATGTGCAGGCCAGCAGCATGGCGGTTGATTATCTGTTCGAACAGGGACATGAGCGGATTGCCACGATTATCGGTTCCGTGAAGGAGACGACTGGTTTTGCAAGGCGTGAAGGATATCTGAACGCTCTCAACAGACGGGCGGTGCCTGTGGACGAACATTTGATACAGTATGGGAATTATAAGGAGAATGACGGATTCAGGTGTATGGAAAAGTTAATTCAGAACATTGAGGAGCATCCGTTTACCTCTGTTTATGTAACGTCTGAAAAGATGACCTTTGGGGCTATTAAAGCACTTCGGGAATATGGACTCCGTATCCCCGAAGACATCTCACTTGTCGGCTTTGATGTACAGGATAAAGCTCAGCTGATCAGTCCGAGTATCACGACGATACGGCAGCCTGAGAATCTGATCGGCAGCCGGGTAGGAGAACTGCTTCTTAAGCGTCTGGAGGAAAAGGAAGAGGAGAAGCGGGTGCCGCAGCAGATACTTTTAAGACCGTCTATTGTAGTGGGGCAAAGTGTAAAGAAGATATAACGGTTTCCTGCTTTTGGGCTGATTTAAGAGGTAAGCGAAAGGGATGCCGGAGGACGTTTATGGGGGATCAACTCCATAAACGTTTTCCAGCAAAATTTTTTACCAAAATATGTAAACGTTTGCAGAAATTGAAAAGGAAGGGAAAATGAGGTGAAGAATTTGCAAGAAGAGCTATTAAAGATGGAAGGGATCTGTAAGGCATTTCCCGGGGTCAGGGCACTGGATGAAGCCGCAATCACCGTGAAAAGAGGAGAGATTCATGCATTGATGGGAGAAAACGGTGCAGGCAAGTCAACGCTGATGAAAGTACTAAATGGGCTGCTCTCGCCTGACAAGGGGCATATCTGGTTCAACGGAGAGGAGATCCATGTGGAAAATCCGGCCTCGGCACTGAAAAAAGGAATTGCAATGATCTATCAGGAATTGAATCCCGTAAGAGACATGACAGTGGCAGAGAACATATTTCTTGGCAGAGAGTTTACAAGGGGAAAGGGCATTTTTGTGGACAGGAAGAAAGGGGAGGAGGAAGCTGAAGTACTTTTAAAGAAGTTTGAGCTGGATATCAGGCCCGGTGCAAAGATGAGGGGGCTTTCCCTTGCAAAGATGCAGATGATTGAAATTGTGAAGGCTGTTTCATCAGGGGCAAAGCTAATCGTCATGG
This sequence comes from Faecalicatena orotica, assembly GCF_905197545.1. Lineage (NCBI taxonomy): Bacteria > Bacillati > Bacillota > Clostridia > Lachnospirales > Lachnospiraceae > Faecalicatena > Faecalicatena orotica. The sequence goes on from NZ_CAJJZH010000003.1 coordinate 45,046, forward strand.
ATGAACCTACCTCTTCACTGACAGATGATGAAATAAGAGTTCTTTTCAAAAAGATTCTGGAGTTAAAAAAGGAACAGGTTTCGATCGTATACATATCACACCGCATGGAAGAAATATTTGAGATCGCGGACACAGTTACTGTCATGCGGGACGGAAAATATATTGATACAAAGAGAGTGGGTGAGATTGATAAAAACACCCTGATCCATATGATGGTTGGACGTGAGCTTTCCAATATCTTTCCAAAAGTACCTGTGGAGATTAAAGAACCTGTGTTAGAAGTGAAACATTTTAATTCCCGGCGTTTTTTTGATATTTCATTTCATGTCAGAAAGGGAGAGATCCTTGGTTTTTACGGATTGGTCGGTGCAGGGAGAAGCGAGGTATTTAAGAGCATATTCGGTATGGACCCCTATGAAAGCGGTGAGATCATTGTAGACGGAAAGACACGGGATATCAAGAATCCCCATCAGGCAATCGAGGCGGGGATTGCGATGGTGACAGAGGACAGGAAAGAGTATGGACTGGTGCTTTGCAGGTCGATCCGGGAAAATATAGCTCTGCCAAATCTGGACAGGTTTGCAGGAAAGCTGTTTCTTGACGGCCGGAAAGAAGAAAAAGAGTGTAAGGATATTGCAGGGAAGATATCAGTAAAGATGAGCAGTATGAACCAGCTTGCGGGAAATCTGTCCGGCGGCAACCAGCAGAAGGTTGTGCTTTCCAAATGGCTGATACAAAACCCGAAAATTCTGGTATTGGATGAGCCGACCCGCGGAATTGATGTCGGGGCAAAGGCAGAGATTCATTCTCTGATGTGTGAGTTTGCAAAACAAGGAATGGCGATTATTATGATTTCCTCGGAGCTTCCGGAAGTGATGGGGATGAGTGACAGGATCATGGTAATGGGAGAAGGCAGGATCAAAGGAGAATTCCGATATGGTGAATATTCTCAGGATGAGATACTTGCGTGTGCTTTGGGCGGGAAGGAGTATGTGAACAATGAAGAATAAGAAATCGGTACTAAGTAATGAGAATATTGCATTATATGTCAGAAGCTATGCCTTAATGGGGATATTCCTCCTGATGTGTATCGCATTTGCGATTGCTTCCCCGACATTTTTGACAATGTCCAATATTATAGGAGTTTTCAGGCAGATCTCCACGAACGGCATTCTGGCAATCGGGATGACACTGGTTATTATCACCGGGGGAATCGACCTTTCTATCGGGCCGCTGGCCGCAATTGCGGGAGTGGTGTCAGCTATGATTCTGGAAAAATATCCGGATCTGCTGCTGCCGGCTCTGTTATCCGGGATTATTGCTGCGGCAGTAATGAGCATGTGGACAGGACTTCTGGTTGCTAAGATGCGGATTGCCCCATTCATTGCATCTCTGTCGACGATGTCCATTGCAAAGGGCATTGCGCTTCTGGCTGCGGATGGTGTTCCGCATACGATATCTAATGCTGCCTATATCAAGATCGGCAACGGATATCTTTGGGACCCGAATAAGACAGGCGGTTTAAGTATCCCGACACCAGTGCTTGTTATTTTTATCGTGGCTGTTGTGATCTGGATTGTCTTGAACAAAACAAAATACGGACGCCATATATATGCTGTGGGAGGGAATGAAAATGCTGCGATTGCTTCAGGAATTAATGCAGCGAGGGTCAAATTCTGTACCTATGTACTAAACGGGCTGCTGTGTGGTATTGCAGGAATCGTGCTCGCCGGGAGAATTACATCCGGACAGCCGACTGCAGCAGCGGGGTATGAGATGGATGCGATCACGGCCGTCATAGTAGGCGGGACAAGTATGACAGGCGGTGTTGGCAAGATAGGCGGAACAATAATTGGCGCACTGATAATCGGAGTTCTCAACAACGGACTGATTCTTATGGGAGTGTCGTCCTACTATCAGCAGATTATCAAGGGTATCATTATTGCCGTCGCAGTGTTACTGGACATGAAAACAAAGAAGAATTAGAAAAGGAGAGCCGTGTTATGAAAAAGAGATTATTGAGTCTGCTGCTTTGTGCAGCAATGGTTATGGCAATGCTGGCAGGATGTGGAAATTCAAAGGATTCCGGAAATGACAGCGTGGATGACAAAGGTACGGACAGTAAAAGTGAGGACGGGCCAGACAGTGGAAAGGTGTATAAGATCGGTGTATCCACACAGGCCTGGAAGTATGAGTTTATTAAAAACATGGTAAATGCACTCAATAAACTGGATGATGATATGGACCAGGTAGAACTTGTCATGGTGGACAGCGAGGATTCTGTGGAAAAACAGCTCAGTGACGTCGATACAATGATTGCACAGGGTGTAGACGGTATTCTTCTGAACTGCTTAAGCTTTGAAGGAAGTTCATCCGCAGTGGAGGCATGTAAAAATGCCGGAATTCCTCTGGTCGAGTTTATCTCTTATACGGAAAACGAAGATTACGCCACATTCGTAGGCACAGACGTAAAGTCCTCCGGTATTATGGCAATGGACCTGATTGCAGATGCGATAGATGAAAAAGGAAAGCTGTTTGAAATTCAGGGCGTTATCGGGCATACGGCACAGATTAACAGAGGAGCGGGAATCGCAGAGGAATTGAAAAACTATCCTGACATTGAACTTGTAGAGTCACAGTCAGGAGAATTCTCAAAGGATAAGGCGATGGCTGTAACAGAGGCCTGGCTGGCAAAATATCCGGCAGGAGAGATCGATGCGATCGTAGCCCATAACGACCAGATGGCGTTAGGTGCGTTAAACGCGTGTCAGGCAGCAAATAGGACAGAGATTAAGATTGTCGGGATTGACGGAGATGCTGAAGCACTTCAGGCGGTTATGGACGGGAAAATGGCGGCAACCGTTGTTGATTACTGCGAGGAAGAGTGCAAGCTTGCCGTAGAAGAGATGGTAAGCATACTGGACGGAAATGCCCCGAAGAAAGAAATACTCGCAGATTATGTACCAGTCAGCACGAAGGAAGAGGCACAGAAATTCATGGATCTTCGTTCAGGAAACTAAAGAAGGTTTTATGACACTCCCAAAGAATCAGTAAAGGAAAAGACAGATGAAAATACTGGAAGGTTCGTTTCAATGTGAAGCAAATACGTTTTGCAGACAAAGAACAGAAACAGAAGATTTTGAGGTTTTTACAGGGGATGCGCTGCTTGAAAAGATGGCGGCTACCCCGGTATTTTGCGAAGCAGGAGCACAAGTTGTCCCGCTGCTCTATGCAAGTGCCCTGCCGGGCGGGATGGTATCACGGAAAGCTTTTGAGCATTACCGTACAATTTTCATAGAACTCATACAGAAAAACAGAGACGCAGACGGAATTTACCTGTATCTCCACGGGGCGATGTATGTAGAAGGACTGGGGAGCGGGGAAGAGCAGCTTGTGAAGTCGATCCGCGAAGTGGTTGGTGACGGGGTCCCGATATCTGTGGCACTTGACTATCATGCCAATCTTTCTGACGGATTTATGAAAGCTGTCAATGCCATCCAGGGATTTCGGACAGCCCCTCATGTCGACCATGATGATACGGAGAGGCGGGCCGCAAAGTCACTGCTGAAGTGCATCAAAAGGCACATATGCCCGGCACCGGTATTTGTCCGGGTACCATATTTAGGAGGGGATGCCGCGACAACAGACAAAGAACCATTTGTTACTATCACAAAATATTTACAACATATGGATGCGTCGGAAGACGTGATATCCTGCGCATTTTTCAACGGACAGCCCTGGTATGATTCCCCATATACAGGAAACTGTGCAGTGGTTTCCGGTACAGACAGGCAGAAAAGTTTTCAAGCGGCAGTAAAGCTCGCAAAGACTTTCTGGGATGGAAGGGAGAATCTTAAGATTGAACAGGCAATGAGCACAGATCAGGCAGTGGAAGAGTCACTTCAGAATCAGAAGGGCGTTCTTTTTGTCACAGATTCCGGGGACAATACAACGGCCGGGGCAGACGGGGAGGGAACTCTTCTTTTGAGAAAATATCTGGAACAAAATCAGAAAGGTGTCCTGGTCTGCGGGATTCACGCCCGGAAGGCGGTCGATGAGCTTTTGAAATCAGAAGCAGGCGAAAGCCGGGATATCGTGTTATGCCGTGGACAGTGTGAGAAACAGGAAATAGAAACGCCATGCCGGGTTATTTTGAGGAAAAAAGGAATCGTCTATGGCTGGGCAGGAGATGAGGTTGGTGAGGGGGTCTTAGTGAGCTGTGGGAATACGGATATTGTGCTCACAAATGCACGTGCTGCATTTACGACACCGGAACACTTCAAAAAAATGGGCATACGGCCGGAAGACTATCAGGTCGTTGTGATAAAGATGGGATATCTGTTTCCGAAATTAAGGGAAATATCAAACCGTTTTATTTTTGCCATGACGCCGGGAATCAGCAGCAATGATTTTACACAGATCGATTATCAGAATCTGAAGAAACGAGTGTATCCGATTAATAACGACATTACATGGGAAGAGATTATGGAAGAAGCGGAGGTGAGAACATGAAACAGATAATCCCGGAAGTAAAGCAGATCAGGAAAAAGAGGGGGTACACAAAATCATTTTCAGGAGTTTCCTTGTCTGCCGGGGTACCTTTTGGGAAGGAAGCAGAAGAGATTCTACACTTAAAGCTGTGGAATTATGAGGAGCTGGAGTGCGGGCATGATACTATCAGGATAATCTTAAGGAATCTGGAAGATGCCAGAAAACTCCCGGATGTGTGTATGGAGCTTCACGAAATGGAAGGAAGCATACCAGAAGAATCGGCAGAGCTCTTTTCCAGGCAGGGGTATTTGCTGGATATTACAGAAGACGAGGTGCGGGTCTTTACAGATACACAGGAAGGCTTTGCATATGCACTGTCCACGGTGAAACAGCTGCTAGAAGGCGGTGAGCAGTTTTATCTGCCGCAGATATGTGCAGCAGACTGGCCTTCCATAGAGTACAGAAGCCTGTCCGTGACTTTTGCATGGTATGCCGGTTACGGAAGATTCGGCTTTGATATGCAGCTCTGGGGCCTGAAGGAATGGAAACAGTTTTTGGATATCTGTTCTGATTATAAGATGAACCAGCTCAATATGTGCCTTTACGGTTACTGGCCGTTTCGTATGGAGGGGTATCCGGAAGCAGAACTTCGGGGACTTAAGATGAAGCTGTGGAATCCGGAGAGTGAAAACTGGGTGGAGGTCGAATATATGCATCCGAATCTTGCGGAAGAGTTCCTGCCGCAGCTGATCGAGTACGGGCATAAGCTTGGGATCCGGTTCTATGCGTACATTGGGCTGAACAGCTATAGCGGGGGATACTCGAATGCCCATAAGGAAAAACGGATGAAAATGCAGAAGGACAGCCATTTTATCAATGATTTTGACAGTCTGTGCCTTAGTGATGAGGGGACGGTCCAGTATTTAAAGAAGAGTATGAGAAGTATTGTCTCACAGGGATTCGACGGAATTGATTTTGAGGAAAGCGAGGAGGCATTCTGGTATTGTAATTGTGAAAGGTGCAGGGAAACATTCTGGAAAGGATGCAGTACGCCGGAAGAGACACTCCATGCGGCAAATACCTGGCTGCTCCAGATTCTTTACGAGGAACTAAAGGCAGCGAAGCCGGATATTACGATTGGAATCCGGGCGTGGAGACAGCCTCCGCTTGTGCGCCCGGAGGAACTGATTGCTAAAATGAAGGCAAGTATTCCGGATGATGTCGTATTATTCTGGGCACCGGGACAATATGTTGAGGAAAGTGAGTTTGAGAAGTGGATTCATGCCTTCGGCAGAGAAAGGATACGTGCAAGAGATACCGAGGCAATTGGATTTGCGGCCGGTCTGGGACGACTGATCCGTCCGCTGAAATGCAATGGGCTGCGCTGTGAAGAGGAACCAATTACACAGTATATTGACGAGGATATCCGGCAGCATAAGGGGTCTGTCAGGATGCATGCGGCCGGGATTAATGGGTACCTGTTTGAGTGGTATGGATTTTTTATGGCTTTCTTTGCCCACGCATATTATGGCTGGGGCGGTGAAAAAGAGACAGAGGCATTTTACAGATATGCTTTGGAGACCGTGTTTGGGGATCTGGCGGATGACATTTATTTCGTTATGACAAACATGTTTACGATACACGAGAGCCAGCTGAACATATTTGAACTGGAATTCCCATTTGCAAAAAATAAAGTTGAAAAAAGAGATATACCCCGGATTCAGGAGGCTGTCAGGCTTTATCCGGATCTCATGCAGAAGCTGGATCATATTATAGAAGAATTACGTTCTGATAAAAGACATTATGAATTTGCACTGCACTTTAAGAAATGGAAAATTTCTGTGATGCGCAGCAGAATCATATATGATATGGCTCTGGAGTCACTGAAGTTTGAGGAAGCAGAGTCGGAAGAGGAAAAGCAGGACTGCTTAAGGAGAATGTATCTGGATAATGAAAGAGAGTTTGAAATTATCCGTGAAAATTATTTTGATGTGAACCCGGTTTTGGAGACGGGAACAGCATCCTGCATGATTCCTTATCATGAACTGAAGAGGTGCATATTAAACAGACTGTACCCTGACAAGAAACAAGAAAGGCCGGTTTATCTGGGGGTAGAATCTCTGGGATGGATGTGGTTCTAGCCGGGGAGAGATACGGTTAAAACAGGGCAGGTGCAAAGTGATGAAACGAACTGGAATATATTTTGAAGTAAGAGAGAATAAGAGAGAGGCTTATATTCAGGCACATGAAAACATATGGCCTGAAATGCGTGAAGTGCTTAATGAGGCGGGAATCCGGAATTATTCCATCTGGAATCTGGGAAGGAAGCTGTTTGCTTATTATGAGACAGACGATGAAGAAAGGATGCAGGCAGTTCTTGATTCCAGTAAAGTCTACGCAGACTGGAGGGAAAGGATGGAGGAATTCGTCTATATTGAGGAAACAGCCGGCAGGAAAGAATGGCCAATGGAACTGGTATTTTTTAATCAGGGAGAAGAAAAGGAGGTTTTGTAATGTCATATTTTAATCAGGGAGAAACAGACAGTAGAATGGAAAAGGTCCGCGCGATCTTAGAGGAAGGCGGGCTTGATGCTGCTTTGATTTATTACGATGAACTGAATATTGCGAACGGGTGGTATGTAACAGGCTGGTGCCCGCAGTTTGAAAAGGGAGCAGTTTTTCTCCCTGCTAAGGGAGAAGCAATCCTGCTGGGTGGTCCGGAAAGCGAGCCGTTTGCAAAGATGAGCAGTGCAGTGCGGGAAACACGCAATTTTACAGTATTTATGGTGCCAGATGAAGAGTATCCAAATGCCAGCATTATAGATTTTGAAAAGTTATACGAGGAACTTAACGGAAAAGGAATTTCATTAAAGCGGATTGGTGTCGTCGGGACGACTGTGATTCCCCATGCCGTTTACACACAGTTTGCAGAAGGGTTCAAAGGCGTGGAACTGGTGGATATCACAGATGAATATGAGGCTCTGCGTTCCCATAAGTCAGAGTGGGAACTGGATAACGTAAGACAGGCGACGGCACTATCATACCAGGCGTATCTGGAAATGAAGGAATTAGTAAAACCGGGTACATATGAACACGAGATTGCAGCCGCCGGTGAGTATGTATGCCGGAAAAATGGTGCAAACAGCTTTGCATATGCAACGATTGTCGGAAGTGGGGAAAGATCCAACGCTGTGGTACCGACTGCGATCAACAAGGAATTAAAGGACGGCGAATGGGTCATGCTTGGAATTGCGCCGAGAGTCAATGGTTATGCGGGAACATTTGGAGAAACGGTGCCCGTATCAGGTACGTATACGGAGGAACAGAAATGGGCGGTTAATATTTTGAGGAAGGTACTCAGGGCGACGAAGGCCATGCTGAAACCCGGAGTATCCGGAAAAGAGATTGATGTGCCCGGACGTGAGATCTTTCAGGAGGAAGGGCTCCTTCCCTATCTCGTCTGCCCGTTTGCACATACAATCGGACTGATGGAGGCAGAGGCTCCTTTCTACGGCCCGAACTCTGAAGATGTACTGGAACCGGGGATGACGGTATGTGTTGATGTGAGTTTCTTCGGACATCCAACACTGCATGGGGCAAGAATCGAAACTGTTTATACAATCACAGAAGATGGATGCAGACCGCTTTGCCCGGAACTGGATGCATGGTTTGAAGAGGATGTAAAATAGGAGGGAATGAAAATGGAGATTGGAAAAAAGACATGGGTGTTTGCTGACGGAGATCTTCCGCCCAGAGGTGAGGAGGAGCCTTTCGGCCACGAGGCTCTGATGATTGTGAATGCGGGAAAAGAGGATGCCGGGATCAGGCTGGACCTGCTCTTTGAAGCTGAGGAACCAAAAGAAGGGATTCTGCTGAATGTACCGGCAAAACGTGTCTGCTGTTTTCGTATGGATGAACCACTGGGGGAAGAACAATACCAGATCAGGCCGGGGCAGTTTGCGGTCATTGTAAACAGCAGTGTACCAGTTGTGGCGGTCTACGGCCGTCTTGACAGAAGGAAAGACATGGCATACTATCCGGTTGCCGGCTACAGTGTTTAGATGAAGAAGCTGAAACTATTTCTGATATCACTGGTACTACTGTTTCTTCTCGGAATTGAATCCGGCGGATTCCAGATTTCACTGCTTAAAATGGCGAAGGACTTCGGCCTGTCAGGAACCGGGAATGGAAGTCTGGTTGCGGCACAGTACAGTGCGATAATTATGATGCCGTTTTTGTTTGGAATGGTGGCAGAACGTGCGGGGAAGATAAGAATTCTCCGCATATTCTGCCTTGTCTTTGCTGTCGGATGTGGAATTGTTGTATCGGCACATGCCTATGAGATACTTCTCCTGGGAATCTTTCTGATCGGTTCAGGATATAGCGTGTGTGAAAGCCTGGTTTCGGCTGTTTTGACGGAGCAGTACCGGGAAAAAGCGGGTTTGTATCTGAACCTTGTACAGGGTGCGTTCAGCCTTGGGGCAGTGGCAGGGCCCCATCTGATATCATGGGCCGCAAAGCAGGGAGCAGGCTGGAATATCCTGTTTATTATCTGTGGTATTGGATTTCTCGTTCTCTGTGGCTGCTTACTTTTAAAGAGAAGCAGTGGAAACCATTGTATAAGTCAGGGAATATGCAGCAAGCTGCCGGATATTAAAACAGCAGCGCCGGCAGTTAAAAAAAATGTGAATGCAGGTAGTGCAATAAAGTTCCCACCCATTTTTTCCCTGCTCGTGTTTTCTTTTTTCCTTTACGGAGGCCTGGAGGTTGGAGTCAGTTATTATATTGATTCCTACATGCAGATCGAATTAGGAGGAGCGCCGTTGTCTGCGTGGGCAGTTTCTTCTTTCTGGCTTTTTATGGTCCCGTCCCGTTTCGCATCGGGACTTTTGTATCGGTACAGGCGGTTCCTCCTTCCATCCTGTTTCCTTCTGTCAGTACCTGTTCTGTTTTGGATTTCTATGACAGAAAGGGCAGAATCAGCTGTGATTTTGTTTTCCATTCTGGGATTTTTACTTGGGACACTTTGGCCTAATCTCATGGGGACTGCGACGGAGGATTTCAAAGAAAGAGCGGCAATGGCAGCAGGTATCATGTCTGCCGGCTGCGGGATGGGGGCAGTTTTGTCTCCACTCATTCTTGGAAAACTGGCAGGAGCCGGTGAGTTAAGATACGGATTTACACTGCTGGCTGTATGCAGTCTGGCAGGAGGAATCCTGTGTATCTGTTATCTGAAAAAGCGTTGATTTCTTGAACATGAAATATATTGCAAGCTATATGGTTTCCGCTGTTGGGCCTGCTTCAATTTGATGCAGGGCATCCAATAGCGGAAACTTTGTCTTGTATAAAACACCAGGCAGTGCTATACTGACTTCACATCAAAATCCCAGACTGTTTTATTCATAAAATTCTAAGGTCTGAATCTTATTTTTTACATGGTGTAGAAGATAAATCTGATTTCCTTGGCGGTTCAGCCGGAAATTACCAGTTTTGATGACTAATAAATACTGTTTTTTTGAAGTTGGAACATATCTGAAAACCGAACATACCGTATCATAAGAACAAATTTACCGGAGATCAAATTATGATACAAGTCATCAATCAGCAGACTGTCCGGATCGTATCGCGTCCTTTTACGATTTACCCTGGTACCGATCTGACAGGGACTGCGACAGGTGATCCGGAAGTGCGCAACTACTGTTCACTGCCTTCTACTACTGAATCCAGATATCATCTGGACCGGCCGGATCACAACAATATATTTCAATTCAGACTGACTCAAAATGGAACGACGGGTTTTGCATATTGTCTGGATAAATTTGCGGATGGACCATATGGGGATATTCCCTATGTAAGTGCTCCGTTTGAATCTATTTTCGAAACAGCCACGGAGAGACAAAAGCAGATGCTTGCCTGGATACTGGCAAATACTTTTCCAACGGTCAGCGCGGCACAGACATTTGCACTAGCGGGGGGAGATCCAACAGCAAACCCTCCATTGGATGACAATGATGCCTACGCTGCTGTTCAGGTGGCCCTGTGGGTTTTATTGGGGCAGATTGCGCCTGATGAAGTATATTTTTTAGATTGTACTACAGATGAAGCACATCCGAAGTCAGCAAGAATGCGTGCTGCCGTCCTGCGTCTTCTGGAACTTGCAGGAGAATTTGCAGACTCAGCAGCAGTACCGGCGCCCCCAAAGGCGGCAAACCAGAACTGCTGCAAAAATACAGGGATTGACTGCTGCAATACGGGAGAAATTCCATCAGATGTAAGCGTACCATATCTGGTATTTTCAGGCTGTCCGAATGAATTAAGGACAGTATGTGGAAGACTATTGATAGGCCCTTTCAGACTTCAGTCCGGACTGACTGGGCAGCCCAGTATTACGATAGAACCTTTATGCACATGTCAGGATGATTTTTCAGCAGTATTTATGGATTTCTGCGGAAATAGTATCGAAACACCGTCTATAGGAGACGAATTTTATCTGGCTGTCAGAACGATGAAGGATTATATATGCTTTACGTTAAGTGCATCATTTACAACAGATGTAACACGTGTGGTTACCATGAAGCCTGAGAGTTCACCAAATTATCAGCCGATTGGAACCGGGCTGCTTAATGAAAGAGTTACAGTTACAGCAGAAATTTGTGTATGCGCGGCAGCAGGTAAAGTAAAAGAGAAATCCTGCAGACCGGGGATAAACATTAATAATAATACTTCAAATAATAATAACAATAATAATAATAATAATAATAGTAATTCAAATCAGGGGGGCGGAATGTATCCTTATCCGCCATGTATATGCGGGTATCCTCCGTATAACGGATATTGGCCAAGACCGCCGTATTTTCAGGAACCACCGTACCCACCATATCCACCATATCCGCCGGAACCACCGTATCCGCCATATCCACCGTATCCGCCATATCCACCGAGGCCGCCGTATCCGCCATGTCCGCCGGAACCACCGTGTCCGCCACATCCGCCATGCCCGCCAAAGCCGCCGTGTCCGCCGGAACCGCCATGCCCGCCAAAGCCGCCGTGTCCCCCATGTCCACCGAAACCGCCCTGTCTTCCAAAGCCCCCTTGCTGCTGTAACCAGTCATGCAGCTCAGAGGAAGAGAAGCATACAGGAACAGCGGAGAGGTAGAGTTTGGACGAAAAAGAAAAAATAACAGGGATTTATAAAATATCTGCCAATAAATCGTAAAAGGGCACATAGTGTAAGTATTTATATTATGCTATACTGAATAAGTAACACAGCGGCGCAGCTGCTGTGTTACTTTCTAAATAAACCAGTTTATTATGAAAAAAGCCCTGCCGGTATCCATCTGTAATAAGTCTGCAACATCTCCTGTTTATGATGAGTGTGTAAGGAACAATAGTAACAAAAGAGTACTGTACTCACCGGTTTATACGGCATTATGACAGGAGAAAGGAGATATGGGTTATGAAAGAGATATGGAGGAAGTACAAGGCTGCGGTTATTGCGGGAGGTCTGGTTGTATGCATGACAGCCGTGCTGGGCGCCGGAATGAAACTTACGAACACGCTGGCTGTCAGTGAGATTGTAAAGGCGGCAGATAAAGAAATGGATGAGCCGTCAGATATAGTCAAAATATATTATGAAGTATGGGATCAGAATGCACCATATAAAGAGTATAATCAGGATCAGGAGACTGCCGCAAAGGTATGTGAAAAGTACGGGTTGGATTATGATACGGTTACGCTGGAAGAAATCACACCAGAAATGTCCTCTTATGCGGAAGCACTGAGGCTTTTAAAAGATTTAGGTAATTCCCCCTTGCTCGAGGAAAGTATTAAGGATGGTAAGGCAGGTCCTGTGCAGTCACTGGAGATGTATATCTGTGAGATTTATGCATTTTCCGGAGGGAAAGATGTGATAGAAGCATACTGCGGGGACCACGGCATTAATCCGGACAAGTCTGTAGTTTCTGATTTAACGGCAGAGGAATTGATTGAAATTGGGAATCTGGCTTTTGATACTTCAGACCACGGGACAGAAAAAGAGAAGGACCGAATTAACAACAGACTGTATAAAGAGCACCAGCTTGACAAGAAGATTGCAAAGCAGGTATGTGAGAAATATAATCTGAATTACGATACCGCGAAGGTAAAAGATATTAAGGGTGAAATCTCTGCCTACGAGGAGGCACTGTGGCTGTTGAAATACCTGGGGGCATCGACACTGTATGAAGATAATGCCGAAAGGGACGGTTATAAGATCGTGGAATGGTCACTGGAAGCCCATATACGTGATACGAACCAGCTCGAGGATGCAAGAAATGCAATCGGAGAATTTTGCAGAAAGAGGGGGATTGACCCGGATAAGGCAGTGATATCTGATTTTTCGGCAGAAGATCTGACAAAGATAATTGTCGATGCGGTTGCGGGGGGAAAGCATTAGGATACCAGTAACTGTTCTGAATTCATGAATAGTTTTACGAATCATACATAAAAACAGGGGGCGCCTATGGCAGATATTTTAATTGTCGAGGATGACAAAAGCATCAATGAATTAATCAGGCGTACAATCGAAATGACAGGACACAGAGGGTTTTCCGCCTTTCAGGGGCGGGAAGCCCTGAGGTCCGTGGAGCAAAAAGCACCGGATCTGATTTTGCTGGATATGAATCTGCCGGATATGAGCGGCTTCGATTTATTGAAGCAGTTCAGGGAGATTCCGGTCATCTGCGTGACTGCAAGGGGCGAGATTTCCGACAGAGTAAAGGGGCTGAACGGCGGGGCCGAAGACTACATTGTAAAACCATTTGCAATGGAAGAACTTACGGCACGTATACATGCAGCATTGCGCCGTTCTCATAAGGAGCAGACACTGTACCGGATCGGGGATGTGGAAGTGGATACGGCGAAGGCTGTTGTTACGAAAAATGCAGAAACGGTAGAGTTGACTTCCCGTGAGTATGAACTGCTGAAGGTACTTCTTGACAACAGAAATATTGCGCTTTCCAGAGACAGGCTTCTGGATCTGGCATGGGGAATGGATTTTTACGGGGATGACAGAACTGTTGACGTCCATATCCGGCGCCTGCGCCAGAAACTGGGGCTGGAGAGGGAGATAAAAACGATATTTAAATATGGGTACCGATTGGAGATTTAAGATGCAGCTATGGAAAAAGAATTTTCTTGTTACATTTCTGTTTTTCCTGATTATGATAGAGGGAAGCCTGCTTGCCCTCCATGCTGTTCTGTACCGCAGTGAACTTAAGGACTGGATCAGCCGGGCTGTATCGGGGGAACAGGGCATCGCCTACATGCTGTCTGGCTATCAGGAAACTGACAGGGGAAAGCTGGAGGAAAAGATAGAAGATGCGGCCAAAAGATATCTGGCCACAGGGGTTAAAATCAGTGTGTCAATTGATGAAGAAAAGGTGGTTGACTATATTCCTTTAGATGCCGCAGACAGCGCCAGACTGCAGGTGGTTACCTGGCGAAGGACACCATATATCCTGATCCGGGACAGCATTGTAATGTCCGGTGGTGCAGTTCTGCACATCTCTTATATGGAAAGTATGGCTTCTTTCAATGATGCACAGAAGCAGCGTATCATACAGATAATGCTTCTTAGTGTCCTGATTGCAGCAGTCATAGGGATTATGCTGTACCTGACAATGAAGCGGATTAACCGGCCGGTTAGCCAGATTGCCCATGAACTGCGCACGCCGCTGACCGGAATTCAGGGATACGCAGAATATCTGATGATGGGGAATCTCAGCGAAGAAGATCGTTTTTTTGCTGCACAGCAGATTGTAGAGAGCTCGCTCAATATGGGGAATATCGTGGAGAAGCTTCTGATTATGGGTGGTATGAGGGAAGGACGCGTACAGATGCAGAAGGTAAGGCTTAAGGAACTGCTTGACCAGATAAAACTGCTGTACCCGGATCTGGAAGTGGACTGCCGGATAGAAACGGTACAGGGGGACCCGACTTTAATACGCTGTATGCTGGAAAATCTGGTACATAATGCGGTGAATGCAGGCGAACATGTAAAGCTTACGGCAGATAAACAGGATATCATCATCTGGAATGACGGAGAGCCAATCAGCGAAAAGAAGTTAAGGCAGATGAACCGGGTTAAGGGGTTCCGCCCGGAATATGCGGACAGGCATGGGTTTGGAATCGGGCTGTGCCATGAGATAGCAGGCGTGCATGGCTGGAGACTGGTCTACAGGTCCTCAAAGGAAGAGGGGACAACTACTTCGGTCATCCTGTGAGGGAAGGGAATCGTGGGAAATTTTTATCTGTCCTTGACATTAGGAGTGTTACAGGATAAACTAAATGTGGAATTAAATAAGACAGGGGTGCTGGTGCAAACCGGCTGAGAGTAAGGTAAACAGACCTTTAACCCGTATACCTGATCTGGATAATGCCAGCGTAGGAAAGTAGATATACAGAGTATACTTATAGAATAAAGAAGTTCTATAAGACATATGAAGCATGCGAACCTCGCCAGACATATCTGACGGGGTTTTCTTTTCGTTTTCAGGATACCTAATTCCAAGATGTGCCATAAGGTATGTCAGAAAAATTCAAAATCAGGAGGAAAAAAGTATGAATGCAAGTGTAGCAATCCAGACACTGCCGGAGGCGGCAAATGATGAGGAACTGATCCGTATCGTCGATGAGGTGATTGACTATATTAAAAGCACCGGCCTGAACTATTATGTAGGACCGTTTGAAACAGCAATCGAGGGAGATTATGATGAACTGATGGATATTGTAAAAGAGTGCCAGCATATTGCAATCCGCGCGGGCGCACCATCAGTAGCGGCTTATATCAAAGTATCCTACAAGCCGGAAGGAGACGTGCTTACTATTGAAAAGAAAGTCACAAAACATCATGCATAAAGCGGGCAGGAACTGGTCAGCCGGCTTCTGGCCGGCATTTGCCATTCTGGTGATTTTAGCCCTCTGGCAGACAGCCAGCGGGACCGGCCTGATCTCAAAGTTTATGCTGCCCTCACCGATAGATGTCGTGAAATCTTTTGTATCTGATTTCCCGGTACTGATGAGCAATGCGAAGGTAACGCTTATAGAAGCATTTGTAGGTCTTGCAATGGGTGTTTTGATCGGGTTCTTGATGGCCGTCTTAATGGACCGGTTTGAAAAGGTTTATCAGGCGTTTTATCCACTGATTGTCCTGACACAGACGGTTCCGACAGTGGCAATTGCACCGCTTTTAGTTTTGTGGTTCGGATATGAGATGCTGCCGAAGGTAATTCTGATTGTCATCGTGACGTTTTTTCCGATCACCGTCAGCCTGTTGGATGGATTCCGTGCGGCGGACAGGGATACGATCAATCTGATGCGTTCAATGGGGGCGTCGAAGATGCAGACATTCTGGTTTGTGAAGTTTCCGGGTTCCTTAAGCCAGTTCTTTGCAAGCCTCAGGATTTCTGCATCCTATGCAGTAGTCGGAGCGGTGATTTCTGAATGGCTGGGAGGATTTAACGGACTGGGAGTATATATGATCAGGGTAAAGAAAGGATTTTCGTTTGATAAGATGTTTGCAGTCATCTTTCTGATATCGGCAATCAGTCTTGTTCTGATGAAGCTGGTCAATTTGCTTCAGAAAAAATGCATGCCCTGGGAAGAAACAAAATAGAGGAGAAATGGTTTATGAAAAAGAGAATTTTAGCGGTTTTACTCGCTGCGGCGCTGACTGCCAGTATGGCCGGATGCAGCGGAAAATCGGAAGATACAAAGAAATCGGATCAGGATTCAGATAAAGACCTTACTAAGCTTACCTTTGTGCTTGACTGGACTCCGAATACGAATCACACGGGTATCTATGTGGCTCAGGAAAAAGGTTACTTTGCTGATGCAGGACTTGACGTGGAGATCGTGCAGCCTCCGGAGGACGGGGCGGAAGTTCTGGTTGCGTCAGGAAAAGCACAGTTCGGTGTTTCCTTTCAGGACAGCCTGATGCCTGCTTTTACCGGAGATGATGCACTTCCGGTCGAAGTCGTTGCGGCGGTTTTACAGCACAACACATCCGGAATTATTTCCCGCAAAGGGGAAGGTATGGACCGTCCAAAGGGATTGGAGGGCAAGAAATATGCCACATGGAATCTGGAACTGGAAAAGGCTACTCTGCAAAATGTTGTTGAAGCGGACGGCGGAGACTTCAGCAAAGTGGAACTGATTCCCAGCACCGTGACGGATGAGGTGTCAGCACTTCAGAGCAAGTCTGTGGATGCAATCTGGATTTTCTATGGATGGGCGGGGATTGCGACAGAAGTTGCAGGTCTGGATACCGACTATTTTGCATTTAAAGACATCAACAGTGCCTTTGATTTTTATACACCGGTCATCATTGGAAACCGTGAATGGATGAAAGAAAATGCGGATACAACGAAGGCATTTTTATCTGCGGCAAAGAAAGGCTATGAATTTGCAATCGAGAACCCGAAAGACGCCGCCGACATCCTGTGCAAGGCAGCGCCGGAGCTTGATCCTGACCTCGTACAGGCAAGTCAGGAATACATGAAAGACCAGTATAAAGCAGAAGTCAGCCAGTGGGGATATATTGAACCTGCAAGGTGGAATGCTTACTACAACTGGATCAATGAGAACGGCCTGTCCGAAGAGGAAATCCCTGAAAACACAGGTTTCAATAACGATTATCTGGAGTAGAAAATGGCAGAACTGATAGTAACAGATGTGACAATGTCCTATGAAGGGCAGAACATTATTGAGGATATTTCCATAGAACTGCATGAGAACGAGCTGGTCTGCCTGTTGGGAGCTAGCGGCGGAGGGAAGACGACCCTGTTTAATGTGATTTCCGGTCTGAATATACCGGATAAGGGGAGGATATTGCTTGACGGGCAGGATGTCACAGGACAGCCGGGCCATATCAGCTATATGCTGCAGAAGGACCTGCTGCTTCCCTACCGTACGATCGAAGATAATGCGGCACTGCCGCTTCTGATCAAAGGGGAGAAAAAGAAAGCGGCAAGAGAGAAAGTGAGCCCTTATTTTGAAGAATTCGGGCTGGAAGGAACGCAGAAGAAATATCCGCATCAGCTTTCAGGAGGAATGAGACAGAGGGCAGCTCTTCTTCGGACTTATATGTTTTCGAAAGATGTCGCCCTGCTTGATGAACCGTTCAGCGCACTGGATACTCTGACGAAAAGCGATATGCACAGGTGGTATCTGGATGTCATGGATAAGATCCGGATGTCCACATTGTTTATCACTCATGATATTGACGAGGCAGTCCTGCTGTCGGACCGGATCTATCTTCTGACAGGGGTCCCGGGAAAAATTACAGAAGAAATCATGATAAAGGAACCAAAACCCCGGAGGAGGGATTTCAATCTCTCGGAGGAATTTCTGGAATACAAACGGATGATTATAGAAAAATTGTAATGAAAAACAACAGGTAAATGAAAGCGAAAACAGAATGGACAGGGGACAGACCTGTCAGAAAAAGATACGCGCGGGTATCTGCCGGCAGAAAAGTCAGGCAGATACCCGCTATTTTTGTATTTACATTTGTATGACGTTTGTTTCGCTAGATGTCTGTTTTCGTTGGAAGACTTTTGTGTTTTAAAATTACAGGATTCTATGATATAATTAAAACTAATTAAATGAATTCTTTTATGAAAACGAACCGAATGAGAAAAGGAGTATGAAATATGAGTACAAAAGGCTATAAATGCCCGTGTTGTGGTGGAAACCTGGTGTTCAGCAGTGATACCCAGAAGCTTGAATGCCCTTCCTGTGGCAATAAAGTCAGTGTGAATGCAATCCGGCAATATGCAGAGATTGTAGAATCAACTGATGGCCGGGGAGATACATATGAATGGGAGGAGGGCTCCTCGGAAAACCCGATACAATGGAAGGTAAAAGAAGACGGTACGAAAGTCTATACCTGTCCTTCCTGCGGCGGAGAAGTGGAGGCTGATGAGACTACGGTATCTACAACCTGCCCATATTGTGACAGCCCTGTGATTCTTCCGGAACAGGTGTCAGGAGAGTTCAAGCCAGACCTGATTATCCCTTTTATGTTGGATGAGGGGGCCGCAAAAGAGGCGTATAAGAAGTTCTGTAAAGGGAAGAAGCTTTTACCTAAGGCTTTTCGCTCTGAGAATAGAATTAAAGAAATCAAAGGGATTTATGTCCCATTCTGGCTGTTCAGCTGTCAGGCAGAGGGGACAATGGTTTTTGATGCACAGAAAAGAAAAAAATGGAAAGATGATAGTTATGAATATACACGAAATGACTATTACCTGTTGTCAAGAGAAGGGGAGATGAGCTTCGAACACGTACCGGTAGACGGCTCCACTGAAATAGACGACGCATATATGGAATCCATAGAACCTTTTGATGCAGGAAAGGCAGTAAAGTTTCAGGAGGGGTATCTGTCAGGCTATGAAGCTATGAAATTTGACCTGTCTAAGGAAGCGTGCCGGGGCCGGGCTGAGGAAAGGATAAAAAGCACATTTGAAGATGCCCTGATGAAGTCTGTCAACAAAAAGGAATATAGTGCCATTACACAGAAAAGCTGCAGTATTACTTGCAGAAAAGGAAAAATAAAGTATGCATTGCTTCCGGTATGGCTGCTGAATATAAAGTACAAGGATCAGATATACCGTTTTGCAATAAATGGACAGACAGGGAAACTGGCAGGAGAACTCCCAGTTGATAAAGGCCTGTTCTGGAAATATGCACTGGGTGTGTTTGCGGGAAGCAGTGCAATTATATACATACTCATGATACTTTTCTTACTATAAGTGCCGGAACAGGAAATGCATCAGAAAATATGGAGACTATATATGATGGAAGAGGGACAGAAAATGAAAAGAATACGATTTTTTGCGGCAGCATTGATTTGCCTGTTTCTGGTAAATATAATACCGGTATCAGCCAGTGATGTAGTTGATCTGCCGAAAGTGATTGACAATGCGGAACTTCTAACGGATGAAGAAGAAGCAGAATTAACTGGGCTAATTAACACGATTGTTACACAATATCAGATAGATGTCGTACTGGTAACGGAAACTCAAAGGCAGGAGGCGGATGTCCAGGCCGAAGCTGATATGTTGTTTGACAGTAATGGGTACGGGATTGGGGAAAAGAAGGATGGAGTGCTGTTTTTAGTGGATATGGGCGCTGGTGAGTGGTCCATTTCAACGCATGGAGATGTGATTAATTTGTTATCTGACTATGACATGAATGCGTTGGGGCAAAATGCGGCACAGAGTTATTTTTCCAATGGACAGTTCGGTGCCGGATTTAAAAGCTATCTTGAAGCACTAACCCAAAAATTCGAAGAGAAATTGAATCCTCCAGCAGACAGTCAAAATGCAGTGGAGGGAAGTCCTGATACAGATGCAGGGAGACAAACTGCGGGCAATCAGCCGTCAAACAGCGGCTTGCCGGCAGACAAGCAGTCTAATGTGCAGGTGGAAGAGGCAGAGGCACCTAAAACACCTGCTGCTTACATAGTTCCTGCCCTTATATTAGGGCTGATTATATCCGCCGTCTATATGGTTGTGATGCGGCTAGGAATGAAGACGGCATATAAACAACAAAATGCCGATGTATACAGGCGTAAGGATGTTTCTGCGCAGATTCGCAGGAATGATGTGCTTTTAACGAGTGATGTAAAAAAAGTTCCTGTAAAACAACAGAGGCAGGAACCGCCAGAGAATTATAATCAGTCCCGGTATCAGGAACCGTCTGAACGTTATGATGAGAGAAGACGTAAAGAACCGCCGAGACGTCAGGAACCACCGAAACGCCAGAATACGTCAAAGTACAGTGAGACCCACACTACGGTCCATACGAGCAGGAACGGTGAAAAGCATGGGGGTGCGAGCGGTCGTTTTACTCAGGAGAAGCCAAAACAAAGCAAGGCTGATACAACGGTCCATACAAGCAGGAGCGGTGAAAAACATGGCGGAGGCAGCGGTAAGTTCTAAATCGGGGAGAATGCATACATAGAAGAAGTAAGAGTGTTCCGGTTTACGGGATATTCCGTGAACCGGAACCTAAAATTTGAATCAGGAGGCAGGAGGATATGGGATTATTAAAGGCAGGAATCGGAGCGGCGTCGGGTGTACTGGCAGACCAATGGAGGGAATATTTTTATTGCAGGTCTATGGAAGCGGGCGTTATTGTCACAAAGGGGGTAAAGCGCACATCCAAGAGGAGTTCCAATAAGTACGGAGAAGAAAATATTATCAGCAGTGGCTCGATTATAGCGGTCAATGAAGGACAGTGTATGATCATTGTGGATCAGGGTGAGATTGTTGCATTTTCTTCAGAACCCGGCGAATTTGTATGGGATAATTCTTCAGAACCCACTATTTTCTGGGGCGGCTTTGATCAGGGAGTCGCAGATACTTTCGAGAAATTCTTGAGCCGTTTCACGATGGGCGGGGATACCGGGAGTGACCAGAGGGTTTATTTTTTCAATACAAAGGAACTTTTAGGCAATAAATACGGTACTCCGAACCCGGTGCCGTTCAGGGTGACAGATCAGAATATAGGGCTGGATATGGACATTGCAATCCGTTGTTTCGGGGAATATTCGTTCCGCCTGAGTAATCCGATTCTGTTCTATAAAAATGTCTGCGGAAATGTGGAAAAAGAATTTACTGCAAAGGACATGGAAAGCCAGTTAAAAAGTGAACTGCTGAATGCCCTTCAGCCTGCTTTTGCACGGATTTCAGAGATGGGGATCCGCTACAGTGCGCTGCCCGGCCACACAATGGAACTTACAGATGCCCTGAAGGATATTCTTTCAGGTAAATGGAATGATACAAGAGGGATTGAAATGGTATCCATTGCGATCAGCAGTATCCGTGCATCTGAAAAAGACGAGGCATACATTAAGGAACTGCAGAGGTCTGCTGTATTCAGAGACCCGACTATGGCAGCCGCATATCTGACAGGCGCGCAGGGAGCCGCTATGCAGTCGGCAGCCGAGAACAAAGAAGCAGGGCCTGCTATGGCATTTATGGGGATGGGAATGGCCAATCAAATGGGTGGAATGAATTCCCAGAACCTTTACCAGATGGGAGAGCGGGAAAAAGAGAGCCGGCAGTATAACGGCCAGCAGCAGAACCGGCAGAATGAACAGCCTGCAGCAGACGGCTGGAACTGCAGCTGCGGAGCCATTGGGAATAAAGGAAAATTCTGTTCAGAGTGCGGAGCTCCAAAACCAGTACAGGAAACAGGGTGGAGCTGTAGCTGCGGAACAATAAACAAAGGAAAATTCTGCACGGAGTGCGGTGCAAAAAAGCCTGAGGGGGTTCCCCAGTACCGTTGTGATAAGTGTGGCTGGGAACCTGAGGATATGACGCACCCGCCTAAATTCTGCCCAGAATGCGGAGATCCGTTTGATGATGGAGATATTGTTTCAAAGTAAGGGTAAGAATCAAGAAAAAATCGGGACGCAACCGTCAGGCTGCATCAAAGTGTGCAGGCTTCTCATAAGCGGAAAAGAGCGGTGAGACAGCCTGCATATTTTATATTGCAAAGACTTTTTTATTTAAGCAGCACGGCATAAACATAATTATAATTAATTTCAACCGCAAGACGGTCTCCAGCATCTTCACTCAACTTATTCACAGAACCAAATATCCAGTTTTTTCTGGTCTGTTGTGAGAAATAACCTGGCACCATCTCAATATGAGTAAGTTCATCTAATGTGAGCTCACGCCCGTTTTCCGCATTAAAGGTTATGTTTCCTGTAAGTGTACAAAGATAATCGCCTAGTTTCTCATCTGGTACCTTTTGGTCTGTAATCTGATATAATTTTCTGTTCCAGACGAGCTGTCTGACATCATTTTTATTTATTTCCGGCAAATCACTTTCAGAGATGTCGGAGCCGGTTTGTTTTGTAAATACTATTTTAACATCCCCATCCTTTACATAGTCTGATAATACGGCCCGATGGAGGGCATGGTCCGCATCTACGATCAGACAGGTAGAATCTTCACGGTCTTTGTATTTATAAACATTTAAATAAGGAACATAATAGGCGGCGTGATTAGATTCATCAGCCAGACTTTTTAAGCTGCCAACGATATTCAAATCCATGTCCTTCATTTTAGTTATTCGGTAATCTTCGGTGACGGCAGCGTATTTCGAGATGAAGCCGATCCAGTCACCGCTGTTATTTTTATCGACAGTGTCGTTTAGTATCGTATAAGACTGTTCTTTATAAATGAACTTTGCAGCATCCTCCTGATCCAGATAACATTCCGCTTTTCCCTGTTCTTTCAGGATATGTGTTCTGGCTGAACATCCCGTTGTAAGCAGTGTTAGGGATAAGAGAGGCAGTAAAATAATAAGAATCCTTTTCATAAATATCCGTTTCATATGTATCTGTTCCTCCATTTGATATCATTTATTCTTAGCACAGACGTGGATTGAAAAGCACGGTGCTCTCTTTTATATTCCAAGTATAGGGTTTAATTATCAGGATTCTATCAGGATTCAAAAAACAAAAAGAAGCTGCTGCGGCAGCTTCTTATCTTTATCTTTCTTTCGTTTTTACGATGACTCCATTTTTAGTTCCAACGATGATTTTCTCGCATATCGGACTGAAAAATCCGGTTTCCAGAATGCCGGTTATTTCTTTCAGTTTATGTGCCATGATTCGATAATCCATATCAGCGTTTCCAGCCAGGTCAAGAATATAATTCCCATTGTCAGTGGTAAATATTTCGCCGTCCCGCGTTCGAAGCTCCGGGATAAATCCAAGGTCCTTTATTTCTTTTTCGGTAAAATGGTATCCGAAAGGCGCAGTTTCTACAGGAAGTGGGACGTGGCTTAAGTGGGGCATGAGTTTTCGCTCATCCATGATCCAGATGACCCGCTTTGCTCTGGTGGCAATCACCTTTTCGCGGAACAGGGCACCTCCGCCTCCTTTGACTGCCTGATATGCAGGATCTATCGCATCGACTCCGTCTATTGCCAGATCGATTTCTCTGACTTTTTCTATATCAACGAGTGGAACCCCATTTTGCCGGGCCAGATCTTCCGTGGCACGGGAGGTTGCCGTAGCATGGATCTGAAGGCCCGCGGCGGCCAGCTCGCCGAGATGCTGAACCAGATAGTAAACAGTGGAGCCGGTGCCCAGTCCGAGCATCATGCCGCTTCTGATTTCTTCCGCCGCCTTCAGGGCAGCGGCCTTCTTTAATTCTTCGGTCATTTTTTACCAGCCCCCTTTTCGTTTTTATTCCATCCACTGGTGCCCTGTGCGTGCCAGAAATTCATTGGACTCTTTCGGACCGTGTGTTCCCGGGGCATAGGGATAAACCTTTAGCCCTTTTTTTGTAAAAAGTTGTTTCAGCTGTTCGATATAATTCCAGCTGATTTCGATCTGATCCCACTGTGAGAACCATGAACGCTCGCTGTTTATGCATGCGGTGAGAAGCCGCTCATAAGCCTCCGGGGTGTTCAACTGATGTACAAGATCGCAGTTCTGGCAGAAATCCATTTTTGTCGGGATGATATCATCGGTATCGCCGGGGCGTTTGATATTGAACTGGAGGTAAACGCCTTCTGTCGGCTGGATTTTGATGATCAGGACATTTGGCTCCACTTCCGGCATAGAACGGCGAAAAACGATAGAAACTTCCATCTGCCGCGTGCCTGTCTTTTTCCCTGTCCGAATATAAAATGGCGTCCCTCTCCAGCGTTCATTGTCAATGTAGAGCCGCAGTCCGGCAAAGGTTTCTGTGTTGGAGTCAGGGGATACCAGAGGTTCTTCACGGTAACCTTCATACTGGCCCAGCACAAGTGTATCTCCGATGTCTGCCTGCCCCACAGGACTGAGGGATTTTAGTACTTCCACCTGTGCGGTATGCATATGGGTACTGTTGAATACTTCCGGCTGCTCCATTGCAACGATTGAGAGGATCTGGAAAAGGTGGTTCTGTACCATATCCTTCAGTGCGCCGCTGGCATCATAGTAACCGCCTCTTGTCTCCACACCCACGTCTTCCAGAGCAGAGATTTGCACGGACTCGATGTAGCGGGAATTCCAGATGTCGGTAAAGATCGGGTTGGTAAATCTTATTGCCTGAATATTGCGGACCATTTCTTTCCCCAGATAATGATCGATGCGGTAGATCTGCTCCGGGCCGAAATGACTCTCCAGTTCTTCGTTTAATTTTTTCGCGGCCTCAAGGTTTTCGCCGAACGGTTTTTCTATGATGACCTTCCCCTGACATGCCCCTTCCACCGTTTTTAGTCCGTCTGCAATCACGGAAAAGAATCTGGGGGCTACGGCAAGATAGAAGATATGTGAGCCGATGTCATCCTTTGAAAAATATTCATCAAGACGCCGGTAATCTTTCGGGTTCGACAAATCCATGCGGAAATAATCGATCTGACCGGAAAATGCGTTGAAGGTCTCTGCGGAATAAGGGAGTCTGGAAAATTTCTTTACCCAGTCATTTGCCAGAGCCCGGTAAGAGCCGCTGTCGTAATCCCTGCGTCCAATAATGACGATACGGCTGTTTTCCGGCAGCTTGCCCGTGTTGAACATGGTATAGAGGGCTGGCAGCAGTTTCCGGAAGGTCAGGTCTCCGGTCCCGCCGAAAATGGTGATATTTGTATGGATTTTCATAGTGATTCCCTCCATTCATGGTGAAATGCCCCATCCCTGTCTGTTCGTTCGAAGGTGTGGGCGCCGAAGCAGTCCCGCTGTGCCTGAATCAGGTTTGCACCGCTTGCTTTTGAGCGGAACTCATCCAGATAGGATACTGCATTTGCAAAAGCAGGAACCGGCAGGCCATTTAATATGGCCGTGGAAACGACACGCCGAAGACTGTTCTGGTTCTGATTGATCCGTGCGAGGAAGAATTTATCGAGGATCAGGTTTGGAAGTCCTTTGTCTCTATGGTATGCTTCCGTGATATCGTTTAAAAATGCAGCCTGAATGATACACCCCGCCCGGAAAATGGATGCGATCCTGCCGAGATCCAGATTCCATTCAAATTGTGCGGATGCATCCTTCATAAGGGCAAAGCCTTGGGCATAGGCAATGATTTTCCCAGAGTAGAGGGCTTCGCGCACCATCGAAGCAAACGCTTTTTTATCACCTGAATAAGGAATGTTTTCTGCATTTTGTGCCGGAAGGGTATCCGGGATCAGCCCAGAGGCTGCTTTTCTCTGTTCCAATTGATTTGACATTACGCGTGCGTTGCAGGCGGCCGTGATCATGGAGATGTCGACTCCCTGATGGAGGGATTCGATGCTTGCCCATCGCCCGGTCCCTTTTTGTTTTGCACTGTCCAGAATGTGGTCAATTAAGTACCCCGGGGCAAGATCATCTTTCTCACGGAAAATATCCGCGGTAATCTCGATCAGATAACTCTTCAGTTCGCCTTCGTTCCACTCATGGAATGTTGCAGCTAGTTCCTCATTTGTGAAACCTCCTGCGTATTTTAACATTAGATAAGCTTCTGCGATCAGCTGCATATCTGCATATTCAATCCCATTGTGGACCATTTTTACATAGTGGCCGGCACCTTTTGGACCAATGTAGGTACAGCATGGCTCGTTCATCGCCTTTGCTGCGATTGATTCCAGAATTGAGCTTACTTCCTCATAAGCCTCCCGGCTGCCTCCCGGCATGATGGACGGCCCGCGCCGTGCCCCTTCTTCACCGCCTGATACGCCGACACCGAGATAGCGGATGCCCTTTTCCTCAAGCTTTGCAAAGCGGCGGTTGGTATCCTCAAAGTAAGAATTTCCTCCGTCCATGACGATATCTCCGGCCTCCAGCAATGGGGTGAGCTGGTCAATCACGGCATCCACGGGCCGGCCGGCCTGAATCATCAGAAAGATTTTCCGCGGTTTCTTCAGGGCTGCAAGGAGGTCTTCCAGGCTGTAGAATGCCCCGAGATTTTCGTGGGGGTGTTCTTTCATCACCTGTTCCGTTACTTCCGGGCTGCGGTTATAGCCGGCTACTTTAAAACCATGATCTGCCATATTCAGTGCAAGGCTGCGTCCCATGACGGATAATCCGATTAATCCTATATCAAATGTCTGTTTCATATTCTATATTCTCCTTTTCAATTTGTTTTCTCGTTATAATGGTTCTGAACAGTTATGCCTCGTTTAATACAATGCTTACTGCTTCGGGGGCAGGAATTCTGGAACACTCGGGTCCGATCATCCCACTGTCCGGATCGACGGGGAAACAAACGAGTCCGCCTTCTGTGCGGTTTGCAGCCAGAAGGTACGCCCCGTTTTCTGTCAGTACAAAATCTCTCGGGTGAATCCCGCCGCTTCCGGTCTGCTGGATCAGCTGTACCTGACCTTCCTGAACCTGAAAAACAGAAATAATTTCTGTAAAACGGGTGGATACATACAGATGGCGCTCATCCGGTGAAAAACGGATTGCCGCGCTTGCAGGAGACTGTAAAGACTGCTTTGTCTGTTCCTGCGTCAAGAGAGGGGTTACAGAGAGCATCGTCATCCGGATTCCACTCTCAACACGATAAACGTACAGCTCGTTGCTTAATTCACTGACGACAAAAAGATACCGGTGCTCCTTCGAGAATATCCCGTGTCTTGGGCCGGTTCCCGACTGGAAAAATATACTTCCGGCAGGACAGTAGTCCCGGCTGCGGTCAAAAATCCGGATCTCATCCTTAAGGAGGCAGGGAACCAGCATATAATGTTCATGGAACAGAATCTGATGGCATCCCGCACCAGGGGCAATGTCAATTCTTTTGTACAAAATAAGGCCGCCGTCCGTTTTTTTATAGATCAGGACAATACCCTGATGATAATTGGCCGAATAAATAAAATCTCCGTCCTGAGTAACAAAGCAGGCTGTCGTTTCCTCTTCGTAAATCGCGCCTGCCAGAGAGGGCTCACCTCTCCCAATATCCAACAGACTCATCCCGGCCTCATCCCCTGACTTCACCGAGGCGGCCAGCAGATTGTTGTAAAGTGACAAATACTTACAGTCCGGCAGTCTGTAGAACAATTCCGGCCCAGAGAGAATCCCGGTGTCTTTATTAAGCGTAAAACGGTAAATTCCTTCACTCAGCGGTGAGGAATAAGTCCCCAGATAACCAGTAACCATATTTATATCAGAATGTTTCATGAAATCTCCTTTCTGGCATATATTGTAAACAAAAATATTACAGTTCTTAACTGTAATTATAGGTGTTACAGTTAAAACTGTCAAGTGTTATTTAGTAGAAAATTTCAAAGGGGTCTGACCCCTTTGAAAATGTGCACTTTCGCCTTAATTTCCTTTTTTCGTGAGAGTCTTCTTAATCTGTACTTTTATAAAATAGCTTTCCAAAAAATATAAGTTTCAATACCGTTTTATTCATGTATTTTCTTTTCTTGACTTTTTAATCTTACAGGCGTAAGATAATATAAATATTACAAATGTAAGAAATTGGGATTGTTTATGAAAAGAAAGGGGCAGACTGAATATGAAGAAAATGAGATATGTAATATCAGCATTATGCATTTCAATACTGCTTATCTCTATTTTAGTATATGCAGGCAGAATATCTGGAAGGACAAAAGGGGACAGGAATGAGAACACTGGCGGCTCTGAGTCTTCTGAGTCATATGTACAGGAAGAACCGGACGAATACGAACCGGAATTGATTACCATAAGCAGCGAGGAGGAAAAAAGAATAAGAGAACATATACTGGAAGCAGTGGAGCCATGCTGGAATATTTATGAACAGGCAGATAAAGGGAATGCAGATAATGTAGTTCTGCCGGACCAGATTATGGAAAAACTTGCCCGCCGTCTGGCAGATAATGGATATACAGTATCCTGCGGAGGAAACATTTGTAATATGCAGAATGAAGAATTGCTGGATGTGGTGTTAAAAAACGCTTCAGCCGGAGAAGAAGCCGAAGCAGAATTTTTCCACATTACAAAAAGTGGCGTTTTTGAATGGAGACGGCTTGAGTTCAAGAAAGGAGAGATGGTTATGACCTGTGCAGGTGCTGGCTGGTCCCGGGGGGAGGAACCTCAGAAACTCCGTATTTCTTATATGGAAAAACAAAAAGTTTATGACTGGCAGTACACAGAAAAAGGCTGGCTCATCATAGAAGCATCCAAGTCTAAAAACCACGAGATGGACATGCACAGCATGTTCCGGGTGCTTCCACTTCCGCAGGAATGCCGGGAATACTGCAGCAGATATATCGTGCCTGTAAGCTACATGGGGAACAACCTCTTCCTGACAGACTGGGATGAGGCAAGTATAGATAAAGTTGTATTTAATGACGTTTTTGAGTTTTTATATACAATGGAAACAGGAAAAAAGTATGAGGAACAGGAATATCCGGATGGTGTGCCAAAAGAACTGTATGAATCAATCATAACATCTTACTTCCCCATATCAGCATCTAAGCTAGAGCAATTTCCGGGATATTCAGAAGAAAAGCAGACCTACAGCTGGGAAGCAATGGGCTGTGGAACCGTCATTCCTCAGCCCCAGCCGTTTCCCGAAGTAGTAAAAGTCACAGAACAGGAAGACGGTACCGTAATCCTGACTGTTGATGCCGGATTACTGCAGGCAGGCACAGACCGTGCATTCACACACGAAGTCAGAATAAAGCCCGATGATGAAGGAAATATGCAGTATATTGGGAACCACGTACTGGAGTCAGAAGAGAATAAAATGCCGGGATATATGCCCCGAATGAGCTATCAATAACGCATTAGGACATTTGTTCAGGAAAAGATTTCCGTTAAGACAAAATCATTAATTTAAGAATATTCTGAAAACGGAGCGCAAAGGGGTCTGACCCCTTTGCGCTTTTTTGCGGTTTTTTCTGAAAAAAAGATTGTATCTTTTGCGTTAATTCGCTAAAATGTATGTAGTATCGATCCTTCGCGGCAGTTGCCAAGTGGGAATAAATATGAGAGAGAGGTTACTTTATGGATGGTTCAATGTTTATCGGAACATGGTGGTCGCTGGTACCGCCGCTGCTGGCCATTATTCTGGCTTTTGTTACTAAAGAAGTATACAGTTCCCTGTTTATTGGTGTTGCAGTGGGGGCGCTGCTGTATACGGGATTCCAGCCGTGGGATTCTTTTGTGGCATTCTTTGAGATCATGAAGAACAGCATGAATCTGAATATTTTGATTTTTGATGTGCTGCTCGGAATGATTATTGTACTGATGTCCAAATCGGGAGGGTCTGCCGCATATGGAAACTGGGCGGGCAGCAAGATTAAGACGAAGAAGAGTGCGCTTCTTGCAACGACGGGACTTGGTGTGCTGATTTTTGTGGATGATTATTTTAACTGCCTGACTGTTGGGTCTGTTATGAGGCCGGTTACTGACAGGTATAAGGTGTCCAGGGCGAAGCTTGCATATATTATTGATGCGACGGCGGCCCCGGTCTGTATCATCGCACCTATTTCCAGCTGGGCTGCAGCAGTAAATTCCTATGTGCCTGAAGATGCAGGCATTACAGGATTCCAGTTGTTTTTGAGGACAATTCCTTATAATCTGTATGCACTGCTTACTCTGGCGATGGTATTGTATATCATCATTACCGGTTTTGATTTCGGACTGATGAAGAAGCATGAAGATAATGCGGCAAGGGGAGATTTATTTACGACCGGTGCGGAAGAATTCGAGCAGATAAAAGAAGAGACATCTTCTTCCAAAGGCCGGGTGATCGACCTTGTCCTGCCAGTAGCTGTTTTGATTGTTTCAGCAATTGGTGCCATGATTTATACAGGGTTTCTTGGAGGCGCAACAGATATAGTGACAGCTTTTTCTGGCTGTGATGCCGAGACAAGCCTGATCTTTGCGACGATGATCACAATCCTGTTTATGCTTGTTTTATACCTTCCGAGAAAGGTCATTACATTCAAAGGCTTTATGAACAGTTTTGTAGAAGGGTTTAAACTGATGATACCTGCGGTAGCGATTCTGATCTTTGCATGGTCCCTGAAGGGAATGGGCGATGCACTTCAGATTGCCGACTTTGTAAGAGGAATTGTGGGTGCAAATGCATCTGCAAGTATTTTAATTCCGGCAATCATGTTTGCAGTTGCTATCTTCCTGGCTTTTTCAACAGGAACATCCTGGGGAACTTTTGCAATCCTCGTGCCGATTGTAGTAGCAATGTTCTCAGGCGGAGAGAATCTGGAAATGATGGTTATTGCAGTTTCAGCGGTACTGGCCGGAGCAGTCTGCGGCGATCATGTATCCCCGATATCTGATACGACGGTCATGTCATCGGCCGGAGCACAGAGCAATCATATCAACCATGTATCCACACAGATGCAGTATGCAGTCATAGTTGCTATCGTGTGTGTAGTCGGCTATATCATCGCCGGATTCGTGAAAGTATGGTGGATTACACTTGGCCTGAGCATGGCAATTCTCCTGATCGTGCTTACCTTTATGAGAAAATATACGGGGAATAAAACAGAAACGGTGAAAGCAGATGATTAAGATTGACGTACCTTACATAGACCAGAGTGTAAAATATCCGACCGGATGCGAGAGTGTATCGGCAGTCATGCTCCTTCAATATTTGGGCGTATCAGTTACAGTCGATGAGTTCATAGAAAAATATCTGGAACTGAGTGGATTTGAGGAAAAAAACGGAGAACTTTACGGTCCGAACCCATATGAATGCTTCTGCGGAAGTCCGTACGACGAAGAATCCTTCGGCTGTTATGCACCTGTTATATGCAGGGCGCTTCAGAAAGCGGCCGGGGATGACTATGAGATTATTGATGAGACAGGCACGCCGGTAAGGCAGCTTCTGGAAAACTATGTAGATCAGGGAATGCCTGTCATTTTCTGGGCATGCATCAACATGCGTGAACCAATCACAGGACCATGCTGGAAGCTACATGACTGTGATGAGACTTTCACGTGGATATCTAACGAGCACTGCATGCTTCTGGTCGGTTATGATGAGGAAGGATATTATTTCAACGATCCATATGAAAATAACGGAGTAATCCGCTATCCGAAAGACGTAGTGGAAGACCGGCATTCGGCACAGCATTCACAGGCCGTTGGGGTTAGAAGAAAGTAAATATCTGTGTATCTTTATTACTTGGACCCGCTAATCCGGGTCCACTTTTTTGATCCGAAGAAATTCGGACTTGTTTATTTTCTGAATATATCAACTGCATGGCTTGTAATGCCGGTTAAATCTTCGCGTTCGCAAGTAGCAAAATGGTATTTCAAAAATAGTTCAAAGTTGTAATTATCCATCATATCTAAAACTTCACGCATAAAAAGGGCACACCCGTCAGCCGCTACATAATGCAGGCGGGTAATGTCAAACGTGGACATTAGATAATCGATGTCCTCTTTCCGGACAAGTTCAAACAAATCCTTCGGTTTGGATCTTGCGGCAAACGTCACAGGGTCAAGCAGGCCATTTTCAATATATTCTGTAACACTGATATTTCCGCGTTTGAATCCTTCGTCTAGGAGACAGCCATCGGAAATAACATAAGCCGCAAAAACCACACCTCCCGGTTTAGTTACACGGATTGCTTCACGAAGTGCCTGTTGTTTATCTTCTGTATTATAAAGGTGATACAGAGGACCTAAGAGCAGGGTAATATCATATTTGTCATCCTGAAAAGCAGATAAATCCATTGCATTTCCCTGGGTGATAGTGATGTGTTCGTCTGGTCGTGTATTTTGACGGAAAATCTCAATATTATGTTCTACCAATTCAACGGCCTCAACGGCATATCCCTGTTGTGCCAGTGCGTGGGAATACCGGCCTGTTCCGGCGCCAATTTCAAGTATATGGCTGTCTGGTTCCAGATACATCTGTATGTAACGCATAGTAGTGAGAAACTCAACTGATCCATGTTTTGATAAAAGTCGTCCGTCCTCATCATAATGAGTATAAAAATCGATTAAATGCTGGTTTGCTTCCATATTGCACCTTTCCATAATTCGTTTTTGAATATCAAAATGATAAATCCCAATCAGGTTTTTCTTGTTTTATAAAAGCCGACAATGTATTTCCTACCATTTTCTCAGTATTGATTCTGTCCAGTGATATTTTTTTCGTTGCTGTTAAGACGGCTATGCCATGTGTATAAAGAAATAAATCCAGAAAAATGACTTTAGCCCGTTCAGGTTCTATCCCGGTCATTTTCGAGAAAATCCCGGCTTTATTTTCATTGCCAGCCTCCTTATAAAAATCTTTTGGGTCAGTCATGTCCAAATCCATATCGTTTATAAACAGAAGCTTAAATAAATGTGTTTCTTCCCGGGCAAAGGCAATGTATGAGAGGGGCAGGGTTAAATAAGGGCTGACAACTTCAGAATTTCTATAATGTGTGACGTACTGTTCGTAGTATTCATATGCAAAGACAAGAAATTCTTTTTTTAATTCATCCATGTTTTCATAACAAGTAAAAATCGGGCGGGTTGAACATTGTAATCTGCCGGCGATACTTCGGGCATTAACAGTTTCAAATCCAGATTCTCTTGTAAGGTCCAGAACCGTATTCATAATCATTTCTGCCGTTATTTTGGGTTTAGGCGGCATGCAGTCCACCTCCTTTTCAAAATCATAGTAAAACATATGTTGTATAACAATTGTTGCATATAAAAAGAACATTGTCAATAGTAATATTAAACGTAAATACAAAAAAGCAGGGCAGAATAGCTTTACGCCATACTGCCCTGCAAATTTTAAAATTTTATACCGGCCACGGGTCTGTCAGCATCCTTATTTTGTGTACCAGATGATAGTTCTAAAGAAGATGAATTCCATTTTCAAGTGCACAGTTTACAATATCCTCGGGCCATATGGAAGACTGGACCTCCCCTATATGTGCCTTTCTTAAATAGTACATACAGATTCTTGACTGTCCGATTCCGCCGCCCACTGTATAAGGCAGTTCCCCATTCAGCAGGGCCTTCTGGAACATCAGTTCCGCGCGGTCCTCGCATCCGGCAGCCTTCAGCTGTCTTCTGAGAGCATCCTCGTCAACCCTGATTCCCATAGATGTCAGTTCCAGTCCGATATCCAGAACCGGATAATACACGATGATATCCCCGTTTAATTCCCAGTCATCATAGTCAGGTGCACGTCCGTCATGCTTCTCTCCCGATGCCAGCGTCTTTCCGATCTGAGAAATAAAGACGGCTCCCTTTGCCTTGGCAACCCGGTGCTCCCGTTCCTTAGGAGTCAGATTCGGGAACATATCCTCCAGTTCCTGAGAGGTAATGAAGAAAATCTCATCAGGAAGCCACGGCTCGATATAATTATACCGTCTTGATATGTATTCCTCTGTCTCTTTCAGGGCACTGTAAACCTTGCGGACCGTATACTCCAGAGTCTCCATGTTCCGTTCTTCCTTAGAAATGATCTTCTCCCAGTCCCACTGGTCAACATAAAGAGAATGGATATTATCCGTATCCTCATCCCTGCGGATCGCACTCATGTCTGTATAGAGCCCTTCCCCTGAATGGAAATCATAATTCTTTAGTGCATAACGTTTCCACTTTGCCAGAGAATGTACAATCTCAGCCGGAGCATCATCCTGCTCACGTATTCCGAAAGACACCGGTCTTTCCGTCCCGTTCAGATTATCATTCATACCAGATTCCGGGCGTACAAAAAAGGGCGCCGAAACACGGGTTAAATGCAGTGACTTTGCAAGTGACCGCTCAAAATGGTCCTTGATCTCTTTAATCGCGACCTCCGTCTCACGGATTGTAAGAGGAGAGGAGTATCCCTGGGGGATCGTTAAATGTTCCATAATAAAAACTCCTTTATCTTTTCTAATCTAAATACAAGTATAGTGTGCTGTAAACTCAGATATTCCTATTCTACATTCTCAAAGTAAAGAAGTCAATGTTAAGGTTGAACAAGGTTTAGACTGGTGGGGGGGGAGACGCAAAATAAAGGGATAGCCGCCAGCCTCCCATCCGTCCACAAGACTAAAATTCTTTCGCAGATCTGTATTGAAAGAATGTGAAGTGTGCAGGAACTGGCTCCGGATTTGGCGAGGTGGCATATAAAGCAAGGAATGTCCCGGTGAAGTTCTGGTACTGCATTGCTTCTGTTGAGAGAAGCTGTGTCCTCCCGCTTCCCAAACGATATTCTTTACCATCAGACAGGACTGAGAAATGATATCCGGTTCTGGAGGCGAACATTTGTATTGTAAAAGTATCAGCATGCATTATCATTTTCTCACCGGTCCATTCGATGTCACCGACCTTCTTTCTTAAGAAACAGACTGTTTTCCCGTTTTCTGATGTGACAGCCACATCGTAATGATGTTCCGGTGTCTGGTAAACGGTAAATCCTGCTTCGTCTGATTCGCTTGGAGTAAATGTCATTCTAATTTCAACACTACAGTTAAAATGACGCTGCCGGATGCCTAGCCAGACGGGTGATTTCTCTTCGTTTAAGGTATTGGCAGTTCCAACGAGAATCACACCTTTTCCATTTGCGGCGGGAAAATGATAATTCTGCATGCGTGGATTGCGCAGGAAATTCCACTGCATGTCTAAGGTATCCGAAGAAAAATCATCTGTAAAATCTGGAATATCTTCCTGTACCACATTTGAAAAAACACCTTGCAGAGAGGTACTCTCACCAATACAGCCATTCTGATTCACAACCGGCCACTCCTCTTCATCCCATGTGACCGGTACCAGCATAGTTTCACGGCCAAGGTGGTGCAGTTTACCAAGAGAAGTCCGGAAGCCGTGTACGATCAGCCACCATGTACCGTCGTGAGCCTGAAACAGATCACCATGCCCCGTACCCTGAATACATCCACTTTGTATGATCTGGTAATTCTGTGACAGGACAGGGTTATGTGGACAGGGTTCATACGGTCCCCGTATATTGCGGGAGCGTGCAATTGAAACCTGATGTCCATATTCAGTCCCCCCTTCTGCAATCATCAGATAGTACCAGCCGTTGACCAGATAAGTATGAGGACCTTCGGGAAAGGTCCTGCCCGTTCCATGCCAGATGATCCTGAGTGGCTCTCTCAGTTTCCCAGTATCCAGATCTATGCAGGCCTGTCCGATTCCCTGTCCCTCTTTGTCCCATGCCACACAGCTAAAATACACAGAACCGTCTGCATCAAAAAATAGCGAGGGATCTACACCACCGATAGAATTTCCGAGGTGGTCTGTGATCCATACAGGCTCGCTGTACGGACCTTCTGGACGGGACGCAGTTACATAAAAGTGGTTCCCGTACTTTGAGCACCTGTTGGAAGTGATCATATAAAACTTGTGGTTAAACAAACGGAGTGTAGGGGCATAGATACCATCTGAGGTCACGGCATCCTCCAAAGATAGCTGGGAATCGCTGGCCAGACAATAGGAAATCTGTTTCCAGTTGATCAGGTCACAGCTGTGAAAAAGTGGGACGCCGGGATAATACTCAAAGCTGCTGAAAGCGGCATAGTAATGGCTGCCGTCCCGGCAGATGCTTGGATCGGAATAAAATCCTGGAATGACGGGGTTGGTGAAGGTATTTGGTATTGATGTATTTTTCATAATTGTCTCCTTTTATCTAGTGGGAATTACAGAGGGATTTTATTCAATATTATAACAACAAAGAAATGTTATAGCTAAAGATATTTTATTGAATACTTATGATTTTTTGACGATTGTTTTCAGTAAAATAAAAAATAGAAAAGCAGTAATTGAATCAGGAGCTAAAGTATGCTAGGATGAAATCATTACATTCAGAAGCAGATAATGAGGGAGATGATAGCATGACCGGAGAATTGCCGGAGGCTCTGAAGACATTCCGTCAGGAGTTTGATATCCGCGTATTTATAGACCGCAATAAAGGAGAATGGCATATGCCTATGGAATGGCATATCCAGCTTGAATTGTTCATCTGTATCAAAGGCCGGGGGAAATATTATATAGGAGATAAAGTGTATGCTTTTGAGAAAGGTGATATTTTTGTAATCAATGACAGTGAACTGCATAAGAGCGCAATATACGAGAATGAGTATTTTGACGCTTTCATCGTTATGTTTTCTGCGGAAAAAATGTTTAAGAACCAGATACCTTCGAGTGATTTGGATTTGCTGGATATATTTTACAGAAGGCCGGGCACCTTCAGCCATTTGTACAGGCCGGGGCCTGAAAAGCAGAAAGAATATCAGGGGATGTGCGATCTTATGCTGAAGGAGTATGAAGAAAGGCGGGAGGGGTACAAGGATGCCCTGCGTGCCCTGCTTACCTGGATGCTGCTGGAATTACACCGTGAATATTTCAGAAATGAACAGCAGAACGTGTGCTACACGGTGGGAGAAAAACTGAAGCATAAGAAGATTATATCTGAGGTACTGAATTATATTGAGCAGCATTACAGAGAAGATATGAATCTGGGTGAACTTGCAGAAATGCTCTATGTGAACCAGTCCTATCTGAGCAGAGAGTTTAAAAAAGATACGGGATATTCGATGATTAAATTTATTACGAATAAGAGAATACGAGAGGCAAGAAGTTTACTGTGTGATACAGATATGCTGATTACTGACATTGCAACTTCCGTCGGGTACAATAATATCACTCATTTTAATGCAATGTTCAAAAAGGAGATCGGAATAAGTCCAAAAGAGTTTAGAAAGCAAATGAATACAGCTAAGTAATAAAAAGAAGGCTATCGCATACGAAAAAGTTATTTGAGGTATGGATAGTTTTCTTTTTTTACATAACAACGTCAAAAATGATGAAAAATCCGGCAAAAGACTTAAAGGATATTTCAGGGAATCTTATTATACTGGGATTATCAGTTAAGCGGGAAGAGAGTCTCTATTCCAGAAGGGAGGAAAGCAGCATGATTATCAAAAAGAAAAGAAGGAGGCAGGAGTCTTGAAAACTGGGAAGATTAGAAATATGGGAAGATTTACGGTGACAAGAAAAAGACGCAGACTTCTTTTTGTATTAAGTATTCTGGTTCCGATCTGTATCTGGTTTTTTGTTTTTATGATACTGCCCATATTTTCAGTTGTATTTTACAGCTTTACGAATGCCAATATGGCTTTTAGTGACTGGAAATTTGTAGGCTTTGAACAGTACATAAAAATGTTCACTGAAGATACTTTGTTTCCGATCGCTGTGTGGAACACTGTAAAATCAGTCTTAATTATTGTTCCATTGACGGTAGTATTGTCCGTTACGCTGGCGTTAGGGATTAATTCCATTAAGAGTAAGCTGAATAAGTTTTTCACATTTGTCTATTTCCTGCCGTCTATTATTTCGATGGTGGCCATCTGTATGGTATGGAAATGGCTTTATCACCAGCAATACGGCATTATCAATGCAGTGTTGGGATTCTTCGGTTTCCTGCCGCAGCAGTTTCTTAACTCGGGCGGACAAGCCCTTTTCTGTCTGTGTGTCATTCAGGTATGGGCGCTGATCGGCTATTATGCAGTTATTCTGGTGGCAGCGATACGGGGGATAGATCTCTCCCTCTATGAAGCCGCAGAAGTAGACGGTGCAAACGGGTGGAGGAAAACATTCCATATTACGCTCCCTTTGATCCGGCAGAATGTTTTCTTTGTCTGCATTATGGCAACAACACAGGCATTCATGATTTTTACACCGGTAAAAGTACTGACGGACGGCATGCCCGGTACAAGCACTTATGTGCTGATGCTGCACATTATG
Source organism: Faecalicatena orotica (assembly GCF_905197545.1). Lineage (NCBI taxonomy): Bacteria > Bacillati > Bacillota > Clostridia > Lachnospirales > Lachnospiraceae > Faecalicatena > Faecalicatena orotica. The sequence goes on from NZ_CAJJZH010000003.1 coordinate 83,213, forward strand.
AACAGAGGCATCAATAATAATGATATCGCTTATGCATCTGCGATGTCTCTGGTGCTGATGGGCATCATTCTTGTATTCAGTCTGTTCCAGCGTCTGATAACGAGAGAAAAGAAAGAATTGGCTTAAGGGGGAGAGAAATGACGAAAAAGGTGAAAAAACTAAAACTTGGAAAAATAATCGTGCTGCTCCTGCTGAGTCTGGGGGCGGTCACTATGATTTTCCCGTTTATCTGGATGCTTCTGTCCTCCCTGAAAGGGCAGATGGAACTTCTCAGAATGCCGCCTACATTCTGGCCGGAGCGCTTCAGATGGGAAAATTACAAAAAGGTCCTGGAAGCTATCCCGTTTTTTAAATATTTTGCAAACAGCCTTATTACCGCGCTGGTCAATACATTCGCCGGAATCATGACGAGTGCCCTCGCCGGGTATGTATTTGCAAAGTACAAATTTAAGGCAAAAGAATTCATATTCTGGGTGATGATTGCATGTATGATGATACCATATGACACGCTGATTATCCCTCTTTACAAAATAATGGTCAGGTTGCACTGGACAAATACATATCTGGTTCTGACAATTCCGTTTTTTGTAAATATTTTTGGTCTGTTTATGATGCGTCAGTTTATGGAATCCATACCGGATGACTATATAGAGGCGGCGGAAATCGATGGCTGCGGCCAGTATAAGACATTTTTCAAGGTGGTTCTTCCTATGGTAAAGCCGGCTGCGGCTGCTTTGTTCATCTTTATTTTCATGGGGAGCTACAACTCCTTTCTGTGGCCCTTGATCAACGTAAACAGCAGGGAGTTGTTTACGCTTCCAATAGGTATGGCATCACTGACTACGGACAAGAAGAGTGAATTCGAGCTTCTCATGGCAGCATCCACAATGGCGGTAGTGCCTGTATTTGGTGTATTCTGCGTGGCCCAGAAACATTTTGTGGCAGGACTGACAATGGGAGGTGTAAAAGGCTAAGGGGATTAAAAGCAAAGAAGTAATGTACAGAGGCAATTCAAAATGAAAGAGAGGAAAAGATCATGAAAAAGAGAGAAAGAGTAATTGCGATACTTATGGCAGCTGCACTGGCGGGTGGAAGTTTATCGGGATGCGGAGGAAAAGGTGACGATACGAAGGCGGATTCTTCAAAAGACAGGGATAAAATTGAAATATCCTTCTGGACGCAGGACTCCACAACATACATGGGATGGTTTAAAGAGGCAGTAGACAAGTTTAATGCACAGAGTGATACCGTAAAGGTAAATGCAGAGTATTTTCCTAATTTTTCGGATAAACTGACACAGGCTTTTGCGGCTGACCAACAGCCAGATGCGGCTTTTACATGGCAGAGTATTACACCTTGGGCAAAAGCCGGGAAACTGGCCCCGGTTTCAGGGGAATGCCTGACAAAGGAGGAGATGGAGAACCAGTTTTATGAAGGTGCATTGAAAAACAAAATATATGAGGATGAATATTATTGTGTCCCTGCTGAAATCAATGTAGAAAGCCCCAGCTTATTTGTTAATATGGACCTTTTAGAGAAGACGGGGAAGGAACTGCCGGCTTCCTGGGTGGAAAACAATGGCCCGGCTTCCTGGGAAGAGCTGGCTGAGTTCGCAAAAGAAGTCACGGTAAAAGAGGGGGATACGGTAACACAGTCGGGGCTCGCATATGCTTATTCATCATGGGAAGCGATGTTTGCCTCTCTGATCTGGCAGTATGGCGGTGATTATAGGGATGAGGAGAACAGTACGGTCCATTTCGATACAGAAGAAGGGAAGAAAGCGGCAGAATTCATGCTCAAATACTGCAAAGGTGAAGAAGCCGTATCCGACAGCGGTACATCCCGGTATGACCTATTTACACAGGGATCTGCAGTTATGTGTATAGGGGCCCCGTGGTATGCAAGCAGCTTCGATACAGATGCAGAAGGACTGAATTACCAGGTATTTAACATGCCGTCTTTCGTGGAAGGATCTGATCCCTACTGCGTTGCAACAGGCGGCTGGGGATATATAGTATCAGGCAAAACCGATGAAAAAGTGCAGAAAGCAGCATGGGAGTTTGTAAAATATATGACAACGACAGAGATGACCGAAAGCTGGGCTTTGGGTACGGGGGCATTGTCGGCAGATCAGAATGCATTCAAAGATCTGGAATACGATCCGGAGAAGGGATCTGTTGAAAAGTGTATAGCAATTACTCAGGATATCCTTCCTTACGGACAGGAAGATGGTGCCTACACGCTGGATGCATCTCAGTTATTATATACCATCTGCAGGCAGCAGCTGCGCCAGATGGTAGAAGACGGAGACATTGATGCAGCCCTTAAGACGATGGAAAAAGAAGGGAACGCAATGATTGAAACCAATTTGAACAGATAGAAGGGTACAGATAGAATCAGGGGTGAGAGAAGAGCAGGCGTTCCCCTTAGGCGGGGCCTGTTATGAAAAGAGTCTTCTCCTCCCCGCAGCTTGGGAGGTTATTGACTATGAAAATGGCATTAATTGGCGGGGGCGGGGTCAGGACAGTATTTTTTTGCCAGTCTCTAGCCAAATACGCGGAAAAAGCAGGAATTGAGGAACTGCGCCTGATGGATACGGATGAGGAAAAGCTCCAGATTTTCGGAAATATAGCCAGATATGCTGTCAGGAAAACCAGTTCTTTAAATATAATCCTGACAGATTCCATCGAGGAGGCAGTGGCGGATGCGGACTATGTTGTGACGGCAATCCGGGTTGGCGGTGATGAGGGCCGTGTCAGGGATGAAAGGACTGCCTTGGATCTTGGTGTCATAGGGCAGGAGACAACCGGGGCAGGCGGATTTTCCTATGCAGTCAGGACAATTCCGGTTATGAAAGAGTATATGCGGATTATAAAAGAAAAAAGTAACTATGCGACAGTGTTTAATTTTACGAATCCGGCAGGATTGGTTACACAGGCCCTTTACGACGCGGGATATGATAATGTGATAGGGATCTGTGATAATGCGGCCGGGGTAAAAATTGAACTGGCAAAGTCACTCCATGTGAATGCCGGTGATTTGTTCATCCGCCTGTACGGACTCAATCACCTGACCTGGGCGGACCAGATTAAATTATACGGGACAGATATTTTTGAAGACCTGATGAAAAATGAAGATTTCATACAGCATTACCATGATTTTTTGTATTATGACAGGGACTTAATACGCCATCTGAATGCACTGCCTAATGGTTATCTTTATTACTATTATCATCGGGAACGTGCGCTTCATAATATCCTCAATGCACCGATGACGCGAGGCGAGACGATCCTCAGACTGAATAGAGAGATGCTGGAGCGTCTGCGTATGGTAAATGTGGTAAAAAATCCGGAAAAGGCTTACCAGGTTTATGAGGAGGCAATGAATGCCCGGAATCAAGCATATATGTCGGTGGAGCTGGGCGGGAAGTCTGTGAAAAAAGTGCCTCTGAATCTTGAAAAACTGGGGATTAAAGGGATTCATCCGGGTTTGGAAGAGGTTGAAGTGCTCGAGGGTTATGCGGGGGTTGCCCTGAACTACATCGAAGCCCAGAAAAATAATCATCCGATAGACCTTGCAGTCAATGTCCCTAATAAAGGCGCGATTGATTTTATGAAGGATGATGATATCGTGGAGATTACCTGCCAGGTAGACGCAGGCGGCGTAAGGCCGGTAAAAATCATGGATGTGCCCGAAGCAAACCGAATCATGATGCAGCAAGTAAAGCTATATGAGAGACGGACTGTACAGGCGGTACAGGAAAAATCACTCGAACTGGCTTATATGGCACTTATGGAACATCCTTTGGTAGGTTCTTATTCACTGGCAAAGCAGCTGGTGAAAGCGTATCAGAAGGTACATAAAGAGTATTTGGGAGACTGGAAGTAAAAACTTGAGAGAGTTACTGTTCATGATTTAGGACAGATATGGGTGAAATAATGAGAGAAAAATATGATTTAGTAGTATTCGGCGATATTTGCTGTGACTTGATATTTTCCGGTATAGAAAGTCTTCCTAGTCCGGGGGAAGAAGTATGGGCAGACCAGATGAAAGTTACAGTCGGGGGAGCTTTTAATGTGGCGGCAGCAGCGTCCAGACTGAATCTGAAAACAGGGATTCCCTGCATATACGGGACAGATATTATGAGCAGCTTCATTCATGAGGCCGCACTGGAAGAAGGTGTCGATACCAGGCTTTTCCTGCATATCCCGCAGCCTTATCTGCAGGCTTCTGTTGTCCTGAATTTTGGAAATGACAGATCGTTTGTGTCTTATGCTGCCAAAGAAAAGGAGCATGAACTGGAACAGCATATTGAGAATATTGCCGATGAGGTCCCGATGGAAGTTGCGGTATTTAGTATGACAGATAAGGAGAATTATCTGGATCTTATGAAAAAACTCCGTCGACATGGAACAAAAGTAATTCTGGACTGCAGTTGGGACGAAAGGCTTCTGACCTCGGAGATTTTATTAAAGCAGATAGAAAACTGTGATTATTTCCTGCCAAACCTAATGGAAGCAAGGCGGATTACCGGTGAGCCCGAGCCCGAGGCTGTGATTAAAAAACTGTCCGGGCATACGGCAAACACAGTAGTGAAGCTCGGCTGCGACGGTGTGATTGCAGCCGGCGGAGGCAGGATGTTAAGGTATCCTTCCGTTGATCTGGGAAAGGTAGTGGACACAACGGGTGCAGGAGATAATTTCGCCGCAGGGTTTGCATACGGTCTGGTTCAGAAGAAATCCCTGGAGGAATGTATCCTTTACGGGCAGCTCTGTGGTTCTAAATCCACGGTGGCATTGGGAGGGTTTACAGCATCTCTCTATGAAAGTGAACTGATGGATCTGGTCCATAAAAAAGCCATTTGACATGCAAGGAGGAGGGAATTCGTGTGAAAGCTTTAAATACTGTTGACAAAGTTTACACATGGCTGAAACATGGCTGTTACCAGAGAAGCCTCCATTTTCACAATACGCCCTTAAACCGGAGGGGGCTATATGATAAGCATCTCGAATTTGTGAAGGAGCATTATGAGGTTTGGACCCCGAAAGACGCCCTTGCGTACCTGAAGACAGGTTTACGCGGGAAAAAACCATCTGTCATAATCGGTGCGTTTGACGGGTATCGGAATAATTATGAGGTACTTTTCAGGCTGTTGGAGGAAAAAGGGATGCATGGCTGGTTTCTTTTGGTGACAGATTTTATCAATACCCCAGCGGCAGAACAGGAACAAGTGCTCACCCCATACCGCATGCAGTGGGTGCCGGATGAATATACGGATAAAAGATATGCCATGAACTGGGAAGAGGCGGCCCAAATCAGTGTGAATCATACCATCGTAAACCATACATCGAGACACTATCTTTTACAAGGGGAGATAAGTGAAGAAGAACTGCAGTATGAAATACGGCATTCAGATCAGATGATAAAAGAAAAGACCGGGATAAAACCAGAAATATTCAGCTGGCTGGGCGGTGGGTGGATGGAGAAAAACCCCCGTGCGGCCCAAATCCTTCGGGAAAATGGCTACCATTTCCTGTTGGGATACCGGCTGGAATATTTTGATGAAACAGATACTTCCAGTGATAAATGGGAGAAGGCAGTTCCTGAACACATAGGATTACAGGAACTGGATCGTGAAGTCCGTCATTATGAGCAGGCAGTTTCAAACATTGGCTGGTATAGCGCAGTGCCTGCGATCCTCCCCTTTTACCAAACGGGACATCTGGTTACGGATGGGGAAAGAGAAGAAGATATGGCAATCGCATCGCATTTTGCGGCAGTTGCGGAGTATCTTAACAGGGAACGGTCAATGGAGGAAGAGATGGCTGTAAACAAGGCGCTGGAAGTAATTTCATTCGGAGAGTTTAGCGAACAAGGGTTTGACTTGTGAGCGGGCGGGGGGACGCGAAATAAAGGGACAGCCGCCAGCCTCCTGAGTGTACATATGCCGTTTCGATATGCGGACACGGGCCTAAGAAATTCTAGGAAGCCGCCAGCCGGCAAAGCGGGGCAGGGTCTGACACATCACGGGAAATCTGGTGATTTCCCGCGCTGGGTCAGACGATTTTGTGATTCGGTGATCACAAAATCACCCCGCTTTGCCGGCTGCCACCTTCCAAGAACTTCTAAGGCCCGCTTTAGCACTTCGAAACGGCATATGTACACTCAGGAGGCTTGCAGCCGTCCCTTCATTTCGCTGGTCCATCCGCAAGTCTGAATTTGCACTTGAAAAATGTAAAAAAGAGGATTATAATATTTTCAGAACATAGTTCTATAATACCGAACAACAAAAGAGCGATAATGACAGAGGAGGTATCACCTATATGAGACTTATTACATACAGGGCCGCGGGAGCGCCTGAGGACAGGCTGGGGCTTCTTGATTCCAAGGGGGAGTGGGTTGCTCCGCAGGAGGTCCTGAACCTGCCGTATTCTGACATGAATGAACTGATTGTATCTATGACAGAAGAGGAGAGGCAGCAGTTAAGCCGGCGGGCGGAGGACGAAAGTTTATTTATTGTGCCGGCAGATGAGATTGTCCTGCGTGCGCCCATTCCATATCCAAAGCAGGATGTCATCTGTCTCGGCGTGAATTATCTGGAGCATGCCAGAGAGGCAGCCAGATTTGAGAAGGACTCTTTTGACATTCAGTCCTCTTATCCGGTTTATTTTTCAAAAAGGGTGAACGAGGCAGCCGGACACCGGCAGGGCATTCCTGCATATGAGGATATTGTTGACAGTCTGGATTACGAGGCAGAGCTGGCAGTCATCATTGGGAAAGATGCCAGAAATGTAAGAGAGGAAGATGCACTGGACTATATTTTCGGCTATACAATTCTGAATGACATGAGTGCAAGAAACCTGCAGACCAGACACACACAGTGGTACTTCGGAAAAAGCCTGGATGGTTTTACCCCTATGGGCCCAGCTATTGTGACAAAGGATGAGATTATGTATCCGCCGAAATTAAAGATCCAGACTCTGGTTAACGGGGAACTGAGGCAGTCTAGCAGCACGGACCTGCTCATCTTTGATATCGGTTATGTGATTCATGAACTGAGTCAGGGTATGACTCTGAAAGCTGGGACGATTATTTCCACGGGAACACCAAAGGGAGTCGGGATGGGATTCACACCGCCCAGATTTTTACATAAAGGGGACGTCATTGAGTGTAAGATTGAAAAACTGGGAACGCTTGTGAATCAGATAGATTAGTGCTCCATCCAGTAAGTATCATTACTCACTGGATGGAACACTAGAGCGATCAATAGAAAGGAGTCACGGATGAAACAGGGAGTGACAATACAGTCTGTGGAACGGGCTTTGAAGATTCTGGAATACCTTTCAGGAGGCGTTTCGGAAATTGGCATTACAGATATAGCATCCTACATGGGACTCGGGAAAAGTACCATTTACGGTCTTGTGAATACGCTTGTCCAGGAGGGGTATCTGGAACAGAACCCGGACAATAAGCGGTACCGGCTGGGGCTTAAGTTATTTGAACTTGGCTGCATTGTGCAGGAACGTATGGATATCCGGGAGATTGCAAGACCATATTTAAAGGAGTTGTCAGAGCATTTTAAAATGACGGTGCACATGGGACTTTATAAAGACGAGGAAGTCGTTTATATCGACAAAATGGACGCCCCTGATACAAGGGTCGTGTATTCACAGGTGGGAAAACGGGCGCCGATGTACTGCACGGGCATCGGCAAGGCAGTGCTGGCAGAACTAAAGCCGGAGGATATAGGAAGGATTCTGGACAGCCAGAAGCTCGAAGCTCTTACGCCGAACACCATGACAGACAAGGAAGAGATACGAAAGGAGCTGGAATGTATCAGAAAGAAGGGATATTCCACGGATAATGAAGAGGTAGAGCTCGGATTGAAATGTGTGGCAGCCGCGATCCATGATTATCAGGGGAAACCTGTGGCAGCTATCAGTATTTCGAGTTCAGCGGTAAAGATGACGGAAGAGAAAGCAGCAGAGGCAGCTGAAGAAATCAAGAAGGCAACACGTGCGATATCCGGAAAGCTGGGATACCGCGGATAGAATGTATGGAAAATATCAGAGTCTGTATCCAGTCAGGCTCTTTTATATAAGCAAAAACAAGAACGGTGTTCGGCAATAACGAACAATGAAAAGAAAGGAGAACTTTATGATACTCACAGTTACACTGAATACCTCAATTGACAAGCGGTATCTGGTGGAAAAAATGAATGCCGGCCAGGTAAACCGGGTCAGCAGCTGCCGGTACAGTGCAGGCGGAAAAGGGCTGAATGTTTCAAGGGCAGCGGTTATTGCAGGAGAAAGCGTAATTGCCACGGGATTTGCAGGAGGGCATAATGGGGCCCTTCTCGAGGAACTGGCAGAAAAAGATGGCATCCGTACGGAATTTGTCCATGTAGGGGGAGAGACGCGAAGCTGCATTAACATCATGGATGCAGAAACCGGTATCCAGACAGAATTTTTAGAAGCCGGGGAAGCTGTCCCACAGGAAAAGATTGCAGAGTTAGAGCAGCGGTACAGGGATCTTCTCGCCCAGGCAGAAGTGGTTACTATATCGGGAAGCACACCTAAAGGCATGGATGACGAGATTTATGTCAGACTGATACAGGCAGCACGGGACTGTGGTATCCCGGTCCTGCTGGATACAAGCGGCAAACTGCTTCAAAAAAGCATCTGTGCAAGGCCAGCCCTGATTAAGCCAAATCAGGATGAGATCAGACAGCTTACAGGAAAGGGGGAATTATCGGAAGAAGAATTAAAAGAAACAGCGCTTTACCTGAGAAGGAAAGGAATTACCTATGTGGTTGTCTCACTCGGGAAAAAAGGCTCGCTTATGGCAGCGCCATCCGGGATCTATAAGGCGGCAGTTCCTAAAGTTGAAGTTAAAAATACGGTAGGGTGCGGTGATTCCATGCTTGCAGGATTTGCCATTGGAATAAAGAACCGTTTCGAAGATGAAAAGCTCCTGCGGTATGCCAGTGCCATAGCGGCGGCAAATGCCATGCAGGAGAAGACCGGCTTTTTTGAAAAAAAGGATTTTGAAGAAATTTATGAAAAAATTCAGATTACGTCCATCAGGAACGTAGCCAGATAAGGAAAGGGAAAGACATGGAGAAAGTAAAAGTTGCGATTATCGGACCGGGGAATATCGGTTCCGACTTAATGTACAAAGTTATGAGAAGCAGGAATCTGGAGATGTCCTGCATGGTAGGAATCGTTGAATCTGAGGGAATCAAAAGGGCAAAGCGGCTCGGATTTGAGACTACGACCAAGGGGATAGAGACAATCTTAGACAGAGATGACATTAAGATTGTGTTTGATGCGACGGGTGCTAAGGCACATAAAATGCACGCGCCGCTGCTTAAGGCGGCGGGCAAGGTTGCCATCGATATGACCCCGGCGGCGGTGGGACCATATGTTGTGCCATGTGTGAATCTGGAAAGCCTGTCAGATGAGATGAATCTTAACATGGTAACCTGCGGGGGGCAGGCGACAGTCCCGATTGCATATGCAATCAACCGTGTGGCAGACAGCGAATACACAGAGATCATATCCTGTATTTCCTCCAAAAGCGCAGGTCCCGGTACCCGTGCCAATATCGATGAATTTACAGAAACGACGGCAAAGGCACTGGAAACAGTCGGAGGAGCAGACAAAGGCAAGGCAATTATTATCCTGAATCCGGCAGAACCGCCGCTCATGATGACAAACACAATCCATTCGATTGTAAAGAACCCGGATGAAAAGGCAATTACCGGGTCCGTAAACAAGATGGTGAAGGAAATACAAAAATACGTGCCGGGATATAAGCTCAGGACCCCTCCGATCATGGACGGGAACAGAGTGACTGTCATTGTAGAGGTAGAAGGTGCGGGAGACTTCCTTCCGAAATATTCAGGAAATCTGGATATCATCAATTCAGCCGCCATTGAGGCAGCAGAAAAAATAGCAGAAGAAAGGTTTTTACAAGGAGGAAACAGGCATGAAAAGTAGAATACATTTCATTGACACGACGATGCGTGACGGAAGCCATGCGATGAGCCACAGCTTTACGAAAGAACAGGTGAGCCTGATTGCGCAGGGGCTGGATGATGCAGGTGCAGATATCATCGAAGTGAGTCACGGGGACGGAATCGCAGGCTCCTCGATCAATTACGGGTTTTCTAAAACAAGGGACATTGAACTGATTGAAGCCGCATCCAAGGTGGTAAAACGGGCAAAACTGGGCGCGCTCCTGATCCCCGGAATCGGGACGATATCAGATTTGCAGGAGGCTTATGATCATGGTGTGCGTGCGGTCAGGATTGCAACCCATGTCACAGAGGCAGACGTTTCCCTGCAGCATATAAAAGCGGCAAAGGACAGAGGCATGTTTACGGCCGGCTTCCTGATGATGGTACATATGGCAGAGCCGGAGAAGATTCTGGAACAGGCGAGGATATTCGAGGATGCAGGAGTCGACTATGTCAATCTGGCAGACTCGGCCGGACACCTCCTGCCGGATGATGTGCGCCGGCGGGTCAGCCTGCTGTCAGAAAAGCTCAGTATCCCGGTTGGGTTCCATGCGCATAATAACTTAGGGCTTGCCGTTGCGAATTCGCTTGCGGCGGCAGAAGAGGGGGCGTCATATATTGACGGCACCTTAAGAGGGCTCGGCGCAGGAGCCGGCAACTGTCAGATTGAAGTGCTGTCCGCAGTGCTGGAGCGTATGGAATGTGCGACCGGGATTGATCTGGATAAGATTCTTAAGGTGGCGGAAGAAGCCGTGGAACCCATTATGCCCAGGGCGCAGGTCATCGACACTGCATCCCTTATGCTGGGATACGCAGGGGTATATTCCAGCTTCCTGCTCCATGCCAGACGTGCTGCAGAAAAGTTTGATTTGAATATAAAAGATATTCTGGTTGAATTAGGAAGGCGCGGCATGGTAGGCGGTCAGGAAGATATGATTGTGGATGTGGCGTACCAGCTTTCCCGTTCACAACATAAGGCCGATTAAAGAGCCCGGTGCCGGTATGCCTTGCGGTAAGCTGAAGGAGACATACCGGTATATTCTTTAAAAATCCGGTTAAAGTGCGGAATCTGGTTGAAACCGCAGGAAATGGCAATATCTATAATCAGTTCATCCGTATCTTCCAACAGTTGTTTCGCATTGTCAATCCGGACCTGGTTGATGAAGGCAGACAGGCACATTCCAGTGTCTGCCTTGAAAATACGGCTTAAATAACTGGGATTCGCATATACATAAGCCGCCAGATATGAAAGTGGCAGCGGATCGGCGTAATTTTGCCGGATGAGGTGCTTGACTTGTGCGATCATGACTTCACGGGTGGAAAAACTTTTCGTGAACAGCTGACTCTCGGGTTTCAGCACAAAGCCTGTCTGGGCAAAGTACAGTATGAGGGCAAGGAAGGTATGCCGGTAAATCATAGGGGATACTGGGAGCGTGTCCTGTAAAATCTGGCTGCACAGTTTGAGCAGCGCCCGTATGGCGTCATAATTCTTGCGTGGGAGAGAGAAATGCTGAAAGGTTATCCGCCCGCTGAAAAACTGTTTCAGGAGCTGCTGGCCCTTATCCGCGGCCCCTGAAGTATCTACATCATCCATAGAAAACGAAAAAAGCGTAAACCGGCATGGCTTGCCCTCCCCATAAGACAAGGTGATATCTTCCGCATCATACAGCAGGAAGCAGTCCCGGTGCTGGAAATCCGAAATCAGGTTTTGGTGCAGGTAACTGCCGCTTCCCTGTTCAGCCAGCGCGATGCACCATGTGGAGGGTAAGGCCTTCAGCTTATAGGTATCGGTAAATTCAATGGTCCCGAAGGGATTGTTTTCTTTTGTAGTAATCATAGTATTCTCCTATCAGTCAGATTATAACTTCACAGTCCGTTTCTAAACTCCGGCGCATCTGTTTTGCTTTTAAACAGATGCGTTAAAATTATGATTAATAATACAAAGAAAAATATAAAATTATGCAACATTAACTATAGAAAGTAAAAATAAGTGAAAAACTGGTAAATATATATTAAGAATAAAACATAACATAATGCTAGTATGAAAATATGAAAAAGAAAGATCCATAGGAGGACGAAAGATGAAAAAAAGAGTGATTGCATTACTATTGGCAGCAGCGATGACAACCTCATTACTGGCAGGATGCGGAGGCAGTAAGGACTGGGAGGACGGTGACGGGAAGATCGACGGTGACCTGACCTTCTGGACACAGGACACGGAAGCATGGAAGTCTTATTTTGGACCGGCAATTGAGGCCTTCCAGAAAGAATATCCGGATGTAAATATTCAGGTGGAATATTTCCCGGAGTTCTCCGACAAGCTTAACCAGGCGTTTTCAGCGGGTGAGCAGGCCGACGTCATGCAGACCTGGCAGAGCATTACAGACTGGGCAAAGGCAGGCGTCATTGATGAGATCCCGGATGATGTCATGACAAAAGAGTATATGGAGGAGAACTATTACGAGAGTGCACTGATCAATAAGCAGGTTGAAGGTAAGTACTACTGTATCCCGTCAGAGATCAATGCAGAGTCCCCAAGCTTATACGTCAATATGGACATCTTAAAGGAAGAGGGTGTGGAGCTTCCGCAGAGCTGGATAGACAACAACGGACCGTCAAGCTTTGACGAACTGCTGGAAATAGCAGAGAAGCTGACCCAGAAGGATGAGAACGGACAGGTGGTCCGCTCAGGACTGGCATATGTGTATGCACAGTGGGAAGCAAATTTCCTTTCTTTAATCATGCAGTATGGCGGAGATTATAAGGATGAGGCAAATAATAAAGTGAAGTTCCAGACTCCGGAGGCGAAGAAGGCAGCGGAGACACTGCTCAAATATACACAGGGACCGGATGCAGTCAGCGATGAAGGGACTCCGCGTTATGAATCATTTGTCCAGGGGACTGCGGCAATGTGTGTAGGTGCACCGTGGTATTCAGGCAGTTTTGCAATAGACATACCGGATGTCAACTGGCAGGTATTCAATATGCCGGCATGGGTAGAAGGAGCGGACCCTGTCAGCATCGGTACCGGCGGATGGGGATATATCGTATCCGATAAGTGTGAAAATAAAGAAGCGGCATGGGAATTTGTAAAATTCATGACCACGGCAGAACAGACAGGGGACTGGGCTTATAAGACAGGCTGCCTTCCGGCCAGGGTTGATTCTTTGACAGACCTTCAGTATGACCCAAATGTAGGTTCAGTTGATAAGGCAATTACAATTGCACAGGATGTTCTTCCATATGCAGTCGAAGAAGGTGCATACATGGGCACACCTTCCACACTGACTTATACAATCGTAAGAGAAAAGTTAAGACAGCTGCTGGTTGACGGAGATATTGATGCTGCATTGAAGGGAATGGAAGAAGAAGGCAACGCAATGATAGAAGAAAACCTGAACAGGTAAAAGGAGAAAGACACATCGGTGATTTATGAAGAAAAAGATAGATTTGTTACAGGGAAATGTAAGTGAAACATTTTTACAGTATCTGATTCCAAGTGTATCGGCTACCATGATGATATCCTTCAACTACTTTATCGATACCTTGTGTATCGGTCAGAAGCTGGGAGAGCAGGGCCTTGCGGCCCTGAATCTCTCCTGGCCGGTGACGACAGTCCTGTATTCCGTCGGACTGCTTCTCGGAACCGGGGGAGGAGCCATGTTTTCCGCATATGTGGCAAATGGAAAGAAGGAAAAAGCAAAAAGTGTTTTTACAGAAGCCGCAGTCACGCTGCTGCTCATTGCGGCAGCCATAACGATTCTGGGAATGGTGTTTTTAAAACCTATCGTCACAGTGCTTGGAGGCGCGGGAGAGCTAAGGCAGGGCGTAACGGATTATGTAAAATGGGTACTGATCTTTTCCGTCTCTTACATGGGGGAATGTTTCTTTACCAGTTTTCTGCGCAATGACAATGCACCTAAGCTGGCAATGGCAGGGACATTATTATCCTGCTCCCTGAATATCATTTTAGATATTGTATTTATCTATGTACTGGACGGTGGTATGGCAGGGGCTTCTCTTGCTACTTCACTTGCTGTTACATCGACTGTAGTCTTAGGGATCTTCTCAACCTTCCGAAAGAAGTCCAATCTGAAAGTCAGTTTTACAGATGCCAGCGTGCGGGATGTCCTCTGTATCATGAAGGTAGGCATGTCCACCTTCCTGACAGAAATCGACGGAGGTATTGTAACATTCGTTTACAACACCGTGCTGATCAGGATTGCAGGAAGTGCCGCAACAACAGTGATCGCTGTCTATGGGATCGTGGTGAATATCAACACGATTGTACTGGCGGCGATCAACGGTATTTCGAATGCAATGCAGCCGCTTGTGAGTGCAAACAGCGGTGCGGGGAAGTTCTCACGGGCAAAACGATTCACACATCTTGCAGTAAAGTGGGCATTTGGAATGTCCGTTGTGTTTGTGGCAGTGATTGAATGGCAGGCAGAAGTTTTTGTAAAGATTTTCCTGGAGCCGGATGCGGCATTTCTTGTACAGGCGGCAGGAGCCATAAGAATCGTAGCAGTTTCTTACCTGTTGGCGGCTGTTAACATGATACTGATATCTTACTTCCAATCCATACAGGCTTCAAAAGAAGCAATCTATTTTTCGTTTATGCGTACACTTTTCCTTCCGGTTATCTTTGTAATCGGGGGAGCCTTCTACCTGAACGTGAAGGGAGTATGGATGGCCTCCCTTTTCATAGAAGGGACGACGGTGGTGGTCATGCTTTTTGCATACCGCCGTTATCAGAAAAAACGTATGGAAGAGAATCTGGGACAGCTCAATTTCTATGAATTTACTGAAGAAGTGGATGGAATAGAAGAGCTGATTGAACAGCTCGGGGCCGACAATCTGGAGAATTACCGCAGGGTGCTTGCATACTGCGGAAGCAGAAACCGTGATGAGGAAGGGATTCCCATGATTATCGGACTGGATGACCTGACAGCGCCGGATCAGGAGGCATTTGAAGTATCTGCGCAGGAGGACGAACTGAGTTTTTATCAGGCAGTCGGCGCACTGCTGTTCACAGACCTTCTTGACCAGCAGATGGTAAAAGAGGGAGGAACCGGAAGAGGGGCGATCATTCCGGCTATGGAAGCAGCGGCAGAACGGTTTTTCCAGTACAAAAAGCCGGCAGGCGCAGAAACGGGCGGCAGTATCTCATATACCGAAGCACTAGGAAGAATGGAGAGGGAGCATGAGCAGCAATTTTGATATACATACTTTTGCAAAGACGGTTGCAAAGGATAAACGGACCTTTGAAATGTTCCGTTATCTGGTAAATAACGCATATATCCGGGTCGTAAATTACCACAACACGAATGAACGGGATGCGAAAAGGCTGGAGCATGAGATTCAATACTTCAGCGAACATTTTGTACCGGTAAAGTTAAGTGACCTGGATACCTTTTTTGAAACAAGAAAATGGCCGTATGATAAGCCGGGACTGATTCCCGCCATATTTGAGGGATACCGCAGCCATTACGATATTATGAAGCCCATTCTGGATAAATACCATTTCACAGGATGGTTCTACATCCCCGGATTTTTCCCGGATGTAGCCAGGGAAGACCAGCTTGGATTTTGTAAAAACCACCACCTGAGGACAACCGGGCAGTATATGTATGAGGATGGGAGAATCGCTTTAAGCTGGGAAGAAATCAGAGAATTATCGAAAAACCATGAGATCTGCTGTCACACCGGCAGCCATTTTGAGATAACGAAGAAAACTTCAGATGAGGATATGCACAGGGAGATCGTGGAGGCAAAGCGCCGTATGGAAAGCAAGATACAGAAACCGGTGGATGTCTTCTGCTGGCTGGCAGGCGAGGAGTATAACTACAATATCCGGGCGCATAAGCATCTGGAGGAAGCCGGATATAAATATGTACTCAGCAATTTGAAAATCGAAAAAATCAGGTAATCGGGTGCCTGGATATATATACCATATTGAAGGAGGACGCGGATGAAAAACATTCAGGACATGTTTAAGGAGATTGAAAGACAGGGGATGGAACCCTATAAGGCCCTTATGAAATACTGTGACAGCCGGGTGACAGCGGATGAGGGGATTCCGGCTGTGATTGGTTTGGATGACCTGACTGCATCGTGGAACACCACTTATAAAGGAGCACGGCAGGATGAAGAGTTCCGCTTTCTGATGGCGGCAGGCGCGATGGTTTTTGCCAGCCTGTACGAGCAGAAGAGTGCGGAAGAACTGGGGGAATATCCGGGAATTGCGCCGGCCATGAGCGCGATGGCGGAGATGTTCTTCCATGCCGGCGAAGACGGCAGGATAGTCCCTTACCGGGAAGTGGTGAAGCAATTTGTAGTGAATCAGGATGGGCAGGAGGGAGGAAAACCAGATGGAGAACTTTAAAATGGAAGAATTTCTGCAGACAATCTCAAAAGATAAGAGATGCCTTGAAATGTTCCGCTATCTGATAAACAGCTCTTACATACGTGTTGTCAATTACCA
This sequence comes from Faecalicatena orotica, assembly GCF_905197545.1. Taxonomy (NCBI): domain Bacteria; kingdom Bacillati; phylum Bacillota; class Clostridia; order Lachnospirales; family Lachnospiraceae; genus Faecalicatena; species Faecalicatena orotica. The sequence continues at coordinate 99,718 of NZ_CAJJZH010000003.1, forward strand.
CAACACCAATCCCGTCAACGCTGAGAGGTTTGAGGCAGAGATTAAGTATTACAGCGAACATTTCGTACCGGTAACTTTAAAAGATCTGGACCGGTTTTTCGAAACAAGAAAATGGCCGTACGAAAAGCCAGGATTGATTCCGGCAATCTTTGAAGGTTTCCGCAATCACTACGATGTGATGCTGCCGATTCTGGACAAATATCATTTTACCGGGTGGTTCTATTTCCCAAGCTTCTTTATGGATATCCCGCTGGAAGAACAGCTGCCTTTCAGCGAGGCGCATGAGCTGAATATTACGGATGAGAGTCTGTATCCGGATAAAAGAATTGCGATGAACTGGGATGAGGTCAGGGAGATCGCCTCCCGGCATGAGGTTTGCTGCCATACCGGGAACCATTTCCAGATTACGAAAGAAACGCCGGATGAGGATATGTACAGGGAGATCGTAATTGCCAAGCGGCATTTAGAAGAAAAGACCGGCCGGGAGGTTGAAGTGTTCTGCTGGCTGTACGGCGAGGAATACAACTACAACAAAAAAGCCCATAAATATCTGAAAGAGGCGGGATACAAGTATGTAGTGAGCAACCTGAAGATGGAGAAGATCAGGTAGGAGGAAGAAACGTGAGAAGAAGTGAATCAATCTTAAAACGTCCGGATTTCAGCTTTAACAGGGGCGTATACAAATCAATGGGATTTTCTGATAAGGATCTGGAAAAACCGATTATCGGAATTGCTAATACATGGAGCGAGCTTGTACCGGGAAGTTATAACCTGAGGGCAGTTGCAGACAGTGTAAAACGGGGAATCTACGCCGCAGGAGGTACTCCGGTTGAATTTGGGGTTATCGGGGCGTGTGACGGCACAGCCCAGGGGAACGAAGGGATGCGTTTTATCCTCCCTTCCCGTGACCTGATTGCTAATGATGTGGAAGTGATGGTACAGGCGCACCAGCTGGATGGAATTGTACTGCTTGGCTCCTGTGATAAGATCGTTCCGGGACTCCTCATGGCAGCTGCAAGACTGAAACTTCCGGCAATCCTGCTTCCGGGCGGGCCGATGCAGGGGGGCCCCGTTTTTGACGAAAGGGCATCCGATCTCACAACGCTTTCCGAGGGCTGCGGGATGGTCAGGGCCGGGAAACTTGAGGAAGAAGAACTGTACCGCATGGAAAATACATGTGGACCGGGCTGCGGGTCCTGTTCCTTCTACGGGACGGCTAATACTATGTGTGCTCTCTCAGAGGGACTAGGAATCACACTCCCGTATGGGGCACTGATACCGGCGGTTTATGCGGACCGGACCAGAATTGCATTCGAGACAGGGGAGAAAATTGTAGACCTTGTGCTTCAGGACATTACGGCGGACCAGATCATCAATGAAAAGTCTCTGGAAAATGCAATCCGGTTATTAAATGCAACGGGCGGTTCCACCAACGGAGTGCTCCATCTCCTTGCTGTAGCAAGAGAGGCAGGCATCGATAGTAAGGTGATGACGGAGAAGTTCAAAGAGATCGGCATGACAACACCGCTGGTCGCAAAAGTCAACCCGTCATCTAAATATAATATGGAAGATTTCCACAATTCAGGCGGTATCCCACAGGTTATGAAGGAGCTGGAACCTCTTTTAAATCTGGATGTCATGACAGTGACAGGGAAAACAGTCGGGGATAACCTGAAAAACCACAGGGAAGGCAGGGTGAACAGGGAGATTATCAGGACACTTGAGGAACCGTTCAGTAAGTTCGGCGGAATTGCGATCCTGGAAGGAAACCTGTCACCAGAGGGCTGCATCACAAAACCCTCCGCTATCAAACCGCAGATGCATGTATTTACGGGTACGGCAAGAGTCTTTGACAGTGAAGAGACTGCAGAGGAAGCGATTCTGGGAGGGGAAATCCAGCCGGGCAATGTAGTCGTTATACGCTACGAGGGTCCCAAAGGCGGGCCGGGAATGCGTGAGATGTATAAGGCAATGAAGTACCTTTATGGCATGGGGCTTGCAGAATCCACGGCACTGATCACAGACGGAAGATTTTCCGGTACGAATAACGGATGCTTTGTCGGGCATATATCACCGGAGGCGGCAGAAGGCGGACCCATCGCCTTTATACAGGACGGCGATGAAATTACGGTAGATATCCCCGCCCAGCGTATTACACTTCACGTCACGGATGAGACACTTAAGGAGCGGAAGGCAGGGTTTATCCCGCCGAAGCCGAAATATACATCGGGATATCTGGGATTGTATTCAAAGCTGGCGGCTTCAGCGAGCCGCGGAGCCGTCGTGGAACTGACAGATTAATATCCACGGGGCATAGAAAGGAGTAAGGCATGTCATTTGACTATAGAGGAAAAACAGTTGGTGTAACAGGGGCCGCAAGTGTAAAGGGAATAGGATTTGCCATTGCAAAGAAGTTTCTGGAAAGCGGTGCCAATGTATTTATCTGTGATTTAAAAGAAGACGCTTTGCAGGAAGCAGAACGGGAACTGAAACAGTACGGCAATGTAAAGTCTTATGTGATGGATGTATCCAGAGAGGAATCCGTGAAGGAAGGGTTCAGGCTTGCATTGGAAGATTTCGGCTATATTGATATTTTCGTAAGTAATGCGGGAATCTATCCGCAGGCATTCGTCTGTGATATGGAGGCAGGCCAGTGGGATACGGTGATGAATGTCAATCTGAAATCCGTATTCCTATGTGCAAGAGAATGCAGCAGGTGCATGAAGGAAAAGGGCGGCGTTCTGATCAATGCGGCATCCTATGCGGCACTGCTGGGGTCAGCAGGAAGCGGTGCATATGCGGCAAGCAAGGCAGCAGTTTACAGCCTGACGAAATCATTGGCGGCAGAACTGGCACCGGCCGGAATCAGAGTAAACGGGTTTATTCCCGGCGTCATTGAGACTGGAATGACGAGAGGTGTGATTGACAGCAAAAAAGATGAACTGGAGGGTGCAATCGCCCTTCATAAATTAGGAAAGCCGGAGGATGTGGCGAATGCAGTATCATTCCTGGCATCGGAAGAGGCTTCCTACCTGACAGGGACATTCATCGAAATCAGCGGGGGCAAACTCTGTGTGCAGAACCCGGATTTTGCATGGAAACAGACGGACCTGGCTAAATAATACAGCGCGTATACGGAGGGCTTAAAACATTGGAAAGACTTCATATTGATATCAATGCATTGGAATCGATGCACCGCTTTGGGGATATCCTTGCGGATGCCATTGAAAGCATCAAAAGCGACAAGGCTGAATTTCAGGTAATCCGGGATGCAAAAGACTGTATCGGGCGGCACTGGTACGGACTGAGGTGCAGGGTTACATGCAGACGTTCGGGAATTGGATTCTACCTGCATATCGGGCTGATCTATTTCCCGTCTACCCGGCCGGGTCTGATGATAGAGCTGGATGAGCAGAATAACCGTCACAGCTATGGCAGTGTATTGGAAAACATAACCGAACGCCCGGAATTCGAAATCAACCGGGCGGAACCGGAGTATTTTAAACTGTTTATGCCTGACAGTGTTTTCGCAGATATGTCCGGCAGGCCAAGAGGGGAACAGGCAGTGATTCTTCGAAGGTTTGTAGCAGGCGGTGCAGAAGCAATCGTAGATGCCGCATACGAAAAGGGGTTCCGGCTTGATTACCGGAATATGGCAGATTCACTGAATCTGGTGAATGCTTTTGATCAGGCACTGAATGAAGTGGAAAGCCACATCAGCAGTGTGAGAGTAAATTATGCAGATAAAGATAACTTCGGACAGTATGCAGAAGGGTTCCGGTACTATCTGGAAAATGACAAAGGATTATCGCTCTATGCCTATTTTGGAGCCATATACAGTTATAAGAAGCAGCCGGCCGGTATCTTTGCGGAGATTGACAAGTTCAGCAACCAGAAAGAATTCGACAGGGTGTATCACAACATGGAGGCATCCCCGGTGTATGAGCTGGGAGTCGGGGAACCGGGCTTCATAAAGCTCTTTATGAAGGCAGAAATGGCAGAAGCGGTCAACCGGGCGGAATATAAAGAGCAGATGGAACTTTTGAAGAATTTTTTAAAGACATGTAACGAGGCGTTTGTAACAGCATGGGAAAGAGGAGGTAACAAATAATGGCCAAGAGAAAGAAAATTGTACTGATAGGTGCGGGAAGCGCCGTATTTACAAAGGGGCTGATCGCAGATTTTATCCAGTCTGAATTCGGGGAATGGGAGATTGCCCTCTGCGATATTAACCCGCAGATACTGGAATCCATAACGAGGCTTGCGAAGAAGATGGTGGAGCAGAAAAAGTCCGATATTATCATCAGTTCATCCACAGACAGGACAGACCTGTTGCCGGGAGCCGATTTTGTCGTGACGACGATCGCGGTCGGAGGCAGGCGTGCATGGGAACAGGATGTTAAGATTCCGAGAAAATATAACATTTACCAGCCGGTAGGCGATTCCATTATGCCGGGGGGAATCTCCAGGGCACAGAGGATGATTCCTGTGATGGTTGAGATTGCAAAAGACATTGAGCGGCTCTGCCCGGATGCATATTTCTTCAACTACTCCAACCCGATGACCGCTATCGTGACTGCGGTAAGAAGGGCAACAAATGTGAAGATAATCGGGCTTTGCCACGGTGTTATCTACGGGGAAAAATATCTGGCGAAAATGCTCGGTGTGGATGTAAAGAGGCTGACTACAATCGGTGCAGGCTTAAACCATCTGACATGGCTGTACGATATCCGTGTGGACGGGAAAGACGTGCATCAGGAACTGTTGGATGTCGTGGAGAGGCAGAAGGAAGAACACGAAAAGAACCCACATGTGCGCAATTTCTTCAATCCACTTCTGGAAGACAAGGAAATACCGAACCATATGGACAATCCGCTTTCATGGGAATTCTTCGAACGCTACGGGGCGATTCCGGCAGTTGTGGACCGCCATGCGGTTGAATTCTTCCCGGAGCGTTTCCCGGAAGGAAAATACTATGGTGCAACTCTCGGCATCGATGCATTTCCTATTGACGATGTGATTGCAAGAGGCGAGGGAATCTATAAAGCAATGCTGGAGCAGGGAGAGACGGAAGGTGAAGTAGAAGCCGAATTGTTCCAGCGTGCCGATGGGGAACACGAACAGCTTGCGGAAATCATTAAATCCTTACTGCTGGATGAACGGAAGGTATTCTCCGTGAATATTCCAAATGAGGGCGCCGTTGCCGGTATTCCTGACGATGCCGTACTGGAGATTCCGGGTGTTGCCACTGCAAGGGGATTCTCCTCCATGCATGTGAACGGATTCGAGGGACCAGTCAAGGATATTATCATCAAGCGGCTTGCATCCGTGGACCTTACAGTGGAAGCAGCATTAACGGGGGACAGGCAGCTCTGGGCCGACGCTATGATGCTCGACGGTGCTGTGACCGATTATGAGACAGCAGAAAATCTGGTCAATGACTTTATAAAAGAACATAAAGACTATCTGCCGCAGTACAAATAGATTTAAAACGCCTGATATCAAGCAGAAAATTTAAGAGGGACACCTTATGAACAAAAAAGTATTGATTATCTCCTTTTCCTTCGAACAGGAGGAAGAAGCATTTCGCGTGCTGGAAGATGCAGGACTGGAACCGGTCCTGCTGGCGGAAAAAGACAGGATCGGGTATACACAGGAAGACCTTCTGGACTACTGGGATACCCTAGAGGAAAAACCGGACGGGATTCTGATGGGGGCGGATATTCCATTAGGGAAAGAATTCGCTGAGAAGGCAGAAGGGCTGGAAGCAATCTCACTGAACTGTGCGGGTGCAGACCACCTCGATCTTCCGGCATTTGAAAAGAAAGGTATCAGAATCTGCAATGTACCGAGACAGAACTTCAATGCGGTGGCAGATCTGGTCTGGGGACTGATTCTGGCAGTTATGCGCCGGATTCCTGAGGCCGACAGGAATATCCGCAGAGGGAAATGGTGTGACGGGGTTGCAAGAGGGTATGCCGTATCCGGGAAAACCCTCGGAATCATCAGCTTCGGGGCAATCGGACAGGCAGTGGCAAAGAGGGCGGCGGGATTTGACATGAGGGTGCTTGTAAACAGCACAAGCCAGAATCCTGAGTCAGCCGAAAAATATGGCGCGGTTTATGTGGACAGGGATACCCTGTTTCAGGAGGCCGACATTCTTGTTCCGGCAAGCCCGCTGACACCGGAGACATACCATATTATTAACGCGGATGCGATCGGCAGGATGAAGAAAGACGCTGTCATTGTGAACGCGGCAAGGGGCGGGATCATTGACACGCAGGCACTGTACGAAGCGTTGAAAAACCGGCGCATTGCAGGAGCGGCACTGGATGTTTTCGAAGAAGAGCCGCTGTATGAGAGTGCATTCTTTCAACTTGACAATGTGGTGCTGACACCCCATATAGGAGGGCTGGCAGACAGGGAAATCCATAACGTAGCCATGCAGGCGGCCTGTCACATGGCAGAATTGTTAAAGTAACGGTCAGTTACCATGAAACAACAGAAACAAAAATGACTGGGAGAAAATAAAAATGAAGAATGAATTGTTTGGAAAACCACTCACTTATTATGAAGAGAACCACTGTATCCATACCGTCACTGAGATTGTACAGCAGCCGGAAGCATGGCGCCGGCTGGCAGATACACTGATGCAGAGAAAAGACGAAATCTCAGCGTTTATGGATCAGGTCATGTCCGTTCCAAATTTACGGATCGTGACAACGGGCGCAGGATCATCCGCATTTGTAGGAGAGACATTTTTATACATGTTAGCGGGAGAGATGGGAATCCGTACAGAGAACGTACATACAACGGATATCATCAGCGCACCGGATGAGACGCTGTTTGACACCCCGACACTCCTGATTTCCTATGCACGGTCAGGTGAAAGCCCGGAGAGTATTGCCGCCATACGTTTTGCACAGAAACGGGTAAAAAATCTGTACAATATCGTGATCGTATGCGATAAAAACAGCAGCCTTGCCAGATGCGGGTATGAGACAAAACAGTCCCTGGTCCTTGACCTGCCAAAGGAAACCTGTGATAAGGGTTTTGCAATGACAAGCTCTGTAAGCTGTATGAGCATTGCGACATGGTGTCTGTTCCATTATAAAGAGATGGAAACATATACGGGATATGTAACTGTTCTGGCAGAGGCGGTGGAGGCGCAGATTGACAGACTGGCTGACAAGGCGGGCGCGATTGCAGAAAATGACTACCGCAGACTGATCTGGCTGGGAACAGGTGCGCTGAAGGGACTGGCCAGGGAAGCATCCATCAAGTCTATGGAGCTCTCAGACGGCTATGTACATGCAGGATATGATGCACCGACCGGTTTCCGCCACGGGCCAAAAACGGTTATTAATGAAGAGACCCTTACGATACATTTCATATCAAACAAAGAGTACAGCAGAAAGTATGATGTAGATCTGGCAAACGAGATCATCAGGGAGAAACAGAAGAATCTGGTGGTTATTATAAAACCGGATTTTGTTAAAGAAGAGATTAAAGGGGAAGACTACGAAGTGGTCTATCAGATTCCAAAAGAACTTCCGGAAGATTCCGAGATGGGGGCATATATATTCTCACTTGTATTCACCCAGCTGCTTTCGATGAAAAAATCACTGGACAAGGGATATACGACCGACAATCCGTGTCCAAAGGGCGATGTCAACAGGGTCGTACAGGGAATCACGATATATGAGATATAAAAACTGGTTCCCGTGTTTCCGAAAGGGATATACAAAATAATTAAAAAAGGATGATAAATTATGGCAGGCGGGAACGTAATCAGAAAAGACATACCTGTTGCACTTTACTACCAGCTGAAAGAAGAAATCAGAAGAAAAATACTGGCAAACGAATGGGCGGAGGGAAGCAGGATTCCCTCTGAGGCGGAAATTGCAAAAATGTTTGACGTAAGCAATATTACCGTGCGTAAAGCGATAGATGAACTGCAGAATGAGAAATATCTCGTGAAAAAGAGAGGCAGGGGAACATTTGTATTAAACCGCTCTATCGGACAGAAACTGCATAAGTTCTATTCTTTCAGTGAAGAGCTGACAACAATGGGTATCAAAGAAACTGCAAAATTAATTGTGTTTCAGGAGATTATTCCGGAGGCCTTTATCAGAGAACCACTTCAGATAGGGGCAGAAGAAAAAGTATTCTGGATTAAGCGGATACGATATATGGATAATAAGGTATACGCCATTGAGCATTCATACATCCCGGTAAAATTCGTACCTGAGCTGACCGGGGAATTAGTAGATAAAAACGGGCTGTATAAGACCCTGCGTATGTTCCACGTATTTCCGGAGCGGGCAATTGAAACCTTCTCAGCGGTAAACATTTCCAGGGAAGATGCAAGAGACATGAATGTGATGGTAAATGATGCGGCGATTAACCTGAGCCGTGTGACATACAGCGGCGCGGACATCATTGAATACTGCCAGAGTATCGTGAACGGAGAAGTATTCCACTATACGGTTGAATTAAAATAGAACGGAATAGATGCTATAAGCAAGGAGGACTTTTATGGGAAAGTTAATAGGCACGAAACGGAACCGGGGACGGAGCATATTCCTGTTTTGTGTGTTGGTACCCACCTTTATTTGGTTTTTGATATTTTTCATAATCCCCTTTTTTTCTGTGATTATGTATAGTTTTACAAACGCACATATGGCCTATCCCACCTATAAATTCGTGGGATTTGACCAGTACATAAAGGCATTCACAAAGGACCCTACATTTCTTATTTCGCTGAAAAACACGGTCGTAACGGCTTTGGTTATTGTGCCTTCGACGGTCATTCTGGCGATCCTGCTGGCAGCGGGCTTAAATGCGTTGGGAAATAGGCTCAGGCAGATTTTTACATTTATTTATTTCCTGCCGTCTGTCATTTCTGCGGTTGCAATCAGTCTTGTATGGAACTGGCTGTACAATAAAAACTACGGCTTGTTTAATGCGATTCTGGATGCACTGGGAATGAAGACGCAGCCATTCCTGACATCGGCCAGCCAGGCGCTTATCTGTCTGTGTATTGTACAGATCTGGTCTATTTTCGGCTATTATGCGGTCATCCTGCTGGCAGCGATAAGGGGCATTGACAAGAGCTACTATGAGGCGGCGGAGGTTGACGGGGCAGGCCCTTTGGCCAAGTTTTTCAGGATTACGCTCCCGCTGATTAAGAATAACATTTTATTTGTATGCGTTATGACAACAACGGTCGCATTCATGTTCTTTGCACCGGTCCAGATACTGACGAAGGGGACCCCGGGAACGAGTACGATGGTAATGCTGCTGCACATTATGAATAAAGGTATCAAGAACAGCGACATCGGTTATGCATCTGCCATGTCCATAATTCTGATGCTGATTATCCTGTTCTTCAGTATGATCCAGTGGATCATTACAAGAGAACGGAAAGAGAAAGCAAAGCATTATAAGGGACAGGGGGTATAGGCGATGAAAAAGAAGAAACATTCTATCGGATTTTATATTGGTGTTGTAATTATGACTGCCGGAGCTGTCTTTATGATTCTCCCATTATACTGGATGCTGATTTCAGCATTCAAGGGACAGTCTGAATTACTGCAGATGCCTCCGACGATGTATCCGCACAAATGGGTAATGACGAATTACCAGAGGGTACTGGACAGCATACCGTTTATCCGCTATTATCTCAACAGTCTTGGGACGAGTATCTTAAATACAGTGGTTGGTGTGCTGACCAGCGGGCTGATCGGGTATACGTTTGCGAAATACCGGTTCAAGGGAAGAAACTTCGTATTTATGTGTATTCTGGCATTCATGATGGTGCCTTACGATACGCTGATGATTCCACTGTATAAACTGATGGCGGGAATGAAACTGACAAACAGTTATTTCGTGCTGACCGTACCTTACTTTGTGAATATTTTTGGAATCTTCCTGATGCGGCAGTTCTTCCTCGATCTGCCGGATGCCTATCTGGAGGCAGCAGAGATGGACGGCTGCGGGCATTTCAAACGGTTTTTCAGGATTGCGCTTCCAATGGCAAAGTCTATGATGTCGGCACTGTTTATCTACCTGTTTATGGCGAGTTACAATTCTTACCTGTGGCCGTTGATTTCTGTCAGCAAACGTGATTTGTTCACACTGACGGTAGGTATCGGTTCCTTCTATAGTGACAGGGGGACACAGACAGACCTGATCATGGCGACATCCGTCATGATGATTGTACCGATTGTTATTGTCTTCAGCCTGGCACAGAAGAACTTTGTAGAAGGTTTAACTGTCGGCGGCGTGAAAGGGTAGGAGGAAAAAACATGCCATTAATTACAACGAAAGAAATGCTGTTAAAGGCCCAGAGGGAGCATTATGCTGTCGGGGCATTTAATGTGGAAAACATGGAAATGGTACAGGCGGTTATCGCGGCTGCCAAAGCACTGGATGCGCCTGTCATCATGCAGACCACCCCATCTACACTGAGGTATGCCTCACCGGAATATTTTTATGCGAATGCTGCCTGTGCGGCAGAAGAAGCAGGAGTGTGTGCAGCGCTTCATTTAGACCACGGCTCCGATTACGCCCTGGCGGTCAGGACGGTTCATGCAGGATATACATCGGTTATGATAGACGGCTCGCAGAAGCCCTTTGAGGAGAATGTCAAGATAACGGCCGAAGTAGTCAGGATGTGCAGCAGTGTGGGAATACCTGTTGAGGCGGAGCTGGGAAAAGTAGGAGGGAAAGAAGACGATCTGGACGGAGGCAGCGGCGATGCCTATACAGATCCCATGCAGGCAGAAGCGTTCACAGAGAGAACCGGGATCTCTTCCCTTGCGGTTGCCATCGGGACCGCGCATGGTTTCTATAAAGGGGAGCCAAAGCTGGATTTTGGACGGCTTCAGGAGATTCGGGAGAAAGTATCTGTCCCACTGGTACTCCACGGTGCATCCGGTGTGCCTGATGAGGCAGTAAGAGAGAGTATTAGGCTTGGAATCTGCAAAGTCAATTTCGCTACAGAGCTGCGCGTGGTTTTCACGGATGGGATAAAAGAAGTGTTGGAAAAGCATCCCGGTACGATTGACCCGAAAAAGCTGGGAGCTGCGGGCAGAGAGAAGGTCACTGCCCTTGTCATGGAGAAAATGAAGGTATGCGGGTGGGATAAATAAACATAGAAGTGGAGGTTTCCAAAATCACGGAAACCTCCACTTCTGCCAATCCCCTTATCTTATTTCGGCCTTACCGATAGTTTCTGTATCAAACCTTCTTCGTTTGTATACCGTATTGTTGCAATCGCCATTACCATATACCCGGAGTAGTTCGCCACAAACTTCGCGTGTCTTTCATCAATAATCTCTGCCTCAGAGATACAGAATTTCCCGAATGTAAATTTATTTCTGAAAAACATATTGATCGCTTCTTTTCCGTAAACATGGTACTCCGGCTGGGAGGTCCCATTCGGGCAGTGGTCGACGAGGGTCCCGTCACAGTCAAACAGCTCGGCAAGTCCTTCATAGTCTCTGTTTTCCATAGTCTCGATATATTTCTGAATGATATTCATAGCGGCTCCTCCTAATAAACTTTCTCAGAATTCAGTAATGCATCGGTCCCGCCGTCCACGAACAGGATGTTTCCATTGATGCCGGCGGCATATTTGGATGTGAGGAACACGATGGCCCCGGCGATCTCTTCGGCCTCCATAAGTGCTTCCTGTCCGAAGCGTGCAGGAATTGGAAGCGCATTGAGTGCATCGCGGGCGCCTCCCTGGAGGGCGGCAGTCATAGGTGTCTGTACGTTTCCGGGAGCGACTGCGTTGACACGCACACCACGGGCTGCCCAGGAGGAAGAAATCCTGCGGACCCAGCGGGCGAGTGCATACTTGGTTGCTACATAGATACTGTTGCCGACGGTTAAATCTTTCTGGTCCCATTTGCTGATGAGATTGAGAATCATCTGCTCATTGCCTGAATTATTCAGCAGGTCCACAAGGTCCATCCGGCCGGCGCCCTGCGAGATGGTATTGGAAGAGGTCACTACACAACAGCCCTTTTTCTTGCGGAGCAGACCGGACACGCCCTTTGCAATTTCAATGGTTCCAAAATAATTCAGGGAAACGATGAGCTGCAGATTCCCGACAGCCCCGGATACGCCGGCATTGCAAATCATACCGTCCAGCCCTTCCGGACATTTCTGATGGAGTTCTTCAATAGCTTCCCTGCGTCCCTCGGGCGAAGCCAGATTCGCGGATATGTCGCCGCCTTTCAGGTCAATATTAATGACCTCGTGTCCGGCTTCTTTCAGAAGTTTTACCGTCTGGCCCCCGATTCCGCCGGAACCTCCCGTAATTGCATATATTCCCATAGTGTTGTTCCTCCTTTACAGTTCTGATAATACTCATTATAATAGAAATTGACATGATTAAAATGATCAGTTTGCTAATAAAAAATAAGATCAGTTGGAGGCTCAGATGGTAACCTGCGAGATTGAAAAACGGGGAAAGATGCCGATCTATGAATATTTGTACCATTGTATCAGGGAAGATATACTGAAGGGGGAACTGAAGGCAGAGGAGAAGCTGCCGTCTAAACGCATGCTGGCATCCCGGCTCGGGATCAGTGTCGTGACTGTTGAAAATGCCTATGCACAGCTGATGCTGGAGGGGTATATCTACTCTGTAGAGTGCAGCGGATATTATGTCAGCAGGCTGAAAGCACAGGGCATACAGGAACAAGCAGCACCAGTCCGATTATATAGGGAAGATACGGACAGTCCTTATTACGCAGACCTGCGGTGTAACCGTATAGGCATGCAGCATTTTCCATTTTCTATCTGGGCTAAACTAATGAGAGAAGTCATCACGGCAAGGGACGAGAAACTTTTAAAAGCAGTTCCGTGCAGAGGGGTGCTGGAGCTGCGGCAGGCCATCGCGGAAAACCTGCGCAGGTTCAGGGGGATGCATGTATCTCCGTCCCAGATCATCATAGGGGCGGGGACGGAATTTTTATACCAGCAGCTTTTCCAGATATTAGGTGCGGGAAGGTGCTACGGGCTGGAGGAAATCGGCTACTCTTATACATATGAATTGTTTGAGAGAAATCAGGTGAACTGGAGGCAGGTCGGCATGGATGAAAAGGGAATATCGGTCAGTTCCCTGAAGGAAAGCGGCTGTGATGTCCTGCATGCCACCCCGGAGCACCATTTTCCGACCGGTATCGTTACACCCGTGGGGCGCAGGCAGGAGGTGCTGAACTGGGCCGCGGAAACGGGCGGCTACATCATAGAAGATAACTTTGACAGTGAGTTCCGCTATGTAAACAAGCAGAGCCCGGCCCTGTATGCAATGGACAAATCCGGCCGTGTGATCTACCTCAATACATTTTCAAAGAGCATCGTGCCGTCCATCCGCATCAGTTACATGGTGCTTCCCGAAAATCTGATGATAAAATACGTTGAGAAGATGTGCTATTCTTCCTGTACCGTGTCCTGCTTTGAACAGCATACGCTGGCCCGCTTTATTTCAGAAGAATATTTCGGGCGCCATCTGAACCGGATGCGCAGCTTTTACAGGAAACTTAAGACGAGGCTGATTCAGGAAATTGAAAATTCCTCTTTGAAAGATATCGCAAAAATTCAGGAGGCAGAGGCAGGAACCTATTTCCTCTTAATACTGGATACCGTCCTGACAGATGAGGAACTGGTAGCAAGGGCAAGGCAGCAGGGGATAGACCTGGCCTGTTTTTCCGAGTACTGCAGGAATCCGCAGAAAACCCGGGAACACATTCTGATCATTAACTATTCCGGAATCCGTATGGAGGCGATCAGTGAAACAATCCGCCGGCTTGAGCGGGCCGTCAGACCGGCGGTGATTTGAAATTCTATTTAAAAAGTGCCTGTATCCTCTTTTCTGCCTGCCTCAGTGCATCCTGAACAGTGAGTTCTTTCCGGTAGGCTTTCTGACAGACATCCTGCAGGATCGTCTCGATTTCGTATGGGGGAATGATCCGTTCTGCACTCTGATAAGGATAGATTCTGTTGCGTGCTTTCTCGAAACATTTTGTATTCAGTTTCATCCACGGGTAAAGTCTTAGTATCTCCTGGTTCTCGTAAGGGTGGAGGACGGTAGACTGCCCGTTTAGCGTAGTCATATAGTAACTTGTCTGCTTCTGGCAGATCCACTTAAAATAGTTCGCGATCAGTTCGGTATGGCGGGTAGTCCTGCTGATACCCATATGCCATCCTACATTGGCAGGCGTCTGTCCCGGGACCATGCTGTAATCAATCTTGGTGATAATATCTCCGTGCAGGCAGTCGTTGATGAGAGTACCATATTCGGTGAAGGACAAAAGCATGGCAGTCCGTCCGCTCCCGAAGTCGTAAAAACTGGAATTGATGGAGGTATCTGAGATGCCGTTTTCCGTATACATAGCCGTATCAAGCAGGCTCTGCAGCGCCTTGACATTCTGCGGGGTATCCAGCTTCAGCCGCCCGGAACTGTCGAAGAGCCCGCCGCCAAAGCTCCAGAGCCGGATCTGCAGTTCCAGCGCAAACTCTTCATTGACACTGCCGATGATCGAAGTTCCGTACAGTGTCGGAGAGTATGGATTATATTTTTTTGTGAAAAACTGGGCGATCCCGTTGAATTCCTTCCATGTCTTTGGCGGACGTAAGGGCATGTTATAGAGCGATTCAAACTGGTGCTGTATCGTGGGCTGCTCGAACAAATCCTTCCGGTAAAAAAGAATATGGGAGCCTCCTACGATCGGAAAACCGTAAAAACGTCCCTTATAGCAGGCATTCGCAAGATTTTTCGGGACCAGATGTTTGCTGAACAGCTCATTCGAGGTCATCAGTTCGGTAATATCTGTAAGTACATCCAGATTGGCAAGGTAAGTGAGCCATGATACATCAAACATATAGATATCATATCTGCCCTTTTCCCGTTTACTGTCAGATACAATCGTTTCAATTAGTTCTCTGTAGCTTACAAAGTCAAATTCAATCTTTACCTCGTGCTGCCGCTCGAATTCCCGCGATACCGCATGCAGTGACAGGATTGTCGGCATGGATGTGGCGATGATGCGCAGCGTCCGTTTCGGCGTTCTGACAGAATGATATGGGACAGGCGCCTTCGGGATATTCAGGTGGCTTCCGATGACATTGTCCTTGAACAGCATAAATTCTTTCTCGAAAAATGCAGGTTCATGCAGGTTCTTCATCAGGACATCAATACTGCGGATTCCCATTGTGTGTGCTGTACGTGAGGTATGGATCAGGTTGGGGAGATAATTGGACTCGTTCCAGGATTCCTCCCCCAGAGTGATAATACAGGTGTCTTTCGGCACTTTTATGGAACAGAGGTTAAAGGCCTCTATGATTCCTTTGGCAAGCGGATAGGAAGAGGTTATGATCGCCTGGGGCGGCTCCTCCACGATATTGAACATGGCCTTGCGGAACGCGGACTCTGTCGTAAAACGCGTCTCTATCATCTGATTCATAGAAAAATCCAGACCGAGATCATCGTGCGCATCACTGAATCCCCGCAGGCATTCCCTTTCTGTAAAAAACTCACTGTGTCCGATCATGAGCTTAATATTCGTGTATCCGTTTTCGATCAGCTTCTTCGTCAGATAATAGCAGGAATTATAGTTGTCAAAGGCCAGAAAGTTGGCGTCGATACTGTCCGGGAAATGCTCCAGGAAAACGGCAGGCACATTATGCCTGATGATACTGTTCTGAAAGTATTCCACGTTGTCCGGCTGGCAGGAGATCAGGATCAGGCCGGCTACATTCCTGCCGATAAGCTGGTCAATAATCTTGCGTTCCAGCTTTGGCGTATGGTAAGAAAATGAAATATTCAGCGAATAGTCCATGCTCTCAGCGCGTGAGATGATCCCCTTTAGAATATCTGAGTGACATGAGTCATCAATATCCGGAAAAACAACGCCAATCTCCCGGGATGTCTCTGACTTGAGGTTCCTGGCAGAAGCATTAGGGATATAGTTCAGTTCCTCGATGACACTCATGATTCTGGTCCTGGTGGCCGGCTTCACACTCTTTGTATTATTCAGACAGTTTGAGACAGTCGCGATGGAGACGCCCGCCCGTTCTGCAACATCTTTCAAAGTCGCCATAAAAGTTCCTCCTTCAATTGAGTAAACGAACAAAGTATACTATAATATTATAATGCCAGGGTCAAAAGGTCATTCAATGCATGCTCGCATGCAATTGAATGACTTTGGGACCCGTAAAACATGAGAAAGTAGCCCGATTAGGGCGGATTTCGAATGTTTTTAGGATTTTGGGAGCACGAAGTGCGGAGAAATCCGTAGGCATCAGGGGTCAAAATATTTTTGATCCCAACATTATATTGTCATAAGGAAAATGAAAAGTCAATGTTAATGTAAAACGTTTCAAGTTAAACAGCTATTTTGAGGAGGAACTCTATGCACTATCGTTTTCAGATCCTGATGAATGATTATACGCTTTGTCCTTCAGACTGGGGGATGACGGGGGAATGTGCCACATTTTACCGTATTTATTATGTCTGCGGGGGGAAGGCATGGTTCCGGCAGGGGGAGGAGGAAGTACAACTGAAAAAGGGCTGGCTTTATATCCTTCCTGTCATGCAGTCTTATTCCCTCAGGCACGATGTCAAAGACCCGCTGGAGGTCCTCTGGTTCCATGTAGAACTGGATCTGTCTATGGGGAGGGATTTCACCGCTGTCGAGATCTGTGAAGGGGAGGACTTGTACTATCTGCTGAAAAGCATCCAAGTCATCCAGAGAGATCCTGCCTCCTTTGAAGATGTGAACCGGCTCTTTGATATTTTCCTGAAAAGGCTGGAACAGCGGCTGACCCTCTACCGCACGGGAAGCAGGCGCATGAACCGGGTCCTTTCTTATATAGATGAGCACATAGCCGATGACCCGGAGATTCAGGAGCTTGCGGCCTGTGCGGGAATGGAACGGTCCTACTTCACGAGGCGGTTCAAGGAAATCTTTAAGATGTGTCCCCGGCAGTTCGTCTATACGAGAAAAATGAGTGTCGGGGCAAAGGCCCTGCTGGAGGGCGCCACTGTCAGGGAGGCGGCAGAGAAATGCGGCTACAGCGATGAAAAGGCATTCACCAGAGCATTCAAGCGGTACATGGAAGTCACACCCGGAGAATATAAGAAGCGCCGTGCCTGCACAGAACCATAAAAAAGAAGATGTCAGAAAGAATAAGTCACATCGGGCAACCATGAAGCCACAACCGAAAGTTGTGGCTTTTTGCATGGGGTGGTAAGGTTTGATCAGGAAAGTAAAGGAAACCATATATGCCAAAGGAGGAACCGCTATGCTGCACGACCCGTCACACAGACCGGTAGTACCGGAAGAGAAAGAAATTGTATTATCCCGTGGGGATAAGGATATTTTGAGACGGCTGGGAGGCCGGATTGCAGAAATATCCGGTGACAAAATCAATGAAATTAATGCAAGAAACTGGACGCTTTTAAATGATAAGAAATCTGTAAAACCGATGGTCTGGATCAACGAAGTGCCGTGGCATGAGATGAATGTAAACGAGGAACTTACGGTTCGCTGTACACATCCCTGGGCAAGGAATCTGGAAGAGACACTGCGCAGGACGATTTTCCAGTGGGACCATTTCCGCGGGGATATGGTAGTCAGCCCGTTTATCGAGTGCCCGCTGGCGATCCATTCTACAGACTTTGGTATCGTTGAGGATGTGGACACGGCTATGACTGATGATAAGAATGATATTTATTCCCGGCATTTTAAAATCCAGATCAAAGAGCCGGAAGACATCGAAAAAATCAAGATGCCGGTCGTCACCCACTTTGAGAAAGCTACCCAGTATTCCTATGATGCCATGTGCGATATATTTGAAGGAATCATACCAGTGAAAAAGGTCGGGCAGACACACATCTGGTATACTCCGTGGGATTACCTGATCCGCTGGTGGGGCGTGCAGGAGGCGATCATGGATCTGGTCATGCGCCCGGACATGGTCCATGACATTTATGAAAAAATGGTGCAGGCATGGATGACAGAGCTTGACCAGTTTGAAGAGCAGAACCTTCTTTCGCTGGACTGTAACAATACCCGTGTCGGCTCCGGCGGATATGGCTACACAACAGAACTTCCGGGAACGGACTATGACCCCGGCCACGTTCTTGCCAAAAATATGTGGGGGTGTTCCAACGCCCAGATATTCTCAACTGTATCCCCCAAGATGCACTGGGACTTTGCAATAGAACACGACCTGAAATGGCTGAAAAGATTCGGCCTGACATACTACGGCTGCTGCGAACCTCTGGATTTAAAAGTCAGTTACTTAAGAAGAATCCCGAACCTGCGCAAGATATCCGTTTCTCCGTGGTGTAAAAGCGGGCGTATTATAGAAGATATCGGCACCGATTATGTCATCAGCAGAAAACCGAACCCCGCTATAGTAGCCGGAAATATCTTTGACGAGGCCCAGGCTGAAAAAGAAATCCGTGAATTCATGGACCTGACAGAAGGAAGATATCATGTAGAGCTGATTTTCAAGGATATCTCCACCGTAAGATATGATCCTGAAAGACTCTTCAAATGGGAGAAAATCGCCATGAGGGTAGCTGGGAATTTTGCAAAATAATCTGTTTTGGGGGCATATGGAACAGCATCTGCCCCCCATTTGTCTCTTCTAAAGGTGTTCTTCTAAACTTCTTAAATAGTGTTACAACTCCTACATTTTTAGTATGATTTAAATTTAAACGTTTAAATTTAAAATTTAATTTTAATTGAATTTACTATTCCACCTCTCTATAATGGACTTATCAAGTAAAGGACGTAAGGGAGGGATCGGGATGATGACAAGTAAAGAACGCGTCAGGGCGGCATTTGAACACAAAACTCCTGACCGTGTCCCTGCTACAATGCAGGCGGTTGAGACTGCCTGGGACAAGATGAAAGAATATTTCCGGGTTGAGACTCAGGATGAAGTCATGGATATTCTGGAAATTGATACGAGGATTATGGATATTCCGCCATACATCGGAAATAAAAAGCCCGATTATGTGAATGCAAACGGGGAGGTCGTACATACGCACCCCTTCGGGCAGCGGTATGTGGAGAAATGGAATGGTGTGGAGTACAACAATCACACGATCTGGCGGCCGATGCAGCATGTGGAGACGATGGAGGATTTCCTCACTTTCCATGACTGGCCGGACCCGGACGACTTCGATTATGAGGCGGTAAAGCGGTTCTGTGATAAGCATAAAGATAAGGCGATACGCATCGGATGGCCGGGACCTTATCAGGTATTTCTGGAAATGTACCCGGCGGAACAGTTTTATATGCTTATGGCTGATGAACCGGACCTCGTCAAGGCGATGCTGAACCGTTACAGTGATTTTTACATGGAACTGTACGAGAGGATGTTTGAAGCAGGGGATGGGGCAATCGACCTGATCCGGCCGTGTGATGACTACGGGACACAGATCAGCCTGTTGTTCAGCCCGCAGATGTGGGACGAATATTTCGCGGAGAATACAAAAAAGCTTGTACAGCTTGCCCATAAATACGGATGTTACTATCTCCAGCATTCCTGCGGCGCGGTCAGGCCGATTATTCCGAACCTGATCGACTGTGGCGCAGACGGACTCGAGCCGATCCAGAAGGTGAAGGGGATGGAGGTAGATTCTCTGAAAAGGGATTTTGGAGACCAGATTTGCTTTCAGGGAGGTGTGGACACCCAGCGCCTGCTCCCGTTTGGTACACCGGAGGAGGTCCGGAGAGAAACAGAGTACATTATCGAGACGATGAATGTAAACGGCGGATATATTCTGGGACCGAGTCAGGATTTTGAAGGCGATGTCCCGGTGGAAAATATCATCGCGCTGTATGATGCGCGTAAGAAATTCATGTAATCGTAAGGAGAGCTGTTTATGAAAAAAAGGATATTATGCTTTGGAGATTCGAATACATGGGGGGCAATTCCCGGAGACAGTGCAAGACACCCGCAGGATGTACGCTGGACAGGCGTCCTTCAGAGGGAACTCGGGGAGGATTACCAGGTGATTGAGGAAGGTTATAACGGGCGGACTTCCGTACACGACGATGTAGTGGAAGGAAGACTTGCCGGAATTACCTATTTCGCACCCTGCTGCGACTCGCAGTCGCCTCTTGACCTGATCATCCTGATGCTGGGAACCAATGACTTAAAGGCAAGGTTTGCAGTGAATCCGGAGACGATTGCCTTTGGATTTGGACGCTATCTGGATGTGCTTAAGACAGTGCCGATGGACGGCAAAAAACCGGAAGTGCTGCTTGTGTCACCGATCCTGATCAATCCGGCATATAGGGACAATGTACTCTTCTATGATATGTTTGGGGACGGCGCCTATGAGCGGTCGCTGGGTTTTGCAAAGGCATACAAAGCGTTTGCAGAAGCGAACGGACTTCATTACATGGATGCGGCACAGTACGGGGAGGCTTCCACAAAGGACGGGGTCCACATGGAGCCGCAATATCATGAAAGACTTGGAAAGGCATTTGCCGAAAAGGTGAGGGAAGTTCTGAATTAACCCGGATGCAGCCGCGGTGAAGCGTCACAATTATGTGATGGGCTTTGCCGGCGGAGAAATCAATAAATAGCGTATCGGTTCCGATACGTCACAAGCGCTATACGAAAGGAGCAATCAGCATGGGTAACGCATCTAAAAATGAAGCGTATGCATTGGACATGAGAAAAGTGTCCAAAAGGTTTCCCGGAACATTGGCTGTAGATCAGGTCGATTTCCGAGTGAGAGCAGGGGAGGTACATGCCCTCATGGGTGAGAATGGAGCTGGTAAATCAACTCTGATGAAAATGCTCGCCGGACTTTTTAATGACTACACAGGAGAGATTTATATTGACGGGGAAAAGAGAGAGGTGCATACACCGAATCTCGCCAGAGAATATGGAATTGGAATGGTATATCAGGAACTGTCTCTTGCAAGAAGAATTTCTATTTATGAGAACCTTCTGGTTGGACGTCTTCCGAAGAAGAATGCATTGTTTATCGACAAGGCAAAGGCGATTGAGGAGGCGAAAAAACTGCTCCACCGTGTGGGTCTGGATGATATCGACCCGACGCTGGATGTATCCGAGATCAGCCAGTGTGATGCACAGCTGGTAGAGATTGCAAAGGTACTGGGCTTCGAACCTAAGATACTTGTTATGGATGAGCCCACAAGTGCGCTGTCCAGCGAGGAAGTCAACAGGCTGTTTGACATCGTGAGAAATCTGAAAGAACAGGGGCTGGCCATTGTATATATTTCCCATCATCTAGGAGAGATTTTTGAAATAGCCGATATGGTAACGGTCATGAGGGACGGAAAGCTGGTAGATTCCTTCCCGATTACGGAGACTAATACAGAACAGCTCGTTGAATGCATGGTCGGTGAACCGGTAAAAAGCTTTTACGCTGACCACAAGAGCATGGTAACAGATGAAGAAGTGTTACGGGTAGAAGATTTTACAAGGTGGGGATTTTTCCACCATATTAACTTCAACCTCCATAAAGGAGAAGTACTCGCCATCTGCGGACTGGCAGGATCCGGAAGAACAGAAATCGCAAGAGGCCTGACAGGCGTTGACAAGACCGACGGGGGCAAGGTATATATCCACGGCAAAGAAGTTCATTTCAAAGACCTCGGAGAGTCTATCAGGGGCGGCCTCGGATATCTGACAGAAGACAGAAAAGTCGTAGGTCTGGCGCTTCCGCAGACTGTGTCCGACAATGTGACGGCATGCATTATTGATAAATGTGGGCCCGGAATCCTTTATCAGGCAAAGAAGCAGAATGACCTTGTCGATGAGAGAATCAATGAAATGAGTGTATACCCGGCAGACAGGGACAGACTGGTAAACAGCTTCTCCGGTGGTAACCAGCAGAAAGTGCTGATGGCAAAATGGCTGGCGGCGGACGTAGATATTCTGATTCTGGATGAACCTACACGAGGTGTTGACGTCAATGCAAAACAGGTTATCCATGATGCTGTGAAGAGATACGTTTCCCAGGGAAATGCATGTATTCTTCTTTCCAGTGACCTGCCTGAGGTAGTAGGTTTATGTGACCGTGCAGTTATTTTAAGAGAAGGGCATATCATCGGTGAAATTCCGAAAGAAGGAATTAACGAAAACGCACTGTTGATTGCAGCAAATGGGGAGGGTGAGTACGTATCATGTCAGAACAAATAAATAAAAATTCAAATACAAACACTCCAAAAGTAGATACCAGAAAGACGGAAATCAATAAGTTCAGTCTCATTTTCAATAAATTGGGAATCTATGTTGTAGTCGTAGCTCTGATCATTATCGGCCTGATTGTTTCGAAAGGAACATTTTTTGCAGCCAGCAATATCCAGTCTATTCTGGAAGCGGTTGCCCTGATCGGTATGGTCAGTTCAGGCCTGATCTTTATTACATATTCCGGCAACATGACAGACATGTCCATCCCACTGACAATGGCGGTAGGAGGTATGATGGCAGTGCAGACCATCAACTTCGGATTCCCTGTTGCAATTCTGATTGGTATCCTGTCAGGTGCACTGATTGGCCTTGTCAACGGATTCATGATCGGAAAGTTCAGGGCGAACCCGATCATCTGGACATGGGGGTTCAACCTGCTGCTTTCCGGTATCGTAAGAGTTATCTGGGAAGGAAAACAGCTTTATGCAGATAAAGTTGCAAAGGATACAGAATTCGCACAGAATGCGGCTAATACATTCTTCTCTATAGCAAGGACCTACATTGGGAAATACATTTCCCTGATGGCAATCGTCATGATCGTGATGATGGTGATTGCATGGTTCATTCATTCCAAGACAAAATTTGGACAGAAGCTGAAACTGATCGGAACGAACTACGAAGTAGCGAAGTTTTCCGGAATCAATTGTACAAAGACGCTCGTAACGGCGTATATCATCAACGGAGTCTGTGCATCCATAGGGGGAATCTTCTTCGCAGCATTGCGTAAGACCGCTTCCTATGAAAACGGGACAGGATATGATTTCTCATGTCTGACAGCCGTACTTCTCGGAGGATGTCTCTTAAACGGAGGAAAAGGCTCGGTAGTCGGGACCTTCGGGGGCGTGCTTGCATATGGAATCCTGAACAATATCCTCTCCTGGATCGGTCTGGGAACATATGAAAAGTACCTGGTACAGGGACTTGTCTTCCTGTTCATTGTATGGCTGAACACATATTCTAACAGAAAGTTGGGTAGAGCATAATGAAAAATAAGAAGATTAAAATTAGTGCAAACTTAATTAATGAAAACAGATCTTATCTTTTCCTGGCTCTGATATTGATAATTGGTCTTTTTGTAGATAATTTTTACACCATGTACAACATTAGTGCCGCTACGGGAAACGGAAGCCTTGTAATCTGGCTGGGACTTGGGTTTACAGTATGTATGATCGCCGGGCACATGGACCTTACGATTATGTATATGTCCACGTTTGCAGCCCTGCTCTGCCTCGGTCTGCACGGTGACCAGGGACTGCCCTGGGCCGTATGTATTCTGATTGCAACACTGGCCGGCGTTTTGGTAGGATGCATCAACGGCTTCCTCGTTACAAAGTTAAAGATACACTCCTTTATCGCAACGCTGGGTATGCAGTTCGTATTAAAAGGCTCCATGTATATCTACACAGGTGGTGAAGAACTCAGTATCGGAAAAGATTATGCATTCAGTGATGTGCTGAATGACACACCGGTTGGTTTCCTGCCGTTTTCCACCTATTTCCTGATTACAACACTGGTTGTGTTCATCGTCATGATCGTACTGCGCTACACAAGATTCGGCCGCAACGTATACATGATCGGCGGCAACCTTGAGACGGCATGGCTGGCAGGAATCAAGAGCGACGGCGTGACAACAATGGCATTCGTCATTTCTTCCGCGGCATGTGCACTGGGCGGGGCGCTGAACGGAATTTACTCAGGAACGGCCGGAATCACAATGGGTGAGAAAGGAATCAGCCCTCTTATGATCGCCCTGACCGCTACCATCATCGGCGGAACCGCAATCAATGGCGGTAAAGGAAGTGTCATATGGACATGGGTTTCACTGGTTGCAATCGCACTTCTGAAGGCGATCTTTAAGAAAACAGAGATCCAGGTGCTTGTAATCGCCGCGATACTGATCGGATGTATCGTCTACGAAACAATCGCTTTATATAACAGGAACAAGACGGTTGGCACAAGACCGAACCTGCATAAAGAAGCCTTGAAAGAACTCGGAAAATCACACTAAATTTCAACGGGTGCTTCAGGATCAGGGGAAGGCCCCGTCAGAAATAAAAGATGCAGGGTGTTATATGGATTAGAAACATGCGGGACATGTTTTTAATAAACAAACAAAAGGAGGAAAGAAAAATGTTCAAAAAGTATTTAGCAGTTATGCTTGCCGGAACGATGCTGGTGAGTACCTTATGTCTCACAGGATGCGGAAACAGCGGCTCAGACTCAAAGGATGACAAGAAAGCTTCATCGGAGGATTCTTCTTCAGGCGGGGACAATCTGGCAGAATCAAAGGAATTGCTGCAGAAAGCAATCGATGACATTCAGACGACGGACAACCACCAGATGATGGCGGAAGGAACAACTTTCGACGTACCGGAAGCAGAAGGTGATGCAGAAGCACTGGAAAAACTGGATGATTCCGACATGAACAAGTGGCATTATTATGAATATCTGGACTGGGATTCAGAAGCTGACTCAAGATTCCCGGAATCTCCGGCTGACGGACAGAAGGGCAAACACGTAATCCTGATCGTACATGGCGCCCATGCATGGACAACATGTTATCAGGAAGCTTTTGAGGAAGCTTGTGAAGCAGTTGGAATGACTTGTGACGTATATGATCCGAACTGGGACCAGTCCACGCAGGACGGATATATTGACCAGGCTATCAATGAGCAGCCGGATGCTATCGTAGTTATTCCTGTAAGTGCTGACCATGCGGGACAGCAGTTCAAGAAGATCACAAAAGCCGGTATTCCTGCATTCTGCAGCAATACACTTCCGGAAGCTGACGCAATGAACAACATCTTAGCTTACACAGGACCGAACGACTGGTACCAGATGAGAAACCTTGCAAGCAAGCTTGGTGAGGAACTCGGAGGAAAGGGCGGCGTTGCCTACATCACACATAATGTAGGAACATCACCATATTATGCACGTACATTCGGACCAATGTCCACATTAGCAGAAGAATATCCTGACATCAAATCTCTTGACGTACAGTCACCGGGATTCGAAGCTTCTGCTGTAAAACAGGTTGTTTCAGACTGGATCACAAAATATGGAAAAGATCTGAATGCAATCGTTCTCGCAGATGATTCTGACCAGGCAATCGGAGCAACAGAGGCCTGCAAGGCAGCAGGGCGTGAAGATATCCTGATCGTGGCAGCAGGTATGTCCAAACAGGGTGCAGAGCTCATCCAGAGCGGCGAACTGAAATATGCAAGCTACCAGTCATGTCAGGCAGATGCAGGTCTGGCAGTAAGAACAGTATCCGAGTACTTTAACGGTGAAGATATCGAAAGAGTATCTTATATCGGAACAGACATCATCGGAGCTGACAATGTAGAAGAATACCTTCCTTGCCAGTGGTAGGCAATTGAGCGAAGCAGCATAAAAAGAATGGGCGGACGGGCGGAGGCCGGCAGTAAAGCTTCCGCCTGTCTTGTAAAAAGGAGAGACAGATGAACAGTAAAGAACGTTTTTTGGCAACGGTTGAGAGGAAACCGGTAGACCGCCCCGCAGCATGGCTCGGTATGCCGGATATCTATGCACAGCCGGCATTATTTGAGTACTATGGTGTTAAGAATATGCATGAGTTAAAACTGGCGGTAGGGGATGATTTCTATGCGGTGGAAGTTCCATATCAATCACCGACGGCAAGTGCCATTTATGCTGCATTTGACTGGTATATGGACGGAAATGTGGATGCAGAAGACCGCACGCTGACCGCTGACGGATGCTTTAAAGATGCGGAGGAGCTGGAAGATCTGGATTTCTTTAAATGGCCAGACCCGGCGGAATATATTGACGTCGAAGAGTGCAGACGCCGTGTAGAGGCGGCTCCCGACGATAAAGTGACTTTAGGCATGTTATGGTCTGCACATTTTCAGGATACGTGCGCGGCTTTCGGTATGGAGACAGCCTTAATGAACATGATTGCAAATCCGGAGATTTACGAGGCTGTTGACGAGAAGATCATGGATTTCTACCTGAAAGCAAATAAAATTTTCTTTGAAGCCACAAAGGGCAGACTGGACGCCGTACTGATCGGCAACGACATGGGAAGCCAGAGGGGGCTGATGCTTTCTCCGGACATGGTCCGCCGTTTCATTATCCCGGGCTGTAAACGACTGGTAGAACAGGCGCACAGTTATGGTGTAAAAGTAATCTATCACTCCTGCGGATCAATCGCCGATATTATTCCGGACCTGATTGAAGCAGGCGTGGATATCGTACATCCGATTCAGGCACTGGCTGCAGGCATGGAACCGGAAAGCCTGAAAGAAAAATTCGGTGACAAAGTATCCTTCTGCGGAGGCGTAGATACACAGGACCTGCTGGTAAACGGAAGCCCGGAGGATGTGCGTAACAAAGTAAAAGAACTGCGTACCATATTCCCGACAGGACTGATTATATCCCCAAGCCATGAGGCAGTTATGCCGGACGTTCCTCCTGCAAACATCCATGCATTATTTGAAGAAGCACAAAAAGTATATTAGGAGGTGCAGCAATGCAGAGATATGGTTCCATAATTGGAGTGAAAAAAGAAAAATTAGATGAATACAAATATCATCATGCAAATATATGGCCCGAGATCAACGCCATGATCAAAGAGTGTAACCTGTCGAACTATTCCATTTATAACTTTGGTGAATTATTGTTCTCCTATTATGAGTATACCGGCGACGATTATGAGGCAGACATGGCAAAAATGGCCGCAGACCCTAAGACACAGGAATGGTGGGATCTGGTGATGCCTTTCCAGCAGCCGCTTGACGGAAGAAAAGAAGGCGAATGGTGGGCTGAGATGGAAGAGGTCTACCATCTGGATTAATTCATGCCTGCATTATAAATATGTATACGAAGACAGCCTTAAGAATCAGGAATAGAAATATCTGACAATCAGACAGAACTGTCTGCCCGGAAACTGGCAACAGAAACTGTCAGAATGTCAGATGTTTTTGCTTTTAATCAAAAAGAATACACACTTTATTCTTTAATTAGAGTTAAATAAAAAGATAATTAGTCAAATATATATAAAAAAACTAAAAATAGTGTTGACAAAATGGGAAACGTGTAGTATTCTTAATACAAGAAATAAAACAAATGAACAATCGCTTAAAAAGAAAAAGTAATCTCATAAGAGAGAGGAAAATTCTTCGTAAATGAAAGTTCAGAATGTTTTAGGAACTGGACAAAAGTAAATGATTAGAACGGAAAGATGGAGAAATTATCATAATGACGAGAAAGTTATGAGAGAAGTAAAATCCATCGTAAAAAGAAAATCATTGAACATGTCCGGTAAAGTTTAAGAACAGGAGGTACGGACCACCAGCAAATTAAAGTTTTAAACCAAACCGCTATCAACAAAATTGGTAGAGAAAGAGGTAAAAAAAGAATGATAGAAATATCAGTGTGAAGATGGGTGTTAATCATAATTAGATTGGCATCCATCTTTACTTTGTGTGGATATAAAATAGCTTTGCGGAAAGTGACCCGAAAAGCTATTTTGTGTTGTATATTTCTGCAAAAATTGTTAAAATAAGAAAGATGTGGGGAGAAATCAGAGCATGTTGCAGGGGAGATGAGTATGGCAAGATCAAGTAACCAGAAGGAAAAGATCCTGTTTCTTATGAGGCTGTTCCACGAGGAAACAGATGCGATGCATCCTCTTTCCAGAAAGCAGCTTGAAGAGAAGCTGTTGGAATATGGAATTCAGGCAGAACGGAAAAGTCTGTATAATGATATCGAGACGCTGAAAAAGTTCGGGATGGATATCGCTTACCGGAAAGAGCGGCCTGAAGGATATTTTCTTCAAAGCCATGAATTCGAACTGGCGGAGCTGAAATTACTGGTGGACGCGGTTCAGTCTTCCAGATTTATTACAGAGAGCAAGTCGAACAGCCTGATCCGTAAGATCGAGAGTATGGCAAGCAAGTATGAAGCAAAGCAGCTTCAGCGTCAGGTTGTTGTTGCGAACAGAATCAAGGCGATGAATGAAAGCATTTATTATAATATAGATAAGATTTATGCGTCTATTGCTTCAAACCAGCAGATTCTGTTCCGGTATTTCGAATGGACGATCGAGAAGACAACCAGGCTCAAGAAGGGCGGGGAGCCATATCAGGTCAGTCCCTGGGCGCTTACATGGGACGATGAGAATTATTATCTGATCGGGTATGATGTAGATGCCGGAATCCTGAAGCACTTCAGGGTGGATAAGATGCTTGATATTGAAACATTGGGAGAACCAAGGGTCGGGAAGGAAGAGTTTGGAAGATTCGACCTGGCACACTATACGAAAAAAACATTTGGTATGTTTGGCGGGGAGGAAGAGACCTTACGTATCAGATTTCATAATAAATACATAGGCGTTGTCATAGACAGGTTTGGGAAGGATGTATCTGTCAGGCCGGACGGGGAGGAGAGTTTCACGGCACGCGTGGATGTGGCTGTCAGTGGACAGTTTTTCGGCTGGCTGACCGGGCTGGGGAAGGATGTCAGAATTCTTTCTCCGGTGTACGTGGCGGATATGTATCTGGATTTCTTAAAGGAGATCACCGGGGCATATGACAGCGGGGAGTAACTGTAAATAATTTTAAGGGACAAAGGTGAACAAGATGATAATGAATATGGATTACATTTTAGGACAGGTGCAGGGGTACCTTGATACAGGTATGGCTGTGTTGACGGATAAGGGGAGAGACTTGGGTCAGGCGGATCTTATCACACTGATTGTGGTGGCTGCCACCGGCCTTCTGTTTTGCTTCTTCGGACTGAAGATGGTGCGGTTCTGGGCAGCGGTTCTCGGACTGGCCGTCGGTTTTTCAGGCGGGGCGTATCTGGCTTCTTATTTCGGACTGGACGGCTACATCCCACTAATTATCGGTGCGGCGGCAGGTCTGATCCTCGCAGGGCTTAGTGCGGGATTCTTTCTGGCAGGGGCATTTTTCGTCATGTGGATTCTGGGTACGGCAGGCAGTGCATGCATTTTACAGCCGAAGGACTGGCAGTTTATGCTGGTCTGTGCAGCAATCGGGCTGGTCATCGGATTAATTACCCTGAAATTCGCGGGGCCGGTTACGATGCTGGTTACCGGTATTTATGGTGGTTTTGCCGCAGGACAGGCAATTTACATCCTGCTTCCTTTGAAGAACCGGATTATAAATATCGCGGTCATCGCAGTGCTTGCGATTCTCGGCATTATTGTACAATTTCTTTTGGAATCAAAGAAGCGCAAAAAGCAGCATCTAAAGAAAGCTGAGGAGATTAGAAATACACAATCTGTTGCCAATGAAGTGGACAAGGCCCGTGCAATGGTGGACAATCTGGATCAGGAGGCACCAGTTATGGAGGCTGGCCCTGACGACATTGGTGAGGAGCCGGAGGATGAAGGTGAGGCGTATTCCGGTATGGATTTCGATGACATCGATGAGGATATTGACGAAGAATTTCTGGAAGATGATGAAGAATTCGAAGACGATGACGACATCCAGATTTTCAGTCTGGATGATGATGAAAAATAATCTGGATACAGTTTACAGTACGGAACAGGAAGAAGTTTATTGCCAGTCCCCCGGCAAAGTTGTATAATATATCTATAATCCAATTGAAGAAAAGGGGGCTTACTTATGAAGATTGATATGCATTGCCACGTGAAAGAAGGGTCTATTGACAGTAAAGTAAGCTTGGACGAATATATTACAATTCTAAAGAGCAAAGGTTTTCAGGGGATGGTGGTTACTGACCATAACACGTATAAGGGGTACCGCCACTGGAAGTACCACATGAAAGGGAAGGCCCATGAAGATTTTGTGGTGCTAAAGGGGATCGAGTACGATACGAGAGATGCCGGACACATTCTGGTCATCATGCCTGAGGGCGTGAAGATGCGGCTCCTTGAGATGCGGGGGATGCCGGTATCTGTGCTGATCGATCTTGTCCACAGGAACGGCGGTGTATTAGGGCCGGCCCACCCGTGCGGAGAGAAGTATCTGAGCATCACGAATACGAAAAAGTTTTATACGAACCCGGAGATCATGAAGCGATTTGATTTCGTCGAGGCTTATAACTGCTGCGAGTCTGCCGCATCCAATGCGGGAGCAATGAAGCTTGCACAGAAGTATGGAAAGGTGACGATAGGGGGGAGCGATTCGCATAAGCCGGGCTGTGTGGGACGGGCCTATACGATCATACCGGAACCTGTGACTTGTGAGACCGAACTGATCTCCATGATCCATAAAAAGACGAAGTTTGAGACCGGCGGAACGTTATATGAGAAGACGACGAAGGACCGCATCGGCAAGGTCAATAAGATTCTCGTCTATTCCTTCTGGTTTTACAACAAAGGCGGCGAGCTGCTGAGAAGGCACGGAAGGAATGAGAAGATGGATGTCGAGAACCCGGTCGACCCGATTGATCCGATCGAATTGTACTACACGGGGGACCCGAACCTGTTCTAACCAGCCGCTGTCAGACAGATTTGCGGTACTGCATTGGTGTGAGGTGGTATTTACGTTTGAACAGCCGGTTAAAGTAGGACAGGTTGTCAAAGCCCGTGCGCGCTGCAATCTCAAGGACGGAGGCCCCTGTGGAGGCGAGCAGCCGCGCGGCCATCGTGAGGCGGTAGTCATTCAGGTATTCGATGAATCCTGTGCCCATATGGGTTTTGAAGAACTTCATGAAGTGGGATTTACTGTAGTATGTCAGTGCCGCCATATCATCGATAGTGATTGAATCGGCGTAGTGGTCTTCCACATATTTTAATATTGTTTTTAATTTCTTCAGAGATTTTGTCTTGATTTTCGGGACAGGGTCTCTGTTTTTTTGTGCCGAGATAAGAAAAAAGAAGAAGCGGAACAGCTCGGCTTTGACAGCAAGCTGATACCCTTCGGACTGCACCTCGCACAATTCATCGATATGACGGATACAGCCTGCAATTTGCGGATAAATCTGGCAGGCGGGGGTGATGAAGGTCAGAGGGCTCTGCTCCTCATTCAAAAGGGGCAGGATAAACCGGTTCGCACACAGGTCATTTTCACCCGATATGAGCATCCCGGGCATGAACAGTATATTCTCGTATTCCATTTCACAGCCTGCCTTCTGATCGATCGAGTGGAGCTGGCCTGGGAGGATCAGGACGATGTCCCCGGCAGTGACCGTCTCGGAGTGCAGATCTGCGGAGACATAACCCTGCCCCTTTTTTATGACAATCAGTTCCAGCTCTTCGTGCCAGTGGAACGGGACCTGCGTGAAATCCAGTGGGATGGAGCAGAGATAGGTATTGTAGGGAAATTCAGATGATGTATGTGATTTGGTTTCATGATAGTTTTGGTATTCTTTGATATTCATGGGAGGTCCTCATTTTCTGCAAAAAACTATTTTACGGATGCTGTTTTGCGATTAATATGATAGTATTGTACTATAAATGAAGAGGATTTTGCAAGAAAATGAGATAGAAACATATTAAAATGCATACTATAGAAACTGTTTATATGCATTGAAAGGAGTAGTCTAATGAGTATACAGGATAGTTTGCAGCAGAAATTAGGAAGAGGAATAGCGGAGGCGTCGAATGAAGAGATTTATTCGGCTCTTTTAAAGATTGTACAGGAGATGGCTAAGGGGAAGGAACGCCCGGAGAAAAAGAAAAAACTGTATTACATATCGGCAGAATTTCTGATCGGTAAACTACTTTCCAATAATATGATCAACCTTGGGATTTACAATGAAGTCAGGGATGTACTGGCGGCAAATGGGAAGGATATCTGCGAGATTGAAGAAGTGGAGCCGGAGCCGTCCCTTGGAAACGGGGGTCTTGGACGCCTGGCAGCCTGTTTTTTGGATTCCATTTCCACACTGGGATTGAGCGGTGACGGGATTGGGCTGAATTACCACCTCGGGCTTTTTAAACAGGAGTTTGAAAATGAACTCCAGAAGGAGACTCCAAATCCGTGGATTGAGAACGAAAGCTGGCTTGTAAAGACAGATGTGAGCTACCCGGTTTCCTTTAAGGGAATGACTCTGAATTCCAGAATGTACGATATTGAAGTGACTGGATACAATAATATGACGAATAAACTTCACCTGTTTGATGTGGAAACTGTGGATGAGGATATTGTGGAAAACGGGATTGATTTTGACAAGGAGGATATCGAAAAGAACCTGACCCTGTTCTTATATCCGGATGACAGTGATGAAAAGGGGCGTCTCCTGCGAATTTACCAGCAGTATTTTATGGTAAGCAACGGTGCCAGACTGATTCTGGATGAATGTACGGCGAAAGGCTGCAGCCTCTATGACCTGCCGGATTATGCCGTGATCCAGATCAATGATACCCATCCGACAATGGTGATTCCGGAACTGATCCGCCTTTTGATGGAGAGGGGGATGGAAATGGATGACGCGATCGGCGTGGTTTCCCGTACCTGTGCATACACAAACCACACGATTCTGGCCGAGGCACTGGAAAAATGGCCGCTCGGATATCTGAAAAAGGTAGTGCCGCAGCTGGTACCGATCATCGAAGTGCTGGACGACAAGGTGCGGAGAAAATATGCGGACGAAAGTGTGGCAGTGATCGACAGGAACGACACCGTACATATGGCACATATCGATATCCATTA
Source organism: Faecalicatena orotica (assembly GCF_905197545.1). Taxonomy (NCBI): domain Bacteria; kingdom Bacillati; phylum Bacillota; class Clostridia; order Lachnospirales; family Lachnospiraceae; genus Faecalicatena; species Faecalicatena orotica. The sequence goes on from NZ_CAJJZH010000003.1 coordinate 132,612, forward strand.
TGGGTTCAGTGTGAATGGGGTTGCCGCACTGCATACAGAAATATTAAAACAGAACGAGCTGAACAACTTTTACCAGATTTATCCGGAGAAATTCAACAACAAGACGAACGGAATCACGTTCAGAAGATGGCTGCTCCACTGCAACCCGCTCCTGACAGAGATGCTGGACTTTATTATAGGAAAAGGATACCGTTCGGATGCAAAACAGCTGGAGCGCCTGTTGAATTTCAGGGGGGACCAGAACGTACTGAGCCGCCTGCAGGAGATCAAAAAAGCGAATAAGGAAAAACTCTGTGAATATCTCATGGAAACACAAGGGATAAAGCTGAATCCGGATTCCATTTTTGACATTCAGGTAAAACGCCTCCATGAGTACAAACGTCAGCAGATGAATGCGCTCTACGTTATCCACAAGTATCTGGAAATTAAAGCAGGAAAACTTCCGGCTACACCGATTACCGTAATCTTCGGTGCAAAAGCAGCTCCGGCCTATATCATTGCAAAAGACATCATCCACCTGATCCTGTGCCTGCAGGAAGTTATCAACAACGACCCGGAAGTCAGCCCGTATCTCAAGGTGGTCATGGTGGAAAACTATAACGTAACAAAAGCAGAAAAACTGATTCCGGCATGCGACATATCCGAGCAGATATCCCTCGCATCCAAAGAGGCAAGCGGAACCGGCAACATGAAATTCATGCTCAACGGAGCAGTAACACTCGGAACCGACGATGGTGCAAACGTCGAAATCCACGAACTGGTCGGCGATGAAAACATCTTCGTATTCGGCGCATCCAGCGACGAAGTCATTGAACATTACGCAAAAGCAGACTACATCTCCCGCGAGTATTACGAAAAAGACGCCGACATCAAAGCAGCGGTAGACTTTATCACCAGCGAAAAAGTACTCGCCGCAGGAAACGCAGAAAACCTGACAAGACTTCAGAACGAACTCCTGAAAAAAGACTGGTTCATGACACTGCTCGATTTCAAGGCATATGCAAAGAAAAAAGAAGAAGCATTCAAAGCTTACGAAAACAAAAACGAGTGGGCAAAGAAAATGCTGGTAAATATAGCGAAAGCAGGATACTTTTCCTCAGATCGTACAATAGAAGAATATAATAGAGATATCTGGAAACTATAAAGAGGTACACCACAAAAGTCAAAAAGGTGCACCACTGAAGTTAATTCGGGACGTAGCCTTTCTGCAAAAGGCTACGTCCCGAATTAAGTTTTATCATTAGGAGGATAAGTATGAAGAGCAAGAAGGTTTTATCAGCGATTCTGGCGGCGTCTATGCTTGCCGGGCTCTGCACCGGATGTGCGGGGAAAAAATCGGAATCTGCCGGTTCGAAGGAGGACAAGGGCAGTGTATACTACTTGAGTTTTAAGCCGGAACAGGCGAAGCAGTGGGAGAAGGTCGCGAAGGAATATACGGAGGAAACCGGTGTGCAGGTAAAGGTCCAGACTGCGGCGGCAGGCACGTATGAGCAGACTCTGAAATCTGAGATTGCTAAGAAGGACGCACCTACCATTTTTCAGGTGAATGGCCCGGTCGGATATCAGAACTGGAAGGATTACTGCATGGATCTTGCAGACACGAAGCTGTATACGTGGCTGAACGATAAGGACATGGCGATCAAGGGGAAGGGTGACGGTGTATATGCGATCCCTTATGCCGTGGAAGGATACGGAATTATCTACAATGAGGAGATTATGGATAAATATACGGCGATGGACGGGGCAAAGGTTAAGTCCGTGGATGAGATTAAAAACTTCAAGACGCTGAAGGAAGTTGTGGAGGATATGACAGCTAAGAAGGACCAGCTTGGAATCAGCGGTGTGTTCGCTTCTACTTCGTTTTCGCCCGGCGAGGACTGGAGATGGCAGACGCATCTGATGAATGTACCGGTTTATTATGAATATAAAGATGAAAATGTGACTGATGAAAATGCAATCAGTTTTAAATACAATGAGGAATTTAAAAATATTTTTGACCTGTATCTGAACAATTCTACGACGGAACCGGCGATGCTTGGTTCTAAAACGGTTTCTGACTCGATGGCTGAGTTTGCGCTCGGCAAGGCTGCAATGGTGCAGAACGGCAACTGGGCATGGGGAGATATCAGAGGCGTGGAAGGAAATACAGTTAAGGAAGATAAGATTAAATATCTGCCAATTTATACCGGGATAGAGGGTGAAGAGAAACAGGGCCTGTGTATTGGCGGTGAAAATTACCTCTGTGTGAATGATAAGGTTTCAGAGGCAGACAAGAAGGCTTCTATCGATTTTATTGAGTGGCTGTTCGGCAGTGAGGAAGGAAAGGAAGAAGTTGCAGAACAGCTGGGATTCATTACGCCGTTCAATACGTTTGAAGAAGACCAGAAACCGACCGATCCTCTGGCACAGGAGGTCATCCGGTATATGGAAAATCAGGACCTGACGAATCTCTCATGGGATTTCCAGACATTCCCGAGCCAGACCTTTAAAGATAACCTGGGAGCATCACTGCTCGAATATGCGACAGGGAATAAGCAGTGGGATACGGTTGTTTCGGATTGTGTGGAGGACTGGAAGATCGAAAAAGAAGCTGCAGCCGAGTAGACATGTTCCGCATGCAATTCGTATAAAAAATGCAGAAGCAGGCGGGAGTGGTTTCGTCTGTTTCTGCATAATCAAACAGGAGGAACAGGATGCAGAAAGCTTATAAGAAATACTTTTGGATATTTGTACTGCCTACATTGATTGCATTTACGCTGTTTTTCATCATACCGTTTGTACTCGGCATCGGATTGTCATTCTGCAAATTTACTACGGTTACGAATGCGGTATGGGTTGGGACTGACAATTATGTGAAGGCCTTTTCCAACGCAGATTTCCTAAACGCACTCTGGTTTACCGTGAAATTTACCGTCGTGTCGGTGATCAGTATTAATGTAATCTCGTTTATCTTTGCCTATGGCCTGACCAGGGGGATTAAAGGCACCAATCTTTTCCGAACAACGTTTTTCATGCCAAATCTGATAGGGGGTATTGTGCTCGGCTATATCTGGCAGCTGATGATCAACGGGGTGCTGGCCGGATTCGGCGTGACAATTACAACAGATGCAAAATATGGTTTCTGGGGGCTGGTTATCCTCATGAACTGGCAGCTGATCGGCTATATGATGATCATTTACATCGCAGGAATACAGAATATCCCGACGGAACTGGCTGAGGCGGCGAAAATTGACGGGGCCACGAAAATGCAGGCACTGTTCAAGGTCACCATTCCGATGGTCATGTCATCCATCACGATCTGCCTGTTTCTGACCCTGACGAATTCCTTTAAACTCTTTGACCAGAATCTGGCACTGACTGCCGGGGCGCCGTCCCGAAAAACGTCAATGCTGGCGTTGGATATTTATACGACGTTTTATAACCGGAACGGCTGGGAAGGCGTCGGGCAGGCCAAGGCGGTCATTTTCTTTGTAATCGTGGGAATTCTGGCGCTGACACAGCTTTATTTGACAAGAAACAGGGAGGTAGAAAACTAGATGGCGGGAAAAACAGAAAAGCAGGAAGAACCTCAGATGATGGAAGTCTCAAAAGGAACAGGCATGCTGATGACCGTTGTATTTTCTGTACTGGCGGTCATCTTCATCTTTCCGATTGTGCTTGTATTTATGAACTCGTTTAAAAGTAAGCTCTATATCAGCGACAGGCCTTTTGCACTGCCAGACAGTGAAACATTTGCCGGACTTGGCAACTATGTGGACGGGGTGGCAAAAACGGGGCTTTTGAAGGCTGCGGGATACTCCATATTTATCACCGTATTTTCTGTAGCTTTGATCGTGCTCTTCACAGCCATGACGGCATGGTGGCTGACCCGGGTGAAAAGCCGGATATCCACAATACTTTACTACCTCTTCGTGTTTGCCATGATCGTCCCGTTCCAGATGGTCATGTTTACGCTTTCAAAAGTAACAGACACTCTGAACCTGGGGAACCCTGTCGGGATTATCTTTGTCTATATCGGGTTCGGGGCCGGACTGTCCGTGTTTATGTTCGCCGGATTCGTAAAAGCCATTCCGGTCTCACTGGAGGAGGCGGCAATGATAGACGGGTGCACACCCATCCAGACATTTTTCAGAATCGTCCTGCCCGTGCTCAAACCGACTGCGATCACAGTGGCCATACTCAATGCCATGTGGATCTGGAACGATTACCTGCTCCCCTTACTCGTTCTCGGAAGTGATTACCAGACAATCCCCATCGCGGTCCAGTATCTGAGGGGAGGCTACGGTTCCGTGGACATGGGCGCAATGATGGGAATGCTCGTGCTGGCAATCCTGCCGATTATTATATTCTATCTGGGCTGTCAGAAATATATTATAAAAGGGGTGGCGGCCGGAGCGGTAAAAGGCTGATCCGGTCAGATATCAACAGACTTTATCTGCGGATTGTCCTTTAACAGATCGATTACGTCCTGATACGTGTAATCCTCCGGAAACGCTACGTTCAGCTTGATCTTTAACGTCTGGTCATCCAGACGGGTCGCCTTCATTGTCATGATCTTTAAGTCCTTGATGGAAAAGGAATCCGTCAGGACCGACTTGATATTCTCCGTATTATTCATGACAAGCGTAATCTGCTGAATCGTCGGGGTCTTCAGCCAGCGGAATCTGCGGTGCAGGATAAACTGGAAAATGAGGATGCATACGGTCGTCATGATACCGAGGACATACATCCCGGCCCCGAATGCCATCCCGATCCCGACGGTTGCCCAGATTCCGGCAGCCGTTGTCAGGCCGCTGACACTGATATTCCTTGTAAAAATCACGCCCGCCCCGAGAAATCCGATTGCCGTGACAATCCCCGCGGCCACACGGGAAGGGTCTAGGCCGATATGGTCGAGGGCAAGGATATCCTGAAAACCATATTTTGAAATAATCATCATAACCGCAGAAGCAAGCGCAACAATCGTGTGGGTCCGGATCCCGGCCGTTTTCAGGTGGTTCTCCCGCTCGTACCCGACAAGCAGGCCGCAGATGGCCGCCCCGAGTATTCTTACAAGATATTCTAATTGAACAAAAATCATTGGCCACATAGCAATTCCTCCTTTTAAATGATTTTAGCACGCAATGTAAAAAAATACAAAATTCCGGACGGTTTTTTTGTAAACTTTCGTTACTGTTCACACCATGCCGTGCACCCTGCTGCACGGCATCGGGCCAATAAAGTGATGGTCTCAGGGCATCTGCTTCTCGCCGAAGGCGACTTGAAATAAGCAGATGCCGTTACTGTGCACGCCCGCAGGGTGTGAACAGTAACAAACTTTCTGTAGTATAAAGAGCGTTTTGCTAGTCATCTTTCTGCCTCTATTGTATGACCAGATAAGGTATAATGCTATCACTAATAAAGGATAAGGGCCAGAAATATGGAAATAAGGGACTTGAGATATTTTGTTGAGATAGTAGACCAGAAGAGCATGAGGAAAGCCGCCGCGAGCCTGTACATCTCACAGCCGAACCTGAGCAGGGCCGTGCAGGGACTGGAAAAGGAGTTCGGCGCGCCGATGCTTGTCAGGACCAACAAGGGCGTGGAGGTAACGGAGATCGGGGAAGGCTTCTATTATTATGCAAAATCCATCCTGAAGCAGGTGGACGAAATCTCGATGATCAGACTCCAGAATGAAAAATACATAGAATCCAGAATCAGCATCGCCATCGGAAAACTAATCATGCGTGACGATATGATTTTCCAGTTTTACGAGACGACCAGGGCGGAGCGCACCGAAATCAATATAACAGAAACAACCATAGAAGACGTACTGGACCGGGTAGAAAAGACGGAGGCAGACATCGGCATTGTGACAATTAACAACATCCAGATGTCCGCATTTCACAAGCTGACAGAACTAAAAGACCTCGAAATACATGAGATCAGCCAAGGTCCTCTTTACATTCAGGTAGGAAAGGAAAATCCCTATTACAATGAGACTTCCATCGACGTGGAAAAAATGCTCCCATACAGCCATATCAGCCTTCCGGTCGATTACTTTGCAAATCTCAATAATATCATCAAGATAGACGGAAAGATCCAGATAGCAGATTTTTCCAAAAAGATAAAGATGAACAACTACCATGCCATCATCAACATGATCAAAAGAACAGACTCCTTCATATTTGGAAACAAATGGCAGGTGGAGGAGCTTAGAAAGGGTAAAATAAACAGCCTGCTTCTGAACCACTGTGAAGTCACCCAGAAATTATTCTGGATCAAAAGAAAGCGAGAAATCCTATCCAGACAGGCCGAAGCATTCCTGAAACTGTTTCTGGAATGCTATGGAGATTAGAAAACAACATCCGCGATAAGTCAAATGCATCACGGGACAATCACATATAAGTATTAGCCAAAACCTCCTTTTGTGTATATAATGTAAACATAAAACAAAAGCACGGAAACCTTAAGGAGGTATAAGGAATGAACAAATTAAAACTTGGTAAAAAGAAAATATTGGGATTCGTAACAGCAGGGGCAATTGTTGTGACGATGGCGGGATCTTATGCGGTATGGGATCAATTAACAATGACCACAGATGCGACATTAACATTAGATAAGCCTGTCGTTACAACACTTTCAATGGATAGTTTTCAGCCAGAAGAAAGAACTTTAGGGGCAATAAATACGTATACGGATACAACGACTTATGTAACTGAGAATATACCCGATGATACCACTGTTAAGGTAGATATTATACCTACTATAAAAACAAAAGATGGAAATACTGATTTAACAAGTCACTTCGATATTACAATAAAGAATGGATCGGATGAATTAGATTTATCCTCTGGAACAGCTACAGATACAAAAGTTGCAAAAAATGGTACAACTAGCTACACTGTAACTGTCACTCCTAAGGCAGAGGCGGATGGGGAGGCCAATAGTGCAATTATGGATATAGCTAAGAGTGCCGACCCGCAAGTATCAGTTATATTAGAAAGTAAATTGACGGCAGTCACGGCACCATAAATATATGAAAAAAGTATTAAAATTTGTGCCTAATATTTTGCTAATTATGCTTGTAGCATATATAATTTTAATTAAGGTTTATCCAGAAAAGATAAGCAGAATATTAGGGTATCAGCCATTTGTAATTCTAACAGACAGCATGGAGCCAGTCATACCGACTGGCTCTGTTGTACTTGTTAAAAATTTAAAAGAAAATGAAGAGCCCAAAAAAGGTGACATCATTACTTTCAATGTTGATCGCTTGGGGAAAGAAGCTGTATTTACCCATTATTATCGTGGAACAGAAGTCCAGGAAGACGGCTCCGTCCGCTATCTCACAGAAGCTGCATTAGCAGACCGCTATGACGATTATGTCTCACACAGAGAGGATATCATAGGTACTTATGTTTTCCATATTCCATATGTAGGAAAATATGCCTTATTTTTAAAGAGTCCTTTCGCATTAATTGAACTCGGAATTATTATGTTTATTATGATTATCTATGAAATTCTATGGAGTAAGTTTGATAAAGAAGAGCGTAAAGCACAGGAAGAGTCCGAGCAGCCCGAAGAACCAAAAAGTATATGCAGTAACTAAAAGGCAGGAAACCTATATACAACGGTTATCCTGCCTTTTGCCATTCTCCCACTATAAAATCTAAATTCCTATTCCTTGCCGGTCCCTCTATTTCCGCCTCCGTTCATTCACTTTCTTCCGCAGTTCCTCCAGCTGAACTTTATAATTCCGTGATTCCATCTTAGGGAATGCCTTTACAAGACGTCTGCTGACTTTCGGTGTCTTGATGCTGAGGTCCTGATAACGTGTTTTCAGATCGTCGATGCGGCTGCGCATTTCATCAGATATTTCCTGCGTTTTTTCCAGTAGGCCGGAAGCGGTTTCCTGCGTCTTTTCGAATAAACCGGAAGCAGTTTCCTGCGTCTTTTCGAGTAAACCGGAAGTCGCCTCCTGTGTCTTTTCTTTCCACTCTGCGGCTGCTTCATCCAGTTTCTGTCTGGAGGCTTCCTGTTTCTCCATTGCGGTGATGACTGTCTCGTAGATATCCTCGCCGATCTGGTCAGATATTTCGTGCAGTTCCCCGGCGATTTTTTCCATGCTTGCCAGACGTTTGTTAAACTTGAAGATCGCGGATGCTGTAACGTAGAGATCTGCAAACATTGCGATTCCGAGTACTGCCATCAGCACAATTCCGAGTGTGTGCGGGATGAATGTCAGTGCCTGATGGATCAGCGGGTGGACTAAATCCATGATTGCAACGCAGGCAATGCCCCATACGAGCGAGAAGATCAGGCAGACATATCCGCCAATGTTGAATGGCTGTTTGGAATAATCCCACCATTTATTATGAAAGATCTTATCCATTGCCCATCCGGTGACACCCTCCAGAAGTGTGACGAGGATGACCGAGGATATGTAAAGCAGGATCAGGTTGTCCTTATATGGTGTCAGGAATGCGATGACTATGGTAACGCCTACGCCGTAGATCGGGCAGATGGGACCATTTAAAAATCCGCGGTTGACGAACTTGTGCTCCTTTACCGCGGCAAAACCGACTTCTGCACACCAGCCTAGAAAACCATAAACGAAGAAGTAAAGTATCATGTAGTAAATATCCATATTGTGTGCCCCTTTTCTTTTGCTGTCTACGCAGTGCACGCCCGGAGGATGTGGACTGCAGTCTTTTCATTCCAAGTAATAGAGTAATTGTTATGGCGGAAATTGTCAATGCGTTTGACATATATAACTATATCCTAAGGGTGGGAGGACGGGGCAGGGATATCAATATCTACCTGTGGGGTATTCAGATATGTATTTGTGTAGGCATTGCGGTACTGGGAGATTGTGATACCTTCAATATTTTTAAACAGCCTCATAAGATATTTTTCGTCTTTAAAGTTCAGGAGGTATGCAATCTCTTTCACTGTCATGCTGCTCGTGCTCAGAAGTCCTTTTACCGTGTTAATTTTCTGAATATTGATGTATCTGTTCGTACCAATTCCCAACTCCTTTTTGAACAGACGGGTCAGGTAATCCGGGCTGAAAGCAAATTTTTCGGCAACAGATGCAACTGTGAGATCAGCATAGACATTGATTCTGATCCATTCCAATATTTGTGAGAGTCTGTGAGAACGTTCCGACGGAGGAAATTCCTGCGTAATGGAAGATTCACGGTATTGTTCTGTAATCTCCAGTGCCAGCGAGGTGATCAGATAATCTGCACAATAGATGCTGTATGACTGGGAATTGGCAATATCAAGTATCTGGTGTGCCAGAATATATAGTTTTTCCGGCGACGGTGAATGGAGGCATAAGGGCAGGTACACATAAGAGGAAGCATCCCGGGAGAGGTCAGCATTCTTTTTCTGCGTGTAAAAAACATCTTTCCTGACAGAAGAGGCACTTTCCAGAGAGCGCAGTTCAGTAACGGCATTTTCGGAAGAGATGTTAAAGCGTCCCAGACGCGGGAAAAAATGCATCCAGTAAAAGCTTACCCCTTCCCCGGAGGGCCGGTTTCCTTCAAATGTGATATAGGGAGGGATGACAAAGACATCTCCGGGAGAAATAGTATATGAAATCCCCCCGATACAAAGATGAATTTCCTTTTCAAGCCCGAGAATAATCTCGTAATCCCCGTCCAGACACATTCGTTTATGCATCCATCCCTCTGAACCAAGGAACTGTCCTGATTTAAAATAACAAAGTGGCTCAATGATGCTTATTTTTGATATTGTCATAAGAAAGTCCTTTCTTAATTTCCGGCATAAATCCGTATGCTTATAGTTTGATTATAGAATTTCCCAGTAAAAATGTAAAGAGACAGTTTTTTGAAACTAAATATCGGAAAAGTACACCATTTGTTTAAAACGCGCAATATAACTAGGGAAATCAGAATAAAGAGGTCGGAAAAAGACACTTATCTTACGAAAAAGTGAGTTTTGTATTTGGGATAATTAGGATATACTGATTGCAGAAATTACAAAAAAGGAGAAAGACCTATGGAAATGAAATTAAGAAAAACGGAAAAAGTAGGTTATGCGCTGGGAGATGTAGGGTGTGCATTTGCCATGACAACAATTAATACATATCTGATGTATTTTTACACGGATGTATTCGGAATTAATGTAGGTGCGGTAGGTACATTGTTTCTGGTTGCGCGTATCTGGGATGCATTCAATGATCCTATCATAGGGAACTGGATTGACAAGTCAAAGTTCAAAAAGGGGAAATACAGGACATGTATCCTGTATGGGTGTGTGCCTCTGGCAATCTTCTCGGTGCTTTGCTTTAGCGCTCCGAATCTTTCACCCACTTGGAAGCTGATTTATGCCTACATTACTTATATCGGGGCAGGGATGTTGTATACGCTTGTAAACACTTCTTACAGCTCACTGTCATCTGTTATGACAGAAGATCCGGTGGAGAGGACAACTCTGACCGCAGTCAGGATGTATCTGGCGAATATAGGTAATATGATGCTGTCTGTGGGAGTGCCGATGCTTGCAGCTTTCTTTGGTAAGAAGTCAATGGGAACCGGATACCGGATTACGGCTTTTATTTTCGCCGGAATGTCAGTTGTATTATTCCTCTTTACTTATTTTTCTACAAAAGAACGGATAAAGGTAGATCAGTCCGAAGAAAAAGTTACGCTGAAGGTTATGGTTTCTGCAATGCTTAGCAATAAGCCGTTATTACTATTATGCCTTGTATTTATTGTTACATTTACAAATGTATCGATTAGTTCAGCGGTAGGAACTTACTATATTAAATATAACGTGGGCAGAGCAGATCTGACAGGGATTTTCATACTGTTTTCAAACCTTCCGGGGGTAATATCTCTTGCACTGATTCCACATTTCAGCGTAAAGATAGGAAAGAAGAAGTTATTGTTTATTTCTTACATTGTTAGTATTGCAGGTTTGGCCGGAATGTTTCTGGCGCCAGTGTCAAATCTCATTGCGGTCTTTAGCTTCCGGTTTATTGCCGGGTTTGGCGCAACATTGATAATGGGACTCATCTGGAATATGGCGCCGGATGTGATTGACTACGGCGAATACGTGTCTGGACAGAGACTTGGGGCCGTAACCTATGCTATTATAGGTTTCTTTTTTAAGCTTGGTAATGCTCTGGCCGGAATTATACCGGGAATTATCCTCGGAATGACAGGATATGTGGCAAATGTGGAGCAGACCGAAAGATCACTGGCCGGAATTAAATTTACACTGGTTGGTGTGCCTATTATACTTTCACTTCTAGTCTTAATACCGATTTATTTTTATAGACTGGACAATAAAGAGACGCTGAGGATAGCAGGAATACTCCATGAGAGACGGGAGCAAAATGCAAAATAAATAAGAATGGGAGATAACCAATGGAAAAGAAAGTAATTATTCAGGATAAGTTCTGGCTCAGATACAGAGAACTGATTCGAAAAGAGATGATACCATACCAGTGGAATGTTTTAAACGACAGCATTGATATTAAAATAGAAAAAGAGCGTAATGATAATACACTACTCCTTGAAAAGAGCCATGCGATCATGAATTTTAAGATTGCAGCAGGCCGGGAGCAGGGACACCATTACGGGTGGATATTCCAGGACAGTGATGTGTATAAATGGCTGGAGGCAGTGGCATATTCCCTGAAGGAGAAAATGGATGAGAACCTGAAGGACCTTGCCGATGAGGTAGTGGACCTCATCGCTGAAGCACAGGAGGATGACGGGTACCTGAGTACATATTTTACGATTGATGCGCCGGAAAGGAAGTACCGCTGTCTGAATGAAAGTCACGAATTATACTGTGCAGGACATTTTATGGAAGCTGCCGTGGCATATTATGATGCGGTGAAAAATCAAAAGGTACTTGACACGGCATGCTGTCTTGCGGACTGTATAGACCGGAATTTCGGAAGAGAAGAAGGAAAAATTCATGGCTATGACGGACACGAGGAAGTGGAAATCGGCCTGCTCAGGTTGTATGAGGCCACTGGAGATAAGCGCTATCTGCAGTTAAGCTGCTATTTTCTTGAGGAAAGAGGGAAAGATCCTTATTTCCTTTCAAGGCAGAAGGCAGAAGAACAGAGACCACCGCTTATAGAAGGAATGGATCAATGGCCGCTTGAATATTATCAGGTCCACAAGCCTGCACTTGAACAGACAACGGCAGAGGGCCATGCAGTCCGGCTGGTGTATCTCTGTACAGCTATGGCACAGGTTGCACGGGAGACGAAAAACGAAAAAATGCTGGAGGCATGCCGGAAATTGTGGAGGAATATCGTGGATAAAAGAATGTACATCACAGGCGGTATCGGGTCTACAGTCCACGGAGAAGCATTTACAACGGATTATGACCTTCCCGATGATACCATGTACTGTGAGACATGCGCGTCAATAGGTCTTGTATTCTTTGCTCACCAGATGCTGAAGAATGAGACATACGGGGAGTATGCGGATGTCATGGAGAGAGCTCTGTATAATACGGTTCTTGCGGGCATGGCTCTGGACGGGAAACATTTCTTTTATGTGAATCCGTTGGAAGTGGTTCCAGAGAAGGTGAAAAAAGATCCGGGCAAGAGCCATGTAAAACCAGTGCGTCCACAGTGGCTGGGATGTGCCTGCTGTCCCCCGAATCTGGCGAGACTTCTTGCATCTGTAGATGAGTATGTGTATATCCAGAAAGAAAATACCATTCTGGCAAATCTGTTTATGAACTGCGAAAGCAGTTTTCAGATGCCAAAAGGTGAATGTACAATTATGCAGAAGACAAACTATCCCTGGGATGGAAACGTAGAATTTATTATCGGCAGCACAGCAGAGGAACCAATGACCTTTGCAGTACGCATACCGGGGTGGACAGATAACTATATGATCAAGATGAATGGCAGGACTTTATCTTTGGAGGTGAAAAATGGGTATGTCTTTTTTGAAAAGGCTTTTGCAGCTGACCATATCCAGATTGAATTTGAGATGAAACCGAAAAGATGGTATGCGAATCCGCATGTAAGCAACGAAAACGGAAAGACAGCACTTTCCAGAGGGCCGCTGATCTATTGTATGGAAGGGGCCGACAACGGGGACTGCCTTCACCTGTTGGAATTGAAGGAAGATGAAGAGATACAGTATAGTTACGAAGAAAACCTGTTAGGCGGAGTAGGTACTCTGCACACATGTGGGATGAAACTGGATTTAGGGCATTCAGATATGCCTCTATATCTAAGCAGGCATTTCGAGACAGAGAAGGTAAAGAAAAAAATAAAATGGGTCCCGTATTATAGCTGGGCAAACCGCGGGGAAAACGAAATGAGTGTGTGGATCAGGGAAGAAAAGGTTCCCAGGGGTAAACCGGCTGGAATGCCAAATAAAATGAAAGAGGTGTTTTGATATGAAAAAGGTAAAAGTAGGTATTGCAGGATTAGGCAGGCTGGGAAAAGTTCATGCAAATAATATCGCTTTTCAGATTCCAAATGCTAAACTGACAGCAGCTTGTTCCATAGTACCGGAAGAATTGGAATATGCCAGAAATGAGCTGGGTGTGTCAGATGTGTATACTGATTATCGTGAGATGCTGGAAAAGGCAGACATAGATGCAGTGGCAATTGTAACAACAAGCGGTGAACACTGTTGGCAGATTGCAGCAGCATTAGATAGAGGAAAACATGTTTTTTCGGACAAACCACTCGGGGTAAATGTGGAGGAGTGCAGACTGGCAGAGGAAGCAGTTGAGCGCCATCCTGAACAGATATTCTTCCTTGGGTTCATGCGCCGTTTTGATCCGTCTTATACATATGCAAAGAAAAAAATTGAAGAGGGTGCAATTGGAATACCATACATGGTAAAAGCTGCCGGAATTGATCCGGAGGCCCTTGTAGAAGGTGCAATAAAATTTGCATCTACAAGCGGAGGTATTTTTATTGACATGGCAATCCATGATATTGACCTGATGAGATGGTTCCTTGGATCAGATCCGGCAGAGGTATATGCTGCCGGAGCGACATTTAAGCATCCGGAATTTAGAGAGGCGGGAGATGACGAAACTGGGATTGCGACATACCGCTGTGAAAATGGTGCTCTGGGATTCGTACATGTAGGACGGACGGCGGCTCATGGCTACCATGTAGAGACAGAGATAATCGGAACAGAAGGATCACTGCGTATCAGCCCTGTACCGCAGAAAAATCTGTGCATGATCTATGACAAGGCTGGTGCCGTTGTTGAATGTGTCAGTGGATTCCCGGAAAGATTTGCCCAGTCTTACTTATTGGAGATGCAGGAATTCATTGACTGTGTGGAATCAGGAAGGAAGCCGGAAGTAACGGTATATGACGGGACAAAATCGACACAGATTGGTTTTGCTACAACGGAAGCATGGAAAAAGGGAGGGGTTGTGAAAATCGAATATTAATTCTTCCGAATCCGGAATGTTAGATGTTTTTTGCATAGTAATAATTTTAAGAAAACTGTTATGGCGGAAATTGTCAATGTGTTTGACTTATTGCAGTAAAAGTTTTATAATTGCTAATAGATAATAATTATCAATTACAAAAATACGAAAGAAACATACTTACAGGAGCGGCCATGAGGTTAAAAGAGGGAAAGAACAATCAAACGTACCGGGTTCAGGAGATTGATATTGAACTGAATCTGGAGAGAAGGCTGGAGGCGCTGGGGCTTACCACTGGTTCAAAGATCACCATTTTAAACAATGATAAAAAAGGGGCTGTCACTGTCCGGTTTCGCGGAACACGCTTTGCAATGGGGCGGCGGATCGCGGATCACATTACCGTGGAGGAGGCAGCACAATGAGCAAAGAGATTATTAATGTAGGATTTATCGGGAATCCGAACTGCGGGAAGACGACGCTGTTCAATGCCTATACAGGGGCGAACCTGAAGGTGGCGAACTGGCCGGGAGTTACGGTTGAGAAGAAGGAAGGGAAGGCATTCTACAAGGAGCAGGAGTTCAAGCTGATCGACCTGCCCGGTATTTACAGCCTGACCTCTTATACAATGGAAGAAAAGGTGTCCAGGGAATGTATTATGAGCGAGGAAGTGGATGTCATCGTCGACGTTGTAGATGCTTCCTGTCTGGAAAGGAACCTTTACCTGACACTGCAGCTGATTGAGCTTGGCAAACCGGTGGTGCTGGCACTGAATATGATGGACATTGTGGAAGAGCGGGGTATGGAGATCGACCTGCACCGCCTTCCGGAGATGCTGGGGATTCCGGCGATTCCGGTTTCTGCCAGAAAGAAAACCGGGCTGGAGATTCTGATGCATGCGGTGGCACATCACAAGGATTTTGCAAAACAGAGCCCGTTTATCCACCACCATCCGCAGAAGACAGGACACATACACAATCATCACAGCGAGTATGCGATGGTATATCACGACGATATTGAGGACAAGATCGACCAGATCATCACGCAGTTGAACAAGAATTATCCAGAGGTTGAGAATAAGCGGTGGCATGCGATCAAGATGCTGGAGCAGGATAAGGCGGTCATGGAGAATCATCCTCTTGATATGCCCGCAGTACTGGACCGAAGCTATGAGAAGGATATAATTAACCAGAAGTATGACTTTATAGAAGAAGTGATTCAGGAGACGCTGGTAAATAAGAACAAGAAAGAGGAACGGACGGATAAGATCGACAGGTACATGACCAGTAAATGGCTGGGGCTTCCGATTTTCCTCGGGATCATGGCGCTTGTATTCTTTCTGACATTCACGGTCGGAGACTGGCTGAAAGGCTACTTTGAGATTGCCCTCGAGTGGATCTCGGGGGGAGCCGGGAATCTGCTGGAGGCATGGCACGTCAGTTCCATGCTGCAGTCGCTGATTGTAGACGGGATCATTTCCGGAGTGGGAGGCATCCTGACGTTTCTGCCGAACATCTTTATCCTGTTTCTGGCACTGGCTTTTCTGGAAGACAGCGGATACATGGCGAGGGTGGCCTTTGTCATGGATGACATCATGGGGCATCTTGGATTGTCTGGGAGGGCGTTTCTTCCGATGCTGCTCGGATTTGGATGCTCGGTTCCGGCGATTAT
This sequence comes from Faecalicatena orotica, assembly GCF_905197545.1. NCBI lineage: Bacteria > Bacillati > Bacillota > Clostridia > Lachnospirales > Lachnospiraceae > Faecalicatena > Faecalicatena orotica. The sequence continues at coordinate 148,671 of NZ_CAJJZH010000003.1, forward strand.
GGCTTCCCGTGCACTGGAGCACAGAAAGGACAGGCTGAAGACGATTCTGGTAACGCCGTTTATGTCATGCAGCGCAAGACTTCCCATTTATGTACTGTTTTCTTCCATGTTTTTCGGGAAAAATGCAATGCTGGCCTGTTATTCCATGTATATCCTCGGAATTGTCGTGGCGATTACGACGGCATTTATTCTGTCCAAGATTGACGGAAGCAAGGCAGAGCATGCGCTGCTCATCGAGCTGCCAGAGTACAAGACTCCGAACGCAAGGACGATTGCGATTTATGTGTGGGAAAAGGTGAAGGATTACCTTTCAAAAGCCGGTACGGTTATCTTTATCGCTTCAATCATCATGTGGTTTATTCTGAACTTCGGCATGTCCGGGTATGTGACGGACATCAGCCAGAGCTTTGGCTCCATCGTGGGAAAGGCCATTGTACCGGTATTTAAGCCGCTCGGGCTGGGTTACTGGCAGATCGTGGTTGCGCTGATTGCCGGAGTCGCGGCGAAGGAAGTCGTTGTATCCAGCTGCAGTGTTCTGTTCGGGATTCAGAACATCACTACGGCCCACGGGATGACAAGCTTCGTAGGGACACTGGGCGCAATGGGGTTCGGCGCGGCAAATGCCTATGCACTGATGGTATTCTGCCTGCTGTATGTGCCATGTACGGCTACGATTGCGACGATCAGACGGGAAGTGGGCAGCAGAAAAGTCACACTCGGGATCGTTCTGTTCCAGCTGGCGGTTGCCTGGATAGTAAGTTTTCTGGCGTTTCATATTACAGGGCTTTTCCTTTAGGGTTTACACCATAATTTGGAACATGGAAAAATCGTGGTAGAAAAATCGTCAGTTTTCTCTTGTCAGAAGACAGGCCGCATAGTATAATAAAAAACGTAAACAGGGGAGCTCGCGTATCAAGCGGGCTGAGAGTAAGCTGAATCGCTTAGACCCATGAACCTGATTTGGATAATGCCAACGTAGGGATATACAGAGGGTGAATGGATTTTACTGCTGTAATGCTCATGTTGCATTGCAGCAGTTTTTCTTTTTTAAAAGCAATATCCGGGGAATCCCGCACCTCGATTACGTATTCATCCGCGTGGCTTACTTGAATCCATCAGAATCTAATTACAAATTAAAGACGATTCAAGAAAGGACGTAAAGAGAAATGGAAAATTATGCAACACAAATGGAGGCGGCACGAAAGGGTATCGTGACGAAAGAACTTAAGACTGTGGCTGAAAAGGAGCTTATGACAGTGGAAGAACTTCTTCCTCTTGTAGCTTCCGGCAGGGTGGTGATCTGCGCGAACAAGAGGCATACCTGTATTGACCCCGAGGGTGTGGGATCTATGCTGAAGACGAAGATCAATGTGAATCTGGGTGTTTCCAGAGACTGCAAGGATTATAATGTGGAGATGGAGAAGGTGATGGAGGCCGCTAATATGGGGGCGCATGCCATCATGGACCTTTCTTCCCACGGGAATACCATTCCGTTCAGGCGGAAACTGACAAGTGAGTGCCCGGCAATGATTGGGACGGTTCCGATCTATGACTCCGTGATCCACTACCAGCGGGATCTGGATTCACTGACTGCAAAAGATTTTATTGATGTGATACGTCTGCATGCGGAGGACGGGGTGGATTTCGTGACGCTGCACTGCGGTATCAGCCGGAAAACGATTGACCAGATCAAGAACCACAAGCGGAAAATGAATATTGTTTCAAGGGGAGGTTCCCTTGTGTTTGCATGGATGTGCATGACTGGGGAGGAAAATCCATTTTACGAATATTATGATGAGATTCTGGATATCTGCCGTGAATATGACGTTACGATTTCTCTTGGGGATGCATGCAGGCCGGGATGTCTTGCGGACGCCACGGATGTCTGCCAGATTGAAGAACTCGTGCGCCTCGGGGAACTGACGAAACGGGCGTGGGAGAAGGATGTGCAGGTGATGGTGGAAGGGCCGGGCCACATGCCGATGGACCAGATCGCCGCGAACATGAAGGTACAGCAGTCTGTCTGCCAGGGGGCACCGTTCTATGTGCTGGGACCTCTCGTGACGGATATTGCGCCGGGCTATGACCATATCACATCTGCCATCGGCGGTGCCATCGCGGCGGCCTCCGGTGCGGCATTCCTCTGTTATGTGACTCCGGCGGAACATCTGGCACTGCCGAATGTGGAGGACGTGAAGCAGGGGATCATCGCCTCCAAGATCGCTGCCCATGCAGCGGATATTGCGAAAGGGGTAAGAGGTGCACGCGAAATCGATGACAAAATGGCGGATGCAAGAAGAAAACTGGACTGGGAGGCGCAGTTTGACTGTGCAATAGACCCGGATACGGCAAGACGGATTCGTGATGAGCGGAAGCCGGAACACGAGGATACCTGTTCCATGTGCGGGAAATTTTGTGCGGTGCGCAGCATGAATAAGGCACTGGCAGGGGAACATATTGATATTTTATAAAAATAATAATGAGGGGCCGTAAAGCCCCTCTTTTAATATTCGATTTCCTGAAGAAACAGTCCTTTGGGATCGCATGGTGCGCTGGCTGCTTCCCCGCCGGAGAAGATGGCTTCGATGCATTCCTTCTTTCTCTTTCCCAGACCGATGTCAAGCAGTGTGCCGGCGATTATTCTGGGCATGTTGTGCAGGAAGTCCTTTGCACGCATGGAAATCTGTATTTCATCGGCATCGCCATAAATTTTAATCTCATACATTTCTTTTTCCGTGGACTTGCTCTTTTTTACGGTAGAAAAGTTCTTGAAATCGTGTTTACCGATCAGTTGGATTGCCGCCTGCTGCATAACCGTGATATCCGGTGTCTTGAAGGCGTAATAGGTGTATTTGCGCTCAAATACGCTGGGGACATCACCTATGGCGATACGGTACAGATATGTTTTGGAAACCGCATTTAAAGAGGCGTGGAAGCGTTCAGGCATTTCTTCGGCCGTGAGCACGGCGATATCCATCGGGAGATAGCGGTTCAGGTACTGCTGAATCTCGTATGGTTTCATATCTGAGGTGGTCTTGAAGCTGACAGTCTGCTCATAGGCGTGGACACCGACTTCCGTTCTTGCCCCGCAGTATAATTCCACATCCTCGGCGGTCATTTTGTGAATGACTTCTAAGAGCTTATTGGAAACCGTATTCGTGGATTCCCCCGCGGCGCGCTGCCATCCCTGATAGCGGGAACCGTCATATTCCAGTGTTAATTTGATATTATGCATTGTGTTATCTCCTTTTGTAAAGAGGGTAACCCCTCATTTAAATGAAATGGTTTTAGATTCTGATGTTTCAATCTTACAGGAAAGGCACAGAGAATTCAACAGATTCCGGAAAATTACCTTGAAGTGTGACTGCTTTAGAGATTATAATAGAGAAGTATCATTTCATAGAGTTTCTGGCTGCCGGGGAGGTTAATATGTTTCAATCAATGAGTAAAGAAGGTCTGGCATCTAAAGGGGCAATCCTGACCGGGAACGTGGGAGAAGGACTGAGACAGTATCAGTCAGTCATACTGAAAGGCGGAAAGCAGGCGATGGAAGCATTCCTTATGCGCTGTCTGGAGGAAAACAATGACAAAGCATACGCAGATTTCTATTATGCGGTGCTTGAAAAGGAACAAAAGGAACAGTTTGAGGCCGGGCTGGATGAGAAAGAAAAGTCTGTTTTTTCAGAATTTGAGATAGACCGGGGATGGGTCTACTATCCGCTTCAAGAGGAGAACTTAGGTTTTCTGGCCGGGATTACAGCGCGAAACTGGCTGTTTTCCACATTTTACTTTACGGGACATAAAGCGGTGGTCTGGGGGAATTATAATCTGGAGTATCCTCTGTTCTGTGAGGATCTTCAGACTTTGGAATTCTATAAAAATATAGCAGCAGAATGCGGATTGGAGTTGTTGTAATGGTTGAAGAGAGAAGAGTTGCTGATTCAAGGGTGGAGACGGTGCACATGGTGCGCCCGAACCATCTGAATGCGGCAGGACGTTTGTTCGGAGGAATCCTGATGCAGTGGCTGGATGATGTGGCAGGGCTGGTGGCAAAGCGCCACACGCGTGGCAATATTATTACTGCATCGGTAGATAATCTGAGATTCATACAGGGTGCCTACCAGAAGGATGTGATCGTGATCATCGGGAAGGTGACTTACGTGGGGAACACATCTATGGAAGTCCGTGTGGATACTTATGTGGAGAACATGGACGGGATGCGCCGTCCGATCAACCGGGCCTATTTCACAATGGTTGCCCTGGATGACAATGATAAGCCGACGAGGGTTCCGCGCCTGATTCTGGAAGGGGAGGAAGAGCGCGCAGAGTGGGAGGCCGCTGAAAAGAGAAGAGAGATGCGGATTAAGAGAAAAGAAGAAGGTTTTTAACCCTTCTTCTTCATAATTGAACTGACCATATTAATAGTCTGGTCGATCTGGGCCTGTTCCTGTTTGGATTTGCCTTCTTTGAGGATTTCCAGTATCAGTGACATCTCATCCCCTGTGAAACTGATGCCTTTTTTATTGGCATTGGTGATCAGGGCAAGCATGACCGGGGCAAGGTCCCTGCCGCTTTTGCCGGAAGTCTGGGAAGCTGCCATCTGTATCAGCTCCAGCTTAACCGGGTCTATATTCTTCATTGCCGGATTGTTCATCCATTCGTTCATCTGTATCATCTCCTTTCTCGAAAAAGCTGTCTTTTGTGCCGTCAGGATCTGTGCTGTTTTCATTTGAACCCATCTCATTTGAGTTCATTTCATCCTCAAACATATGATTGTACATCTGGAACATATTCTGCTGTTCAGGAGTCAGCATCCCCATCATCATATCCATCGGATTGAATCCGCCGGATCCCCCGCCAAAGGAGGAGAACATATCTGACATGTCTCCGAAGGGACTTCCGCCCGTGTCACCCCCGCTTCCCTGAAACATCTGTACCATTTCCATTATATTCATCATATTCGAAAAAGTGTCCATCATTTCAGCTTCTTTCGGAGGCATATAGGGTTTGATTTCCTGCAGCATTTCCATAGCAGTCGGCGGAGAACTGCGGTTGAATGCCTGAGTATGTAAAGGATTTCCGGAATTCTGAAAAAATGCCATTGTTTCTTTCAATTCCAGAAATTTGATAAAGACCCCAAGGAACTGCTGATTAGAAGAAGGAGTGTAGGGAAGGATCAGCTTCAGCATATGAAGCTGCTGCGGTATTACCAGTTCATCAAAAGGTGTCATTGGTTTTGGCGGTTGTTTTTCCATAAGCACTCCTAATTATAACGTTGTAAATATATATGTTCGGAAGTATAAAAATATGAGGATTTGGAAAGACTAAAGTTAATGTTCCTACATACTATAATAGGGAATAGAAAGGGAATGGTAATTGATATGAAACGAAAATTAATCATTGACGGTAATGCAGTATATGAGATTGATGAGGACTGCATGCTCAAGAAACGTCTGAACGAGAATAAAGATACGAAGGAACAGAAAGCGAAGAACAGCCAGAACCATGAGAATCAGGCAAGGCCATAAAAGAACCCCGGCACAGGAAGCTGTACCGGGGATTTTTAGGACTTTTTAGATTAGAATGTTCTATTGCAGTGAACTAATTAGCATCCGCAGCCATTGTTGCATCCGCAACTATTTCCGCCGCCGAAACCGCCACAGCAGCAAAGCAGTAAGATGATCCACAGGCAGCTGTCATTTCCGCCGCATCCACAGTTGTTTCCGCCGCATCCGCCGCCGAAACCGCCGCCGCAGCAGCAAAGCAGGATGATGATCCACAGGCAGGAGTTCATTCCGCCGCCACAGCCACCTCCGCAGTTACTCTCACATCCACATCCACAGTTTGTAGCACTTAAATCACTCATGTTAAATCCTCCATATATGTTTGATTACAGTTCATAATATGTAGCGGGTTACAAATGTGTGAGAAAGTTTTTGAAAAAATTTTACCGGACCTGTTTGACGCGGACGCAGGACAAGATTTCTGAATACCTTATTAAAAAAGGTGTTTCTATGAAATGGGTAAAACAGACAGTAGGGTATTGGTGCCCGGATATCCTGATAAATAAATGCCTGGGACAGGGTGTGCGGGTTGCGGTCCTTGATACGGGGATTACGCTGCACCCTGATTTTGATAGAAGAATCATCGGATTTCGAGATTTCGTTCATAATAAAGAAAAGATATACGACGACGGGAAACACGGGACGCACGTTTCGGGAATTCTCGGCGGAAGCGGGAAACTTTCCTCTGGTATCTACGGGGGAATGGCCCCTCAGGCGGAAATCCTGATGGGAAAGGTACTGGACCATACGGGAAATGGCTCTGTTGATCACGTCGTTGCAGGCATAGACTGGCTGCTATCGGTCCACAGGCAGATGAAGCTGCGGATTGTGAATATCTCTGTGGGGACCCAGCCGGGACTGGATGCGGCGCAGGAGAAGCGCCTTCTGGACGCGGTGGACGCACTTTGGGACGAAGGGCTGGTTGTCGTTGTATCTGCAGGAAATTATGGCCCGAAAGAGGGAACCGTGGCGGTTCCGGGCACAAGTAAGAAGGTCATTACCGTGGGGGCGATTGAGGATCGGAGGGCAGTGGTACAGGGGAGGGGGAATACCGGAGAGTGGAATTATTCCGGGAACGGCCCGACTCAGGAATGCATTGTGAAACCGGATCTGTCGGCGCCGGGGACGAATATTCTGAGCTGCAACGGAGACTATACCAACCGGTGGCAGAAACCGTATGTGGTAAAGAGCGGGACTTCGATGGCGACTCCGGTTGTATCAGGAGCCATTGCCTGCCTTTTGTCCAAATATCCGGATATGACGAATGTGGAAGTGAAACTTAGGCTGCGGGCATCCTGCGTACAGACGGAATACGCCCGGCAGGGGTGGGGGATGCTGCAGGTGGGGAAGATGTTCGAGGCTTAAGAAGTGAAGCAGGAGCTTTTTTTAGAGTGCTGTGCCGTCCATATTCTGCTATAAGGAATGTGGACGGCGGCAGCTGTCAGGAGAGCTTTTCGATTAAAAGGAGCACTGCACCATGTACGGGAACGTCTTGTTCGATTAATAAATTTTCCTTTACCTGCTTCGTCTCGATGAATAATAGAGGGCCGTCCTTTGATTTCAAATATTTGTGAACGCTGCCGCTGATGGAATCGGGATGCCCCATGTTCATCCAGGCATCGTATACGGAACCATGCAGCCTGTCGAGGAGATAGGCTTCTGTTTTATAATTGCCAGATTCCAGATTGAGTACCAGATTCAGTTTCAGCGTCTCTCCCTTTTCATAAATATTATATCTGTCAAAGCTGGACAGCAGATCCTTATCCCCTGATAAAAAGGTCCTGCTGAAATAACAGTAATTATAGAATATAAACTGGTACTGTTCTCCTGAGCGGGTAATAATGTAGGAATCACCGCGGAAGATCTCTTTATCCCCCAATTGATTTAAAAACCACAAACCTGTATAGGCTGGCTTTTTTAACCCGGCAGAAGTGAGAAAGCCGGGACCGCCGTAAAAAGTTTCCCCTGATGGAATAAGTTCGTTCGGGTAATCCTGCATTAGGGAATAGATAATTTCATCAATCTGCCGTGGCGCGTTCAGGTGGGTATGAAGAAGATAAGAAAGCATGAAAACGGTATCCCGGCAGTAATCCTGAGGATAGTCGTTAATGTTCCACTCTGAGGCAATCAGAGGTGCTGTGCACTGATTGCGCTGCATACAATGAATGATTTTCAGTGTGGATTCATTAAAATAATTCTGACTGTCTGTGAAGTCCGCATCTGTCAAACCAGAAGGTGCATAATAATGATGATTAAGATTGAGTGGATTTGTAGGTGTGTATAAGTAGACATTCATAAAATCAAATTGAATGTGCTCTTCCCTGCAGTAAGTAAAAAAAGAATCCAGCCAATCTTCTTCATAATCCGGCAGCAGGGCGGGAGAACCAATCTGCACCTGTGGGAGTATCTGGCGTATGGTCAGATATGTTTTTTTCATGAAACGGAAAAAATCATGTGCGGTTTCAGAAGTTCTCATGGCACCTTCTGACGGAAGAGACCAGACCTGGAATTTCCAGCTGTTTACTTCCTGCCTGCCATAGCGCTCAATGCAGTGGGAACAGAAATCAGACAATATAAGGCCCCATTTTTTCCCGGAAGCCAGAATCGCATAATTCTGAGGCACAATCCCAAGCAGTTCGCGTTTTGTAGCAAAGAATCCGCAGGATGGGCCAAACACAAAGAATGGTTTCAGTGAAAGATTACATATAAAGTCTAACAATTCATCTATTTCTTCCCAGAAATAGGTGTAGGTACCGTCTTTCGATTCTCTGCAGAAAAAAATGTCGTCGGAAAAGATTCCATAGAACCTTATATACTGGAATGGAATCTCTGCGGTCAGCTCACGGATTTCATTCTGTACCTTGCGATGCAGGCATAATGAAGCACTGCCGAGAAACAGCGTGCGGTTCCAGATCTGTTTCAGGGGCCAGTCCACAGCCGTTTTCAGGTTAAAACCGATATTGACAGTTCGGATTTCCTCATCCGGCAGTGTATATGGAACCTGTTTTCCGGGTGGAAAATCCTGAATCAGATTTTCTCTTGTAACGGGCTTTATAAGATCCGGGTCAGGGGATTTTTTTGAGCTTCGGTTCTTCGTGCGGTATTCGGAAGGGCTCTGTCCGAATTCTTTCTGAAACACCCGGCTGTAAGATTTCTGGGTGTTAAATCCATTGGCAAGTGCGATGTCTATAATCCTTTCTTCTGTATTACACAGCATGTCCAGTGATTTGTGGATACGAAGTCTGTTTACATAATCCAGAAATCCGGTTCCCATGACCGTTTTAAAATATTTTGAGAGATAAGGTTTGCTTAAACTGAATTTTTCAGACAGCATGTCAAGGGTAATTGTCTCCGAATAATTTTCATTCAAATAGCTTAGTATGTTTATAATCCGGGTCCTTTTTTCATCTTTCTTAACGTACAACTCAGAAGTTTGCATGTTAATACAGGACTCGCACAATTCTATGAGAATATTAGTGATGCATGACATCGACAATAGCAGGAATGTGTCAGGTTTTTCTACCAATTGATAAAGCAGTGTATGGAGCTGGGCATAAATATTTTTATAAACGGTATGTTCTCTGTTGTTTAACGTATCCCTGTATTGAAAGGGATAATCTGTAATCCCCGGATAGAAGCGGGTAAAAGCAAGCAGGTCGATGTGTATGCATAAAATCCGGCTCTCGGATGAATAAGAGTTAATGTGATGTAGTTCCAGACTGTTTACAAAGAAAAAATCTCTCTGGTTCAGAATGTACTTCTTGTAATCCACAGAATATTCCACAGAACCTTTTAAAATAAAAACCAGTTCCAGTTCAGGATGAATGTGCTGTTCTTCCTGAGACGGGGATTTGATTTCTATCCTATAGGGAAGATTTTGGCTTGATGAAATGATCTGTAAATCCATACGGAACCTCCTCGAATTATTAGAGCTTGTCTTTGTATGACTGCATCAAAGTACATGACATACTGCATGATATTATACATCTTATCAGTTTGTCCCGGATGAAGCCGGACAATTCTTAATTTATCATGTCCTTAAAATTAACCATATTTATTTTCGAATCGTCAAACAGAATTAAAAATAGGAAGAAAATAACAGAAAAAAGGAAAATAATATAATATTTAACATATATAATGAAAACAATCAATATAAAAACAGAAAAATAAAGAAATAATTGAAAAGGAGGCTGCATAATGGAGGAAAGAATGAGGTTTGGAGTAATCACAGCTGCACATCAGGCGGAAGTGCATGAAAGGCCGCTCCCGCCTCTGGGGGATGATCAGGTTCTGCTCAGGATGGAAACATGCAATATCTGTACAACAGATTACGGTCTGTGGACCGGGGCGAGAAAAAATCAGCCAATGCCGATGGCCGGAGGACATGAAAATGCAGGGGTAATCATCAAAAAGGGGAAGAATGCGGGCAGTCATCTCAATATTGGCGACAGAGTCGGCCTGGTAGCTTATGAGAACTGCGGGCAGTGCCGGGAATGCCGGCTTGGCCATACTCTGGGCTGTACGAATATAGAGGACGACTGGGTACAGTCAGAGGACGGATACTGGGGGGATTTTGGTTTTGCTAATTATTATGTGGCGGATGCGAGAAATGTGATCAAGTTTCACTCAGATATTCCTTTTGAAGAGATTGGATTTCTGGAGAATTTGTCCACAGTTATGCATGGGATCCGTATGCTGGATATCAAACCTTTTGAAACCGTTGTGGTGATCGGTGCGGGGACGATGGGGCTCTTGAATGCAATGGCAGCAAGGGCCTATGGTGCAGAGGTTCTGGTTACTGAGGTTGACGAAAAGAAAATAGCACATGCAAAGAAAGAAGGATTTCCGGTGATTCATCCGGGGGAGGCAGGATATCAGGAGCAGATACGGGAATCTTTTAATGGCAGGGCGCTGAACTCCATTATTGTGGCGGCAGGCGTGACACCTGCGAACAGGCAGGCGCTAGAACTGGCCCAGATGGATACGAAGATTCTTTTCTTTGCAGCGGGATACCCGGCACCTGACCTCCCGGTTGGTTCGAATGAGATTCATTATAAAAGGCTGCGCCTGATGGGAACCTTCGGCGCGGAATTAAGTGATATTCAGATAGCGGCAGACCTGCTCGATTCCGGGCGTGTAAAAGTAAGTGGACTGATCGAGGCGCATTATCCTTTGGATGACATCCAGAAGGCTTATGAGGCCGCAAGTACTCCCGGGGCATACAGGGTAGCAGTTCATATGTGGAAGGATGAGGAGGAGTCATTATGTACGTTACGATGAAGGAAATAGTAGACAGGGCTTATAAAGAAGGGTACGGAGTACCGGCAGTACTGGGGGAAAATGAAACTTGCATTATTGCGGCAATCGAGGCGGCAGAAGAAACGAAGTCTCCTTTGATTTTTATTAATTTCGTGGATACAATGCCGGATCCTTTCTTCTACTGCCGGATGGTAAAAACCTATGCAGACCAGGCATCCGTACCGGTTGCACTCTGTCTGGACCACAGCCCCGATTTTGCAGATGCAGTGGCAGGAATACAGGCCGGATTTTCGGCAGTTATGATTGACCGTTCCAGACTCCCCTTTGACGAGAATGCTAAAGAAGTAAAAGAACTGGTGCGTATAGCACATTCCGTTGGCGTCACGGTAGAGGCGGAACTGGGGCATGTGGGAGACGGGGAAAATTATGAAACAGACGGAAAGACTGCATTTACAGATCCTGACGAAGCACAGCGTTTTGTGGAGGAAACGGGAATCGACTGTCTTGCTGTCGCAGTGGGAACTGCACACGGGGCATACCGTGGAACACCGAAAATCCAGTTTGACAGGCTCAGAGAGCTCCATGAGCGGTGCAGTGTACCTTTAGTCCTGCACGGCGGTTCAGGCAGCGGGGACGAGAATATCTATAAAGCCTGCCAGAACGGGATTGCGAAAGTCAACTTTGCACGAGATATCGTGCAGGCTGGCTATGATGCCCTCATGGAAGCAAAACTTGAGGGGGACAGCATGTATGATTTCTTTGATGTAATCACAAATGGAATCAAAGAAAAAGTAAAACACTTTTTTGAAATTACGGGCTGCAAAGGAAAGGCCTGGTCCCAGATCCCGGAATTCGGGGTCCAGAAGCTTGGCCTTGAAGGCGGGAAAGAGCATGAAGATAAATAACGATCCGATTAAATGGGAAAGAGCAGATGAAGATTATGTCATATCATGTTACAGGGAGCTGCACCAGATTCCGGAGACAGGACTCTTTCTTCCCCAAACAAAGGCTTACATAGAGAAAAAACTACAGGAAATGGGGCTTACACCCGTGCATTATGAGGGACACAGCAGTGTCAGTGCGAAGATTTGCGGAAGGGATGAAAGCCGGGTGATTCTGCTTCGTGCCGATATGGACGGACTTGAGATGGCAGAGGAGACGGGGCTTCCATATGCATCAGCAAATGGAAACATGCACAGCTGCGGACATGATGCCCATATGGCGATGCTGCTCGGCGCGGCCCGGATTCTTATGCGGTACAGGCAGCGGATGAAGGGATGTGTAAGACTCTTATTTCAGGCGGGGGAAGAGGAACCGGGAGGGGCTGTCCTGCTGCTTGGCCAGGGGATTCTTGAAGGGCCCGTGGAGGCTGTATTCGGACAGCATGCAGGAAACCTTGCGGGACTGCCAAAGGGGAATATCGGAGTGAAATCCGGTCCGGTGATGGCGGCAAAAGACAGTTTTTCCATTACAATTCATGGAAAAGGGTGTCACGGTGCGATGCCGGAGCAGGGAATCGATCCTGTAGTAACTGCCGCTCAGATCATTCTGGCTTTGCAGACACTAATCAGCAGGGAACGCAGAGGGACAGAACCGGCGGTGCTTACAGTTGGATCGGTACATGGTGGTGCGGCTGACAACATCATTTCCGACAGCGTGGTCATGAGAGGGGCTTTGAGGACAACAGACAGCAAATTCAGGGCGTATATGGAAGAACGGATCGTTACGATCTGCACTAAGACTGCCGAAGCAATGCGCGCAGGCTGTGACATCCATTATAGCAGAGGGTATCCGGTACTGGAAAACGATCCGGCCTGTACTACATTTTTCAGAGAACAGGCACAGCGGTTCTGGGGAAAAGAACAGGTATCGGAATTGGAAAGTGCGATACTTGCCAGTGATGATATGGCCTGTTATCTGGAACAGTGCCCCGGTGTTTACTGGTTCTATCAGACTATTGAGCCGGAAAGCCCATATGGGAATCACCATCCCGGGTTTGTAACGGATGAAACGTTATTGATGAAAGGTGCCGCCTTTCTGGCACATCTTTCAATGGAATGGTTTTTGAAGAAGGAGGATGGGAATTGTTTGCAGAAATAAACGGAGCAAGGATATTTTTTGATGTAGAAGGGAAGCAGTTTGTGCCGGAAGGCCCCGTTATGAAAGAAAAGCCGGTCTGTTTTGTCGTACACGGCGGGCCCGGCTGTGACCACGGGGATTACTGCCCGGTATTAAGCCCTCTCAGTGACTATATGCAGCTTGTTTATATCGACTACAGAGGAAATGGGAGAAGCGAAAGAACGAAAAAGGAAGAGTATACACTTGATCAGAATGTAGAGGATATCGAGGGGCTCAGAAAATACCTCGGACTTGATAAAATCTACCTTCTGGGGCAGAGTTATGGCGGTTATGTAGGGCAGGCCTATGGAATCCGTTATCCGGAAAATTTAAGCGGCCTTGTGCTGATCACTACGGCTTGTGATCATTCCGTCCACGAAAAAGGAATTGCGGAATTAGAAAAACTCGGGACGGAGGAACAAATACAGATGGGTAAAGACTATTTGTGGCACGGGACTTTTCCGAATAATGAAGAATATGACAGATATTATAAGGTTTTTATGGACCTGTACTCTTATAAAGTAAGAACCGGGGAAGTAAGCAGAGAGGAGGTCGAGGAGGAGATCCGGCGGGGAATCCCGTCCTATGAAGCGGTAAATCAATGGTTTGGCGGGGAACAGCTGACTTTTGATTTTCGGGAAGAACTTCACACGATCACCTGTCCAACATTGGTAATCGGAGGCAGGCATGACTGGGTGGCACCGGTTTCATTTACTTATGAGATTGCAGACCTGATTCCAAAAGGAAAGGCTGTCGTCATGGAAAACAGCAGTCATTCCGTGTTTACAGATGAACCGGAGGAAACATTAAAGGAGATTATATCCTTCATTTTGGACCATGAGAAGCAAAAGGAGAAGGGAGTGTAAAATGAGATATAAACATTTTAAAAATGCAGATGTCAGAGTTTCCGTACTGGGACTGGGAAGCTGGGGGAATGGAGGGGCAGATGCACAGGGAAATAACTTCTACGGAAGATTTACAGAAGAAGACTGTCTGAAGGCGATGGATGTTCTGATTGGGGAAGGCGTTAATCTGATTGATACGGCCCCGGCTTATGGCTGGGGGAGTTCGGAAAGACTGGTTGGCAGAGGGGTAAAAGGAAAGAGAGATAAAGTATTGATTTCCACGAAATGCGGCCTGCTTCCTGACCCGGAAGAGGAGTGTATTAATTCGGCATCCTATCCGTCAGTAATCCGGCAGTGCGAAGAGTCTCTGAAAAACCTGCAGACAGACTACATAGACTTCTATTTTATACATGAACCGGATCGGGAAACACCTATAGAAGAGACAATGGGGGCTCTGGAAGAATTGAGGAGACAGGGGAAAATCAGATTCACCGGCCTGTCTAATTTTACAAAAGAGGAGACGGAAGAGGCGATGAAATACGGAAGGATTGACGTGATCCAGCCATCCTTTTCCCTTTTAAACCAGACAAATAAAGAGATGATTCTGTGGGCAAAAGAACAGGGCATTGACACCATGTCATACGGGACGCTGGGCGGAGGTATCCTGTCTGGTATTTACCGGCATATTCCAGAATTTGAAGAGAATGATATCCGGAATAATTTTTATTCTCTTTACTATAGGGAGCCGGTGTTTTCAAACATTATGAAGCTACTGGAGACAATGGATGATATAGCGAAGGCCCATAACCGGCCGGTGTCGCAGGTGGCGGTCAACTGGAGCACACAGCAGCCATATATAGGGACAGCCCTGATTGGGGCGCATAATGCAGGTAAGGCAAAACGAAATTGTGAGGCTTTCGAGTGGACGCTTACGGATGATGAGATCAGTAGAATTTCTCTGGAAGCGGAAAGGCTTGGGCTGACAATGCTGGAGCCGTCCTGGGATGAATAGGAGGGAATGGACTATGGAAAGCGTTTTTGATGCAGCTAAAATAAATCAGTCCCAGCCCGGAATATTACTTTTAAGCCACGGGCCTTATGCAAAGGCTCTCTTCGAGACAATGGAGCTGATTTATTCTGAAGTAGATAATGTGGCGGCTTTCTCGCTGGAAGAAGGGGATAATGTAGAAGAGTTTTATAAAAGTTTTGTAAAGGCGATGGAAAGTTATAAAAAGGGCTGTATCTGTCTGGTAGATCTGATGGGCGGAACACCCTGCAACCAGTTGAGAAAATACTCTCTGGTACAGAAGAAAGAGGTGTATGCGGTATTGGGAATGAACCTGCCTATGCTCTTAAGTGCGGTAGAATTAAGGCAGGAGACTGATTCCCTGGCGGATATGGCGAAACAGCTCGTTCTGGACGGACAGGAGGGTATCATGAACTTTAACGAGTAAGAGGAAGGGGCGTAAAGGAATGGCAAATATAGGATTAATCAGGATAGATTACCGACTGGTGCATGGACAGGTGGTAGTCAGGTGGAGCAAGGCGGTCCATCCGGACCGGATTGTAGTCATTGATGACGTGCTCTGTAAAGATGAGATGATGATGCTTGTATATAAAATGGCGGCGCCTAAGAATTATGAATTCAGTCTTCTCGGGACCTCAGACTTTATTGAAAAATGGAAGGCAGATACATTTCAGGATGAAACCCTGCTTGTACTGTTCCAGACAGTAGAGTCCTGCTATAAAGCATTCGAAGAGGGAATGCCGATGGACAAAGTACAGCTTGGAAACTGCCCGAAGGAACCAGGAAAAACAGATGTGTGCAAATATATTTTTCTAAGTGATGCAGAGGCCGGGATGCTGGAAAAAATGAAGGAGAGCGGTGTCACGATCTGCATGCAGAATGTGCCGGATGACAGAGAACTGAAGTATTCTGTAATTGAGAAAAAGATGAAGAAGTAGGGAGGGAATCTATATGACGTTGAAGCTCGCTATTATTTCCGGCATTATATATGGTTATGCCAATACGGAAATGTTCTATGTGCCGATGAATATATTCTGGCTGTGTGGTCTTGTACATGGCCTTATATTCGGCATTGTAACCGGTGATATTTCCACTGCTATGATTCTTGGCGGACAGATTACCCTCCTGACGATCAGCCAGGTGGCATCCGGCGGGGTAGAGCCGTCGGATATCTGCCTTGCCTCATGTATTACGATTCCTTTGGCACTGATTACAGGCATGGATGTTAAAACAGCCTTGCCGCTGTGTATCGCGGTGGGACTGATCGGCAATATGAATACCCCGTTTTTCTATTCAGTAAACAACTATATGGCCCATGTTGTGGATAAATATGTCGACAGAGGGGATATCAGGGGGATCAAAAGAATGACATGGCTGACTGCAGCCATTGATTTCGTAATCTCATTCCCATTTGCATTTATCGGTGTTTATTTTGGATCTACTGTTGTCATGGCACTTGTTGAGAAGATGCCGGAGTGGATTGTGAACGGGTTAAATGTAGCCGGTGGTATACTGCCTGCAATTGGTATTATGGTAACGCTGAAGGTGATTGACCGGCCAAAGATGATTCCTGTATTCCTGATGGGATATTTCATGGTTATACTATTCGGAGTTTCTGTAATCGGGGCGGCCATTATGGGCGGCTGTGTTGTAGCGATTATGTGGAATGTGTCTGCTTTCAGAACGGAAAAGCAGTAGAGAGGGTAGGTGGAAATATGGCTGAAAATCAAGAGAAAGAATCTGTCCTGACTAAGAAAGATATCAGAAAGGCTTATAATGGATGGCACCAGTGGGCAGAAGTAGGACACTCTTACGAGAGGATGCAGGGAATCGGCATGTGCCGCTCTCAGCTTCATATACTGGAAAAATTATATAAAGATAATCCGGAGGGACTGAAAAAAGCACTGAAAAGGCAGTCGGAACTATTTAATACAGAAGGCTGTATCGGGGCAACAGTTGTAGGGGCAACCGTGTCGATGGAAGAGACTATGGTTGAACTCCCCGAGGAAGAAAAAAACTCGATCATCACCAGTCTAAAGGTTGGCCTGATGGGACCGTTCGCGGGGCTGGGGGATTCTCTGAACTGGACGGTACTGAAGCCGATATTTCTTGGGATCGGCTGTGATCTGGCGATAAAAGGGAACCCTCTGGGTGCAGTCATTGCCATCATATTTGCAGTGCTGATGTATCTCGAGGGACGATATCTGTACCAGATGGGGTACAGGATGGGAAAGAGTGCATTTACAGCGATCTTAGGCGGAAATCTGATCAGTAAACTGACTACCATTTCCAGTATTCTGGGTATGTTTATGATGGGCGCCCTGGGAGCAAGTTATGTTTCTCTGGCGACTCCGATTGAGATTGTGATCGGAAACAATGATGCCATTGTACTGCAGGAGGCACTGGATTCTATCGTAGGCGGGATTCTGCCGCTGGGCGCGCTATTTTTGATCTATTTTATTATGAAGAAAACAAACAGGTATGGACTCATCTGCCTTTCTGTTATGGCAGTCAGTGTGGTGGGTTCATTCTTCGGAATCTTTTAAGAAGCGGCACCCTGATATATGACAGGAGGAAGAGATGGAATCATTTACCTATACGATTAAATGTGAAATAGGAATTCACGCGAGGCCGGCAGCAATGCTTGTGAAACAGACCCAGTCCTATACTTCGGAAGTTATCCTGTCAGCACAGGGGAAAAGGGCCAATGCTAAAAAGCTGCTGGCAGTATTGAAGTTAGGGGTTTCAAAGGAAGTAAAAGTAACGGTAACGCTGGAAGGTCCGGATGAGGCAAAAGAGGCACAGATACTGGAACAGTATTTTCAGAAGAATTTATAGATCAACAGGAGAGCCGGAATGGAAAAGTATGAAGGAAAGCTGGTAGTTCCCGGTGTCGCTGCCGGCACTGTATTTGTCTATTCGAAACAGAAACCGGATATCAGGCAGCAGGACGGCCAGGATAAGGCAGAAGAAATGAGGAGATTCCAGAATGCAAAAGTAAGGGCTGTTGAGCAGCTGAATCTCCTGTATGAAAAAGTCTCGGAGGAGATTGATCAGGATACAGCGGCCATTTTTGAAGTACAGGCTATGATACTGGAGGATGAAGACTATAATGATGCGGTTATACAGCTGATTCAGGAACAGGGGAAAAGGGCGGAATATGCGGTCGCGCTGACGGGAGATATGTTTTCCGGATTTTTTACTGGCATGAAGGATGAATATTTCCGGACAAAATCTATTGATATTATGGATGTGACAGAAAGACTGGAACATATTCTGACCGGAAAGGAAAAGCAGCAGGCCCCTGAAAACGAGCCGGTCATACTGGTAGCGGAAGATATGGCACCGAGCGAATTAATACAGATTGAAAGAGAAAAACTGCTTGGCCTTGTGACGCGGTTCGGCTCGGCCAATTCCCACACGGCGATGATTGCAAGGGTACTGGAGCTGCCAATGATGATTCAGACAAGGATCAAGAAAAACTGGCATGGAGAGGAAGCCATTCTGGACTGCGAGGAGGAATGCCTTTATCTGCGGCCCGATGATGAAGTAAAAGAGATGGCGCTGAAGAAAATCAGGGACTCCCAGAAGCTGATCCGTACGATGAAAGGGAAGGCGACACTGACTCAGGAAGGAAAATCTGTACCGCTTTACAGCTGGATACAGGATAAGGCCGATATAAGCAGGGCCGGAAGATTTGAGGGTGAAGGTGTGGCTTTGTTTCGAAACTGGTATGCTCCGTTTACAGAGGTGTGTCTTTATGAGGCATATAAAAATCTGATGGGAACAAGGGCCAGGAGGAAACTGATCATCGGAGAGGATGGAGGGGAAGAATCTAAGGAACGACTGAAGATTCAAATGAAAGCCGCACTCAAAGTAAGTGCTTATGGAGCCTGTTCACTTGGTTTTTACCATGTGGCAACAATCAGCAGACTGGATGTCGTGAAAGGCTTGATAAAAGAAACAAAAGAGGAACTAGAGTCTGAGCGGATTCCATTCAAGGATATCCCGACAGGAATCTTGATTGAAACGGCTGGTGCGGGGATGATCAGTGACATACTTGCAGACAATGTAGATTTTATCGGTGTTTTTTTAAAAGAGCTGACAGAAAATATGCTGGCTGTACATCTTACAGATCAGGAATATCCGGAGGACACAGAAGGTTTTTATCCGTCTGTAATGAGGCTGCTTATGTTGATCTGCGGCAATACGAAAAAGGCGGGAGCCACATTTATTCTCTGTGGAAAAATCAGGAGGGATGGGACGCTGATACGAGAATTGATTACAGCCGGGATTGACGGTATTTGTGTTCCAGATTCCCAGATACTTTCTTTAAGGGAATGTATCAGTATGCTGTGAATTGTTATCCATTTTCAAAAGAAGAGACAGGTGTCAAGAAAAAATACTTGACACCTGTTTTACTTTTGTGTATGATAACTAAGGTGATGAATGTGAATGAGATTTTAGAACAGGCGTTGTTATACGATTTTTATGGTGAACTTCTCACAGATCACCAGAAAGACATTTACGAACAGTTTGTACTTGAGGATTTATCCTTGAGTGAGATTGCACAGGATGCGGGAATCAGCAGACAGGGTGTTCACGATCTGGTGAAGCGCTGCCAGAAGATTCTGGAAGGCTATGAAGTCAGGCTGCATCTGGTGGAAAAGTTCCTTTCGATTAAGGAAAAGGTTCATAAGATTAACGAAGTTCTCGATTCATATGAGAAGCAGGGAATGGAACCTGAAAAGATGGCTGAGAGAATCCGGAAGATTTCGGATACGATAATAGAGGAGTTATAGAATGGCATTTGACAGTTTAACTGAAAAGCTTCAGAACGTATTTAAGAACCTCCGCAGTAAAGGGCGGCTTACGGAAGATGATGTGAAGACAGCTCTCAAGGAAGTAAAGATGGCACTGCTGGAAGCGGATGTTAACTTTAAGGTCGTGAAGGGATTCATTAAGAGTGTGCAGGAACGTGCGGTCGGACAGGATGTCATGAACGGGCTGAATCCGGGGCAGATGGTGATCAAGATCGTGAATGAAGAGCTGGTCAATCTGATGGGGTCGGAGACGACTGAGATCCAGCTTCAGCCGGGAAGCGCGGTCACTGTGATTATGATGGCCGGCCTTCAGGGTGCAGGTAAGACGACCACGACGGCAAAGCTCGCCGGAAAGTTCAAGCTGAAGGGAAAGAAACCGCTGCTTGTCGCATGTGATGTATACAGACCTGCGGCAATCAAGCAGTTACAGATAAATGGAGAAAAGCAGGGCGTTGAAGTTTTCTCGATGGGAGATAAGAACAAGCCTGCGGATATTGCAAAGGCTGCGTTAGAGCATGCCAGGAAGAATAACAACAATATTGTGATTCTGGATACGGCCGGACGTCTTCATATTGATGAAGACATGATGGGAGAACTTCAGGAGATTAAGGAGGCAGTTACCGTGCATCAGACAATCCTTGTTGTGGATGCCATGACAGGACAGGATGCGGTGAATGTTGCCGGAAGTTTTAATGAGAAGATCGGAATCGACGGTGTGATCGTAACCAAGTTAGACGGTGATACCAGAGGTGGTGCAGCGCTTTCTATCAAAGCAGTGACCGGAAGACCGATTCTCTATGTAGGTATGGGTGAAAAACTTTCCGATTTGGAACAGTTTTATCCAGATAGAATGGCTTCCCGTATTTTAGGTATGGGAGATGTCCTGACCCTGATTGAAAAAGCAGGGGCTGAGATCGATGAAGAAAAAGCCAGACAGATGACGCAGAAGATGAAGAAGGCCCAGTTTGATTTTGATGATTATCTGGAGAGTATGAACCAGATGAAGAAGATGGGCGGTCTTTCAAGCATTATGGGAATGATGCCTGGACTCGGCGGCATGGGCGGCAAGATGCCCGACCTCGACAACGAGGAGAATGAAAAAAGGATGGCAAGGATGGAGGCCATGATCTATTCCATGACACTGGAAGAGAGAAGGAATCCGGATCTTTTGAACCCATCCAGAAAGCACCGGATCGCGAAAGGCGCCGGAGTGGACATTGCGGAAGTCAACCGCATGGTCAAGCAGTTCAATGAAGCCAAGAAGATGATGAAGAAGCTTCCAGGCATGATGGGCGGCAGAGGTGGTAAGAAAGGCAAGTTTAAACTTCCTTTTTAACACATACATTACATAGCAGGCTGCATGGCAGTTTGCTAGCAGGTCCTTAAACGGGATCAGACAAAAAGAAAAAATATTAAGAAGAGGTGAAAGAAAATGGCAGTTAAAATCAGATTAAAAAGAATGGGACAGAAGAAGGCTCCTTTCTATAGAATCGTAGTTGCAGATTCAAGATCTCCTAGAGATGGAAAGTTTATCGAGGAAATCGGAACATATGATCCGAACCTGGAGCCAAGCGGAATCAAAGTTGATGAGGAAGCAGCTAAGAAGTGGTTAAACAACGGAGCTCAGCCTACAGAAGTAGTTGGAAAAATCTTAAAAGCAGCAGGTATTGAGAAATAAGCTGTTCCGCGGAGGTGGCTTAAATGAAAGAACTGGTTGAAGTAATTGCGAAAGCATTAGTAGACGATCCGGACAGCGTTGTTGTTTCTGAGAGACAGGACGGCAGAACTACGGTAATCGAGGTTCGTGTCGCTGACGGCGATATGGGCAAGGTTATCGGAAAGCAGGGACGCATTGCAAAAGCAATCCGCTCTGTGGTTAAGGCAGCTGCTGCCAAGGAAGATAAGAGAGTTGTTGTTGACATCGTGCAATAGCAAGAGAACGTAAGGGACAGCCTTCATGCATTATGAGCATCGAGTGACTGCCCCTTTCTTTTTCCTGCCGGACCGTTTTTTCCGGCAGAGATGGTAAATAGAGATACCGGCAGACAGATTCGTCCTGCCAAGGTACAGATATAGGAGACAGGTATGGAACAATACTTACAGGTAGGGATTATTTCATCTACTCATGGAATCCGGGGTGAAGTGAAGGTTTTCCCGACAACGGATGACCCGGCAAGATTTAAGGTGTTAAAAAATGTAATACTGGATACAGGAAAAGAGCAGATTCCGATGGAGATTCAGGGTGTGAAGTTTTTCAAGCAGTTTGTAATCGTAAAGTTCAAAGGAATTGATAACATAAATGATATTGAAAAATATAAAGGGAAGAGCCTTCTTGTAACACGCGAAAATGCTTCTCCACTGGAGGAAGATGAGTATTACATCGCTGATCTGATCGGGATGACGGTATTTACCGAAGACGGTGAGTTTGGCGTGCTCAAAGATGTTATTGAGACCGGGGCAAATGAAGTCTATGTTGTGGATTCAAAGGAGCATGGGGAAGTGCTGATCCCTGCAATCCATGATTGTATACTGGATGTGAACGTGGAAGAACAGACTATGAAGGTACATCTGCTGGACGGACTGATATAGAGGAGCGAAAGAAACATGAATTTTCATATTTTAACCTTATTTCCGGATATGGTCATGGACGGACTGAACACAAGTATCATCGGACGTGCGGCAGGGAAAGGCCTTCTGTCTATTGAGGCCGTGAATATCCGGGATTATGCATTTAATAAGCACCAGAGTGTGGACGATTACCCTTATGGGGGCGGTGCGGGCATGCTGATGCAGGCGGAGCCGGTATACTTAGCCTACGAGGCGGTTGCCGGAAAGCTTGAAAAGGCTCCCAGAGTGGTATATCTTTCACCGCAGGGGCAGACATTTAACCAGCAGATGGCTGAGGAACTTGCACAGGAGGAGGAACTGGTCCTGCTGTGCGGACATTATGAAGGAATCGATGAGCGGGTGTTGGAAGAGATCGTGACGGACTACGTTTCGATCGGAGATTATGTGCTGACCGGCGGGGAGCTTCCGGCGATGGTTATGGTGGATGCGATTTCGAGACTCGTTCCCGGTGTTCTCCATAATGATGTATCCGCGGAGTTTGAATCCTTCCAGGATAATCTGCTGGAGTATCCGCAGTACTCTCGTCCAGAGGAATGGCATGGGAAGAAGGTGCCGGAAGTGTTGCTGTCGGGACATCATGCAAACATTGAAAAGTGGAGGCGGGAACAGTCTGTTCTGCGTACGAAAGAACGGCGTCCTGATTTACTGGAAAAATGTGAGCTGACAGATGCGGAGAAAAAATTAATCGAAGATTACGAGTCAGAAAAATAAAACAGCAGGGTAAGACGGATGCGATCCGGCTTGCCCTGCTGTTCTGTTATTCAGAAATTATAAATCATAATACTTTTCGAATTCCGCCGGATGCGGGATCTGTGAAATTTCAAGGCTTTCTTTCCGTTTGCGTTCCAGCCAGATCTGAATCAGCCTCTCGGGGAATACACCGCCGGCTGTCAGATAATCATGGTCAGCCTCCAGAGCGTCCAATGCCTCATCCAGTGTCTTTGGAAGCGACTGGATCTTTGCCTTTTCTTCCTCAGGAAGTTCATATAAGTTACAGTCATAAGGTCCCCAGCCGTTTACTGACGGGTCAATCTTGTTCTTGATGCCGTCCAGTCCGGCCATCAGGATTGCCGCATAAGCGTAATAAGGATTCGCCGTCGCGTCCGGGTTCCTGAGCTCGAAGCGTTTTGCCTTCGGAGACTTAGCGTAGGCCGGAATACGGATGACCGCACTCCGGTTAGAGGTTGCATACCCAATTGTGACAGGGGCCTCATATCCCGGGACAAGCCTCTTAAAGGAGTTTGTGGATGGGTTGGTCAGTGCACACAGAGAAGCAACATGCTTCAGCAGTCCCCCGATAAAATAATGTGCTGTTTCACTTAAACCGGAGTATCCGTTTTCGTCATAGAATACCGGTTCGCCGTCCTTCATAAGGAGCATATGTACATGCATCCCATTCCCGGCCTCCCCGTAGATCGGCTTAGGCATAAATGTTGCGGTCTTGCCCTCTTTTACAGCGGCATTCTGGATGATATACTTGATAATCATAGTCTTATCGGCCATATCAACCATATCGCCGAGTTCCACTTCGATCTCCATCTGTCCGGAACCGCCGACTTCGTGGTGATGGTATTTGACATCGACTCCCCAGTCCTGCATGTACATACACATCTTACTTCTTAGGCTGTAGGCGATATCGTGCGGCGCTGCAATATGGTATCCGCCCCCTTTAGGCACCTGGAAACCTGCATTTTGGGGCCCTTCGATCCCGCTGTTCCAGGATGCCTGTCTGGTATCTACGGTAAAGGACGTTTTCTGAGGTTCCACCATGTAGCTTACATTGTCAAATAAATGAAATTCGAATTCGGGTCCGATCAGCATCTCATCTGCGATGCCCTCCGACTTCATATACTCAACTGCCCGCAGGCTGACGTTTCTCGGATACTGGTCAAACGGTGTATTCTCCCTGCCGATCACACATACATTGCCACACATGGTCAATGTAGGAATTTCAGTGAACGGATCGACAACCGCAGTCTCCGGGTCCGGGATAAAGACCATATCACTCTTTTCGACCGGAGCATACCCGTAATTAGATCCGTCAAATCCAATGCCATATACAAAAATATCATCGTTGAACCTCTCCACTGGGATCGTAATATGACGCCATCTCCCGTCTAAGTCTGTCATCTTGAAATCAATCATCCTGATTCCATTCTCACTGCATACCTTTCTGATATCCGTGCTGTTTAACATGCTATCCCTCCAATTAATACGTTATTTTTTATGTGCCGTACCTTAGGTTGTTAGTATCATTCTAACATAGGAAGAACATAAAAAGGAAGAGGTTATAAAACTAAAACAGATGCTCAAACAGATGCTTACTGCTTATTGAGAGAAAGGTACTCATTGACGTTGTCAAGGAGCGGCTGCAGGCTGTCCTGTCTTTTCATCAATACAGAGAGGTACAGGGTATCCAGCAGGCACAATGCAGGCACACGCTTAGCCAGCACCTCATCCATTACCTCATAAGAAAAAGATGCTGTCAGTAAAAGGATGTCAGAGTGCTTTGCCAGCGGGGCACCGGGGAAATTGGAAATTGTAATGACAGGGATGCCATGTTCCCGTGCCACCTTAGCCAGATTGCAGACATTACGTGTCTTCCCGGAATGTGAGATACAGATAAGTGCATCTTCCGGAGTCATCTGGGAGAGTGCGATCAGCTGGGAATCGAAGTCAGAAGATGCTGTTGTCTGATAGCCGATGCGCATGAACTTCTGTGCAGCTGAAGCGGCGATAAAATGTGCATCTCCTGAAGCGGCAAATACAAGCCGCCCTGACCCGGTGAGCTGGTCGATTGCCCGGGACAGCGCTTCATAGTCGATGGACTGCAGGGAATCCTGAAGATATAGTACACAGGAATTGAAGACACTGGATGCGATTGTCTCAAGACCGTCTGATGCTGAGATGCCGATATAATGGAAGATATCTTCATATTCTTTCGCACGGATGCTGGCTCGTAATTCAGGGTATCCAGTATATCCAAGACGGCGCGCCAGACGCACAAGGGTGGCCTCGCTGCAGCCGCTCCGTTCAGCAACCTCGCTGATAGTCAGAGTAGCTACATCAGAAGGGTTACTCAGACAAAAATCAGCGGCTTTTCGTTCTGCTGATTTCAGATTGTCATAAATAAAATGAAATTTAATGAGACAAGCGTGTGATATTTCTTTGCTTTCTTTATTGGTTGGCCTGTTTTTGGTAATCAAATCTTTCCGCCTCCACAGTTAATTTTACCTTTGCGTGAGTTCTTGTAAGGTTAAGTGCATTCTACCATATATTGGGGGAAATGACAATGTGGTATTGGCATAAATCTGAAGAAAATGAACCGGGTGAAAATGTATGGTGGCAGAATAAACAGAATTTGAACCCTGATTTTGTACAAAATGTAGAAAATGCTTTCATTTTCACTTTTTATAAATAAAAATGAAAATATGTATTGAAAAGTAAAAATCCATGTGCTATGATTTGCCTAACAGGAGAAAAGGTTTCGAATAAAAAAGAAAGCAAAACCTGTACAAAATAATAAAAAAGAAAAGGAGGATATTATGAAAGTAAAAAGAGAGGATATTGTAGAACTGAACCATGTTTTAGAATCTGGGAAAGAGAATTTCCCCTTTGAATCTTCTTATCGTGATGTGGTAGAACTGGATCCGAACGGAAATGCCCGTGCGCATGCAAAAGATGTGTGGTACATAGAGAGTGAAGTAAAAATGCATTCTCATGTCGGCACACATGTGGAGGTGCCTTTCCATCATAAATTTGACGGGCCGGACTGCGCACAGTATCCTGTTGAACGTTTGGTGGGTGAAGCGTTTGTCATGGATTGTACAGGGAAAAAAGCCGGGGAATTCATTACTCTGGAAGAGATCAAAAGATATGAAGATCAGCTTGAGCCGGGCGACATGATACTTTTTTACACCGGATTTGATAAAAAATTCCATGATCCGGACTGGGAACCTTTTCCACATGTAGAGAAAGAAGCGATCCTCTGGCTTCTGGAAAAATTTAATCCGCCGGTTATTGGTACGGATGCGTCAGGTATCGAGGTGCCTGATGATGACCGCCAGCCAAACCACACAAATTGTTTTGAAAATAATACGGCAATCATCGAATCACTTACAAATCTGGAGTCAGTAAAAGAGGAGCGGGTAACCTTATTTGTTCTGCCATTACGGATGAAACGGGTTGATTCATGTGCTGCCAGAGTGATTGCAATCAGGGGTATCTGATGAAAGAAAGTGGAGGGAAAAAGGTATGAAGAGAAAAATAATTGCATGGATCATAACGGGACTCATGGTTTTGTCATTGGCAGCGTGCGGAAATTCGTCATCTGATGAACCAAAAGAAGCGGATAAGTCAACAGAAGATACAGCAGACGGTGAAAAGACGGACGGATATACGATTGGCTGTGTCATCATTAATGATGCTAATACACATTGTATTGCTTTTGCCGAGAAGTTTAAAGAGATTGTAGAGTCAAAAGGTGATACGGCAATTGTGCTGGCTGCAAATGATGATTCTGAGACGCTCCTTCAATGTATTGACGACCTGATGGCAGCGGGTGTGGACGGTATTGTCATGGAATCCCCAAATGCAACTGCGCCGGTAGAGGCGTTGAGGGAAGCAGCAGGGAAGGGTGTTGTAATCTCCGCGGCTGATGTACTGCTTGATATTGAAGAGAGCGAAGGCGTCCTTGTATCTCAGACGGTATCTGATAATTACGGTGCAGGCGTGCTCTGTGCAGAGGACTTTATTAAAAGGCTGGATGGCAAAGACGGTACGGTCTGCCATATGATTTATGAGGAAAATGAGGCTGTAACGACACGTGTGCAGGGATTCCTTGATACAATAGCAAAACATGACAATATCACTGTTCTGGAAGGAACACAGCCGACGCCTGTAACACAGGAGGCAGAGATGGCGGTTGCAGAATCCTGGGCGGCAAAATACGATGAGATTTCCTGTGTGTTTGGAGGCGGAGGTCCCATTTCCATCGCATTTATGCGTGGCCTTGAATCAGCAGGCGTAGACTGCGGGCCGGACGGCGGATGCCTGATATATGGCGTGGATGGTTCTCAGGATGAATATGCTTGTATCGTGGACGGAGACTATACAGGAACAGCGCGTCAGCAGCCGGATGAACTGGCAAGGATTGCGACGGAGGATGTTTATACTGTCCTTGGCGGCGGGAAGATCGACCATGACTGGCTGACCTATGTAGACGTTATTTATGTAGATGCTTCTAATGTGGATGATTACTACGAGAAATAGGCGGCATGTAAAGAGCGCACAGCAGCAGTGTTAGTGCGCTCTTATATTAGAAGACTCACGAATGAAAAGGATGGGCTTATGGAAGAAATCATTTTAAGGATGAAAGACATTACAAAATCCTTTCCCGGAGTAAAGGCTTTGAAGGGAGTCAGCATGGAACTGCGTAAAGGGGAGGTTCATGCGCTGCTGGGAGAGAATGGGGCTGGGAAATCCACATTGATCAAATGCCTTGGCGGAATCTATCCGATCGACAGCGGCAGTATTGAGCTCGATGGACGAAAAGTGGATATCAGGACACCGGGCGAATCCATGAAGCTGGGAATTAGTGTAATACATCAGGAATTGGTGCTGGCAGAACAACTGACAGTGGCCGATAACATCTTTATGGGAATGGAACCGGCGAACAGGGCTGGGTTCATTGATAAGAAGAAAATATTCGGGGAATGTGAAGAAATCCTTCAGTCTCTGAATGCAGGTTTTCATGCCTATAACCGGGTGTTTACACTGAGTACGGCCCAAAAGCAGATGCTGGAGATTGCAAAGGCGATTAATAAGCAGGTCCGCATACTGGTGATGGATGAGCCCACTGCATCTGTGTCACAAAAAGAAGTCGATAAGATTTTTGATCTGGTACGCAGGCTGAAAAGCAGGGGGATTACAATCGTGTACATTTCACACCGTATGGATGAAATTTTCCAGATAGCAGACCGGATTACAGTACTCAGGGATGGCAGCAATGTGGCAACTGCTGAGGCAGAAAGCATTACACAGGATGAACTTGTACATATGATGGTCGGATACGATCTGGAACAGTATTTTGCCAGAAGCAGCCGGAAAATCGGTGAAGTGGTTATGAAGGGAGAGGGGCTTACCCGGAGTGACGGAAAAGTAAAGGATGCCAGTTTCGAACTGCGTAAGGGTGAGATTATCGGGTTCGCCGGACTTGTGGGTTCGGGCAGGACGGAACTGGTGGAGATGCTGTCAGGGATTGTTCCGCCCGGAGCAGGAAAGCTGGAACTGTCCGGCAGAAAAGTGTTTTTCAGGAATCCCAGACAGGCTCTGGATGCAGGGATATGCCTTGTGCCTGAGGACCGGAAGCACGAAGGGCTCATTCTCCGCAATAATGTACGGTTTAATCTGAGCATAGGGATTCTGCCCCATTTTATCCGGTGGAATTATCTGGGGGTAAACAGGCGGAAGGAAGAGGAGATTGCTCAGAAATATATTGATAAATTAGCAATCAAAGTATCAGGACAGCAACAGCTTGCAATCAATCTTTCGGGAGGCAACCAGCAGAAAATCGTGCTTGGGAAATGGCTGGCCGCATCGAAGGATATTATTATCCTCGATGAACCGACCAGAGGGATTGATGTCGGCGCAAAGGCAGAAATCTATGCATTGATGGATGAGCTTACGAATCAGGGAAAAAGCATCATCATGGTGTCATCGGAACTGCCTGAGGTAATCAATATGAGTGACCAGATATATGTAATGCGGGAAGGGAGCATCTGTAAAGTATACAGGGACAGGAGCAGCTTTGATCAGCAGGAGATTCTGAGATATATGCTGGGTCTGCAGTGAATGGAGGGAATGTCATGAAAGAAAAAGAAAAATTACCCGGCAGCCGGCAGCGGAATGTCGTGGATGCCTTAAAGATAAACGGAGGCGTACTGGCTGCTTTTGTACTGATCTTTATCATAAGTTCATTATTAAATTCCAGATTTTTAACTGTTAACAATATGATGACCGTTTTGCGGACGAATGCATGCACGGCTCTCTGTGCATTTGGCATGACATATGTAATACTGACCGGAAATATTGATCTTTCCGTCGGATCATTCATGACATTATGCGGGTGCCTGACGAGTATTCTGATCGCACAGGCCGGGATGCATACCTTTCTGGCGATAGGATTATCATTAATTGTGGCGCTGATATTCGGGGCCATAAACGGAATCCTGATTACAAAGATGAGAATCCCCGCATTCATCGCCACACTGGCGTCTATGAATGTACTTCGGGGGGCCTGTTATGTGATGACGAACGGGAAGCCTGTTGTATTTTCAAAGGGCCTGTTCACCAGCATAGGCGGAGGGTATCTGGGAATATTTCCACTGCCTGCAGTCTATATGGTTATTGCTTTCGTTATTCTCTGGATTGTACTGAACCAGACCAAATTTGGAAGACGGATTTATGCAGTGGGTGGTAATCAGATGGCTGCCCGTTATTCAGGTGTGAATACTGATCGTACAATCATTCAGGTCTATATGATTTCAGGATTTATGTCGGCGTTCTCAGGGATCCTCCTGATATCGAGACTCGGATCCGGACAGCCGGTAATCGGCGAGGGTGCTGAATTGGATGCAATTGCGTCCTGTGTTGTAGGTGGCGTTTCTATGACAGGTGGGAGCGGTACTTTATTTGGAACACTCATAGGCTGTCTGATGATGGGAATAATCAGTAACATATTGAATCTGGCAGGTGTCAATTCTTATATGCAGCTGATCGTTAAAGGTATCATCATTGTTTTGTCTGTATATATTGATATTCTGCGGATGAGCCTTGCTACAAGAAGCAAGAATTAGTACAGGAGGCGTTTGTATGAATGACAAAGAGATACTTTGTGAGATAGACAGGTGTATCAGTATGGAAGCGGATGCCCTGCAGAAATTGACGGAACTGCCAAACGACGATGGGGTTTTACAGACAGTACATGCAATCAAAGAATGTAAAGGGAAGATTGTTCTGTCCGGCTGCGGGACATCGGCTATGGCTGCCAGAAAAATTGCCCATTCCTTAAACTGTGTGGACAGACCGGCTCTGTTTCTTGTGCCATCGGACGCGGTGCATGGCGGACTCGGTGTACTTGCTCAGGAGGACCTGCTGATTTTAATCAGCAAAGGCGGAAATACGCAGGAATTAGTCCGGCTTATACCGGCGTGCAGGAAAAGGGGCGCGGTACTGATCAGCGTTTCGGAGAATCCGGAATCCATACTGGCCAGAGAAGCGGATATTTATCTTCAAATTAAGGTTGAGCGGGAACCCTGCAGATTTAACATGCTGGCTACGGCAAGTACGCTGGCCGTGATATCTACGTTTGATGCTATTTGTATCGCGATGATGCAGCTCAGAGGTTATACAAGAGAACAATTTGCAGTGATCCACCCGGGCGGTGCCGTGGGGGACAGACTGCTTGGAAAGGCTGGGGATGTGAAATGAAAGGAATCATGAATGCGGCAGTGTTTAAAGATATTGGACACATGGAAATTGAGAAAAGACCCATCCCGGACTGCCCTGCAGATGGTGTTTTGATCAAGATATATGCCTGTGGGATCTGCGGAAGCGACGTGAGGAATTTTCATAACGGGCTTAAAGACGGCATCCTGGACCAGATTATGGGGCATGAAATAGCGGGGGAAGTCGTGGAGACCGGAGAGCAGGCCGAGGTTTTCCATACGGGACAGAGGGTGGCGCTTGCACCGGATGTGAGCTGCGGCAGCTGCTGGTATTGCAAACGGGGGCTTGTGAATCTTTGTGAACACCATAAGATGCTGGGGACGCATTACCCGGGCGGCTATGCGCAATATATAGCGCTCCCCGGTGAGGTGCTTAAGCGGGGGTTCGTGGAACTGATACCGGAAGGTATGAGTTATGAGCATGCTGCTTTTGCAGAAACCTGTTCTGCCGTTCTTGCCTGTCAGGAGAGGAACCAGGTATCATTGGGGGAAACGGTAGTCATCATAGGGGACGGTCCCGTGGGATGCCTGCATTGTGAGGTGGCACGTTCCAGAGGGGCGGCGCAGATTATTATGATTGGAAGAGACAAGCTTGATATGGCGGCGTCTTTTCAGCCGGACCTGCTTCTTGACGGGGCAAGATGTTCGGAAGAACTGGTTGATGAAGTACGATCTAGGACTGGAAACAGGGGAGCGGATATTGTCATCTGTGCGGTTCCTTCAGTCATGGTTCATCAGGAGGCGCTGGAAATGGTGCGTAAGCGCGGCAGAGTAGTGATTTACGGAGGGGTGCCGAAACATAATGAGATCAGCAACCTGAATTCAAACCTCATACACTATGGGGAAATCACACTGACAGGAGCTTTTTCGTATCCGGCTTCCGGGCTGTATGACGCACTGTCGGCACTTGAAAACGGGCATATACATGCAGAAAAATATATCAATGCAAAGGTGTCGCTTTATGATGTAGTGAAGGGAATGGACATGATCACAAAAGGACAGGCACTCAAAGTTATGATAGACCCGTGGCTGGAGCCATAGGGAGGATCAGCGGGATAGAAAGGAGAGAAATATGTACGAGATAGACAGCAAGCTGCTGGAACTGGAAGCAAAAGGGACTCCTGTCCATGTCAGCCTGATTGGCTGCGGCCAGATGGGAAAGGATATTGTGGCACAGATTAGTAAAATGAAGGGGATTTCATGTGATATTGTAGTGGATATTGATCCTGCAATTGCAGTGGATGGCTATCAGCAGGCAGGTTATCAGGCAGGGGACATTGTAGTGACAGATGACCTGAAAGCTGCTGAGAAAGCGGTCTCAGAAGGAAAAAAGGTCGCGTCTGCGGATTACCGGATGGCTGTTGCGGCATGCCAGACACAGGTAGTGATTGATGCGACGGGTTCCCCGGAGATGGGGGCAAGAGTTACGATGGAATGCATTTTTTATAAAAGGCATATTGTGATGATGAACGTAGAATGCGATGTTACAGTCGGACCTATTTTGCGCAAGCTGTGTGATCAGGCCGGGATTGTCTATTCACTGACAGCCGGGGACGAGCCGGGATCTATCTGTGAAATATACCGTTTTGCGAAGGCTTTGGGATTCAAGGTAGTGGCAGCAGGGAAGGGCAAGAATAATCCGCTGGATTTTTATGCAAATCCGGGAATGAAGGAGTGGGCCGATAAGGCGGCCGCACGCAAAATGGCGCCAAGGATGCTGATTGAGTTTGTTGATGGTTCCAAGACCATGATTGAAATGTGCGCGGTATCGAATGCAACGGGACTTGTGCCTGATATCCGGGGAATGCATTGTGCAAAATGTAATGTTAAGGATCTGACGAAGGTATTCAGTCTTAAAAGCCAGGGCGGGATACTGGAAAAAGAGGGCGTGGTAGATTTCGCGATTGGTGATATAGCGCCCGGTATCTTTGTTGTTGTCACAACAGATAACCAGAGGATCATTGATGGCCTGGTACAAAGAGACATGGGGGATGGCCCAAATTACCTCTTATACCGGCCTTACCATCTGTGTTCCATTGAGACACCGATAACAGCGGTGCAGGAGGCAGTATATGGAGAATCTACAGGACAACCGATGGACCACCTGACCAGTGAATGTATTACAATAGCGAAGAAAAATCTGAAGGCGGGAGAAGTACTGGATGCGATTGGTGAGTACTGCTACCGTGCCAGCATAGAACTGGCGGATGTGGCAAGACGGGGGAATATGCTGCCGGTTGGACTTGCAAAGGGCGCAAGGATGAAGGTGGATGTCCAAAAAGATGAAGTGATTACATATGATATGGTGGAACTGAATGAAACCTCAGTACTGTTGCAGCTTCGCCGGATGCAGGACCAGCTGTTGTGTAGTGCTGCCGTGCAGGCACAATAAAGGGGGGACTCATGTGGACAGGGCTTATCTGTTAGGGCTTGATGTAGGGACGACGGGATGCAAGACAGTAGTATTTGATCAGGAGGGCAGAGAACTAGGACGCGGTTACAGAGAGTACCCGGTGTTCTGCAAGGAACCTTTTCAGGCAGAGCAGAATCCGGATGCGGTATTCAGTCTGCTTGCAGAGAGTATGCAGGAGGCTGTAAAAAATGCGGGGATTCAGAATGCCGCCGCAGTCAGTCTGAGTGTTCAGGGGGATGCAGTGATACCGGTAGATAAGTCCTATGAAGTACTGCACCCGGCGGTGCTGGGAATGGACTACAGGCCGGAGAAACAGTGTGAAAAATACCGGGAGGACTTTGACGAGCGGCAGTTATATGAAGTAACAGGGCAGCCGCTGCATCCGATTAACATGATGGCTAAAATCATGTGGTTTCTGGATGAGAGACCGAAAATCTCAGAAAAGGCATGGAGATTCATTACGTATGAAGAATTTATCTTTCAAAGACTGGGCGGAGAACCGGTACTGGATCTGACAATGGCAAGCCGCTCGATGGGATATAGTCTGGAAGAAGGAAAATGGTCGGGGCAAATACTGGAGAACATGGGGATTTCAGAGAGTCTGCTTTCACCTCTTGTGAAATCAGGAGATGTCATTGGAAAGCTATCGTCACAATTGGCAGACAGGATCGGTCTGAATAACAGGCCGCTGCTTGTGGCGGGCTGCCATGACCAGCCCGCAGGCGCATTAGGGGCAGGAGTAATTGATAACCGGATGGCATTAGACAGTACGGGCACGGCAGAAGTACTGTCGGTTACCTTTCCGGAGCCGATCTTAAGTCAGAGTATGTGTGACAGTTTTTATTCCTGTTATGTGCATGCTGTGCCGGGGCAGTATTTCTCCTTTGCACATATGCAGACAGGCGGAATCCTGCAGCAATGGTACAGGGACCAGTTTGGATACCGGGAATTGGAGGAGGCCGGGCACTTGAATATGGATTTCTATACATATGCGCAGAGTAAATGTCCGGATGGTCCTTCCCCGATATTAGTGCTGCCATATTTTAACGGCAGCGGGACACCTTTGTGCGATATGGAAAGCAAAGGTGCTATTGTGGGATTAACGCTTTCAAGCACCCGGCATGATATATTGAAGGGGATTCTGGACAGTTTATGTTATGAACTGAAGTTCAATATAGAAACGATGGAGAAGTCAGGGATTCCGATCCAAGGCCTGCGGGCCACCGGCGGAGGAGCACGTTCACCCTTGTGGCTCCAGACGAAGGCGGATGTTACCGGGCTGACGGTCGGGACACTGGAATGCAAGGAAGCAGGCTGCTTAGGCAGCGCTGTTCTGGCTGCTGTCGGGGCAGGAATATACGATACCATTGAACAGGCAGTAAAACAGATGGTAAGGCCGGGCATAAGCTACCGGCCGAGGGAAGAACAGTCGGGCAGGTATCAGGAGCAGTATCAGGTGTATAAAAGTCTTTATGGATGCCTGAAACCTGTTTTTCATAAAATGTAACATAACGAGGGAAGAGGGGCAAATAGTAAATGGGGAATCCGATGCTGCATGATTAAGCTGCGGCATCGGGTTTTTCTGTGCCTTTCAATTTTCACCTTTCATTTTTCAATCGGCAGTTCGCCGGTTTACCCAATTAATTACTTATTTAGAACCGCAGAAAAAAATAAAAACACTACATTTTGAAGGTATTCCTGTCTTTTACATATCTGTATTTCATGATATGATAATAATAAATCAGAAGAACTTAAAGACGGGACGCAGATGAACATGGAAATGCAGGTCAAATACTTTGAATACTGGGATGAACGCGCCTTGTTCTACTTAAGTAAGATGTTTGACAGCCAGATCCGTAAAGGTGAGTCCTATGAAAAGCTGCAGAAGTGTATCCATGTAAGTATTTTAGACTTCATCCATTTTCCGAATGACAACAAGTGTTACCGCAGGATTCATTTCCGGGATGATCAGACATCACAACTGTATTCCGATAAAATGGAACTTCAGATACTGGAGCTGAAAAAACTGCCTCCTGAGGTTAAGACCGGAGAAGATGTTCTTGCATGGATGAGGTTCTTCAGCAGCAAAAACAAGGAGGAATTTCAGAATATGGCTAAAACTAACGAATATTTCGATGAAGCATACAATACATTACTCAATCTGAGTGCTGACGAGAAGAAACGGCTGGAATACGAGGCCAGGGAAAAGGCATTGAAAGATTATAATACCCAGATCAGCAGCGCTGAAAAGAGAGGACTTAAAGCAGGGGAGGAGATTGGGTTACGCAGGGGCAAGGAGTTGGGAGAAAAGGAAGGTGAACGCCGTACCCGTCAGATATTCAAGTTATACATGCAGGGTAAATCACTGGAAGAAATTGCCGGTCTCTGCAATATCAGTATAGACAGAGTGAAACAAATATTGGAGATTTAAAAATAGTAGAAGAAAGTCTATTTTATGTTAATATAGAAGAAGGCTAAAATTACGACTGGAAAGAAGCGTATTTATTTTATGAAAAAGGCATATTTATTCAGAGGATTCTTCTATCTTTTAGGGCTGCTTGTTCTGGCTCTTGGCATTACATTAAACACAAAAACAGGTCTCGGGGTATCTCCGATCATATCTGTTTCCTACAGCATTTCTACTATATGGAACTTGAATTTCGGAAATATGACACTTGTGCTATATGCATTATTTGTCGTGTTTGAGATGATTCTGCATGTGATCAGAAACAGGAAATATTCGATAAAGGAAGGTGCTGTTCTGGAACATGCAAATCAAGTGAATCTGAAATTAGTGCTTTTTATGGATGTGCTGCAGTTTCCTCTGAGTCTTATATTTACAAGGTTTTTGAATATATTTTCAGGCTGGCTGCCCGATCTTCAGAAAACATATGGTGACAGCTTTGTGGGAAGTTTTGCAGGAAGGGTTCTGTTTTTGGCCCTCGCAATTATCCTGACCGGGGCGGGTGCAGCCATGTCATTGAATATGAGGGTAATCCCGAATCCGGGGGACGGGATCGTGCAGGCGATTGCAGATTGTACTGGAAAGGGTGTGGGATTCACAAAGAACTGTTTTGACGTGGTGAACATTTCTATAACGATCACAGTTGGACTTGTGTTCGCGGGAAAGCTGGTCGGAATAGGTCTCGGCACTGTGCTGGCAGTAATCGGTGTCGGAAGGGTAATTGCAGTGTTCAATCACTTTTATATGGAAAGAATGGATGAACTGGCAGGGATTGGTTGAAACAAATAGAAGAAATAAATACCCTTTAAATAGTAAATTCTGCTTGAATCTTCGATAAAAGTATGGTAGAATACAACAGTTGTGAAATGAAAAGCGATGGTCCTCTGATGCACAAAAGGTCTGACAGACGCCAGATGAGTCTGCTGACAGGCATTAAGAACGTCTAAATATTAAGGAGGTCACACAATGAATGATATTATCAGAAAAATCGAAGCAGAGCAGTTAAAGGAAAATGCACCGGAATTTAATGTTGGTGATACTGTAAAAGTATACGCTAAAATTAAAGAGGGTAACCGTGAAAGAATTCAGGTTTTTGAAGGAACAGTCCTGAAGAAACAGGGTGGAAGCACAAGAGCTACTTTCACAGTTAGAAAGAATTCTAACGGTATCGGTGTTGAGAAGACTTGGCCGTTACACTCACCAAACGTTGAAAAGGTAGAAGTAATCAGAAGAGGTAAAGTAAGAAGAGCTAAACTGAACTACTTAAGAGACCGTGTTGGTAAGAGAGCTAAGGTAAAAGAATTAGTAAAATAGTAACATTGAGAGGGACAAGTACAACATGTATATTGTCCCTTTTATCTTTTAAGAAGGTATAAATGTAATTATGAGGGAAATATATGCAGGATTTGAATTTTCGTAAGAGGCGCCGGAAGCAGGCAAGAAAAAAACAGAAAATGAAAAAGCAGGGGCTCAGGTTTGAGACCGGCAAGCCGCAGCTGCGTTTCCGTAAGGAAAAGACTAAGGCTCAGCGGCAGAAAGCGGCTGCAGTCGTGAACTGGACGGTTCAGATTGCAATTACCTGTATGATTGCTTTCGTGCTTGTATGGTTTTTTGGACAGCGTGTCAGCAATGCTGGGGATTCGATGAAACCTGTTCTGCAGAACGGGGATGTTGTTCTGGTGAACCGGCTGATCTATAATGCCAGTAAACCAAAGCGGGGGGATATCATTGCATTTAAGCCCAACGGAAATGAGAATACCCATTATTCCATCAAAAGAGTTGTAGGGCTTCCGGGTGAGACGGTGCAGATTAAGGACGGGAGCGTCTATATCAACGGCACCGAGACACTGGAACATATTTTCGCAGAGGATATCGAGGAAGCAGGCATCGCGGAAGAGCCTGTTATACTGGACGGGACAGAATATTTTGTCCTGGGAGATAATCATTTAAGCAGTGATGACAGCCGTATGGCTGATATCGGGAATGTTAAGAGAAGTGAGATATATGGCAAGGTCTGGTTCGTAGCAAGTTTTGGATCAGATTTCGGCTTCGTGAAGAGATAAAGGAGGAAATAACATGCATTTTCAATGGTACCCGGGTCATATGACGAAGGCCAAACGCATGATGCAGGAGAATATAAAGCTGATCGACCTAGTGATCGAACTGGTCGACGCGCGGATTCCGGTGAGCAGCAGAAATCCGGAGATAGATGAGCTGGGAAAGAATAAGGCAAGATTAATCCTGCTTAACAAATCAGACCTGGCGGAAGAAAAATGGAATGATGCCTGGGCGGAGTATTTTAAGGGAAAGGGATATTCTGTTCTGAAAGTGAATTCCAGAAAAGGCGGAGGGGTGAAGTCCATACAAGGCGTCATTCAGGAGGCGTGTAAAGAAAAGATTGAGAGAGACAGAAAACGCGGGATCCTGAACCGTCCGGTAAGGGCGATGGTAGTCGGGATACCGAATGTCGGAAAGTCTACGTTTATCAATGCACTGGCAGGAAAGGCCTGTACTAAGACCGGGAATAAGCCGGGAGTGACGAAGGGAAAGCAGTGGATACGCCTGAATAAAAATGTAGAGCTGCTGGATACACCGGGTATTCTCTGGCCTAAGTTTGAAGACCAGACAGTCGGACTCCGCCTTGCATTTATCGGATCTATTAAGGACGAGATTCTGAACACGGAAGAACTGGCTATGGAGCTGATCGGATTTTTGAAGGAAAAATACACTGGTATTTTGAAGGACAAGTATCAGATAGAAGAGGCGGAAGATCATTTTGAATGCCTGAGATCCATTGCCGAAAGCCGCCATTGTCTGGTAAGGGGCAATGAACTGGATACAGAAAAAGCCGCAAAGATCCTGCTGGATGATTTCAGAAACGGCAGATTGGGAAAAATTACACTTGAATTTCCTGAAGATTATGCATAAGATAAGAAGAGATACTGGAAAGAAGGATAGGATATGGAGCAGGAGAGAAGCATTTTAAGGGAACTTCTGGGCTGGATTGTATATATACTGATTATTGTAGGGCTCACCTACCTTATCATTACATTTGTAGGGCAGCGGACACGTGTCAGCGGTTCTTCTATGGAAACGACACTTTCAGACGGGGATAACCTGATTGTGGATAAGATTTCCTTCCGTTTTAGAGACCCGAAGCGGTACGAGATTATTGTATTTCCTTATCAGTATGAGGACAATACATATTACATTAAGAGAATCATCGGCCTTCCGGGTGAGACTGTACAGGTAATGGACGGCAAGGTTTATATTGACGGGCAGGAACTGGATGAACATTACGGTAATGAAGAGATGCTGGATCCCGGAATCGCGGGAGAGCCGATCACACTCGGTGATGATGAATATTTTGTACTTGGAGATAACAGAAACCACAGCGCGGACAGCCGTCAGGAAAATGTGGGCATACTGCACAGGAAGGATCTGCTGGGAAGGGCATGGATACGGATCTGGCCTTTCAGCAAATTTGGTGTAATCAAGCATGAGTAACAGTATCAGTGAGATAAAATGGGAATTTGAGCGGGCAAAAGAGAAAGAACTCCACACCCTCTATGAAAAATACGGGGAAGATACAAGGAATGGAGTTCAGAATCTGATAGCAAGATATAAAAAGCAG
Organism: Faecalicatena orotica; assembly: GCF_905197545.1. Lineage (NCBI taxonomy): Bacteria > Bacillati > Bacillota > Clostridia > Lachnospirales > Lachnospiraceae > Faecalicatena > Faecalicatena orotica. The sequence goes on from NZ_CAJJZH010000003.1 coordinate 187,953, forward strand.
GAAGAAAAGCTTAAAAAGGAACGCCAGCGCCTTGAGCAAATGCGTGAATATGAGAAAAAATATACCCAGTATGCATATATCTGCGGGATTGACGAGGTCGGCAGGGGACCGCTTGCAGGCCCTGTTGTGGCAGGGGCAGTGATTCTTCCCCACGACTGCGAAATATTATATTTGAATGATTCTAAGAAATTAACAGCAAAAAAGCGTGAAGAACTGTATGATGAAATTATGAATAAAGCAATCGCGACCGGAATCGGGATGGTGAGTCCGGCCAGAATTGATGAGATCAACATTCTTCAGGCAACATATGAAGCCATGCGCATTGCGGTGCAGGAACTACGCACTGCACCGGAACTGCTGCTCAATGATGCAGTGACCATTCCGGGGATTACGATACGGCAGGTGCCGATCATAAAGGGTGATGCAAAAAGCGTATCGATTGCGGCTGCCAGTATTATTGCAAAGGTGACAAGAGACAGACTGATGGCTGAGTATGATGAGATACTGCCCGATTATGGATTCGCAGAGAATAAGGGCTATGGCTCTGCGGCACATATCGAGGCTTTGAAAAAAAAGGGACCAACACCGATTCATCGGCGTTCATTTATAAAGAACTTTGTATCTGTTTAGCGTTTGTGGTGTTTTCTGGGTACAGGGTGAGCGGCCGCAGCCGGCATGATCTTTTCATGCAGATGTGGCTGGGTGGCTACTGTGCACACCCTGCGGGTGTACACAGTAACGCCGGGTGTTGTCTGAGGGATAGCAGTCTGGTACAGAAAATGCAACAGAGCATTAGAAAAAACAACAGAAAAGTAGGAACAGATTATGAACAGGCGGCAGGTTATTATCTGGAACAGCAGGGATATGTAATTCTGGAATATAATTACAGGTGCCGTATCGGGGAGATTGACCTGATAGCCAGAGATGGCGAATATCTGGTATTCTGTGAAGTGAAATTCCGCCGGGACCGGAGAAAAGGGAGTCCGCTGGATGCTGTCGGTGTAAAGAAACAGAGGACACTGTACCAGTGTGCCCTGCATTATCTTTCGGTACACAGGATTGACGGGATTCCGTGCAGATTCGATGTAATCGGTATTGAAGGCGGTAAGGTTACGCATATCCGGAATGCTTTTGAGGGATAAAGCCGTTATTTGCATATAGAATGAAAAGTGAAAGGATTTTTTATGAGTTTAGGACTTCATTATAAGAATCAGGAACAGATTTTCAGAGAGATTGAGACGGATACTCCTTATTTGGAATATCCGTTGTTTCAAAATACGGGGATTGTAAGACATGGTTTCTCGACGCGTCTGGGCGGAGTCAGTGAAGGCTGCTATTCTTCACTGAATTTAAGCTTTACACGCGGGGACGGGGAAGAAGCCGTGCGGGAGAATTTCCGCAGGATGGGGAATGCGCTCGGGGTGAGGTGTGAAGATATGGTCTTTACACAGCAGACCCATACGACCAATGTCCGTGTTGTGACGGATCAGGACCGCGGGATGGGGATTGTGCGCCCGCGGAGTTATGCGGATGTCGACGGGCTTGTGACCAATGTTCAGGGTATCTGCCTTGTCACATTTTTTGCAGACTGTGTCCCCCTTTATTTTCTGGACCCGGTAAAGAAGGTGATTGGCCTGAGCCATTCCGGATGGCGGGGAACTGTCGGAAAGATCGGAAGGAGGACCGTGGAACTAATGCAGGAGCAGTACGGCTGCTCGCCGGCCGATATCCTTGCGGCGGTGGGACCTTCCATCTGTCAGGACTGCTATGAGGTCAGTGAAGATGTGATCGTCCAGTTCCGGGAACATTTTGCAGAAAAAGACTGGCCCGAATTGTTTTATAAAAAAGAAAACGGGAAGTACCAACTGGACCTCTGGAAGGCGAATGAACTTGTTTTTCTGGAGGCAGGGATTCATAAAGAACATATAGCCGTAACAAACCTGTGTACTCACTGTAACAGCGACATTCTGTATTCCCACAGGACGACAGGGGACAAAAGAGGAAACTTGTGTGCGTTTCTTGCATTAAAGGAGGAGGCATAAGAAATGATATTAGCGGCATCAGATTTTAAATCTGCAGAAGAAGTGACGACAGAAGTCACGCAGGAAGTAAGCAGAATGTCACAGTACTTTCAGGATCATCTTCCGGGGCTGATTGGTTTTGGAATTAAGGTTTTACTTGCGCTTGTATTTTTCTTCATCGGGCGCGTTGTCATCCGCTGGATACAGAAGCTTGTGCGGCATTCTCTGGAGAGGACGAGTGCGGATAAAGGCGTGATCCAGTTCGTGGATTCCCTTTTGAAAGCCAGCCTGTATGTGCTGCTGATTTTCACCATAGCGACGAAACTCGGGGTAGAGTCCTCATCGGTTGCCGCACTGCTCGCATCCGGTGGTGTTGCCATAGGTCTTGCCCTGCAGGGAAGTCTGTCAAACTTTGCGGGCGGCGTCCTGATTTTGCTGTTGAAGCCATTTGTGGTAGGAGACTATATCATTGAAAACACAGGCAAGAATGAGGGAACAGTAAAAGAGATTCAGATTTTCTATACAAAGCTGTCTACGGTTGACAATAAGACGATTGTGATTCCCAATGGCACGCTGGCAAACAGCAGTCTGACGAACGTGACTGCAAGGCCGGAGCGGCAGTTGGATATGAAGGTAGGCATCGCTTACCATGCGGACCTGAAAAAGGCAAAAACCCTGATTGAGGACCTGCTGTTAAATGATGATTCCATTATGCAGGATGAGGATATTAAGGTGTTTGTAGATTCCCTCGGGGACAGTGCCGTAATGCTGGGACTTCGCGCGTGGGTGAAGACAGACGAGTACTGGCCGACAAGGTGGAGGCTACTGGAAGAAATCAAACTGATTTTTGACAGAGAAAATATTGAGATACCTTATAACCAGCTGACGGTTCATATGTATGGAGAAGAAAACAAAGGAGCAGAGTAGAAAATGCTGGCAGTTTATTTATCACCTGTTTATATACTGCTGAATTTATATATTTTAAGATGGCTGCTGCGGTGGATGAATGCCTGCAGCGGCTATTTTCACGGGAAAAAGCCGAAAGCGTGTGTCGCCGTGGTTTATACCCTTTTGGCAACAGCCCTGCTGACCGGCTTTCTGATGCCTGCGGGGAATCTGCAGAGAGTCCTCAAACTGATTGGCAATTACTGGCTTGGCGTGATGCTTTATGCCCTGCTTGTAATTCTTGCAGCGGACCTGATCAGGCTGATCTTAAGAATATTCGTGTGGAAGGACTGGGGACGGGACAAAGAGACAGATAAGAAATGGAAGATCCTGCGTGAAAGAAGGGGATTCGCCGTGATTGGGGCGGTATGTGTGATCCTGATGGCTGCTGCGTGCATCGGAGGGGCGGTAAATGCCCGAATCATCAGAACCACGGATTACGATATCAGTATTGATAAACATGCGGGAAATCTGGATGAACTTAAGATTGTACTGGCAGCGGACCTGCATCTGGGATATAATGTGGGGCACCTCGAGATGGAGCAGATGGTCCGGAAAATAAATGCACAGAAACCGGATTTGGTCGTGATCGCAGGAGATATATTTGACAATGAATATGAGGCTCTGGATGACCCTGACCGGCTGATTTCTATTTTAAAAGGCATAAAAAGTAAATATGGGACCTATGCCTGCTACGGGAACCACGATATTCAGGAAAAGATACTGGCGGGGTTTACGTTCGGCGGCAAACATGAAAAAAAGGAAAGTGACCCACGTATGGATGAGTTTCTTAAAAAAGCCGGAATCACACTTCTTAAGGACAAGGGATTGTTGATTGCTGACAGCTTTTATCTGTATGGCAGACCCGATTTTCACCGTCCCGGACGGGGGATTGACGTGCGCAGGACGGCAGAAGAGATTACTTCAGATTTCGACAAGGATAAACCGATCATTGTCATCGATCATGAGCCAAAGGAGTTGGACGAGCTTTCAAAGGCCGGTGTTGATCTGGACCTGTGCGGGCATACCCATGACGGACAGACATTTCCGGGAAATTTGACGGTGGGCCTTATGTGGGAAAATTCTTATGGATACCTCAGGAAGGGGGACATGCATAATATTGTTACCTCAGGAGTGGGCGTGTTTGGGCCGTTCATGAGACTGGGTACAAAAGCAGAGATCTGTGCGGTGAATGTAAGATTTGCCGGGTGATTTGAAAAATGTGGGGATTCTAAAAGAAAAAAGTAAAAAAACTGTTGAAATTATTGCTGAAAAGAGATATAATAATCAAGGTTCGTCTGACGGACCATAAGCTGGAATAGCTCAGTCGGTAGAGCACCTCACTCGTAATGAGGGGGTCGTCGGTTCAAGTCCGATTTCCAGCTTTGCGAGAAAAGGCCGCAAACCTGTTTATAAGGGATGCGGCCTTTTTAATGTCTTCTTGGACTAATTGCTCTTTTAGTAACCTACAGCTGAAACTCCATATTCGGCCTGCTCTGCTGAAAATCCTTCAAATATCAGCTGGTCAATTAATCCGTCTCTGGAAAAAGAGGAATAATCCAGATAACTTTTTGCCTTTTTTGCTGCTTGCTCATTCCAGTCGGCACCACAATTATCGGCAGCATATGTAGAAGCTTCGGTTGAAAAGCCTTCAAACTCCAACTGCTCTATCAGGCCGCTGTATGAAAATGCCGTGTATGCCAAATAGCTTGATGCTTTGCTCAATGCATTTTTTTGCTCCATTGTTGCACTTTCCTTTGCTTTCCGGTCAGCTTCTTCCTGGGCAGCCTTTTCAGCAGCAGCTTTCTTTTCTTCTTCGGCTTTCTTTTCTTCCTCAGCCTTCTTTTTATCATCTTCAGCTTTCTTCTGGGCAGTTATCTTATCAGCAGCTATTTTTCGGGCTTCGGCTTCCGATGCTTCTAATCCTTCGTATGGTTCCATTCGCTTTTTATAAGCAGTATATTCTTCTTCTACCTTCTCAAGCTGTGCAATTTCGGTCTTGTACTGTTCGGCTTTTGTACCGATTGAATTATAATCATCTTTTAATTTCATGTAATCGGATTTTGAGACCCTGCCAAATGAGGAAAACATAAAAATCAACAATAATAAAGCGCCTGCAATCTCAAAAATCAGCCGTAGAGGGACTTTCTTTCTAGGTGCCGGCGGTTCTGGGGTGGGCAGATTAAAAGCTGGTTCTGGCTGTGGTTGGTTAAAAACGGGCTTTGAATCTGTATTAAAGATCGACTTTCCGGCCGGTGTACCACAGCTGGGACAAAAATTTCCTTCAAATTCGGTTCCACAATTTGTACATCTCATATAATTTTCCCCCTGTACATTAATGTTTATATTATAAATATATTATGAAACGGAAAAAAACACAAGCAGCAAATCCTAAAAGAACCGAAGATCCCATTACTGTAAGGGACTACGGTTCTTTTTGCACCTTATTCTGCTGACTTGTATGCAGGATATGAGCTGCGGCGTGGCCTTTGGGTATACATTACTCCCCGCCGGGACCATCCCGTCTCGGGACTTCATCCGGGATAACGTTCGTAGCATTTGTTTCTGGAGCAAGGGGGATTTCTATATTCTTTTCCTGCTTCCCCGGGTCTATTGTACGTGCAGGGTTGGTACGGCCGGGCATATTCGTATAATTATCCATTTTGCACCTCCTTTATCTTATGTATCTAGTATTTCCCTAATTTCGAAAAAGTATGTCTTAGGAAATGCTTGACATTCTGGTTTTATATGTTAAAATAGTTCATTAAAGAACAGTTCTTTAATGAACTATATATTCTGAATGGATTGGAATAAATCCGATTTATGCGGTCTGCAACGATATGTCTAAGAAAGAGTGAGGTGCCATAGATGCTGACAACTATTGAGTTTTTGACAATTACAAACCAGTTCCAGAAAGTATATGGGAGCAAGCTGAGCGAGATTGCATCTGCATATGATATGACAAAGGTAGAAATTGATGTCCTGCTTTTCCTCTATAACAACCCACAGTATGACACAGCGAAGGAAATTGTAGAGTTCAGGCATATTGCAAAGTCCTATGTATCCAAGGCTGTTGACCTGTTGGTGAAGCGGGGATATCTGGCGGTGGAAGAGGATGCGTCGGACCGGAGGGTGGCGCATCTGACCATAGTGGATGGTGCGGCCAAAGTGGCAGCGAAGGCCAGAAAGGCGCAGGAAGAAGTCATGGGAGTTATTTTTGAGGGAGTAACTGAGGAAGAAAAGCAAACCTTTGAAAATATCCTGCGCAAGATGATGGAAAACATGGAAAAAGATAAACGAGGTGAAGATTAAGATGATTGCGAAGATACTTGTATGTCTGGCAGCCGGCATGGGCGCCGGAATTGGGACTGGCCTTGCGGGATTGTCCGCAGCGGCGGTTATTTCTCCGATGTTGATTACGTTTTTGGGTTTCGATGCATATGAAGCGGTAGGAATTGCGCTGGCATCTGATGTGCTGGCATCGGCGGTTTCTGCGTATACATACGGGAAACATAAAAATCTGGATATCAGGAACGGGATCGTGATGCTCTGTACCGTACTGTTATTTACGATGGCAGGAAGTTATATTGCCTCTCTGCTTCCGAATACGACGATGGGAGGGTTCTCGGTATTTATGACACTAATTCTGGGAATTAAATTTATTGTGCGCCCGGTTATGACGACCAAGGATAAACAGGAGGAAAAAGATAAGAAAACTAAGATTATACAGTCCATATTGTGTGGGATTGCAATCGGGTTTATCTGTGGGTTTATCGGAGCAGGCGGCGGAATGATGATGCTTCTCATGCTGACCAGCGTGCTAGGGTATGAATTAAAGACAGCCGTCGGAACAAGTGTGTTTATCATGTCGTTTACGGCATTTACAGGAGCTGTGTCACATTTCTCCATCAGCGGAAGCCTGCCAGACATGCCGGCGCTGGTACTATGTGTTCTCTTCACACTGGCCGGTGCGAGGGTTGCCGCGAGATTTGCAAACAAAGCACCAGCCAAGACATTGAACAGGGCGACAGGCGTTGTACTGTCTATTCTGGGGATTGCTATGGTTGCGGTGAAGTATTTATAATCATTTCAGGGGATCAGTACCGCCGTTACGAGCGGTACTGATCCCCTGTTTCATTTTAATTTAATTCTACGGTGTAGTAAAAGAAGTTCCCTTTAATTGTCGCTATCGTGTATTCGATGATGGAATCATAGGAATAAGTCGTTCTTTCAATCCTTATGGCAGTGTCCTGCTTTTTTACTCCCAGAGTCAGTGCATCCTCTTTTGAAAGTTTTACTGCTCGGAGATTCTCTGTCGCGTGTTCCGGAATGATGTTAAAGTACTGCATACTTCCGTACAGTCCCTTCTCGCTGATTAGTTCACGGGTCATTTCAGGATAAAGAAGGGATGGAATATATGAAACCTCGATTGCGTATGGCACTTTATCCGCATACAGGCAGCGTATTAGTTCGTAGACCGGCTCTTCATATTCAAGACAGAGATTATCTTTTACTTTCCCCAGTGCTTTGACTGTTTTGAATGAAAGGATTTTATTGGTATGTTCGATCCCTTTTGATTCAAATTCCTCACGCAGGGTATAGAATTTGGTCAGTTTCTGTTCAATCTGCCGTACGGCAACAAAGGTTCCTTTTCCCTGTTTTCTGTATATGTATCCGTCCTTGGATAATCTGTCAAGTGTATCCCTTACCGTAATTCTGCTGACATTATAGCGCTCACAGAGCTCGCGTTCAGTGGGCATCTTATCGTTTGGCTTCCAGATTCCGGAAGTAATCTTGCCCAGCAGGATTTCATAGAGTTGGGAATACTTATAAGTACTTTTCATTTCTTCACCTGTCTGTTTCATCTGCAAATTCTCCTTCTACACATTGAATTTTCGATTATACCATAATCAGGACCGGCATAGCACTGGGGCAATAGACATGATGCCCATTAACATTATAAATATTATATAACAAATATTTTGATTTTTTCAATCAGAAAACGAAATTCGTTTAGAAAATTTTATATAATGGTACTTATATAGTATAACAAATAATATAAACAATCAAGATAAAGATTTAAAATTGTAATTATGAATAAAAACAAAAGTAGAAATTTGTGTAATTATTCTAAAAATGAAAAATAAAACAAAGAAATATTGAAAATATAGAAAAGTTATTATATGATTATAATACCAATTAAGAAATCGCAATTGCAAACAATATTAAATAGTATTAAAATGACAAAATAAGTAAAATAAGGAGGCACCATATGGAAGAAAGAAACTGCTGTTATCCAAGGCCGCAGCTTGTAAGGGAGGACTTCTGCCTTCTGGATGGCAGTTGGGGTTTTGCCTTTGATGATACTAATATAGGGGAAAAGGAAGGATGGTTTGAAAGAACAGAGAGTAGAAGAGAGATTCAGGTACCCTATACATATGAGACAAGCGCGAGCGGAATAGGAGAAACGAACATTCACCCTGTAGTCTGGTACTGGAAAAAGGTAAAAATGGGTAGCTGGTATAAGCAGGGAAGTTATTTGATGCTGCATTTTGAGGGGAGCGATTATCAGACTAAGTTATGGGTGAACGGACGCTTAATCGGTGAACATACAGGGGGATACTCCCGTTTTTCCTATAATCTGGGAGTTCAGGAAGAGAATTCAGAAATTGCAGTCTGCGTGAGAGTATCAGACAGTTCTTCTGAAGAGCAGATGCGCGGGAAACAAAGATGGCTGAAAGACAGTTATGGCTGCTGGTATGTTCAGACTACTGGCTTATGGAAAAGCGTCTGGATGGAAAGTGTACCAGCCAGCTATATATCTAATTTGAAAATGACTCCGGATATAGCCGCACATACGATTGCTTTGGAAATTGAAACGGCAGGAATGCAAAAGGATCTTGCGGCAGAATGCACAGTATCCTACGAGGGCAGAAAGGTAAATTGTCTGACTGGCATGCTGCGTGAGGGCAGGCTTGATATTCTTATGAATATCTATGACAAGACGGTTCACGAATGGGGGACCGCGTTGTGGTCGCCGGAACATCCCGAATTGTATGATCTGGAGATAGTCCTCTATCGAGAGGGGGAACCTGTAGATAAGGTCAGTTCCTATTTTGGCATGCGGGATATCCGCATCCGGGGAAATAATATTCTTTTAAACGGTGAGCCACTTTTTCAGCGCCTGATTCTTGACCAGGGATATTGGAAGGAGAGTGGATTGACACCTCAGGGAGATGAGGCTCTGCTGACGGATATTGAAAGGGTACAGAGTCTTGGATATAACGGGGTGAGAAAGCACCAGAAGACAGAAAATGAAAGATTTTTATACTGGTGCGATGTGAAGGGACTGCTGGTGTGGGAAGAGGCTCCGTCTTTTTACAAATTTACCGAAAATGCAGTGAAAGAATTCTGCATACAGTGGATGGACATCGTGAGGCAGAATTATAATCATCCGTCCGTGATCACCTGGACTCCAATCAATGAGTCGTGGGGGATTATGGATGTGGGCAGGGATAAGGTACAACAGAGTTTCACACAGATGGTCTATCACCTGACTAAATGCATAGATCCTATGCGGCCGGTTATTGTCAATGACGGCTGGGAACATACGGTTTCAGATATCATAACACTTCATGACTATGAGGAGGATGGAAGCAGAATGGCAGCAAAGTATACAGAATTTAAAGAGGCCATTCTTTCGGGAGACTTTTATCACAACAATTACCGCAGTGCTTTTGCGGATGGATTTTCCTATCAGGGACAGCCGGTCATCATCAGTGAATTCGGGGGAATTGCATTCGAACAGGAAGGAGAGGAGGGGTGGGGATACGGGAATAAAGTCAGAAGCAGTGAGGAATTTCTGAAAAGGTTCAGTTCAGTTACACTGGCAGTGAAACAACTGCCGTATGTATGCGGTTATTGTTATACACAATTAACGGACGTACAGCAGGAAGTCAATGGCCTGCTGACGGAAGAACGGGATTTTAAAGTGGAACCGGAAAAAATCCGTGGGATCAATGAGGCCCGCACAGGAATTTTTTTCAATGAAAAGTGTCATTAAAAAGACGGGAGGAATCACTATGAAAAACAGAAAAAACAGAATAGTATCACTTGTACTGGCAGCGGCCATGCTGACCGGATGCGTACTTACAGGCTGCGGCGGAAATGAGAAGGGTGCAGAAGAAACGAAGAAGGGCTCAAAGGAAGTGACGCTCTGGACACATAACGGGGAAGCATTTGTAAAAGAAACAAAGAAAGCGGCAGAAAATTTTGAGAAAGAGACAGGCATTAAAGTCAATATACAGAGTTTTCCATATGATGCGATGAGCCAGAAGATGAAGGCGGCATTTACCGGGGGAAACGAGCCTGATATCATTCAGGGATTTGGGGCATGGATGCCTACTTACATCAACCAGGGTCTTCTTGCTGAGGTTCCGGAGGATCTGGCCTCCAAATTTGAGACAGACTATCTGCAGGGAGCGATTGATGGCTATGCAAAGGATGGGAAATATTACGGTGTCCCGATTGAAATGAATGTAGAATATGGTCTGTTCTATTATCCGGAGAAGGCGAAGGAAGCAGGCATAGAGGGTGCACCGTCTACGTTTGAGGATGTATTGAAGATTGCCAGACAGAGTGCGAAATATAATGGAGATGTTCAGGAATACGGCGGGCTTGAATTTCATAACGGGGATAATTTTGCGGCATTATTCCTTTCATGGATTCTGCAGAACGGTGGAAGTTTCTGGGACGATGGGCAGACACATATGGTGCTGACATCAGAGGAAGCGAAAATCTCATGGCAGCAGCTGGTTGACATGGTAGTAACTGATAAAGTGACAGACACCAAACATATTACGGAAAAAATGCCTACAGAGCAGTATTTCTTTGCGAATAAAGCAGCACAGCTCGTGAAAGGCTCCTGGGCATCCGCAGTCGGTGACGAGCTCGGCAATACTGACTGGGCATTCACCTTCATGCCCCCGGTAGCAGGAGATATCCCGTACTTTGTTGTAGAGGCAGGATGGGCATATGTGGTTTCCGAAAACAGCAACAGCAAGGATGAGGCATGGCAGTTCATAGAATATTGTATGCAGCCGGAGAATGCAAAAGCATTTAATCTGGGGACAGGTACGATTTCTTCCTTGAAGGAAGTGATTGATGACCCTTCCTACATGGAGGATGAGGCAAACGTCAGAGTAAAAGACCAGTATCAGTATCTGCAGTATGCAAACAGTGTAGGTCCTGTGCAGGATATGGACTTCGTGAAGAAGACGATGCTGGATACATTTGATAAGGCTGTTGCCGGCAAAATGACTACAGATGAGGCGCTGGCACAGATGGAAAAAGATATCAACGCCCATATAGACGAGCTGCTTGCACAGTCCAAATAGGAAACGGAGGATACGGCTTCCCGGCTGTATCCTTCTGTATAAGGAGGGACGAAAGTGAAAATAGAGAAGCGGAAAAGAGGCACCGGGCATTCTCAGAGAAACTTTATTATCTGCGGCCTGACTCCAATCATGATTTTATTTTTTGTGTTTTCAGTCATACCTATTATCTACACTGTTGTAATGTCACTTTATAATTATAACGGATTTCCGAATCCACCGTTTGTGGGGATGAAGAATTACACCCAGCTATTTCATGACCCGGAATTTCTGGGTGCTTTGAAAAATACAGTTATATTTGTTACAGTGGCAGTTCTGCTAAATATTTGTATAGCCACGTTTTTGGGCGTTCTGGTAAAATCTCTGAAAAAAGATAAATTAAGAGGTTTCTTCAGAGGCTGGTTTTTCCTGCCGGCAGTGGTTCCGATGGTAGCAGTATGCTATGTATGGCTTATTATGTTTGACCCCGCCAATGGAATCATTAATCAGGTACTCATGTTTCTTGGGATGGGAAGTCCGGTAAACTGGCTGAACGATACCCGGACGGCCCTGCTGTGTATAGTAGCGGTAACTTTGTGGTGTGATCTCGGGTACAATCTCGTGATTATTATGGCCGGGCTGGACAGTATCCCGTCTACATTTCTGGAAGCGGCACAGATTGACGGTGCAAATAGTATTTACCGCTTCTTTAAAATTACGCTTCCATTGATGGCCAGAAACATGATGTTTGTAGGAATCATGACCTGTATTTCGTATTTTCAGGTATTTGCGCAGGTGCAGATCATGACACAGGGGGGACCAGATAATAGCACGAATGTGATTGGCCTGAACATTTATAACTATGCCTTCCGGTATTCACAGATGGGATATGCATCGGCGATGGCAGTCATTATGCTCGGGATCATACTGGTTATTTCACTCGTACAGATGAAACTTGGAAAAACGGACTGGGAATATTAGGAGGTGTCATAACAATGAAAAAAGCAGTAAAAGCAGGTAAAATTCTTATTCTTTCCCTGGCATTTCTCGTAGTAGCATTTCCGTTTTTCTGGTGTCTCATGCTGTCTTTCAAAAGTAATGCAGAGATTATGAGTATACCGACCACATTTTTTCCTTCTAAATGGATTCTGAGTGGTTACGAAAAGGTTTTGACAGAGGCTCCATTTCTGAGATGGCTGTGGAACAGTATCTTTTCATCGGTGACGACAACTGCAATCGTTGCCCTGACAAGCTGTCTGGGTGGATATATCTTTGGTAAGTTTAAGTTCAGGGGAAAGAATGCCCTGTTCGTTTGTGTACTGGCAACCATGATGGTGCCGTTTCAGGTTACAATGATACCGACATATTTAATCTGCAGCAAGCTGCATATTCTGAACTCTATGTCGGCACTGATTATTCCATATATGGTTTCTGGGTTTGGTATTTTTCTGTGCAGGCAGTTTGTTGAGAATATTCCGAACGAGGTGCTTGAGGCTGCTAGAATTGACGGGGCAGGTGAGTGGCGTATCTTTTTCGGTATTGTAATCCAATCAATTAAGCCAGCGATTGCGGCACTATGTATCTTCATCTTCATGGGAAGGTGGAATGATTATCTTTGGCCTCTGGTTGCATTGATTGATGAGGAAAAAATGACACTGCCTCTGGCTTTGAACTTCTTTAACTCAAGCCTGCTGACAGATTACTGCACTTCCATGAGTGCAAGTGTATTGGTCATGATACCGATTATCGTTATTTATTTCCTGTTCCAGAAGCAGTTTGTAGAAGGAATCACAATGACAGGAATCAAATAGAGAGGATCGAAATACAAGGAGGGCAAAAAATTGAAGAAAGAATTTTTTAAGTTTGTGTTTGTAGGTGCCGGCAGTTCTGTGTTTACCCTGAGGCTGATTGGGGATATTTTAAAAGAAGAGAGCATAGTGAGCGGACATCTGGCATTGGTTGATATTGATGAGAAGCTTCTGATGGAGACAGAGGAAGCAGTCCGTAAATTGATTGCATTTTCCGGCAGGAATTTTAAGATAACGGCCCATACAAAGTACCAGGATGCACTTCCGGGGACGGATTATCTGTTTATGACGATTGCCACGGGCGCATATCCAAGATGGCAGAAAGACATCGAAATTTCGACCAGACACGGGGTGCTGCAGTCTGTTGGAGATACGATAGGGCCGGGAGGGATTATCCGTGCCCTGCGGACAATTCCTGTAGTACTTGATATTGCAAAGGAAATGGAAAAAATCTGCCCTGAGGCCTGGATTATAAATTATGCGAATCCGGAGGGCGCCATCTGTCTGGCATTACAGAAATACACGAAGATTAAAAACTTCGGCCTGTGCCACGGGACACCTGATATGGCTGCACGTCTGGCAAAAGAAGTATTCGGCGTTGATCCGGAACGTTTTACATACAGGGCCGCGGGGATCAATCATCTGACTTGGTTTACGGATATGGAGGTTGATGGTGAGGATGTATATCCGATTTTAAAAGAACAGCTTGTAAAGAGCGGATTTGATAAGAAAGAACCTATTTCCCGGCAATTATATGATGTGTATGGTTTATATCCGGCACCGGGAGACAGGCATGTGGGTGAATTTTTCCCGCATTATATGAAAGAACAGGTTCTTGCAGAACAGGATTATGAATGGAAAAATAACGACTTCAAGGTCGTTGACGGCTGGAGGGAAGAGGCCAGAATATTGTTTGACGAAGTAAGAAACAAGGAGTGCGGTTATGAAAAGTTCCTTGAAGGTTCAGGTGAGACGGCAGCCTATTTCATTCATTCGCTGTCTACAGGTGATATTTCGAGTGAAATGGTAAATGTCATTAATAATGGTTATATTGACAATGTTACCTCAGGAATTATTGTAGAACTTCCTACTTACATAGATCGTTTTGGGCTTCATCCGCAGAAAATCGGAAGTCTTCCCGATGCAATTGCAGCTCAGTGTGACAGACTGGGACGTGAATATCTGCTCATGGTACAGGCAGCTGCAGAGTGTAGCTATGAACTAGCGAGGCAGGCGATGTTTTTAGACCCACTGATGGCAAATTGTGATTATCCGGAAGAACTTCTGAAAGATCTGATCCGGGAAAACCTGGATCTTCTGCCGGAGGCATGGAAATATAATGGAAATTAAATAACAAGGATGGTTGACAGAATGGAAGAAAAAATTTTTGGCAGGACAATGGAATACTATAAAGAATGCGGCTGTAATCATACGGCGGCTGAAATACATTCCCAGCCAGGACTCTGGCGTAAAACGGCAGAAATGATGGAGGGGAGAAAAGAAGAGATCAGCCGTTTCATGGATCAGGTGATGTCTGTCGAGAATCTGAGGATTGTCACGGCTGGAGCAGGGTCTTCCGCTTTTATTGGTGAGACTATGCAGTATATGCTGGCAAAGGAACTGGGGATCAGGATAGACAATGTTCATACAACAGACATGATCAGTGCTCCGGACGGGGTTCTGTTCGATGTCCCAACCCTTCTCATTTCCTACGGAAGGTCCGGTGAAAGTCCGGAAAGTTCCGCGGCCGTAAGCTTTGCAGAGAACAGGATAAAAACAATATACCATATCATTATTGTATGTGACGGAGAAAGCAGGCTTGCAAAATGTGCCGGAGAAAAGGAAAAATCCCTTGTGCTTGTCATGCCTGAAGGGTCCTGCGACAAAGGTTTTGCAATGACCAGCAGCGTAAGCTGCATGAGTCTGGCGACATGGTGCCTGTTCCATTATAAAGAGCTGGAGACATATACAGCGTATCTGCGCCTGCTTGCAGATTATATGGAAAAAGAGATGGGGAAACTGGCCGCAGGAGCCGAAAAGATAGCAGAATATGATTACCGCAGGATTATCTGGCTGGGTACAGGGGCACTGAAAGGGCTGGCCAGGGAAGCGAGCATTAAATCGATGGAACTTTCGGATGGATATGTACATGCAGGCTATGATGCACCGATGGGATTCCGGCATGGGCCTAAAACGGTAATTAATGATGAAACGATTACGATTCATTTTCTGTCGAATCAGGATTACAGTCTGCGCTATGACATTGATTTTGCAGAAGAAGTGATTCGTGAAAAACAAGGCAATCTGATCGTGACGGTCGGAGAGGAAAGAACAAAGAATATGCTTACCGGTGAAGATGTGAAAGTGACTTATACTATACCGCAGGAACTGCCCGAAGTTTCAGAGATGGGGGCATATATAAACTGTCTTGTTTTTGCACAGCTCTTGTCCATGAAAAAATCTTTGAAGCTTGGTTTTACGACAGACAGCCCGAGCAAAAAAGGTGACGTAAACAGAGTAGTGCAGGGTGTAGTAATTTATGATCTTTGATTCATAGAAAAAGCAGAATCCGATGAAAACCGGGTTCTGCTTTTTCTTCATTTCAGAGTATGATTCATTGAAATCACAGCAGCCGGAACACCTGCTCCACGCTGTCAGCCATATTTTCCCGCGCGTGTTCCGGTGCCATTGCCTCCTCCAGTGTTGTGACTCCCCGCACGATAGGGAAGAATGCATCAATCCCGGATTCATTGCACACCCGTGCACCTTTCGTGACGCTGCCTGCAAATGCGAGAACTTTCGCCCCATGTTTCTTCGCCAGTTTTGCCACGCCGACTGGAGCCTTCCCCATCGCTGTCTGATGGTCCAGACGGCCTTCTCCGGTTACGACAATATCGGCATCTTTAAGTTCGTCCTCCAGACCGACCGCATCCAGAATCAGGTCAATTCCCGGTGTGAGTTCGGCATGCAGGTAACTGAGCAGCGCGAAGCCAAGCCCGCCGGCAGCGCCAGCCCCTTCCGCTTCTGCAAAATCGTTCCCGAGTGTTTCTTTTGTCACCCTTGCGTAGCTGGCCATATCTGCGTCCAACTGTGCCTTCATGTCATCCGTGACCCCTTTCTGGGGGCCGTATATATAAGTGGCGCCATTTTCCCCGCAGAGGGGGTTGGTTACGTCACAGGCAACCTGAAAACGGCATTCAGACAGTTTCGGGTAAGCATTGCTGGTGCAGACTGCAGCAATCCGTCCGAGAGCCTGTGCACCCTGTCCGACATCCTGCCCGTCCTGATCTATGAATAAATACCCCAGAGCCTGCAGCATTCCAATTCCACCATCATTGGTGGCGCTCCCGCCGATGCCGATGATGAAGTTCCGGCACCCTTTTTGTGCCGCGTCACGGATCATTTCCCCGACGCCGTAAGTTGTAGCGGCAAGCGGATTTTTTTCTTTCCCTGACACAAGCGTGATTCCGGCCGCCGAGGCCATCTCCATGATTGCGGTGTCAGTTTCTTTCAGATATCCATAATAAGCTGGGACTGGTTCACCGAGCGGTCCTGTCACGGTGAGGTCGATCCGTTCGCCTCCCATCCCTTCAATCAAAGCATCAACGGTACCTTCCCCGCCGTCTGCCAGAGGCTTTACGACAACCTGCGCCTCAGGATGGGCGCGGAGAATCCCCTCGCGGGCTGCAAGCCCTGCCTCCATAGAACTCAGACTTCCTTTTAATGAATCAATTGCTGCAACGACTTTCATATTCAATACCTCCGTGATGAATCGAACAGTAACACATTATCTGAATTCAGTATAACAGATGGGCGATAAATGAGTATGGTACAGGTAATAAAAAATATAGGCATTTATCCATAAAATTATCACCTGTACCAAACACGATCCAGGAAAAAACTGGTATCCTAATGGTTACAGAATAGTGCGAACTGTAGTAAAAAAGCATCCTGAAACAGACGGGGATTCAGTCCTGTTTTTTCGGTAATTCTGTCCAGCTGGTACTGGAGCGTGTTTTTGTGGATAAAAAGTGCTTCCGAAGCATCCTTCAGTGATAAATTGCAGGAAAAATAGATGTTCAAAATCTTTAGTTCCTTATCATTGAGAGAACTGAGAATGCGTCCGGCATAGAGCTTCTGGATTTGATCCGGCAGGCTCTCCAGTACGAATTCAATGGAAATGTCATCAATGCTGCAGAATACAGTATTCAGCTGCCGTGCGTGTCTGCGGGCAGTCTGTGCACTGTGGTAGGACTGGCTGAGCTGATAAAGCGGCCCGAAGGGCCCCATGCCGGCGTGCACACGGTCTTTGTATTTCGAACCGAATTCATCGGGCGAAAAGCCCTGCCATGTCTCACGGTCAAAGACTACCACCCATTCATTCGGGTAAAGGTAGACAGAAAGCCTGCAGCCGATGGCAGAAAAATAGAAACGCAGCGAAGGTTCCAACGTCGTATCCTTCATCTTAATGGACAGCACCGCATATTCCCTGGAGGAATCTATCTCATATTTTTCCAACAGAATATCCAACTGCTTCTGGTTCTGCACATTGTCATAGATCAGTGAAGTGATGAGGAAATGGATGGAACGGTTTTCAGACAAAAGTTCCTCATTCAGCTGCTGTTCTTTCAGGAAAACCTCTGTAATCTTGGTAATTAGGAAGCCAAATTGTTTCAGGTCGTCCGGATTTCCCGTGATCCCGATCACCGCAACCGGGGTACCTTCGAGAAAAATCGGATAGTTAATACCATTTCGGGCACCCTTGAAATCATGGCTGTCACCGACAAAGACGGGGGTCCCCCTTCTTATGGCTTCGCATCCGGCTTCATGGAAAGTTCCGATTCGCTTGGAATCCGTGCTTCCTATAATAATGCCGGATGCGTTGATAAAGTTAATGTCGTTTCCAACAACCTCATAGACTGCTTTAACAATCTGTGATGCAAGCTGTCTGGATAGTTCCATTAATATCACCTCCGTAACAAATATATGGTCATCGTACCATAAAAAAGGACTACAATCCATAAAAATCGATAACACGGAATGTATATTGTTAATTTTGCAGTGAGACGTTATAATAAAGAAGACAAAATGAAAGCAAAAGTGAGCAGGAGGATACGGATGCAGGAACATTTGGGGATAGATACAGTAAAGGAAGGAAAACGCTTTTTTTCAACAATCGGATTTTTGTATCTGGCAGGATCGGTCATTATATGGATTGTGCAGGACCTGACCATCGGTATGGTCCACTATATGAAGCCTGAACTACTGCAGAATAATACCCTTTTCATGATGCTGCCAATGCTGTCGATGTATATACTGGGAATGCCGATGCTGATTTTTCTGGTCAGCCGCATGAAAACAGAGAAAAAGATTGCCGTGCATAAGATGTCAGTGGGAAAGTTAATTATGGCTGCAATCATGTGTTATGGGATCATGTACGCAGGCAATCTGGCGGGGAATTTCCTGACGATGCTCATCGGATTATTCAAGGGTTCGGCGGTCACAAACGAAGTGGCTTCAATGGTGGCGGGGAACGCGCAGTGGGCGGTGTTTTTCCTTACAGTTCTATGTGCCCCGGTGTATGAAGAGGTCATTTTCAGGAAACTGATTATAGACCGTGCGGTGGTGTATGGAGAAGGCACGGCGGTGGTACTTTCAGGAATCATGTTCGGGCTGTTCCACGGAAACCTGAACCAGTTTGCATATGCATTCTTCTTAGGCCTGTTTCTGGCTTTTATCTATGTAAAAACCGGCCGGCTCAGATATACGGTCATCCTCCATATGGCGGTGAACTTTGTGGGGAGTGTTGTCTCAGTCTGGATTCTGAATGCATCACGTTTCAGTGAGCTTCCGGGGGCTACGAGCCTGCTTCAGACAAATGTGGCTGAGGGGATGGCGAAAATCAGGGAACTGATGCCGGGTATCGTGCTTATAACGTTATACAGTCTGGCTGTGATTGGGACTGCCGCTGCGGGAATTACACTTCTAATTGCCTACAGGAAAAGTTTCCGGCTGCTGCCGGGAGAAAAGATGATTCCGCAGGGAAGGCGGTTTGCGGTTGTGGCACTCAATGCCGGGATGCTGTTGTTTACTGCCTTCTGGCTGATACAGATGGTCATGCAGCTTATGGCTTAAATATAAAAAAGATAAGGAGAAAGAATAAAATGAAAAAAATTGGATTTATCGGTGTCGGTATTATGGGAAAATCAATGGTGCGCAACCTGATGAAGGCGGGATTTGAACTCCACATCTATGCAAGGAATAAGACAAAGGTGGAAGATGTGATCGCGGAAGGCGCATTTTTCCATGACAGCATCAAGAGCTGTGTGTCAGGCTGTGAAGCGGTCATCACGATCGTTGGTTTCCCGAAAGACGTAGAGGAAGTTTATTTTGACGAAGGAAATATTCTGGACAGTGCAGAGGCGGAGACTTATCTGATAGACATGACAACGACCAGCCCGCAGATTGCGGAGAAGATTTATGCAGAAGGGAAGAAAAAGGGATTCCACGTGCTGGACGCTCCGGTTACGGGCGGTGACACAGGCGCCAAAAACGGGACACTCTCAATTCTTGTAGGGGGAGATCAGGAAGACTACGAAGCATGTATGCCACTGTTTGAGGCAATGGGGAAGAACATCAATTATCAGGGAAAAGCAGGCTGCGGCCAGCACTGCAAATTGGCCAACCAGATCATGATAGCGGGAACACTTTCCGGGGTATGCGAGGCCCTCACTTACGCGAAGGCAAAAGGTCTGGATCTGGATACCGTTTTGAAGTCGGTTGCGACGGGCGCGGCCGGAAGTAAACAGCTGGATACGTTCGGACCAAAGATTCTGGAAGGGGACTACGAGCCGGGATTCTTCATGAAACACTTTATCAAGGACATGAAGCTGGCGCTGATTGAGGCGAATATGAGTGAACTGAGTCTTGATGTGTTAAGCCAGGTGCTTGCCAACTGTGAGGAACTGGAGGCAGAGGGCTATGGGGAACTCGGGACACAGGCACTGATGAAATACTACGAATAAAGGAAAGCAGCTTAGAAGGACGGAAACAAAGCATCAGGAGGAAGACATGAAACTGACAATTTTAGGCACTGGAAATGCCACAGTAACAAAATGCTATAATACCTGCTTCGTTTTGTCTGACGGGGACAGACATTTTCTGGTAGATGCAGGAGGAGGAAACCAGATACTGGGGATTCTGGACAAGGTAGACGTGCCGCTTCAGGATATCCATGATATTTTTATTACCCATGAACATATCGACCATCTGCTGGGGCTGATCTGGCTCATCCGTATGATCGGGCAGAAAATGAATCAGGGAAAATACGAGGGGGATGTACGGATTTACTGCCATAGTGACCTTGTGCCAGTCATCACGACAATTACAGGACTGACCATCCAGAAAAAGGTGACAAAGCATATCGGGGAACGTATTCAGTTGATCCCCCTTGAGAGCGGGGATACGAAGAAGATTCTGGACTGTGATGTGATTTTCTTTGATATCGGCTCAACAAAGGCAAAGCAGTTTGGTTTTACCCTGATAACAAAAGAAGGTGTCAAACTTTCCTGCTGCGGGGATGAGCCGTATAATCCGTGTGAAGAGGAGTATGTAAAAGGCAGCGACTGGCTCATGCATGAGGCTTTCTGCCTGTTTGGTGAGGCGGATAAATTTAAGCCTTATGAAAAGCACCACAGCACGGTGAAAGAAGCGTGCCAATTGGCGGAGGAGCTGAAAGTCCCGAACCTGATCCTTTACCATACCGAAGAAACACATCTGGCAGAGCGGAAGAAACTGTATACGAAGGAAGGGCAAGAGTATTACAGGGGGAATCTGTATGTGCCGGACGATGGGGATGTGTTTGAAGTGCAGATGGTTGGGAATATAAGAAATATACAATAAGTTATACCATTGAAATGTAATAAAAAGGCGTGTGATATGCGAGTGATGGCTGAATACAAAAACAGCCCGAAAACGCGGTCTGCACGTCTTTTTTTGTTGCTTTTAATGGGGTAACAGGGTATGATAATAACAAGTAAGTAAGCGGGGGAAAGATCGTCGTGGGAAATAAGAGGGAGTACATATGGATCACGTGAAAATAAAGAACAATACAAAAGGTTTTACACTAGTAGAGATGATTGTGACACTCATCATAACAGCGATACTGGCAGGTGTAGTCATAGGAGGGGTGATTGCCTACCAGAGATATGCCACATTCAAGAAAAATAACGAATATGCCCAGACCATTTATACAGCGGCGCAATCGGCATTCACAAGGGCGAAGGCGGGCGGGCAGCTGGATGCGCTCGCAGAGCTGATGGAAAAAAGTGAATATAAAGTCAATCAGTTTTCCGAAAATATGATAGAAAACGGAGCGTCCGGTTTCGGGACCGGCAGGGCTTACTATCTGTTTCTGGGGCCGGAGGCTCCGCAGACTGCAGAAGGAGAAGAGAGTGCATATAAAATTGTGTATGACATGATAGACGATTACGTCTATGATGCCACAATTTTAGATGCCGTTTTTTGCGTAGAATTTGACCCGATCGATGGGATTATTCTCGGAGTCTGCTATAACGACAAGGCGGATTCCTTCTATTATGGCATGGCAGGCCAGGCGCCGGGAAAAGGCACATCCAATGATATCAGTGACCGTTCTGTGGAGGCGCGGAAGAAGATGCTGTTGGGGTACTATGGGCTGGATGATGTATCCGACCGGGCGCCAAGTTCATTGAAAAAGACAGCGTTAAGCAACGCAGAACTGGTAAATGGCGATACATTATATGTGAAATGGAGTCTGACTTCAAAATACAAATATATGACGAACCAGCTCAAGTATAAGATCCAGTTATATAATGCAGATACGAAGAAAATGGCCGCATCACTGGAAGTGAATAATATTCCCGATGCGAAAAACATCGTGAAAAGGCAGAATGCATCCAACGTGGGTGAAGATGAGCTGTATATCCAGTGCAATGTGACGCTCTATGAAGAAGACGGAAAGAAAAAGGCTGTTTTAAAGGATGTGCGTTTTCGTGCGTATGCCTCTGAGAACAGTGTGATGTATCTTGTACTGGATGCAGTCGATCTGGAAGCCGCATCGCTGTCGGAAAAGAAAGATGCCGATTATGGAGATACATACAGTATTAAAAGGCTTGGTCTGGAAGGGATGAATCTGTATGCCAGAGTTCAGGCAGGCGGTTCTTTTTATAAGTCCAGCGCATGGAAACAGACGAATACAGAAAATGCCCTGTTTGCAGATACAAAAACCACGGACGATGGCAAGACGGTAACTTATGGAGTTAAGAATGCAAGACATTTAAGCAACATCCGTTTTGCAGAAACAAATAAAAATGACAAGGACAGGGTAAATGAAACTATATTCCTGCAAAAGGCAGACTTCAGCTGGGACGGGGAAAATGGCATAATCAGCCGGAAATCGGTTTTCAATAAGGGGAAAATCGTAAGTGCTGAGAAAGAAGGAAAAGAGAAGGCATTTCCCCCAATTGAAGAATTCGGTGAGGATTGTAAGTACACAGCGAAAGATGAGAAAAGCGGCAAGGTTTACCAGATTCAGAATATGCTTCTGTATGAAGTGCCTGTGTCTTCAAAGGCCGAATCAAAACCATTGGGAATTTTCCGCAATAATGCGGGGACGGTCGAATATGTATCCCTAAAGAAGGTTCAGGCAGAGGGCAAAGACTACGTCGGTACCATATGTGGACTGAACAAGGGCGTTTTACGGGATATTACGACTACAGGTGTCGTAAAGGGTAAAGATTATGTGGGTGGTATAGCCGGAAGCGATATCACCGGCAAAAAACAGACTGCAAATGGTGAGGAAGTCAGCTTAGTAGGCACTGAAAGAATATATGAAAACCTGAAAAATGGAGCCAGTGTGTCCGGGCAGTCCTATGTGGGCGGAATTACTGGATATATGTACGGGCGGTACAGGGTTATAAACGCAGAGAGAACACTTCTTATTCAGGACTGCAAAAACACAGGATATGTAGAAGGAAGCGGCTCCTGTATAGGCGGGATTGCAGGCTATAACAAGCTGACTATGATCAAAGACTGCACAAGTAACCCAATACCATCTGGCGAAAAGATGGCGGAAATTGAAGAAATGGCAGAAGCGGGTACATGGACCGGAGATTTTGTGGGCGGTATTATAGGACTCAACGAAAACGCAGCGATTACCGGATGCAGTACAGGTGCCGGGACAGCAAAAGGGTATGTGACAGGACGCTACTATGTGGGCGGCATAGCCGGAATCAATACGACGACAGCAGGCACGGCGTCCGGTCTTGACGGGGATGGCGCAGTCAGCCGCACTTATGTAATGGGTAAGGGATATGTTGGCGGTATTGTAGGGGCAAACGCCACTCTGGAAGGGGATATACAGAAGTATCTGCAGGGAGAAGGTACAATTGATGAGATTGTCCCGGCAAAGCAGCATGTTTCTTCTAATATAAGTAATTGGGAAAATACAGGAATTGTAGTTGCAGCAGAAAAATATGCAGGAGGTATTACCGGGTATAATGCCGGTAGTATTCTGGACTGCCGTACATCCTCAGATGCAGGCAGCCTGTCAGGCGCAAGTGCAATGGAAAATGCTTATGATATTGCCGTGAATGGGGACTATGCCGGAGGCGTGGCAGGTTATAACAACGGAACAATCAGCGGAGTAAACAGTATCCCGGTCGTAAGTATCGTGGCAGGGCAGAATTATGTGGGAGGAATTATAGGATATAACGACACAGATGCAGTAGTAACAAACTATATGCTGGCCGGAGGTTTCATAAAGGGAAATAATTTCGTGGGCGGATATGCCGGGGTAAACCGTTCCGTGCAGCTCTGCAGAGAATCTCTTGAGGCGAATCCTAATCTGGTAAAGGGTGAATTATATATCGGTGGTATATTGGGAGGCAATCTTTCAGCTTTGCAAAATCTTTATGTGAATATGTTATGTAATACAGATAATTTCCTCGGAGGCGTGACCGGAACGGCCTTTGTGGGCGGATTTGTCGGGTATAACCGCAATGTGGCAGACGGAAATGACGGCGGAGATTTGGCAGATATGGCAAAGATATACTATTCAGAAGAGGAGAGTAGTGATCCTTATGCATGTGCAGATTATAACTTACTATATGAAAAAGTGAAATCATATGATGATATAGCTTCTGCTGGTGAATTGTTTATCGGAAGTGACAAAATAATAACCGTAAACAGGCTGGGAAGCATTACAGGACAGATTCATGTCGGCGGAATACTGGGATATAATGCGAGTGGGTCGGCATTATATATTGTCGATGCAGTGAATAAGACACCTGTAACTGCTGAGTCCGTTATACAGGAAGATGGGAAAGCGTATTCCTACGCAGGCGGAATCACCGGTCTGGTAACAGAGAAAACATGGATTATGAGATGCTCAAATGATTCATCAGCGAGGATATCTTCAGAGGGGACTTATCTGGGTGGAATTGCGGAGCGGTGCAAAGGGGCTGTTAATGAATGTACAGTAAGCGCAGTAGGAAGTAGTGACAGAGACTATGTAGGTGGAATCGTAGGACGCAATGATACAGAGGGATCTCTTGCAAGTAATGTTATATTAAATACAGTGACAGGACATGATTATGTCGGCGGTATGGCAGCGGAGAACTTTGGCACGATTAGAGGCAAGAATAATTCACAGTACAATTTTACAGTTCAGGTTTCCGGGAATTACGCAGGAGGCGTGGCAGGATGGAACCACAAAGGTGCAGTCATACAGGAGCATATTTTTGATAGTGGATACAGGCTTGAATCAGAAGGAAATTATGCAGGCGGCCTGATTGGACTGAACGAGGGGGATTTAAATAACTGCTCCATAAAATCCTCTGCAATGGTCCGGGGGGATCAGTATGTCGGCGGTCTTGTCGGGAGTCAGCAGGGCGGTGTCATAACGGAATCCGTGAACGGGGCATCCGTAACAGCTGCACAGGGGTATTCCGGCGGAATTGCAGGCGAGATAATCAATGACAGTCTGGTCGATTCCTGTACAAATACCGGAGATATTCGCGCGGAACGTTCCGGAGATGCCGGCGGAATCACAGCCATATTAGAACAGGGTGCAAGAATAAATACTACGAAAAGTACGGGAAATGTAATCAGCTCGAACGGAAATGCAGCGGGAATTGCGGCACTTAATTATGGAGAAATTACAGCTGCCAGTGCAAGTGGAACAATCACAGCGTTAAATGATGTTGGTGGAATTGCAGCCATAAATGATCATATCATAAAAGAATCTGATGTGAGCCGACTTACATACACATCTGTTGCAGGCAGCTCCAACAGCAGGATAGGCGGGACCACAGCGTTAAATACAGAAAACGGAGTGATTGAAAACTGTACGGTCGGAAAAGACGGAAAAGTTGCTATCTCTGCAAAAGCAGCGGGCGGATATTATGGAGGCCTTGCGGGAATTAACCGGGGGACAGTCAAAGGAAGCAGTGCCGGGAATCTCTATACAAAAGTCAGTGCGGATATTAACGCGGATACTTCGGATTCCGCGATATCTGCATACATGGGCGGGATTACAGGATTGAATGAGGGCACGATCAGCTTCTATAGCTACTCGGGAACCATAAAAGGTGACGGTGGAAGGAGTTACGGATATGGCGGAATTGCGGGCCAAAATGACAACAGTATCACGGACTGTATTGCAGAGTCTGTAGAGATTATCGCTAAAGGTGCTGCAAACGACCCTGTGAGTGTTGGTGGGATTGCCGGACAAAATGGGTTAAATGCCCGCATTAGTCGATGTAATTTAAAATCCGGTACAGTCAAAGCAGAAGTTTACGGATATGTAGGAGGTCTGGCCGGAATCAATCAGGGAACTATCTCAGGGAATGACTGTGGGGGAGGCACTGTTACACTGGCCATTTCACAGGGAAATATAGGCGGTCTTGCAGGAGTCAATGAAGTATCGGCTCTT
The DNA here is from genome assembly GCF_905197545.1 of Faecalicatena orotica. Classification (NCBI taxonomy): domain Bacteria; kingdom Bacillati; phylum Bacillota; class Clostridia; order Lachnospirales; family Lachnospiraceae; genus Faecalicatena; species Faecalicatena orotica. The sequence goes on from NZ_CAJJZH010000003.1 coordinate 214,072, forward strand.
GTGGCAGAAAGCAGCACAGGCGGAACAAAAAAGGATGGTAATAAATGGACTGTAAGTGCCACTTCACATGCCACGGATAATGCAACCGGAGGTATTATAGGATACAACCATTCGTCAAAATCATTAGAGAAGCTTGTAAACTATGCAGATGTTACTAAAGCGAATTTAGGTAGTAATGTTTCAGGTACCGGTGGAATGGTTGGAAGACAGGAAAATCAGCTGTCTGATTCATGGGTTATGAAAGACTGCAAGAATTACGGCGATATAGAGGGCGCGGTTGCAGTGGGAGGAATGATTGGACGCTGGAAGTATAAGGGCGGTACAATTATTAATTGTGAAAATCATGGAAAAATTGCTGCAAACTGGAAAGATTCCGGCCGGACTGGTGGTATGGTAGGGGACTGTTATGCGATAGACAGCGGTCAGACATTAGACATTATACGGTGTACAAACCAAGGGGTAATTACCGGAGACAAGGCTGTCGGCGGGATGATTGGAATGGCGGCAGAACCTAGTGTGGAAATATACCTGAATATTTATCAGTGCGTGAATATTGGTGTGATATACGCTTCTTCTGAAAGCGGAGCCGGAGGTATGGCTGGAAGTCTGGAAAATACCGTTGCGAAATATAACATCATACAGTGCCGGAACTATGGACTTTCTTATGGCAAGACAAAAATGTCTGGGATTGTAGGGGCAACCAAAGCTAAAGCGACTTTGATTAAAGATTGCTTTGGAGTGACAAACTGTAATGCTCCAATAACCAATGCCAGTGTCGGAGAAGTGGCAGACAGCTATTATTTTATGCCCAATACTGACAAAGCTGTTGGAAAAGGTGCGAGATTAGTTATCATAAAAGAGAATAATGGATATACAGCGTATACTACTAAGAAAAACTGGCTGTCCCAAGAAAAACGTGATGAGGATCTACTGACAGGCCTTAATGCAGACCCGACCGCCTGTACGGATAAGACAGACGCAGGCGAGAAACGTCTGGAGTTATATAACAGCATTGACAGCCAGCTGCTGGCCTATTATGAACAAAAATATGGCAATGCAAAGCTGAATAATCCGACGAACGTTAACAGAACAGATGAAGGCGGTTCCTATCAGCTCTCATGGAACAAGGATGCGTCAGCATATTATTACGAGGTGAAGGCAGAACTTTTTGATTCCGCGGAAAGCACGAATCCGGTTACTCAGGTTTATCAGGTATACGGTGCAAATAGTTACAATATATCAATAGAAGATGACTGGGATGGCAAATATCTGCAGTTATCGGTAAGGGCAGTGAGTGGAAAAGAAGAGTACAACTCTGACTGGGTGCTGTATAAAAAGAATGGGGAAAGTAAATTGCCGGTTGCGCCGTTTTTAGCGATACCGCAGGTACATATGACACTTGAAGTGAACGATACGAACAACAGAGGGTATCGTTTCATACTGGACAATAAAGATGATTATCCGCAGGACGTACAGGATAAGATAACGATTCATACAATTATAGGTGATACGGATTATTCATTCACTGCAAAGGCAGGGCAGTCATCAGACATGTATAAAGAGAGCTCGGCTAATAATATTATTGTCATAAATTATGCAGAGTACACAGGTACAGATGAAAAGTATAGTAACTCAATCAAATATTCAAAACAGACATGGCCGAGGTCCTATACTCAGCTAAAAGATGACGATACGGCAAATATTACATTTGGTAATTTTGTCGGCAGCCTGACTGATTCGGTAGCGTATGATTTGGAGGCAAAAGCGGCGGGACAGTTACAGATCATCTATCGTGTGGAAATGCTTATGTATGATTCTGATCTGGAAATGGATGTGGCAGTATCTTCTGTGACGGCGCCTCTTACGGAAAGAACGTCTACTATTCAATTGATCAATCTGCCGGATGAGATACAAGATCCGAAGATAGATGTAACTGTGCGGTGTTATCCCTGGAGAAGCCAGAACAACGTCGCGTTCTATGCAGACAAAGTGGCGGAAAGCCTGACAGTGGAAGAAGTCCGTAATAGAAAGGAAATCTATGATACAAAAGGAAATTTAAAGAGTGGATATATCATTGAGAGGAGCGAGGACGAAAAATATGATATTATCTACAGTCCGGTGATTGCGGCCGGCCTTACAAAACAGGTGAAATCATCAGAACTTACAGTATCTAATGGAAAGAAACCAGACAGACAGCTGGCACCTGTACTTTCAGAGTCTTATAAGGAAGACAAAGGAATGTATACATTCAGCTGGGATGAGAATAAAAGCGGGGGGGAATACAGTGTTCTGATAACAGGCATCCCGTTTGGCTCAGATAAGGAGGTTCAGTTAAAGACTGAGAATACCACGAAACATTCAGTCGAAATAGACGGAAGTACATGGAACTATTCGAAAATAAATGTGTCTGTTACAAGGTTAGGAACTAAAAACGGTAATAAGATCACCAAATTCAGTAACAGCTCCAAAAAGTCATACCAGATAACACTCCGGCTTTCGAAGATTACGCAGCCGTCTGTGGAACTGGAGAAAGATGAGCACGGGGAAACAAATAAAAACGAATTGCGTTATTCCGTAGCATGGAGGGGATATCAGGATGAGAATATGCTGAAGGATCTGGATACCTACGTGATTTATGCGAAGGATGTAACTGAAGGCAAAGCAGAAGAGAACAAGGTGAAAACAGCGGAATGGAAAAGTTCAGATACCTCAGCAGTGATTAATCTTGAAGCATTCGCAGGATGTACCGTAGAGATCTATGTGAATGGATTGGTAAGGGCAGACGCAGAACATTACAGAAATTCGTTTGATGGAATCAGTTATTCCTTTGATGTCCCGACAAGAAAGGCAGGACCATCTGAAAATATCATCAGTCTGGATAAATCGGCATCCGATATTTTAGACTCTGCTGCGTTCGAAGACGAGGGAGTCCGGATTCTGGCAGCAGACCCTGACCGGACGGGAGCCGGAAAATATGAAATCAGACTGGCATTGTATGAGAAGTCCGGTCAACAGGAAGAGACAGCGGCCTTAGGCGATTTTGTGATGAATGGTTCCTTGAAAGACAGTTCATTTAACTTGAATAGAGATTCTGGTCTGCTGAAAGAGTATGCCGGTTATTATCTGGGTGTGAAGGTGAGGACTATTTCTGATAATGAAATCAGTTCCAAATGGTCCGCAGAAAAACGGTTCCCGCTTCCAAAGATGAGACTGGATGCGGTGCAGCTGACAGAAGAACAGATTCTCCGGAAATGCAGCCAGAAAGTAACGATGGTTGGTGGTATGGTCGACGATACAGAGATTTCAGTGGAGCAAAATGCGCTTACATGGAGCGATATTGAATTCGCGGAAGGGTATTCGATCTTGACTTCAACCAAAGACGGGAAGAATTATGATCTACGTCTGGTTAAGGGGGATGACAAACCTTTTACGCTGTCAAAGAAGAGGATAGATGATAAGACCGGTAAGGAATACTGGGAAGAGCAGGACCTTATAAGTGCTGAATCTGAACAGACGGAAAATGGAACGGTCAAGACAACCTACTCCTTTGCATTTGGTTATGAACATGATATTGTTAATCAATCTGTAATGAAATACGAGACAAAAGTGAAAGGTTTTGTAGAATTCATTCAGTATACTAAGGATGCTGAGAGCTGGTATACATTCCAGATTATTCTGCCAGATATAACAACAGAAGGTGGGTTCAATGAGGTGGCAGGTGACTACGAGAATGATCCATATGCATATCTGTTTACATCCGAAGTTACGATTACAGCCTTGACAAATGACACACAGCGGTATACGGATGCAAACCAGATGAAATGGCAGAGAAAATGGAATGAAGAAACCGGAAACTGGGAAACAAGAATTGAGGAACAAAGACCAGAGAATTAGTGGGGCCGGAGAAAGAATAAGAAAGGAGGGCAGACTATGAAACAAAAGCAGAAAAAACAAGACGGAAGTGCATTGATAATGGTAGTCTGCCTTCTGTGCGTTTTCGCGGCACTCTCGTTGTCAATGACAGTCATGGCCTATCAGACGCTGAGCCAGTCACAACAGTCGGCAACAAAGGAACAGTGCCGGATATCGGCGATTACATATAGTCAGGTGCTGGAGCAGGAAATTACATCTGAGAAGACCACGGAAATAAAAACCTATCTTTATAATGAAATACACGGAAATACGTGGCCATATTACAGCCAGGGCAAAAGCGGGCATGAGAAGGAAGACGCCTACCGGCATCTGACGACACATCTGGATTCACTGGCAACCACGAAATTCGGCGATATGAGTTCAGTCATGTACTGGGAAATGGATGGAGATTACGGTGAAATCGTGCTTGTAATGATTGTGGCGAGTGAGCAGCATAACCAGAAATACAGTGTGACGACCAGATATGAGCTTAAGAAGCCTGAAGATGCAGGCGACGAGGAATGGAATCTCGACACATGGAAATGGGTAGTCACATGGCAGGGATTATAGCGGGGAGGAATCATAATGTTAAAAGACAAAAAGGGAATGACTATGGTAGAAATCATAGTTGCATTTTCCATACTTTTAATCGGATTGAGTATGCTTTATAAAACAACAGTATTCTCCCTGCAGCAGATTCAAAAGGCGGATAAAATCCAGTCAGAAGTAGATGAACTGTTGAATGGGTACTATTTAAACCAAGACGAAGGAAAGTCTGCCGCCCCCCAGAATGCTGCGATTGAGATTGATGGGAAAAGTGCAGGAAGTTTAAAATTCTACACAGCGGATTACGAGAATGACGGCTATCACATATATTCGTTCATTCCTACAGGAGAATAAAAAGTCCGGCCCGCAGTGTTTGAGCAGCTTTAACAGGAAAGAGGTGAGACAGGATGAAGGCACTGTGCAAGAAGTATTATGGAAAATGGAAGAGTCAGGTGAGTGGGACAACGCTTGTAGAGCTGATTGTTTCTTTTGTTGTGCTTCTGATTCTCGTCACAGCGACTGTTGCAACCCTTTCGCCTGCTTTGAATGTCTTTGTCAAAGTCTCGGGTATGAGCCGCGCACAAAGCGTCAGTGATATCCTGATCGAAAAAATCACTGGGGAACTGGGAGCAGCCACGGGAAATGTCTACATAAGTAATGACGGCAGCCAAATCGCTTACGACGACCAGACCGGGCATCAGGTCATCATGATGACAGATGAAAGCGGCGAAATAAACAAACTTCTGCTCCATTATCAGTCTGTGCACTCGGCAGATAAGACAGAGATTCTGGAAGATGCTGTAGACTGGTATTTTACAGATAAAGCATATATGAATAACAGTATACAGGAACTTTCATTTTCAAGAGAAGACGGAACATCATGCATTAAAGTACATTTGAAATTAGAAAACAAAAAAACTGGGTATACATATGACCGTGATAAGATTATAGAATGTTATAAAGTAAATGTTGATGGGTTCAAAAGTGATGAATTTCCGGCTGTTGAATAGTAAAAGTGCACAAGGAAATGCCCGAAAACACGGCATTTTGAAGGGGTGCATGGCAAATTCAACAAAAAACGACAAAGTAGGCTTAGTTCTTGACTTTTGCTCAGAATAAAAATATAATAAGAATAAATAGGCAAGAGCTTATAATTAAAGAAAAGGGAGACGATTCTCATGGTTCAGAAATTGAAAGAGTTAAGAAAAAACAAAAAAGGTTTTACACTGGTAGAACTGATTGTAGTACTGGTTATCCTTGGTATACTGATTGCACTGCTGGTGCCTTCATTGACAGGGTACATTAAGAAAGCAGATCAGAAGGTAGTGTTGGCGGAGGCAAGAAGTGCACAGATGGCTGTTCAAACTATTGCATCTGAAAGCTATGAAACTAACCAAACAGCAGGAACAGATATAAGTGCAAAATTGGATGAGGCTAAAAAGCTTGCAGAAGTTAATGGAGAGATATCAGACGTTACTTTAGATGAGAATAATAAAGTAAAATCTATGACGTATACAGGAACAAAGTATACTATAGTGATGAATGATTATGTATGGGATTCAGATCATATTACTGCAAATTCGAAGGTTGAAACTGACTAAGAGTTACAAATTTTAGAATCATTAAAGAGGTTATAAAAGTTGGAAGATGAGAAGCTAGAAAAGAAGTCAAATGTGAAATTAGATATAGCAATTATCCTTTTAATCATACTCATACTAATTTCCATCATCTTCCCAGTTACATTCCACTACATACATAAGAGCGATGCCCGCTGGGCACTGCGCCATGCAAAGAATGTGAGGCTGGCGGTCACGGTAGTTGCATATGACTACAAGGGAAATACCAGCGATATAACGATTAACAGAAAAGACCGGGGGATTGCAGAGGATGCGATTCGTGAGGTGGAAGAACTCTCCGAATGTGAGGGTGAGATAGACTACATCATATTCGATTCAAATTCCTTCCGGGTAAAGAAGCTTGTATATAGAGAGAATAATTGTCTTGTTATATATGAGGATACAGATGGTGAATCTGGAACATGGAACGTGTATCAATTGAACAGCATGATTGAAGGCTAACGTACACGATGCAAGAGCAATCACAATGTCCTTTGCGGCGATGTCTGCAAAGGACATTTTTGAAGTTATTAAGATGAAACGACAGGATGAGTAATGTCAATGACAACAGTGATGTGGATTTTTTATATTATTATATTTTTTATGGGGGCGTCCGTGTTTTCCTTCGTAAATGTTCTAATTTACAGGATACCGGCACAGATGCCTTTTGGCAATGACAGGAGTATCTGTCCTGCATGTAAGCATGTCTTAAATGGATACGATATGATTCCGGTGTTCAGTTACCTGATTTTAGGCGGCAGATGCCGGTTTTGTAAAGCAAAAATATCTGTGAGATATCCGCTGGTCGAAGTGCTTGGCGGGGGTCTGGCGGTTTTTTCGTTTTATTGGTTTGGAAAATTAGAGGATGGCAGTCTGGAGGGGATTCTGCGGGCGGTACTTGTTTTTGTCCTGCTTGCAGTCCTGACTGCAATTTCGTTTATTGATATAGATACATTGGAGATACCGAATGGACTGGTTATTGCGGTTCTGTCCTGTGGTATAGCGTCCATAGTTTTATTCCCGGAATTAGGGATTGTGCCGAGAATCATTGGCGCTCTGGCAGTCAGTCTGCCGATGATGATTCTTGCACTTGTTATCGCTGGGGCTTTCGGCGGTGGTGATATCAAGCTGATGGCTGCGGCGGGACTGTTTCTGGGCTGGCGGTGTGTCATTGTCGCTTTTTTAGTGGCTGTGCTGACAGGCGGGATTTATGGCATTTATCTGCTGGCTTCGAAGAAGAAGGACAGGAAAGGCCAGTTTGCATTTGGCCCGTTTTTATGTGTCGGGATTGCGGCGGCAGTATTTGCCGGAGAATCGATTATACAGTGGTACATGGGATTTCTTATATAAAAATGGGTGCGCTGTGAATGAATGGTGATTAAGAAGCCGGAGGAGAGAGTATGGCTCAATACAGATATACAGCAAAAGATATGGATGGAAATACAGTGAAAGGCATAGTGGAGGCCGCGAGTGAAGAGGCCCTCTATGATACACTGCGCGCTGAGGGCAAGTATCTGGTCGACTGCCGGAAAAAGGGCGGCGATAAGAACGGGTACAGTAAGATCAAGACACCCGTTGTCGCTGATTTCTGCAGGCAGCTCGGGACCTTGCTGGCGGCCGGGGTATCTTTGGTGCGTACACTGAATATCATAGCAGGGGAGGCGGACCTGAAGCCAAAGTATGCCAAAGTTTACCGCTCTGTTCAGGAGGCGATTATTCAGGGGATTTCGTTGTCAGAAGCAATGGAACAGCAGGGCAGGGCATTTCCGGTTCTGCTGATCAACATGATACGTTCTGCGGAAACAAACGGGAACATTGATGCAGTGGCGCTCCGTATGGCCAATCATTATGAGAAAGAAAACCGTCTCAATACAAAGGTGAAGAATGCGATGATCTATCCGGCAGTACTCATGGTGCTGCTGTTTGGTGCGTCCGCATTTATCCTTATCTTTATTATGCCGCAGTTCGAGGATATGTTTGCGGAGATGGAGAGCCTTCCGCTGATTACGCGGATGCTGATGGGAATGAGTGATGCATTTCAGAAATACTGGTACCTGATTATCATTGTCATTGTGGCGGTCATCGGACTGTTTAAATGGCTGTTTACCATTCCGGCAGCAGCCCGGCTGAAGGACCAGTTCAAGCTCCATATCCCGATCGTTGGAAAGTTATTGAGGAAGATTTATACTGCCCGCTTTGCGAGAACATTAAGCTCGCTGTATGGAAGCGGAATTACGATCGTGAATGCGCTTCCGATTGCAGCGGATACGATCGGCAATGCCTATATAGAGAGCCAGTTCGAAAAGGTTTCAGGACGCGTCAGGATGGGGGAACCACTTTCCCGTGTTTTGAGGGATGTAAAGGGATTTCAGAATAAGCTTGCTGCGTCGATCATGGTAGGGGAAGAGACAGGAAGCCTGGATGATATGCTGGATTCGATCGCTGAAAGTCTGGATTATGAAGCAGAGAAAGCCCTGGAACGTCTGGTTGCACTTTTGGAGCCGGTGCTGATTATCCTGATGGCAGTGGTAGTCGGTTTTGTGGTAGTTGCGGTGATTTTGCCGATTTATCAGTCTTATTCGACGATAGAGCAGGGATATTAGGAGGAGTATGGTATGGGAGTTTCGGTATATTTATCGGGCAGTAATGTCCAGATAATCGTAGGAAATGTGAGTAAAAACCAGATTAAGATACAGAAATGTTATAGTCTTGAGATCGGGGAGGGCCTGCTTCTTAATGGTGTTATTATTGCGGAAGATGAGCTGAAGGCAGAGCTTGCAGGAATCTGGAAAGAGTACCAGCTTCCGAAGAAGGGGATCCGCCTGATTGTGGACAGTACCCAGTTATATACAAAGATTCTGACATTGCCAAAGGTGGCCGATAAAAAGATCCGGAACATGGTAAAAAAGGAGTTCTCAGAACTCGAGAACCCTGAAAATTATGTTTACGACTATAGAGTGATGGAAGTTGAGAATAAAAAGGGGCTGATCCACCTGATCGGAATTGCAGCAAACCAGCATTTTGTGGAAGTGTATCAGGAACTCTTTAAGGGAATCGGTGTTGATCTTGACAGTATGGATACTTCTATAAATGGTATTGCGAAGGTTATTCAGAGACACCCCCAGATGCGCAGGCAGTATTTCATTGCCGTTCATCTGGACGGGGACAGCCTGCTCTGCTGTCTGATGGAAGAAGGGCATATCCGGTTCTTTAACAGAACACGGATTTTCAGCGAACACGGGACTCGTGATTTTGCGGCAGAAGTTGCACAGCGTGTCAGCAATGTCCAGCAGTTCAGTGCGTCAGAACTGAAGCGTGCAGACATGAAGCAAGTGTGTATCAGCGGTTTTAAGCAGGAGGACTACGATGAAACTGCACGGATGCTGGAAGGACTGGACCTGGAAGTAATTGATCCGGGCAGTGTGGAAATGATAGGGACGGTTGACCGTGAGAATCTGCGGGAAGAACTTGTGTATGCAAAGCAGAATAATATTCTTGGAAATTACTGTTATACCATTGGTAATCTTCTGGCTGAGAAAAATGATATTAATCTTTTAAAAAGGATGGGGCATAAAGGGAAGGAAGAGAATGCTTCTGCATGGAAATATGTACTGCCGGGAGGCATTACTCTGGCAGTCTGTCTGGTCATTACCGTGCCGCTGTTTATTACGAATCATATGGAACGCAGCCAGATTAATGAGCAGAAAGCATATATAGAATCGGAGGAAAACCAAAGTGCTTTTGCCGAGGCTAAGGAGCTGGAGAACCAGCTGCAGGAGGTACAGGGGAAAATCAGGGAGGCGCAGCTGATCAGTGACGTGAATGAGACCTATCCTCTGCCGGGAAGCAAGGTAGAGCAGGCGATTCTGAATTGTGCCGAGGATAAGGTGACGATTCAGATAGATGCATATAATGCTGAGACAGGGACCTATGAATTCACGGCGATGGCCGCCCAGGTAACCGAGATCCATGCATTTATCAACAGGCTGGAAAAGAGTGATGTATTCGCAGATCTGGAATATTCCGGATATAATTACACAGAGGATGCCGGAAAATATGACATTCAGATAAATGGATATTTGAGTGAACATGCAGGAATGTAGAAGGGAAGGAGTAGGCTATGACATTTACAATCACAGAAAGAGATAAGAAGCTGCTCAGTATACTTGCGGTAGTTCTGATAGCCGCATTGTTTATCAAGTTCCTGATCATTCCGCAGCTGGAGGCGAAGTCTGACCTTGCGTCAGAGAGCATTGAAGTGGATACACAGGCGATGGAGATGAAGCTTGCAATTGATACGAAAGGGACTCTGGAAGAGAAACTGAAAGATGCAGACGAAGAATTTGTACAGAGGGTGGCCGATTATTACCCGATGATGCAGTCCTATGAGATAGAAGCACTGATTACGAAAATGATACTGAATAACGGGATGGAATCCCGGGATCTGGAAGTCAGCAGTAAGTCTTATGTGGCTGAGGTGAATCCGTATTTTGCATCAACAATGGGACTGGAAATGGCAATGACTGCCGAAGGCGGGGAGGGTGCCGGCAGCACGGACTCTGGTTCGTCAGATGGCGCGCAGTCTGTGGAGCAGACGCAGTCGACGGTATATGCTTCTCAGGTGAATGTGACCGTTACAGGGACACTTAAGCAGGCAAAGCACCTGATTGATGTTGTAAATCAGGAATATCCGTCTGTGCGTATCCAGACATTTCATATAGACTCAGAGGCTGCCGAGACTACAGAAGGAGCAGCTGTGGATATGACTACATTGGACCTGGGACTGGAAGTCTACATGTGTGAGAAATAATGACCGGGTGATTTAATATAGGAAAGAAAATCAGGAAAGTAGGGCAGATGATGAAAAATATTCCGATTGGTAAAGTTTTGCAGGAGTATGGTTACATAACAGAAGAACAGGTACAGGAGGCGCTTGCTTATCAGAAGGAACATAAAGACCGGCGTCTGGGAGAAATTCTGATTAGTCTGGGCTATGTTCAGGAGGAACAGGTTCTTGTGGCGCTGGGGGAAAGGCTTCAGCTGGATGTGATTGATCTGTCCCGGTACTCAGTGGATGTGGAAGCTGTCTCAAAGATTCCCCGCCAGCTGGCAATGAAATATCATATTTTAGCCATTGCCATAAGCGGCAATAATCTTACAGTGATCGTGAATGATCCGCTGAACTTCTATGCTCTGGAGGATATTCGTCAGTTGACCGGTATGCATCTGGATATCAAGCTGTCCAAACTGGCTCCGCTTATGAAATCGCTGGAATATTATTATACAGAGGTTTCCGCGAAGCAGGCGGCAAAACAGGCAAATCAAAGCTCTGATGAGAATCTGGATGAACTGGAACTGTCTGATTATGATATCGACGGTGACATGGACAGCGAAGCGCCTACCATCCGCCTTTTGAACACATTAATCATAAGGGCCTATAATATCAATGCAAGTGATATCCATATTGAACCATTCGAAGACAAGACGGTGGTCCGCATGCGTGTGGACGGTACAATTACTGAATATGTCACCCTGAAACGTACCTTGCAGGCATCCATCATTGCCCGTATTAAGATTATGGGGGGAATGGATATTGCTGAAAAACGTGTTCCGCAGGATGGACATTTTAAGATTAAACTGGAAAATGAAAATGTAAACATCCGTGTATCTGTGATCCCGACTGTATTTGGTGAGAAAGCCGTTTTAAGACTTTTGAGCGGCAATACAAAGATACTTCATAATGATACGTTTGGCATGAACGAACATGATTATGAACAGTTCGCACCACTATTAAATTCCCCTAATGGAATCCTTTATCTGACCGGGCCTACCGGTTCGGGAAAAACAACAACGCTATATATGATTCTGGCATATTTATCAAAGCGGAGCGTGAATATCTCCACGATCGAGGACCCTGTGGAGAAGAATATGCCGAAATTAAACCAGATGCAGGTAAATAACACGGCTGGCCTTACATTCGAGGTAGGACTCAGGGCACTGCTGCGGCAGGATCCGGACATTATCATGGTAGGGGAAACAAGAGATTCTGAGACGGCATCTATTTCTGTCAGGGCCGCCATAACAGGCCATCTTGTACTTTCTACGCTCCATACGAATAACGCGGTTTCTTCTATTGTACGTTTGATCGATATGGGAATCGAACCATACATGATTGCAAATTCACTCGTCGGGGTTGTTGCACAGAGACTGATGCGGCGTGTATGCCCGGACTGTGGGAAAGTGGTAGAAACGACAGCAGCAGACAGGGCTGTGCTGGGTGAAGATGTGATGTATGTAAAGCAGGCGTGCGGCTGTGAAAAATGCAATAATACTGGCTATGTCGGACGAATTGCTATTCATGAGATCGCGGTAATTACAAAAGAGATACGCCGCATGATTACCACAGGGGCAAGCATGGAGGAGATGGAAGATTATCTGATTCAGAATCAGGATATGCACACGCTGAAGGAACAGGGGGTTAACCTTGTACGGGAAGGCGTAACTACAATGGAAGAATTATGGAAAGTAGCTTATTATGCATAGATTTATTTGGAGGTGGGTATGAATACAATTGCTCAGATCATAGAAACTGCAAGGGAGAAAGGTGCCTCGGATATTCATATATCAGAGGGACTGCCGCTTCGGTTCCGCATACAGGGAAGGCTCATGAAGATGGAAGAAGACACTCAGCCGGAAGAAACACGGCTGGCAATCCTGTCTGTCTTATCGGAACACAACAGGACGCTGTTCGAAAAAGGGGAGGATATTGATATTGCCATCCAGACAGAAGACGGCAACAGACAGCGTGTCAATATTTTTCGCCAGCAGGGAAAGGTGGCGGCTACAATCAGGCTGCTGAACAATCATATCCCTACATTGGAAGAACTGAAGCTCCCGGATGTCCTCCGGCAGCTTGCCAGGCAGCCGAGGGGGCTTGTACTGGTGACAGGGCCGACCGGAAGCGGTAAATCTACCACACTTGCGGCCATGATTAATTATATCAATGAGAGACGGGCAGAACATATCGTTACGATAGAGGACCCGATAGAATATGTATACAAAGAGAATCAGTCGATTATCCACCAGAGAGAAGTCGGCATAGATACGAAAGGATTTGCTCCTGCCCTGCGCTCCGTACTACGTGAAGACCCGGACGTAATTCTTGTAGGGGAGATGAGGGACTATGAGACCATCTCAGCAGCACTGACAGCGGCCGAGACAGGCCATCTGGTCATGTCTACACTGCACACAACCGGGGCGGCCCAGACAATAGACCGTATTATTGATGCATGCCCCTCCGAGAGCCAGAACCAGATACGGACACAGCTTTCCGCCATATTAAACGGTGTCGTGACACAGTGCCTGATACCAACGCAGGACCAGCAAAGGAGAGTTGCTGCAACAGAAGTCCTGATCGGGACGGACGCAGTCTGCAACCTGATCCGGGAAAACAAATGCCACCAGCTCAATACGGTCATGCAGTCCGGGGCGGCACACGGGATGCATACACTGAATACGGACCTCGCAAGACTTGTGCGGACAGGGATTATTACGAAAGAAAATGCCAAGAAGTACACGAATGATGTGCATGACCTGACGCAGTATCTGTAGCAGAGTTTTTCACTGATATCATTATTGTAATCTAATATAAAAAAATTATCCCGGAAGCATATAAATAACTATAATATGCATTCCGGGATTTTTGAATTTGAAGGCGGTATTAATTAGCAGGAACAAAACCAAGGTCTTTAATATGCTGTGTAATTCCTTCCGAAGTCTGTGGCACAGTGTGCATATCGCTCATTCCTATAGGTGCATTTTCAGAACCTTCAGGCAATACATAGACGACACCTTCAAAGTAAATCATATATGCTTTCCAGCTATTTTGAATATTACTAAGATTCCCGCTGCCATCATTAGGTGTTGCAAGTAAAAGTGTAGATGTAGAGCCTTGTAAACCAGTTTTATTGTTGGCTATATAATATGGCTGCCAATAGAGGGATGTATTGGTATAACGGTCAGGGATTAAGGTGGAATCTACAGAAGGAAGTAAGCCATATTTTTCTATTAGCAGGCGGGTTAAAGTTTCCCTTCCAGCGTATTTATTACTATTAGGAGATGATAACCAATCCACAGTAAAATCCTGATAACTTTTTATAAATTTTTCGAGATTACTTAATATATCGCCGGTCTGGTCATCAGTAATCACATATTTCACATCCTCATCTTTTCTATACAGAACACACAGCTTATTTTCTGCAAGATAGGTAAGTGTTGTGATCTTACGCGTCTTTTCATCGAAATCAGCACCTATAATCTTCCCATCTACCCCGACTTCTTTTAAAATCTCTTCGGTATTGGGCTTCAGTGTACTGTCATTCTTTGCGTATATATCCATATAGGCGCTCTGTGTAGCAGCCACAATCAATCTGCATTCCGAGATTGCTTCTTTTTCCTTCTGCCTGTTGAGGTACCCAGAGAAGGCCGGTACGGAAACAGCCACAAGGATTCCAAGTATTACCAGAACAACAATTAATTCAATTAAGGTAAAACCCGAGGTATGTTTCTTCATCTTTTTCAATAGACTTTCCTCCTGAGAACTACTGATTTTATTGTAGAGGTTTTTGAAATAAAAAGCAATATAGAATCAGACGATCTCAGAGAAATGTATCTTTTTGTATCTTTTTGCAGCGATTTATATGTGATTTAAATACAGAAGTGACGCGGAAATGGAATGATACTTAAGCAAATACCGGAACCAGTTTTCCGTCATTCATATTTCTTTTAATGACATTTCGAGAAAATGCACTTCCTATGAGGAGTATATTGGACGGATAGAAAGATGGCTGGTAGAAGATTTGAGGGCGGAATATCCCAGTTTGAAAACAGATGAAGAAGAGGATGTTATTGATATTCTGCTTAGTATTTACAGAAAAGATCCTTCCGTACGTTTTATCTTTGTATTGGACGAATGGGATTATATTTTCCATCAGGATTTTGTGACAGAGGAAGATAAGAAAGAATATCTGCTGTTCTTACGAAGCCTGCTAAAAGACAGGCCCTATGTGCTTATGGCATATATGACGGGCATCCTTCCTATCGCGAAGTATTCGAGCGGTTCAGAACTGAATATGTTCATGGAATACACGATGATAACGGAAGAGCGGTTCAGCGAGACTTTTGGCTTTACGGAAACAGAAGTGGATAAGCTTTACGCAAAGTATCAGGCATTAGAGAAAAGAGAAAGGGTAACAAGAAAGAACCTGAAAAACTGGTATGATGGCTACCATACCTATGGGGGAGAGCGGGTTTATAACCCACGCTCAGTCGTCCTCTCGTTGCAGAATAATAATCTGGGGAATTATTGGACCAGTGCCGGGCCTTATGATGAGATTTACTATTACATCGAACATAATGTAGATGATGTCCGGGATGACCTGGTTCTTATGGTATCCGGTGTTTCCATACCGGCCAAAATTCAGGAGTATGCGGCCACTTCCATGAACCTGCAGACAAAGGACGAGATTTTTTCAGCTATGGTTGTTTATGGTTTCCTGAGTTATGAAAATGGGAAGGTCTGCATCCCGAATAAGGAGCTGATGGAAGTAATTGCAGCTATGTAGCATAAAAAATAATTTGAACCAGAATGCCCCGAAAGTATATGCAACAATGAGTCATATGCTTCCGGGGTGTTTTTAATACAGTATTGACAAGATTTTGAATTACATGTATTATTGTATTAAATGAATAATACAAAAAGTATCAGGGAATGTAGTTTTTATTACATATGCAGGAGGGGAATCATGCTGGAAATACAGGAGTTAAGTAAATCATATGGAAAGTATCTGGCAGTTGACAGGGTTAGTTTTTTTATCCCGGACGGTCAGGTCGGGGTTTTGTTAGGGCCTAATGGGGCGGGAAAGTCTACCATTATTAAGAGTATAGCGGGGCTTTTGCGCTACACGGGGCGAATCGGTATTCAGGGGATTGATGCAAAGAAGCTGGATGCGAAGCGGCTCTTTGCCTATGTGCCGGAGATTCCGTCCATGTTCGAGGCACTGACTGTCAGAGAGCATATTGAGTATGTGCGCAGAGCCTATGACAGCACTGTCACGGATGAGGAGATTGAGGCTCTGCTGAAACGCTTTGATCTGGATGATAAACAGGATAAGCTTGGCAATGAGCTGTCGAAAGGTATGATGCAGAAAGTCAGCATCTGTTGTGCACTTTCAATTAAGCCGAAAGTGATTCTTCTGGACGAACCTATGGTGGGTCTTGATCCAAAAGCGATTAAGGAGCTAAAGGAAGTTGTCATTGAGCTGAAGAACCAGGGAGTGACCGTGCTGATCAGTACGCATATGCTGGAGATGGTGGAGGAGCTCTGGGATGTTATGTTTGTTATGGAGAAGAGTCATATTATCGGTTCCTATCATAAGTCAGAAGTAGGCGAGAAGGATCTGGACGACCTGTTCTTTGAGATGACAGGCGGATGGGAAACGGGCGGTGATGAATAGATGAGAGCGCTTTTATATGTAACGAAGAGGACCTTTATAAATAATATGAAGAAGGCGCTGAGAAAGCCGGTATCTTTACTTCTGATTATCGGGGGCTTCGTGTATGCAGTTTTTGTTGCAGTGATGCTGGGCAACCTTGTGAATATCATACATTTTGATTCTGTAAAAGGGCTGATTGTCATCATAACAATCTGGACGCTTTATATCTTCCTTGCCAATTTTGCATCATATGCTTCCAGAAAAGGGGTTATTTTCAAACCTTCACATGCACACTTTGTCTTTACGGCGCCGGTAAATCCAAAGCTGATTCTGCTTCACAGTGCATGGATGAATTATCTTGTTTCGATAATCGTCAGTGTTCTGTTTTTCATCGGGGGACTGGCTGTATTCGGGGTGGAACTGTGGAAGATGGTTCTGTTTTTCCTTGTAGAATGTGTTGTGGAAATTATGTTTGAAATCAGTATTATGATACTGATGTATACGAATGACAGGATTCCGGAAAAAGCGAAGATCTGGATCGGCAGAGGCATTAAGGTATTTCTGATTGGAGTTGCCGTTTTTATTGTTCTTTATTTTAAGAAATATGGAGTGTCTGTTGAGAGTGCATCGGCGTTTATTGACTGGCCGGGGCTTCAGATGATACCGGTGGCCGGCTGGAATATTTCTGTCTACCGTCTGATCCTTCTGGGACCGGATACACTGAATGTGATCTGTACCGTTTTATACCTTTTAACGGCAGCGGGTGCGCTGCTGGCGGCTTGCAGGATGAAATGTGACGGCGGGTATTATGAAGATGCAGCAAAGTTCGCAGATGACTATGCAGAGATGAGAAGACGCAAGGTCAATGGCGAGATGGTGATGAGTATCGGTGAGAAGAAAAAGAAGTTCCGCCGGGTCAATGAATCTTTCCGTGCAACAGGTGCAAAAGCGATTTTTTACAGGCAGCTGCTGGAGTACAAGAAGGAAAAGTATTTCATTTTCTCTAAAATGACGGTGATGTGCCTTGCCATCGCAATCCTGTTATCCAGAGTGATGCGGGCGAGTGTGATGAAATCAGGCATGCCTGCAATGTATCTAATGGGGATCATTCTTTATATGACGCTGGTCCTGTCAGGGTATGTTGGAAAATGGGAGAATGAGCTTAAGAGTCCTTATCTCTTCCTGATTCCGGACAGCCCGGTTAAAAAACTCTGGTATGCGACGCTGATGGAGCATATTAAAGCGCTGGTGGACGGCTGTATTTTCTGCATCCCGCTCGGTGTGGCATGGAAAATCAGCCCTGTGCAGATCGTACTTGCAATATTGACATATGCTGTCCTTCAGGCAAACAGGATGTACACGATGGTAATATCGCAGTGTCTGTTGGGAGAATCCCTCGGAAAGACGGGGCAGGGGATCGTCAGGGCACTGATCCAGATGACGATTCTGGGAATCGGTGCGGCAATTTCCGTAGTAGCAGGACTGGTAATTAGTATAGATTTGGTCTTTCCAATTATTCTCATTTATAGTATGATAGTAACAGTAGCCATAGGCCTGCTGGCATCCATACGTTTTCATTCTATGGAACAGCTGGTATAATTAAAAAGGGCTGACAGAATAATGGAGGTAGTACATATGCTGGAAGACAATTACGTAACTTTGGAAATTGGCAAGGCAAAGCATATCGCGCTGGTCGCACATGACGGCAAGAAAAAAGAGCTGGTAGACTGGTGTGATAAGAATAAAGAGATTTTAAAAGGGCACTTTTTATGCGGGACGGGTACAACTGCAAAATTGATTGCGGAGAGAACCGGACTTCCGGTCAGGGGATACTGCAGCGGACCTCTTGGCGGTGACCAGCAGATCGGTGCAAAGATTGTAGAAGGACAGATTGATTTCATGATCTTTCTCTGGGACCCTCTGGAAGCACAGCCTCACGACCCGGATGTAAAGGCGCTGCTTAGAATCGCAGTTGTCTATGACATTCCGATTGCAAACAATCTGGCGACAGCAGATTTTATGCTGAATTCAAAGTTCATGAATGAGCCTTACTGCAGACAGATTGAGAATTTTAACAAGACAATTCATGACAGAGTCGAGAAGATGAAATAATGATTTATTATCAGGAATCCCCTGTAGTATGAAGAAACAGATTCATATTACAGGGGATTTTGCATGTCTGTATGTACCCAGAGAGAGAACGGTAACGATAGGCAGTAATAATTTTGTATTCGCACCATTTTTCGATTGACACAGGGATATGTCCCGTGGTACTATACCAATAGTGCTTTAATACTTTAAAGCGTAACGCTTTAAAGCAAATTAGCAAGGGCAGAGGCATCATAAAAAGGAAAGCATATGAGAGATGAGGAAGAGAGATGGGCGTTAAGTTAATTTTACTGATTGTATTTTTTGCTGTAATGGTAGGTGTGGGCTTCTATGCAAGAAGACACACGAGAAGTGTAGATGGTTTTGTGCTGGGCGGGCGTTCTGTTGGACCGTGGCTGACGGCATTCGCATATGGAACCTCTTATTTTTCAGCGGTTGTATTTGTAGGGTACGCCGGGCAGTTCGGATGGAAATACGGAATTGCATCCACATGGATCGGCATTGGAAACGCGGTGATCGGAAGCCTTCTGGCATGGGTAGTGCTGGGACGGAGGACAAAGGTTATGACCCAGCACCTGCGTTCGAAGACGATGCCGGATTTTTTCGGGGAACGCTATGACTGCAAGGCATTGAAAATCACGGCTTCTGTGATTGTATTTATTTTCCTGATTCCTTACACGGCTTCTGTATACAACGGATTATCCAGACTGTTCGGGATGGCGTTCCATATTCCATACACAGCCTGTGTAGTTGTTATGGCACTATTTACGGCGGTCTATGTTATACTTGGCGGTTACATGGCAACGGCTATCAACGATTTCATTCAGGGAATCATTATGCTGGTAGGAATTGTTGTAGTTATCGGTGCGGTACTGAGCGGAAAAGGGGGATTCCTTCAGGCAATCCAGACAATGGCGCAGATACCGAGTGATGTGGCAGTGACTTCCGGACAGCCGGGAGCTTTTACTTCCTTCTTCGGCCCTGACCCGCTGAACCTTTTGGGGGTTGTAATCCTGACCTCTCTGGGAACGTGGGGGCTGCCGCAGATGATCAATAAGTTTTATGCAATTAAGGATGAGAAGGCGATCAACACAGGGACAGTCATTTCCACTTTGTTTGCAGTCGTAGTTGCAGGAGGTTCTTATTTCCTCGGCGGTTTCGGAAGACTCTTCGATGACCCGGCCATCTATGACCAGACAACAGGCTCAGTAATCTATGACAGTATTATTCCGTTTATGCTTTCGAGCCTGCCGGACATCTTAATCGGCATCGTAGTCGTACTTGTTTTATCGGCATCTATGTCCACACTGTCTTCACTTGTTCTGACGTCCAGCTCTACAATGACTCTGGACCTGCTGAAGGATAATGTGATGAAGAATATGAGTGAGAAGAAACAGGTCATTACCATGCAGCTGCTGATTGTATTTTTCATCGTAATTTCTGTTGTGATTGCGCTGAATCCGCCGACCTTTATCGCACAGCTCATGGGGATCTCATGGGGGGCGCTGGCCGGGGCATTTCTGGCTCCATTCCTCTACGGACTGTACTGGAAAGGTGTGACACGCGCCGCTGTATGGGCAAGTTTTATCGCAGGAGTGGGAATTACTGTTTCAAATATGTTTATCGGATACATTGCTTCACCGATCAACGCGGGAGCGATCGCCATGATAGCCGGACTGGTTATTGTGCCTGTGGTAAGTCTTGTGACCCCGAAGGTGAAAAAAGAGAAGGTGGATGAGATCTTCACGTGCTACGATGAAAAGGTCACAATTACAAAGAAGCGCTCGCTGGAGGCAAACTAAGGAAAGCGAAACGGTTTATACATAAGGATATGATCAGGCCCCGGGCATTTTGCCCGGGGCCTTTAGCTGTAGGGAGCACATAAAGCCGCCGGAATTGCTTGACAGGAAAATGGCAATGTCTTAAGATAAACCTTGTTGGCCAAATTTGTTTATAATAACCGGCCAGATTTTTAAACGATAAAAGAGAGGATCTAAAGAGATATGAAGAGAGAAAAATTTGGTTCCAGACTGGGGTTCATCCTGATTTCGGCAGGATGTGCCATCGGACTTGGAAATGTATGGCGGTTCCCTTATATCACAGGGGTATACGGGGGCGCGGCTTTTGTGCTGATTTACCTGTTCTTCCTTGCAATACTCGGGCTTCCAATTATGATTATGGAGTTCTCTGTAGGCAGGGCGAGTCAGGTGAGTGCGGCTCTGTCATTTGACAGGCTGGAGCCTGCGGGGACAAAGTGGCACTGGTATAAATACGGTGCGATGGCAGGAAATTATCTCCTGATGATGTTCTATACGACCATTGGGGGCTGGATGCTGTTATACTTTGTAAAGATGGCGGGCGGTAAATTTGAAGGCCTGAATGCAGATGAGATCGCAGGGGAGTTTGGTTCACTTACCGCACAGCCGGTGCTTATGACGGTCTGCATGGTAATTGTTGTTGCGCTTTGCTTCGCAATCTGCAGCATAGGACTCCAGAAGGGTGTTGAGAAGATTACAAAAGTGATGATGCTGATTCTGCTTGTACTTATGGTGATACTTGCAGTCCGCTCCGCGACGCTGACGGGGGCTTCTGAAGGGCTTCGCTTCTATCTTTACCCTGATTTTTCCAAGGTAAAAGATGCCGGTATCATGAATGTTGTGTTTGCAGCGATGGGACAGGCCTTCTTCACATTGAGTCTGGGAATCGGTGCAATTGCTATTTTCGGGAGCTATATTGACAAGAAACGCACACTGACTGGAGAGGCGGTCTGTGTCACTGTGTTAGACACATGTGTGGCACTCGTGGCAGGAATGATCATTTTCCCGGCCTGCTTTGCATTCGGAGTCAATCCCGACAGCGGACCGAGTCTGATCTTCATTACACTGCCGAATATTTTCAACTCCATGAGCGGTGGCAGAATCTGGGGAACCCTGTTTTTCCTGTGTATGTTCTTCGCGGCGGCATCCACGATCATTGCCGTATTTGAAAATATTATATCCTTTGCTATGGACCTGACTGGATGCAGCCGTAAGAAAGCAGTACTTATCAATCTGGCTGCAATCATCATCCTATCACTTCCATGCATCTTAGGATTCAACATATGGAGCGGATTCTCACCACTGGGAGAGGGCAAAAACATCCTGGATCTGGAAGACTTCTTCGTAAGCAACAACCTCCTCCCAATCGGAAGCCTGATCTACCTCCTCTTCTGCACAAGCAAAATCGGATGGGGATGGAAAAACTTCCAAAAAGAAGCCAATACCGGAGAAGGCCTCAAATTCCCCCAATGGGCAAGAATATACGTCTCCTGCGTACTGCCAGTAATCGTACTCTTCATCTTCATACAAGGTTACTGGTCCATGTTCCACAAATAGGCTGGGTTAAAGAAGTACATTTAAAAAATGTATCTTTTGACCGGAAATCCCCACCCCGGACGATCTTCACGTCCCACTGGATGAACGAAGCCTGCTGAAAGTCAGGCGGAAAGGCCCCTGCAAGCTGTGTGGCCTGTTCAAATGCATAGAATGCACGTTAGAACCACTTATGTCAAAAACGGCCCTCCAAAGGGAGAAAATCTGTTTTCCAAAACAGATTTTCAGACCACCTGCGCCGTCCAATCATCAAGATTGGACGGCAAATGTGGTCGGTGCCCTGCTGGAGGGCCGTTTTTGGCATTAGTGGTTCTTCGTAAATGAAAAGCATGCGAACAGGCCACACAGCTTGCAGGGGCCTTTCCGCCTGATTTTCAGCAGGCGTACCATTCAATCATTCAGAAATATAAAGATCGTACACTAATTTCCAATTATGGGTGGAAATGTCTGATAACTTATCGTATAATATGCATATGGTTTGAATGTTGGAAAAATAGAATCATTATGTCTTTTAGAAGAAAGAAGGGATTCCATGAATGTAAATGTGCTTCAAAAGAAGCTTCATAAGCATTTTGGAGAGAGTGTTTCGGTCCGGATAGAGAACCGCTGCATTATTGTGTCAGGGCATCTGGACAGCTGGGATAAAATTGTTGCGGCATGCAGCATGTGTGTGAATAAGAAGTCGGGTATGCATGTTGTGAATGATATCAGACTGGACGGGGTGACGATACCAGAGATGCGGATACCGGACGTAAAGGATGATTCTCTTGATAAGAAGAAGCCGGATGTCCTGATCATTGGAGGCGGGATCTCGGGAGCGAGCATTGCGAGGGAACTTTCCAAATGGAAGCTGGATATCCTGCTCGTGGATAAGGAGGCAGATCTTGCAGTGCAGGCGTCAGGCCGCAATGACGGGGAAGTGCATCCGGGAGTCGACCTGAACCGGGGCAGCTTAAAGCAGCATTATGTGCTGAAAGGCAACCGGATGTTCGGCAGAGTCTGCAAGGAGCTCAGTGTTCCCTTTGACCGGTGTGGGCAGTATGTGGGATTTACCGGAAAATGGATGTATCCCCTCATATGGGCTTACGTCTGGCAGCGCAGGCATATCTGTAAGGTGAAGGATACACGGATTCTGAAGCGGGATGAACTGTTTAGGAGGGAGCCGAACCTGAACCCAGAGTTTCAGTTTGCCATATTCAACCCGTCAGCGGGCTGTGTATGTCCTTACGGACTGACAATTGCTTATGGGGAAAATGCGGTGGAGAATGGAGCAAAAGTATCGTTGAATACGGCGGTGCTTGGCATGGAAGTGAAGAACGCAAAGATCCGTTCCGTGACGACGAACCGGGGGACGGTCTATCCGAAGATCGTGATCAATGCGGCCGGAGTGTTCGCGGAGGATGTGGCAAAGATGGCGGGAGACCGCTTTTATTCGATACATCCGAGAAAAGGTACCAATTCTATTCTGGATAAAAAGTCGGGCAGTCTTGTAAAGGGGATTGCATCGATCAAGACACTGAATCAAAATACGAAGCATACAAAAGGCGGAGGCATCCTGCATACGGTTCACGATAATCTGCTTGTCGGTCCGAATGCGGTGGAAACGTATGAGAAAGAAAACTTTGCCACAGAGCAGGGCAGTATTGATGCCGTTTTTGAGAAGCAGAAGCTGACGGCTGGGGCACTGAGCGAAAGAGATATCATTACATATTTTACAGGTGTCAGGCCGGCTACCTTTGAAGAGGACTTTGTGATTGAAAAGGGCAGGAGGACAAAGAACTTAATCCACTGTGCGGGAATCCAGTCGCCGGGACTTACCACGGCACCGGCGGTTGCCCTCGATATTGAGAAGATGGTGGTCAAAGAACTTTCAAAGAGCAGAAAAGTGGAGAGAAACCGGGATTTCCAGCCGGTCAGGAAGGCAGCACCGGTATTGAACCGGCTTTCCGATGAAGAACGGAACCGGCTCATACAGGAAAACCCGGATTACGGGGAGATTGTGTGCCGCTGTGAGGAAATCAGCAAGGGAGAGATACTGGATGCGCTGAAGTCCCCGATTCCTGTGTCGACGATAGATGGGATCAAGAAAAGGGTGCGACCCGGGATGGGCAGATGCCAAGGTGGTTTCTGTATGCCCCTCGTAACGAAGATTATCAGTGAATATGAGCAGATTCCTGCGGAAAAGGTGCGAAAGGCCGGGGCCGGGTCGGAAATTCTGCTTCGTGAGACAAAGCCCGGAAAAGGGGAGGCGGTATCGTGAAAACATATGATGTCATTGTAATAGGCGGCGGGCCGGCAGGTCTTGCAGCGGCAGTGTCTGCGGACAAGAAAGGAGCATCGGTTTTCCTGATCGAGCGTGAGGCCAGACTCGGAGGGATTCTCAAGCAGTGTATCCATGACGGGTTCGGGCTGATACGTTTCGGTGAAAAGCTCTCGGGGCCGGAATATGTAGAGCGGTTTATCAAGGAGTTCAGGGAGCGGGAAATCGATCATAGCCTGCTGACTTTTGTTACGGAAATGAAGCATACAGACGGCGGTTTTGTGCTGAAAGCCGTGAACCGCCGCGGCGTTCAGGAATATTGCGCGAAGGCGCTCGTACTCGCTACCGGGTGCAGGGAGCGGACGGCAAAACAGGTCCAGATCCACGGAACCAGACCGGCCGGGATCATGACTGCTGGGACGGCACAGCATTTTGTGAACCTGCAGGGGAAAATGCCTGCCGGTAAGTGTGTGATTCTCGGAAGCGGGGACATTGGCCTGATCATGGCGAGAAGGCTTACGCTGGAGGGCGCAGAGGTATTGGGGGTCTATGAGGTAAAGCCGACGCCTTCCGGCCTGACAAGGAATATTGTACAGTGTCTGGACGATTATGGGATTCCTCTTCATTTGTCACACACAGTAACGAGGGTCTTTGGGGAACAGAGACTTACCGCCGTGGAAGTGGCGGAAGTGGATTCAAACATGAAGCCTGTGGAGGCCACGAAAAAAAGGGTCGCATGCGACTCATTAATTCTCTCGGTGGGGCTTATACCGGAAAATGAAATGGCGGAAAAGCTGGGTGTACGGCTGGACGCCAGAACGAAGGGACCTGTCTGCGACAATCGATTTATGACAGAGACGGAAGGAGTTTTTTCGTGCGGGAATGCACTGCATGTGAATGACCTGGTGGATTATGTATCCGAAAGCGGGGAACTGGCAGGCGCAGCGGCAGCAGAATTCACACGGCGGGGGGCAGATACGGTTACAAAGCAGGGAAAAAACAGCAGGGCAGTTTCTGTAGAATTAAAGCCGGATACATCCTTACAGTACCTTGTCCCGCAGAAGCTGACACTGTCGGATGAACTGAAACAGGTGGTGTTCTATTTCCGCAGCAGGGAAGTACTAAGCGCGGGAACGCTTGTATTTCTGCTGAACGGGAAGGAGATCTTCCATAAAAAGTACAGGAACTTAAAACCGCCGGAAATGGAACGGCTGGAACTGGACTTAAGCACATTTAAAATTGAGAAAGACAGCCGGATTGAGATTGCGATCCGAAAGGAGGGAGACATTTGAGAGAGCTGACCTGTATTGTCTGCCCCAACGGGTGCAGTTTGAAAGTAGAGGAGAGGGATGGCGTGTGGGAAGTCAGCGGGAACCAGTGTAAACGAGGGGAAGCATTTGCAGTGGAGGAAATGACCCATCCCATGCGGACGATCTGTTCCACGGTCCGTACTGTATTTCCCGGGGTTTCGGTGATTCCGGTGAGGGTGTCTGCGGAGATACCAAAGGAACGGATATTTGACGTGATGAACCAGATCAATCAGGTGACGGTTGACCGGATATGTGGAACAGGGGAGCCTGTCATCGAAAATGTCCTCGGACTGGGCGTGGATGTGATTGTAACAAGTGATATATTAAAAGAGTATGAGAACGCAGAAAGTGTTTCTTAGAAGTACAGCAATGGATGTCAGAAGGGAGAAGATGAATTATGAGCAATAAACCGTATAAAGATTTTGAACCGAAATGGGTGAAAACACCTGCACCGAAAGATAGCTACCGGTCTATTTTCCGCTGGGGGGACCCGGAGTATGTGAAATACCCGAAGGAATCCTTATATAAGATGATGAAGGAAAAATTCAATATGACAGACGAGGATTTCAGGTCCTATGACGGCGATATCGGGATGGACCCGGTGAAGCTGGATGCACCGTGCAATCTTGCCCCGGAGCATATTGAGGCATTGAAAAAGATTGTCGGGGATGAGTTTGTTACGACAGAGGATTATCCGAGACTCGCTGTTGCTTACGGCAAGACGGGGTATGATGCGGCCAGACTCCGCCAGCGGATCATCGAGAATCTGCCGGATGTGGTTGTATATCCGGGAACGACGAAACAGATCGAAGAAATCGTGGCGTACAGTACAAAACACGGCATCCCTCTTTATGTATACGGCGGGGGAAGCAGTGTGACGCGCGGTGTGGAACCGGTAAAGGGCGGGATTTCCCTGGATATGAGGAAACGGTATAATAAGATCGTTTCTTTTAATGAAACCGACCAGACAATTACTGTACAGAGTGGCATGTCGGGTCCAAAACTGGAGCGTGCCCTGAACCATGCACCGCAGCTTATGGGGGCAAAAAGGGCCTACACCTGCGGCCATTTCCCGCAGTCCTTTGAATATAGCAGTGTGGGAGGCTGGGTCGTAACGAGGGGAGCCGGACAGAACAGCACCTATTACGGCTGTATCACGGATATTGTTATGTCACAGAAGTATGCCACCCCGATTGGTAATATCCAGACCAGCCATTACCCGAGGGAGGCGACCGGCCCGAATCTGAACCAGATTATGATGGGGAGTGAAGGAACCTTTGGTGTACTTACAGAGGTGACACTAAAAGTATTCCGCTATATGCCGCAGAACAGGCAGAGGTTTTCCTATATTTTTAAAGACTGGAAGACCGCGCAGGAGGCGGCACGTGAGATGATGCAGTGTGAAGCGGGATTTTCTTCCGTATTCCGCCTGTCTGACCCGGAGGAAACGGACCTGATGCTGCGTCTTTATAATGTGGATGAAACTCCGCTGTGGAAGCTTCTTGATGCAAGAGGATACCGGGATATGGAGAGATGCCTGTTCCTTGGTTTCACGGACGGGGAGAAAGGATTTTCTGAAAATGTGGCTCGCAATATCCGCAGGATTGCCAAAGAATACGGAGGCATGAGCCTGACCTCATTTGTGACAAAGAGCTGGGAAAAAGGGCGTTTCACAGACCCGTATCTGAGAGATACCCTTCTGGACTTTGGAATTATGACCGATACTCTTGAGTGTTCCGTGAACTGGTCCAACATGGGCAAGGTACACGAGGAGGTGCGTAAGGTCTGCCATGCACTGCCGAATACGATTGTCACGACGCATATGTCACACTGCTATCCGCAGGGTGCAAACCTGTACTTCATTTTTATCACAAGGATGGATGATGCGGAGGAATTTAGGAAATATCACAGCACTATTCTGGATGCAATCCAGAAGTCCGGGGCGGCGCTGAGCCATCACCACGGCATCGGCAAAATGTTCGCACCGTGGCTGGAGGGGCAGATCGGCAGAACGGAATACGGCATGATCCGTGCCCTGAAAAATTATTTTGACCCGGGATATAACATGAATCCGGGCGGTACGCTGGGACTGGACCTGAAGGAAGAGGAAAAACGGTTTTTGAGAGAGGACATTCAGTGAGGAATTGCCATGAAAGAGGTCGAAGAAAGGATTGTCCTGACATTTGATGTGGGGACACAGAGCTCCCGTGCCTTATTAATCAATAACCGGGGAGACATACTGGGGAAAGGACAGAAAAAACATGATCCGCCGTATTTCTCAAAAGATGCGGACCAGGCGGAGCAGGATGCCTTGTTTTACTACAGGAATATCTGTGAGGCGGCTCAGGAGTTAAAGTCGTCGGCTGAAGACGGGCTGTGGGACAGGATTGAGGCTGTCTCCGTCACGACGATCAGGGATACGGTCATCTGCGTGGATGAGAACGGAATTCCATTACGTCCCGCAATTATCTGGCTGGACAAACGGAAAGCAGACGGGGCCCCGAAGTTTTCCCAAGTAACGCGTATGATGCTGAAGGCAGTCGGAATGGAAGAGACTGCGAAAATGCAGTTCCAGAAGGCGCACTGCAACTGGATTATGCAGAAAGAGCCTGATATCTGGAAGAGAACCTATAAATATCTGCTGTTAAGCGGATTTCTGACGTTCAAGCTGACAGGGAATATGGCGGATGCGGCGGCCAGCCTGGTCGGAAGGCTGCCGATCGACTGCCAGAGCCGGGGGTGGCAGAACAAAGGCGCCCTGACCCGGCCGGTGTTTGATGTGGAGCCGGATAAACTCTGTGAGGTGAAGGAATCCGGTGAGCTTCTGGGGAAGATTACCAGACAGGCGGCAGAGGATACCGGGTTAAAAGTGGGCCTTCCAGTCCTTGCCTCAGGTGCCGATAAAGCGTGTGAGATTCTGGGGCTGGGCTGTACGTCGAAGGAGAAGGCGGCAATCGGATTCGGAACGACCGCCACGATTACATTTAATATAGAGCGGTATCTGGAGCCGGAGCGGTTTATCCCGCCATATCCATCCGTTATACCGGGATTTTTCAACCCGGAGATCGAGATTTTCAGAGGGTACTGGCTGATATCATGGTTTAAAAAGGAGTTTGCGGAAAAAGAGGTGGAGCAGGCAAAGCTGCAGGGGACATCGGCCGAGGAACTGCTGAATAAGCGCTTAAAAGAGATTCCGGCAGGCTGCGACGGGCTTTTGTTCCAGCCGTATTTTACCCCGAATGTTACGATGCCGTCGGCGAGAGGGGCGATCATCGGATTTTCGGACCAGCATACCAGAATCCATATTTACCGGGCGATTATCGAGGGAATCAACTTTGCACTTATCGAAGGAATGAAGCTTTTAGAAAAGCGCTCCGGCCATGCATTCGAGGAGATCCGGCTTGCCGGGGGCGGCTCGCAGAGCGATGAGATATGCCAGATTACGGCGGATATGTTCGGGATACCCGTAAAGAGAACGGTTACCCATGAGGCCACCGGAATCGGGAGCGCAATGGCGGCCTTTGTGGGCCTGGGAGTATTTCAGAACTATCAGGAGGCACAGGAGGCGATGGTGCATCTGAAGGATACATTCGAACCTGATATGGGCCAGCACCAGATTTATTATGAACTATACCAAGATGTTTTTCAGAACATATATGGAAAACTGGCCCCGTTATATGCAAAGCTGCATGATATTTACCATCGTGACTGATGAAAGAGCAGATCCTGTGCACTGTTTTGGGTGTGCACAGGATCTTTTTTCTTTTTCAGATATTCTTCCACATCAGCAATTGTGATTGTATTCAGATAGTCACTGCACATCTCATTTAATTTTCCGTATAAAGAGTCCATAAAATCTGACATTCCTGACGCGATCATACATTCGTTGTCCCTGTCCCCGCTGTGCCACGACGAGTCTGCAAACTGCACGTCCAGAGCCCTGCTGATATCACCCAGAGTCACTGTTTTGGATTTGTAATAAGCGTAGCCTCCGTTTGCCCGGCCCTCGTGTGTCTCTGCCAGTCCGGCCTTTTTCAACTTCGCCATAACACGCCGTACCCGCACCGGGTTTGTACAGATATTCTGTGCGAGTACTTCACTGGAGATGGTCCCGGTTTTATGGTGGAGAAAAACCATAGCATGTACGGCTACGATAAATTCACTGTTCATGGTGTCCCCTCACTTTCTGTAATATATGCCTGTGATCAGGATTGCTGGATACCTGCAGGAAAATGTTTTACTGCAACTTAAAATATTACAGTTTATACTGTAATAATAGCAGTAACAGTTTAAAATGTCAAGGAGAACCCGGACAGCATCTGCGATTTATTAAGGTTTTAATAGATTTTTCTCTTGACAGGCTAGTAACCACTAGCTATACTGTGTATATAAGCTAGTGATTACTAGCCTGATACTATTTGGTGGAGACAGTGAATAAGATGCATGGTCATCGAATATCACAGAAAGAAGGCGGATATGCAGTCATTTCAATTAGAAGAGTATTTAAGCAGGGGTACGGACCGCATTATAAAAGGGATTCTGAAGGCCTCTTTGAGTAATCCGGGGGAAAGTGCATTTATGATGCAGTATTCGAAAGCAGCGAAGGAGGCCAGAGAACTGCGCAGGGAAGCGGAGGCGCGGGGAGAACATATTCCGCCTTTTTTGATTGCGAGTATTACCAGCCAGTGCAACCTGCACTGTAAAGGATGCTATGCAAGGGCGAATGAGTCATGCGGGGAGTTTGAACGGAACGGACAGCTTGACAAAGAGCAGTGGGGAGATATTTTTTCGCAGGCGGAGGAACTTGGAATCGGATTCATACTGCTCGCGGGCGGGGAACCCCTTGTCAGGCGGGATGTGGTTGAGACGGCGGCCCGGCACAAGCGGATACTGTTTCCTGTATTTACGAACGGGACGCTTATGGATCAGGATTATGTAAAGCTTTTTTCAGGTCACAGGAACCTGATTCCGGTTTTCAGCATGGAAGGGAATCAGCAGAGGACGGATGACAGAAGAGGGGCAGGGGTATACCATACATTACTGGGGACGATGGAATGCATGAGGGAAAAGGGGATTCTGTTCGGAACCTCGATTACGGTGACGAAGGAAAATCTGGACGAAGTGACTTCGGATGAATTTACATGCCGGCTGGCAGGGGCGGGATGTAAGGCGGTGGTTTATGTGGAGTATGTGCCGGCGGATCCAAAGACACAGGGGCTTGCGCCGGATGAAGAAGACCGTATCAGGATGGAACAAAGGCTCATGAAGCTGCGGGAGAAAAAACAGGCGATGCTTTATATTTCGTTCCCCGGGGATGAGAAGGCATCCGGTGGGTGTCTGGCAGCAGGAAGGGGATTTTTCCATATCAATGCAGATGGAGGTGCGGAGCCCTGCCCGTTCTCACCGTTTTCCGATACCAGCCTGAAAGAAACCAGACTGCGTGAGGCATTGAAGTCCCGGCTGTTCGTGAAGCTGCGGGATGGAGAACTCCTGACAGGGGAACATAGTGGGGGATGCGTGTTGTTTGGGCAGGAAAAGGCGGTAAGGGCGCTGGTATCCGAATCAGAGAGGGATGCGTAACAGAGAGGATTACATATGACGACAAAGGAACTGATTATAGAAAAGGCACTGACCCTGTTTGCGGAGAACGGGTATCAGGGGACCAGTGTGAAGAATATTGCGGATGCGGTCGGGATTAAGGACAGTTCGCTTTATAAACATTTTAAAAGCAAGAAGGAAATCTTTGACACAATTGTGCAGGAGATGTCCTCGCGCATGGAGCAGATGTCACTGGGGTATGGTCTGCCGGATGAGGACGGGATGGAGTCTGCAGCTGCCTTATACGGAGCTCTGACACTCGGGGCCCTGCTTGACCTGAGTAAGAAGATTTTCCTGTTTTACCTGAAGGATGAGTTTGCCGCCCGTTTCCGCAGGATGCTGACCATCGAACAGTACCGGGACAGAGAAATCTATGAGGTATACAGGCAGATTTTCATGGAGGCAGGCATCACATATCAGGCAGCGCTGTTCGAAGAAATGTGCCGGCAGGGGATATTCAGGAGCAGTTCCCCGGAGATAATGGCACTTCATTTTTATGCACCGATTTTCTTCCTGCTGAACAAGTATGACCAGGAGCCTGAAAAGAAAGAGGAGGCGCTGAACGTACTCGAGGCACATGTGAGGGAGTTCGCACGTGTTTACCGGCAGAATCAGGATTAGCCGTTAAAGAAACTCTGTGATTTCCAGAGCACGGTCCATTTCTGGTGCTCTACATAATATAGTAAATGAAAGATATATTTGCGGGAGTTTACTACGGCATCGCATTCGTATTCCAGAGTAGGGATGCCGCAGTAATTCTTTTTTTCAAAAGTACGGACATGCAGGTTTGACAGGGTGCGGATGTGGCCATCTGCATCCTGAAATTTTATCATCTTAGGAATGGCCGTCCCTGTGCTTGTATACCAGACCCCGCACGCGACGGGCTCCTGATGTCCCTTGATTTTACCTGCATCCGGTGAATGGACGTTGATGCCAATGCCCATACCCATGATGATACACCTCCTTATCTGATCTGTCTTTTTATCTGTATCCGGCGTAATCTACTCGATCAACAGGCGGGAGTAGTCCACGCTGCGTTTTTCGCGGGAGACCCCTCCTTCCATATGATCGAGGGGCACATCGAGAAACGCGGCCCGCCTGACGGAATCAATCCCGTATCTTTTCCGGATAGAATCAATCGTCCTGTCTAATTGTTCCAGTTTCGCATAATCTGTCGTATCAAACAGACTCATCTGCCTGAGCGTGCCCCCCTCATGAAGCCGGCCGGTATGGATTCCGAGATGCCGGATCGGTGTTTTTTGATCCCAGAGCTGGTCAAAGAGCCGGCAGGCGCAGCGGTAGAGTTCGGTTGTAATATTCGTCGGACTCTTCAGAATCATCTGATGGCTGGCATAGCTTAAGTCATAACTCTTGATGCCGACCGACATTAATTCGGCCTGCACGTCATCTTCCCGCAGTCTCGTCCCGACTGTTTCTGCCAGACCGAGGAGCACGAGGCGGGCTGTATCGGCATCCTCTACATCGAAGGCGATCGTTGTGGAATTGCCGTACCCTTTCTGGGGAGGCGGCGCAGGCTCCACGGGGGAGCTGTCGAGGCCGTTGGCAAAGGCCCAGATGGTCTTCCCGTGCTTTTTTAAGTGGAGGGAGAGAAGATCAGGGTCACTTTGTGCAAGCTCGCCGATCGTATGGATTCCGAGGCGAAACAGCTTTGCGGTGGTTGCCCTTCCAGCAAAAAAGAGGTCTGACACAGGCAGGGGCCACATTTTATCCGGGATTTCTTCGGGGAAGAGTGTGTGCACTCTGTCGGGTTTCTTCATTTCACTGGCCATCTTTGCGAGCAGCTTATTACAGGAAATCCCGATATTGACCGTGAAGCCGAGTTCATTTCTGATGCGGGACTGGATATGCAGTGCCGTATCAAGCGGAGTGCCGAAGAGACTGACCGTTTCCGTCATGTCCATAAACGCCTCATCGATGCTGTACTGTTCCACAGTGGGTGTGTATTCCCTCAAAATTTTCATAAAGGCATCGGAGCATTTCTGATACAGCCCGTAATTGGGCGGCGCCATGTAAAGGGCGGGATATTTCTGCCGGGCCTCCAGAATAGTCTCTCCCGTGCGGATGCCGTATTGTTTGGCCGGGATGCTTTTCGCAAGGATGATGCCGTGCCTTGCGGCCGCATCTCCGGAAATGGCAGAGGGAATCGTGCGCAGGTCCAGCGTACCGCCCAGATGGTGGATGCGGTAGGCGGCCTCCCAGGAAAGATAGGCACTGTTTACATCGACGTGATAGATGACTGGCTGCATGGCATTGCACCCCCCTTTTACCGTTTGCGTGCTTTAAACTGATTATATCAGAACGTATGTTCTATACACAAGTGGGAAAGTTTTCCTGAAAGGGGATGGAAAACGTTGGTATTCCAGTGGAATAGGGGGCAATATCATACTGCTGGTAATAGATAACAATCCCATTGTCATCCAGATAATAATTTTCCGGATGGAAGTTTTTCCGAAGCAGGACCGCGTAATCGTCGAAATAAGAGGACGGGGTCTCTTTTTGGCGTCCGGATATCTGGGATTCGATCTCCTGAAAAATTGTTTCGGTAAAAGAAGGATCGGAGGGAAAAAACTGTTCCAGCGTAAGTCTGGTACAGGTCTTAAAGTTCCATGTATCGGACAGGCGCGTTGTGGATCCGTGTGCGCCGCCCAGATACTCGTACCTGTCGGTGTACAGGCTGACGATGCAGTCCCGGTTACAGGTGGTCTGGTACTCGGACAGGAACTGGTAACTATTAAAAGGTGGCTGGTTATCAGGGATATATTTTGCATTATCCGCGGCCTGTGGAAACAGGATTGTGCGGCAGTACTCCTCTGTTTTACGTGCATACTGAGAATAATACTGATTGATCGTCCTCGCTGCTGCAATGTTGTATGTGGTGTGGAAACAGGGATAGCTGATTTTGTATTGAAAGACGGGGATACCTCGTGAATACATGGTGCGCTGGCATATGTTTGTGGATATGGTCTGCATGGCGGCCTCTTTCGATGGTGTTTTTACAGTATATTGCGCGGGCGTGAAGAAATATGCCGGGAAAAACAGTATCTTAAGGTGATCTTTAGGTTGGATTTATTTTCACTTAAAGTAAATGAACTACAATAAAAGCATCTTAAGAGAAGGAGAGAATGTTTATGAACATGTTATCATGCAGAAATCTGAAAAAAATATACCAGAAGCAATGTGTTGTGAATGGCTTAAGTTTTGCAGTGCAGGAAGGTGAGGCGTTTGCCCTGCTGGGAAGCAACGGGGCAGGGAAGACGACAACGATTAAAATGATTCTGGGACTGATTCCCAAAGACGGGGGAGACGTAGAAAAGCAGGAGAATATCAGAATCGGGTATTCGCCGGAAACCCCATACTTCCATCCGTTTCTGAACGGCAGGGAGGTGCTGGAATTCTACGGGAGCCTCCAGAATATTCCTAAGAAAGAACTGAAAGAGCAGATTCCGGTACTGCTTGAGCGGGCAGGACTGGAGGACAGCAGGACGAAGGTTAAGAATTATTCCAAAGGAATGCTGCAGCGTCTGGCGCTGGCGCAGGCTTTGCTCGGGGACCCAAAACTTCTGATTCTGGATGAACCGTCGGCAGGGCTGGATGCCCTGGGGCGCGTGGAAATGATGCAGACGATCAGGAGCCTTAAGGAGGACGGCAAGACGATTATCATCAATTCCCATATCCTCGGTGATATCGAGCGGGTCTGCGACAGGGGGATTATTATTAAAAAAGGAAACCTGCTCTATGAGTGGGAAAAAGGGAAAGAAAACAGAAGTCTGGAAGAAATTTTTGTAGAGAAAATCGGAGGAATGTAGAGATGGGAATTATGAAAAATGCTTTGAGGGAACGGATCAGGAGAAAAGATATCTATGTTGTGATTATGATTGGAATATTGATCGTCATGATGTGCATGAGCGGTGCGGCCACTCTGTCAATAAATGGGGTATCGGTGACGGAGTTTCAGATGGTCATGCCGCTTGTTATGAATGTCATTTCCGTGCTCGGCGGCGGAATTGCGATTGCGCTCAGCCTGCGGACGATTCCAAATGAATATGAGCGGAAAACGAGCCACCTTGTCTGGATCCGCGGCGTCAGCCAGTGGAAGTACCACGGACAGCTGGCACTGGCGAATATCGTCAGTTCAGTCGGTGCACTGTTTATCCTGTATGCGGGCGTGATGATATTTGCGGCAGTGAGAGGGGAGACTGGCGTCTTGGTAAAAGGAGTTCCGGCATTTCTTATTTTTTCGGTGAGTACGGCGGCAGTCAGCCTGTTTACCAGTGCGGTCAGCCTGGTGCTCCCCTCGATGGCGGCGGGGGTGCTCTGCGCGGCGTTTATGCTGGCAGGGACGATGCACCCGATTCTGGAGACGGTATCCGGGATTGTGTCAGGGGTGTCCAGACAGCTTGTCAGGGCTATCTTATTTATTGTACCTGACCTGTATGCGGCAGAATCGCAGGCAGCGAACCTGCTGTCAGGGAAAACGGTTCAGATACACAGTATACTGGGGGGACTTCTTGTACTGTATGTGTGCGGCCTGCTCTTATTTGTGATCCGCAGGAAGGAGGCGTAGGGATGAAGAAAACAAAAACTGTGCTGTCAGGAAAACAGCTCCTGTGTAAGGGGGCGGCGGTACTGTCAGGGGCGGCGCTTCTTGCAGGCTGGATTCTGACGGGAAACACAGGGATTGCCAGTGAGGATAAGAAAATATATGAAGAAGCTGCGAGTCTGCAGCCGGTTGTGGATGAGATTGGATTTCAGGACTTTAAACTGAAAGATTATCCGGTTGCGATGTATGATGGAAAACATGACTATGTATTCTACGAGGGGGAAATCGAAAAAAGAGAGCCGGTTCTGGAGACATTTGCCGGGACCGCCTATCCGGTGGGGGACCATTTTGAAGTCATCATCCCGACGATGAAGCGGTTTGAAAGCCTGCTGTCTCTTGCAGGCGGTGTGGAAGGGATGGCTTCGGGCAGCGGATACGGGGAAGAAGAACAGACTGCCACGATCTGGCATGAGGCGTTTCATGCATGGCAGCTTAGCAGCCACCAGATTATGGGGGAACGAATGACGCCCGAGGATTTTACGGAGGATATGGAGACGGCTTCCGGTCAGGCAGGAAAAACGGAGGAGGATTTCTTTAAAAAGGAAGTGGACCAGAAAAAGGATGTGAAAAAAGAGCTTGAACAGGAGATGAGGCTTCTTAAGAAGATCGTGACCGGAAGTGCAATGGAAAAAGGAAAGATTGACGAAGTCAGGAATGCTGTATTAGAATATAGGAAGCTTGAAGACGGACGCAGGGAAAAGATGACGCAGGAAGCGGCTGATGCCGAGCGGCGCTGTGAATTGACCGAAGGGACTGCGTATTATGTAGAAGGAATTGTTTTGAAGGCAGAAAAAGGCAGTGACAAAGGCGGCCAGACATACAAGGAGCGGTATCTGGAAACGCTGGATAAATATGAGGACGGACGCGGAAAGTATTACCGGATCGGGATGGCAAAGTGTCTGATTCTCGATCAGCTCTCCCCGGACTGGAAGGAAACGATGGATTTTTCCAAAAGTCTGGACGAGATGCTGGATGAGGCCGTCAGTGCAGTAAAATAAGAGGAGAGGGCGGATATGGTCCGGGGGGAGGATGCGATGGAATATACGATTTTGGCAGCAGATGATGAGATTGAGCTTTTAGATGTACTGGAGCTGTATCTGGGCAGGGAGAATATCCGGATCAGAAAGGCGAAGGACGGAATCGAGGCGATGGAGATTTTCCGCACAGGGGGAATCCATCTGGCGCTTCTGGATATCATGATGCCCGGGCTTGATGGTTTTTCAGTGCTGCGGAAAATCAGGGAAACGAGCAAAATCCCTGCGATTATGCTGACTGCGAAGAGCGAGGACTATGACAAAATACTTGGGCTGGAGCTGGGGGCCGATGATTATGTGACGAAACCTTATAATCCACTGGAAGTGGTGGCAAGGATAAAGGCGCAGCTTAGGCGGAATTATGATTACCATGAAGATACGGCAAAGAAGCCGGATATTCTTCAGGCGAAGGGGGTAGTTCTGAATGCCGGGGAAGGTGTTGTGACGCTTGACGGGAAGGCGCTGGAGCTGACATCCACGGAATTTAAAATATTCAGGCTCTTTCTTAGCAATCCCGGAAGGATTTTTACAAGACAGCAGATCTTCGAACAGGTGTGGGAGGAAGATTATGCTGGTGATGACAACACGGTCATGGTACATATCAGCAATCTGAGGAGTAAACTTGACCAGCCGTCGGGACAGGAAACACTGATTAAAACGGTGAAGGGGCTTGGATATAAGATAGAAAGGGAAACAAAATGAAGCAGAGGAAGAAACAGGGAAGTGTCTTCAGACAGCTGGTAACGAGTTATATTTTATTTGCCGTCCTGCTGGTGGCAGGGCTGTATGTGTGCCTGTTCGGAGTTCTGCTGTCCCTCGGCGGCGGGACTATTGAGTCGCTTGCGCCTTATGACATGATAGATGAGAATGGGCAGGTGAAAGACTTAGGCTCTTTGGAACGAAACGGTATGTGGATCGAAAAGCTGGATGAAGACTATCATATACTGGAGGTGTACGGGCAGAAGCAGGATAAGCCGCAGTCTTATACTCAGGATGAGATTTATGAATACCTGGTCACAGACAACATGGTAGACACGGATACACCGGCCGCCCGGTACCGCGGGTTTATCAATACCATAAAACTGGGCGGGGAGAAGTATTACTATTTCGTAAAAGCAGAAAGAAATATATTGAGCCTGTCATATAACTATAATGCAGCAGGCAGCGGTGCAGGGCAAAGGATCGTAGCTGTATTTTTCGTCGTGTTTACATTGTTCTTCTTTGGAAATTGTTACCTGATGAGCCGCTATCTGTCCCGAAAAATAAAAAAACCACTCAGCGAGATCACGGTTGGGATGGAACAGGTCATCAACCACGGTGTCGATCAGGTACGTCTGGATTTCCGGGCGCAGAAGGAATTCGAGGAAATCCGCGACAGCTTCAACATCATGACCGAACGGCTGGAGAATGAAAAAAGAGAGAAACGCGTACTGGAAGAAAAAAAGAACCGGATGCTGCTAGAACTTTCCCACGACATCAAGACCCCTGTCTCAACTATTAAAAGCTATGCAAATGTGCTCGAGGAGGGACTAATCAGGGAAGAAGACTTGAGAGGATACTACCAGACCATCGATAAAAAGGCAGTCAGGGTCGACGAACTTGTAAATGAAATGTTCCTAATGCTGAAGCTGGACAATCCCGAGTACGAATTTGAAATAAAAAAGACAGATATCTGCGAGTTGCTGCGTACCATATGCGCCGGATATTACGAGGACCTCGAAGCAAAAGGAATCGAAATGCACATAGAAATCCCGG
The DNA here is from genome assembly GCF_905197545.1 of Faecalicatena orotica. Lineage (NCBI taxonomy): Bacteria > Bacillati > Bacillota > Clostridia > Lachnospirales > Lachnospiraceae > Faecalicatena > Faecalicatena orotica. The sequence goes on from NZ_CAJJZH010000003.1 coordinate 252,697, forward strand.
AAACCCCGATCTGGGCCGGCATTGATCAGAAAGAAACGAAAAGGGTTATAGAAAATCTGCTCGGCAACATCATAAAATACAACCAGACCGGACAGGGTGCATGGGTATCAGTAAAAGAAAACAATGAAACAGTAGAAATCCAGATTCAGGATGACGGAGAAGCCATTGCACAAGAAATCCACACAATCATGTTCGACCCATTCGTACGGGGTGACCAGGCAAGATCCTCAAAAGGAGGTACCGGCCTCGGTCTCGCCATAGCCCGGAAAATCGTAGAAAAACTGGGCGGAGAGATAACATATCAGTACGAAGAGGGGAAGAACAGCTTTTTGATAAAACTATTTAAAAAAGAAAGAGCATAATTGGTATGAAGTTTCGGATGGGGACACAATATATGGGGAAAAGGTCAAAAAGTGACAGGGCAGATCCCAAAAAGTGACACCACAAAAGTTAATTGGGGACGTAGTAAAGTTGAGGTTTACTACGTCCCCAATTTCCATGTTTGTATTTCTTTTAAGCGTTCTTTTATTTTTTGTTCTTCTCCCTGCCCGGTAGGGTGGTAGTATTCCCGGTCTTTCAGTGAGTCCGGCATGCACTGCATATGTGTTAGTTTTTCTTCGGTATCGTGTGCGTATTCGTAGCCTTTGCCATATTCTAGTTCTTTCATCAGACGGGTGGGGGCGTTCCGGATCTGGAGGGGGACCGGTTCGGCACGGAGTTCGCGGACGTCTTTTTTGCAGTCTTCGCAGGCTTTGTATAGTGCGTTGGATTTCGGGGCCATTGAGAGGTAGGTGACGGCGTGGGTCAGGTGGACGTCGCATTCCGGCATTCCGAGGAAGTGGCAGGCCTGATAGGCGGCTACGGCTACCTGGAGTGCATGGCTGTCGGCCATCCCTACGTCCTCGCTGGCAAAGCGGATCAGGCGCCTTGCAATATAGAGTGGGTTTTCTCCACCTTCCAGCATCCGCATCATCCAGTAGATGGCGGCGTCTGGATCGCTGTTGCGCATGGATTTGTGCAGCGCGGAGATCAGGTTATAGTGTTCCTCGCCGTTTTTGTCGTAGAGGAGGGATTTCCTGCTGATGCACTGTTCAAGGCCTTCGTTTGTTACGGTAATGCCTTCTGCACTGATTTCTCCGTTGATGACTGCCATCTCCAGTGTATTCAGCGCAGTTCGTGCGTCTCCGTTTGCAAATGCAGCGATTGCCTGTACCTGTTTGGGAGAAATCTGTACATTCTGGCTGCCAAAGCCGGATGGATGGGAAAGTGCATTGTTCAAGAGCCTGACCAGATCTTTCTCCTCCAGTGCTTTCAATACGAAGACACGGCAGCGGGAGAGCAGGGCGGCATTGATCTCAAAGGACGGATTTTCCGTGGTGGCGCCGATCAGGATGATGCTGCCTTTTTCTACAAAAGGAAGAAATGCATCCTGCTGTGCCTTATTGAAACGGTGGATCTCGTCCACAAAGAGGACGGTCCGGATCCCCATGCGCCGGCTGTTCTCGGCCTGGTTCATGACTTCCTTGATTTCTTTGATCCCGCTCGTGACGGCACTGAAATTGATAAAGTCGGCCTTTGTCTGTCCGGCAATGATACTGGCGAGGGTGGTTTTCCCGACGCCCGGCGGCCCCCAGAATATCATGGAGGAAATCTGGTCCCGTTCGATGAGCTGCCTGAGCATCTTCCCCTTTCCAAGCAGGTGCTCCTGTCCTACGAAATTTTCCAGAGAGTCCGGGCGGAGCCGGCTGGCGAGGGGAGCCGTCAGTTTGCGGTCATCAAATAATGTCATTTGTTCCATAGTGAAATTCTCCTTTGTAAAAAACAAGATTAGCGGGTATATCCTAAAATCAGGCGAAATGTGTAAATTGCACTAAAACATATTTGCCGATTCATTGTAATCGCCTTAAAGATCATAAAAGAGGCAGTGTCTGCTGTTCATATTCCGCTTCTTTCTTTAACGGCCCCGGCACTTTATGCAGAATCAGTTCTGTCTGCGAATCATCAAAAATCCATGCATCCAATTCTTCTTCATTTAAAACCAGAGGCATCCGGTCATGAACGTTTTTCATGGAATCATTCGCATCAGTCGTCAGGATGACGAAGCGTACGCCTTTGTCAAATTCTTTATAGAAACCGGCAAGGTAACAAGTCCTGCCATCCGGTTTCCGGAAGGTGTATTTTTCCTTATCACTGTTCCATTCGTAAAAACCGGCGGCAGGAATGGCACACCGTCTTGACTGGATGCTGTCGCGGAAAGTCTTTTTATCGAGTGCAGTCTCAGAACGGGCATTGATAATCAGGTTTGACTTGCCGAAACCCGGGAATCCCCACGTGAAAAGTTCCGCCGCAAATTCATTCTGACGCCCGGTAATGACCGGTGCCTGCCCGGATGGAAAGACATCCCTTTTCCCAGCCCCGGTTAATTTCTGATCGAGATGGCGGACGAGCCGTTCAATTTCTCTGGCTGTCTCGTCATCAATATAATAACGTCCACACATAACAGGTACTCCTTTCAAAATAAAAAAGTCCGGAGGCGGCATGGATACCAATCACCGCTTTCTTGTAGCCGTATCCTGAAAACAGAAATAATCCGGCCGGTGCCGGGACTGTGTATATTCGAACATAATACCGTCCGCATTATAAGTCTGCCCCGTGATCACTGCAAGACAGTTATAGTCATTGAGCTCCAGATATTTTTCATCAATCTCTGTTGCGCGCTCCACCGTCATTTTTCGTTTACTTGTAACAATAGCCATTCCCAATTCATTTTCAATATATTCATAAATGGAATTCCCGGCAATCTCTTTTGTCAGTCCGGGAACCTCGGATTTCAGAAACATATTGATATCCAGAATCAGCGCCTTATCTTCCAGATAACGGACACGCTGAATATAGTACAGCTCACTCATGACCGGAAATCCCGTATTGGCGGCAACCCGTTCATCGGCCGTGATTTCGGCAAAACGGACAACGTCCGTGCGGGTCCTTTTATGATTTCTGACAGCAGATTCTTTAAAGGATTCGATCCCACCGATAGTAAAGGAAGCCTGATCGACCGGCTGGTAAATCACGCGCACCCCTTTCCCGTGCAGAGACTGGACATACCCCTGTTCAGCCAGCTCGGACACGGCCCTGCGGATTGTATTCCGGGAACAGTCATAGATCGTTACCATCGTGTTCTCCGAAGGAAGCAGTTCCTGATAAGGATATTCCTGAGATTCAATTTTCTTTTTTAAATCTTTATATATCGTTTCAAATTTGGCCTTTGGCATAAATATCACCTTTCTAAAGCGTTTTTGCTTGTTTAAACATCTGATTTTATTATAGCTGATAAAAAAAAGAAGTCAAGAAAGCCGTGGGGATTAAAGTATCTATCGCTAATGCATTTATAGAAAAAACTAAGAAATTTCTAAATATAGGTTGACTTGTTTAAACAAGTGTGGTATAAAAGAATTATAGAACTTGTTTAAACAAGATAATGGTAGAAAATAAGACACCTAGAGTAAACAAGATACTGAGCGAATAGTCTGATTGAAAAGTTTGGGAGGAAAAGTCATGGGCAAATATGCAGAGGACGCAAAAGAGCTTCTGGAACTGGTAGGAGGAAGGCAGAACATAGCGGCTGTCTCACATTGTATGACGAGAATGCGGTTTGTGCTTAGCGACCCGTCAATAGCGGATGTGAAAAAGATTGAGGCGATGAAGACAGTGAAAGGCAGCTTCACCCAGTCCGGCCAGTTCCAGGTCATTATCGGGAATTCAGTGGCAGATTTTTATAATGATTTCGTGGCAGCCGCGGGGATTGAAGGGGTATCAAAGGACGCTGTAAAGCAGGCGGCAAAGAAGAATCAGAACCTGCTGCAGCGGGCGGTCACGGCGATCGCCGAAATCTTCGCACCATTGATTCCGGCAATCATTGTCGGAGGTCTGATCTTAGGTTTCCGTAATTGTATTGACAGCTTGTATTTATTCGAGAACGGAACAAAGACACTCTGCGATATCAGCCAGTTCTGGTCCGGTATCGACAGCTTTCTCTGGCTGATCGGCGAAGCGGTATTCCACATGCTTCCGGTCGGAATCTGCTGGTCTGTTACGAAAAAAATGGGAACGACCCAGATGCTTGGAATCGTCCTTGGACTGACACTCGTGTCAGGACAGCTTCTGAACGCATATGCAGTGGCTTCCACGGCGGCAGCAGATATCCCATTCTGGGACTTCGGATATTTTAAAATCAACATGATCGGGTATCAGGCACAGGTCATTCCGGCCATACTTGCAGCATTTACACTCGTATATCTGGAAAAGTTTTTCCGGAAGATTACACCCCAGGTAGTCTCTATGATTGTTGTCCCATTCTGCAGCCTTGTACTGGCAGTTATCGCGGCACATTTTATCCTCGGGCCGGTGGGGTGGAAGATCGGTTCTGCCATTTCCAGTGTCGTATATGCAGGAATTACGGGCTCCTTTAAAGTTATTTTCGGTGCAGTCTTTGGATTCGTGTACGCCCCTCTCGTCATTACGGGGTTGCACCATATGACCAATGCCATCGACCTTCAATTGATCGCGGATTACGGCGGCACGATGCTGTGGCCCATGATCGCGCTGTCAAACATTGCACAGGGCTCTGCTGTTCTTGGAATGATTACGCTGCAGAGGAAAAATGCTGCGGCACAGGAGGTGAACGTCCCGGCCTGCATCTCCTGTTACCTCGGGGTCACAGAACCGGCCATCTTCGGCGTCAACCTGAAACATCTCTACCCGTTTGTGTGCGGGATGATCGGCTCGGCTTGTGCGGCAGTCATCTGTGTAGCAACAGGCACAACGGCAAATGCAATCGGCGTCGGAGGACTCCCCGGAATCCTTTCCATCCAGCCGAAATATATGCTCTCCTTTGCAATATGCATGGCAGTGGCAATCGCAGTCCCGTTCCTGCTTACCGTAATTGTAGGAAAGAAAAAAAGTATGAAAAGATCAGAAACTGAAATGATTCCAGAGGATACAGAAGAACCCGTAAAAGAATTAAAGGCTTTTCTGGACGGCAGAGTCATTCCGTTAAAAGAAGTAGGAGACGGTGTGTTTTCCGAAGGAGTCATGGGAGACGGACTGGCAGTGATCCCGGAAAATGAAACACTGTGCGCCCCGGCAGACGGGACCGTGACGGTGCTGATGGAGGAGTCCAGACACGCCTGCGGCCTGACGCTTTCCAATGGCATGGAACTGCTTCTCCATGTTGGGATCGATACTGTCGACATGAAAGGAGACGGGTTTGAATATCTCGTGAAAGAGGGGGATAAAGTCCGTACGGGAGATCCGCTCATCTGTTTCGACAGAAAAAAAATCAAACAGGCAGGCCATCCAGATACAACGGTGTGCATTATTACGGATGAAGGAGAGGCGCGCGGTATCCAGTTCCATACGGGTATCCGTGCAGAGGCAAATGATACGGCGGTGATTACATTTGAATAAGCAGGAGGAACAGAGCATGGCCGGTTTTAAAGATAAAGTAGTATATCAGATTTACCCGAAATCATTCAAAGACTCAAATGGGGACGGATTCGGGGATTTAAGAGGAATCACGGAAAAGCTGGATTATCTGGAATCACTGGGTGTAGATTACCTGTGGCTGACCCCGTTTTTCATTTCCCCCCAGCATGATAACGGATACGATGTGGCAGATTACTTAAAGATCGATCCGCGGTTCGGTACGATGGAGGATTTGGAGGAGCTGATCAAAAAGGCGGACGAAAGAGGAATCGGCCTGATGCTGGATATGGTATTCAATCATACTTCGACGGAGCATGAATGGTTTCAGAAGGCACTGGCGGGCAGTGAGGAATACATGGACTATTATATCTTCCGGGATGGAGAGAAAGACCGGCTGCCAACAAACTGGATTTCGAAATTCGGCGGGCCGGCATGGGAGTATGTCCCCCATCTGAAAAAATGGTATCTCCATCTGTTTGACGTGACGCAGGCAGACCTCAATTGGGAGAACCCGAAGGTCCGCGGTGCATTAAAGGATGTGATCCGGTTCTGGAAGGAAAAAGGAATCAAAGGGTTCCGGTTTGACGTCGTGAACCTGATATCGAAGCCGGAAGTATTCGTGGATGATTACGAGGGCGACGGGAGAAGGTTTTATACAGATGGGCGGCATGTACACGAATTTTTAAAGGAACTGGTGCGTGATACCGGGATTGAAGACATGGTGACGGTGGGCGAGATGTCATCCACATCGCTGGAAAACTGTATCCGGTATTCCAATCCTAAGGAAAAAGAACTGTCTATGTGTTTTAACTTCCACCACTTAAAGGTGGATTATAAAAATGGAAACAAATGGGAACTGGCAGAACCGGATTTCGCAGCCCTGAAGGAACTGTTCAGGCAGTGGCAGACCGGGATGCAGAATGCGGACGGCTGGAATGCAGTCTTCTGGTGTAATCACGATCAGCCGCGTGTCGTATCCCGCTTCGGGGATGACAGGAAGTACTGGAAGGAATCGGCGAAAATGCTGGCCGCGGCAATCCACCTGATGCGGGGGACCCCCTATATTTATCAGGGTGAAGAGCTGGGAATGACGAATGCCGGGTACCGGTCCATCGGACAGTACAGGGACGTAGAGAGCCTGAATTATTATGAAATCCTGTTAAAAGAAGGAAAAACCACGGACGAGGCACTGGACATTCTGGCAGGGCGTTCCAGAGACAATGGCCGCACGCCGATGCAGTGGAGCGGGGAAGACCATGCAGGGTTTTCGGACGCAGAGCCGTGGATCGGACTGCCTGAAAATTACCGGGTAATCAATGTCCGGGAGGAAGAAAAAGATGAAGACTCGATTCTGGCGTTTTATAAAAAACTAATCAGGCTCAGGAAAGAAAAACCTGTAATTGCAGAAGGAAATATTGAGTTTATCGATGAGGAAGATCCCGGCCTGATGGTATACCAAAGAAGTCTGGGAACCGAGAAACTTCTTGTGCTGTGCAATTTCCGGCCGGAAGCTGTCAGGGTAAAATCAAAAGAGGCACTGGCGGCACTCACGGGTGGATATGATAAAATACTCGGCAATTATGGGGACGGGCCGGAAGATGGCACCTTACGTTCTTATGAGGCAGTTGTTTTATATTCTGTTTCCGTATAAAATTCATGCATACGATATATAATATTTTCCAAAGCAGGCGTATAGGAAGAACGCTTTAAAAGCCGGGAAAGGAAGTAGAAGCAGATGGAATTAAAAGAAATCGAACTGACGCGGATCGACGGTACGAAGGAGAAAATGGAGGACTATTCAGGAAAAGTGCTCCTGATCGTAAATACAGCAAGCAAGTGTGGATTTACCCCGCAATATGCCCAATTAGAGGCGCTCTACAAAAAATACCAGGACAAAGGCGTAGAAATACTGGCGTTTCCCTGCAACCAGTTTAAGGAGCAGGAACCGGGGGATGACAAGGAGATTGATACCTTCTGCCGGAAAAATTACGGAGTGACATTTCCGGTATTCTCGAAAACAGAAGTAAAGGGAGAACATATACACCCCCTGTTCCGGTATTTGACAGAGAAAAAAGGATTCGAAGGTTTTGACAAGGATCATCCGCTAAGCGGCAAGCTTCATGAAATCCTCTCAGAGGAAAATCCGGAATATGAAAAAAGCAATGATATAAAATGGAATTTCACCAAGTTTCTGCTGAACCGGGATGGAACGGTCATTAAACGGTTTGAGCCGACGGCCCCTGTGGAAGAAATCGAGAAAGATATTGAAGAACTCGTGGGGTATGAGGATAGATAAAAGCAGGCAGGAACAAAAAGATAACAACGATAAGGGAGCGGCTGCCAAAGCCGCTCCCTTATGTGGTGATGATGCTAACATTTTTTTAAAAGCCGTACATAGAATTCCACGGTTTTTACGAGTGTATCGACCGGGACACGCTCATTATTCCCGTGGATCATACCCCGCTCCTCTTTGGAAAGCTTCATGGCCGAGAACTTATACACTCTGTCGGTGATCCGGCAGTAATGCCAGGAATCACTGCATGCCATCATCAGATAGGGAGAGACAATGGCATCCTGCCAAGTATCCACAACGGCCTGACAGAGGCGTTTGTATTCCTCGCAGCCGGTGTCTGATTCTGCGGAAGGATTCCTTCCTTCATAGACCGTCACATCAATGTTCGGATTGTGAATGGTCTTTTCCAGATAATCTCTTGCGGATTCCACTGTATCACTGCCGAGCAGGCGCAGGTTCATTCCCACAGATGCTTTCGGAGGAATGACATTGAAGGCTTTTCCACCTTCCATTTTCGTGACGGCACATGTGGTGCGCATCATGGCATTGAGCTCCCCGCCGGATGCCCTGCATATCCTGTCAAACAGTCCCTCAAAACACCAGAGGTTTGCAAAAATGAGTTTGTATGTAAAGGTAGAATAACGGCCCAGTGTATCCAGCATTTCCCGGACCGGTTTTGTAAGCTGCCGCGGGAACGGGTGGTTTTCCACTTCCGTGACGGCCTGTGCCAGTTCCCCGACAATCGTATGTACAGGGGGCATGGAGGCGTGGCCGCCGCCGCTCTTTGCATGGAATTCGATGTTGGTCAGTCCCTTTTCGGCGATACCGATCAGTGCACACTCCTTATCAACGCCCGGGAAAACATTTTCCACAACAGCGCCGCCCTCATCGACGACAAGCGCAGGGCGGATGCCGCGCTGTTCGAATAAATCCACGATGGCGGGGCAGGTCGGCCCGTTGATCTCTTCCTGTCCGGAAAATGCAAAATAAATATCATGCTCCGGAACAAAACCTTCCTGTATCAGTTTTTCAGCGGCTTCCATAATTCCGCACAGAGTCCCTTTTGTATCCAGCGTACCCCTTCCCCAGAGAACACCGTCCTCCACGATTCCATCGAATGCCGGTTTATCCCACTGGGACTCCTCGACAGGGACGACATCATAGTGGGACATTAGCACGACGGGACTGTCAGGGCTTTTTCCCTTCCAGCAGTAAAGCATTCCGTTTTCACCTACAAATTCCCGGGAACATGCTTCATGGATATGTGGGAACAATGCAGGGAGCAGTTCCTGAAACTTACGGAATTCTTCCTTGTCAATCAGAGCGGGATCATTATAAGAAATCGTCCTGCAGCGGATCATTTCTGCCATATCTTTTACAATCTTATCGCTGTCCAGGGCAAGGGCATCACCGGACGGCATGTATCTTTCTTTTGGCTTGTAGCCGAGCGCACGTACAATCAGCACTGCAAGAAAAAGCACAATTAAAATGAGAATAACCCATAGAACTATCATAATAAAACCTCCTTTGTAACTGCTCAGTGACAGATTACAGTTTTCCTTTTTTATAAAGAATCCGGGCACCGCCGATGGCGATCAGTGCACCAACCGGAACAAGGACACCGACAGAACCGGAGAGTGACGGCACCAGCAGGAACAGCACAATCATGAAAATGAGCGGCGCAATCGAAATCTTCCAGTTTTTACTTACATATACGACCGCAAGTCCTCCAAACAGGGAGGGAAGTATATTATCGAAAGCCGGTTTCAAGAGCGGTGAATTTAAGATCGGGGTCAAAGGCACAAGGAGCGCAACGCCCACGGCGATGATCAGGGTTGTAACGATGGATGAGGTGGCAATGGCAATCGTGGACACCACTTCGCCTTCTTCACTTCCTGGTTTCACCTTCATATTCTCCATTGCTGTCAGTGCCGCAGGTACCTTTAAGTTTGTCAGGTTGCCCGTAACAAAAGCGAGGTACGATCCGGCCGTTCCGAGCATGGGGACAAACGTGAGCACTTCGATCAGCCCGACTGTCCAGAAGATCGGGGCAACGCCGAGCAGTCCTTTGAGCACAGGCGTCCATCCCGGCCATGCATCATAGTAGATACAGGCGGCAACAGGGAAGGAAAAGATCATGATAAGAGCCGTGAGTATCCAGATCCGCCCGTAAAGGTGTGTTTTGTCTTCGTAAGTACGATTCGTCTTCATTGATATCAGCCTCCTATCAGTGGTGTAATAAACGCTGCAAATATCATGGCTCCCAGCATACTGACAGGGAGGGCATAGTTTTCCAGCCATTTCATGCTGCATTTTTTAATAAGCAGTCCGCAGACTCCCATGATCAGGGCCGAGAATAAGAGGACGAAGATCGGAATCCAGCCCTTTAAGCCCGAGCGGATATCAGCGAATACCATCCCGAGGAATGCGGAAATCATTCCAAGAAACAGGGCCGTCATCAGGATATCCCCCCATTTGCTGTCCTTGTTCTTGATCTTCATCAGCCCTCCCTGAATCTTGCGGATGAACAGTGGTACCCAGAGAAGCCCCGGGAAGATTCCGAGGGTCATAACCCATGCGATTGCGGTGTATACCTTCGGGTCCGTGATCGTCTCAGATAGTGCAGAGATGCCGAGCGCATTTGCTGTCGTGGTCGCTGCGGGAAGTTCATATGTAATGGCGCCGATCACACTTAAGCGCAGCCACGGCAGCGGAAGCCCCAGAAATTTCGAGAGTGTGATGACTCCAAGCAGTATGGAAAGTGCCGGAGCAAAGGTAAAAATGGCAGTGGAAATCATCGTTTTTTTGATCTTGCCCATGTCCATACCGAGCGATTTCCCCCTCCGGTATGCCCGCACAAGGAAAAATACAGACTGGCAGATAACGAACAGAATGATCATGCCTGCGAGTAAAAATAAAAAAGTGCTGCTGGGATTAAAATTCATGTCTCTCCTCCTTTGATAGTAAGTAAGTACAGGCGGGAACGCAGACTGCACCGTAAGTAAGATGCCGTAATATGGCCCGTACAGGGAAAACCGTTCCACCTGATATAGTCTTTATTATATCACGTGAAGTCTGAAAATAATACAAAATACACTATGAAAAGCAAAAAAATAATTGCAAAAATAAGCAATATATACAAAAAGCAGAGGCGCGGTTCAGCACCTCTGCTTTATTCCCTTTATCATCCCGAAAAGGGATGAGGTCAGAATTTTTCCAGATAAATTTTTTCAATCAGGTTAATGACTGCATACAGCCCCATCGCCATAATACAAAGAAGTACGATAGACATCAGGAGCCAATCCATTTTAAACAGGCGGGACGGCAAAATGACAAAATGTCAGCCTCTTTGTTGACAAAAAGGTAACTTGTTGCTATAATCGAGTAACAAGTTACCAAATAAGGAGGGGCTCATGGAAATAAAAGATTTGATAGAAAGATTTTCAGATTCGCCGGAAAATCAGGGGAAAGCTATTTTCAGCACACTATTTATTGCGGGGAACAGGCTTCAGACAGTTTTTGATAACAATATTCCGGAGGTGTCGCTAAAGCAGTTCATGCTTTTAACGATGATCAGACAGTCGAAGGAACAACTGACATTCACTCAATTAGGCAGGCTTCTTGGCTGTTCCAGACAGAATATCAAAAAATTGGCACAAGCTTTAGAAAAAAAAGGATTTGTCGTCATAAAACAAAGCGAAAATGATCTGCGTGCCGCGGGTATTTATCCGACAGAAAAATTAACCGAATACTTTAATACCGTATTTGCAACATACGAAAAGCAGCTAAATTATCTATTTGAAGTCTATACTATTGAAGAAATCGGACAGTTATTTACTTTGATGATGAAACTGTATGCCGGCATAGACAATCTGGAAAAGAAGCTGCGATAACGAATGGAGACGAAAAGGAGAATAAATATGTGTAAAATTCTGGTACTGTACAAATCGAAATACGGCGCTTCAAAAAAGTATGCCAAAATGCTGAAGGAGGAGTTTTCCTGCGATGTTTTTGAAATCGGAAGCTATAACTTTAGTGGGATAAAGAAGTATGATTTCATTGTGGCCGTCGGCGGCATGTACGCAGGCGGCGTGTCGGTTATGAAATACATACGGAAGAATATCAGGCTTCTTGAAGATAGGAATATCATTATTTTTGCTGTTGGTGCAAGCCCGTTTCATGAAAAAGAATTCGAAGCGGTTAAGGAACATAACCTGAAAAGCCTTCCCTTTGAAATTCCGATGTTCTATGGCAGAGGTGCATACGATGAGACGGTTATGGACTTTAAAGACAGAACCTTATGCAGAATGCTGAAAAAATCGTTGAGCAAAAAAGATCCGAATACACTGGAACCGTGGATGAAAGCATTTTTCGAAGCAGATGGCGGAAGCTATGACTGGACAGAAAGATCCTATTTGGAACCACTCATCGGTTATGTGAAAAAACATGCAGATTCTATCAAAAAATGATTCATAAGTACAAGGCGTTTTCTCATACGCTAAAGTGACAATGGTAAAAGCCGTGACAGACAATGAAAAATGAGAACGCGAAACAGAAAGATGCCGCAGAGATGAGGATTCTCCTTAAGACGGTCGAAATACTGTGCCGTGAGAAATTGATATCCGTGGCCGGGCGAATCCGGGCAGAAAACCAGATATACCGGAGGTACAGGCTTTGACCAGGGCCGTCATATACTGCCGCTGCAGTACTGAGGAAGAGAGCCAGCAGGATGCCCTTTTTAAGCAGGCCGCCGAATCACGGCTTAGCGTGGCACGGCAGGGATGGCTGCTCGTAGATGAATATATAGAAGCAAAAAGCGGGACAACGACGGCAGGGCGGGACGAATATAACCGCTTATACGAAGAATTACAGACGGATAAATTTGACATTGTAGTCATCAAGAGTCAGGACCGGCTCATGCGCAACACAAAAGACTGGTACTTATTTATAGACCGTCTGGTTACAAACGGTAAAAAACTGTTTATGTATCTGGAAGGTAAGTTTTATTCGGCGGATGATGCCCTGATTACCGGGATCAAGGCGATTCTGGCCGAGGAGTACAGCAGGGAGCTTTCGAAAAAGATAAACAATGCCCATTACTACAGACAGCGGGACGGCAGGAAATTCATTCTCCCGTCCCGGACCTACGGATTAAAAAGAAACCCGGATGGGTCGGTTGAGCTTCAAAAGGAGGAGGCAGAAGCAATCCGGATTATGTTTTTCCTATGTAAAAGCATGGGGTGTACTTCAATCGGGCGTTATCTGGAGGAAAACGGAATCCGTGACAGGAACGGAAAAGTATTTCAGGCAGAAACCATCCGAAGGATTATCCGTAATCCGATCAGGTGCGGAACGGTCATTCAAAATAAAAGGCATTTCGACTTCCAGACCGGAAAGACCTTGCAGGTCCCAAAAGACCAGTGGATGATCCATAAAAATGCCGTTCCGGCCATTGTCCCTGAGCAGGAATGGCAGGAGGCAAACGAGGCAATGGACCGGAGAAAAAGGACGTACAGCCTAAATGCGGACCAGCCAAGGGGGAAAAATCCCGGGAAATACCGGCTTTCCGGGAAAATCCGCTGTGGTGAATGCGGCAGTCCTTACTACCGCCGGTACAGAAAGAAACAGAAAAAAACGGCCGCAGTGTGGCAGTGCCGGAATTACATTCATAATGGCAGGAACCTGGCAAAGCAGGACTGTAAAAACAGCCGGGAAACAGAGCCAGAAGAAGGGCGGGGCTGTGACAATATCCATCTGGATGAAGAACGGCTGTCTGCCATACTGGAAAAGGCAGCAGGGCAATACAGTGACGTGGCAAAAGCAGATGTTTCAGAAATCACAGGTATCATCATGCAGATTCTTACAGAAACGCTGGAGCAGGATGACCCGGCCGGACAGGTGGAACACCTGAAAAAAGAGGCAGAACGCTATGCAGGACAAAAACAAAGGCTTTTGGAGAAACTGCTCGAGGATGTGATCACGGATGAAGACTATAAAGAAAAAAGAACGCAAATTGAACAGAAGATAGAAAACATTAATCACCAGTTGGAAAAATTAAACGATGCAGGGAGCACACAGAACATACCGGAACAAAGACTGGAGAAAATACAGAAGCGTTTGGCAGACGGTGCAGTCCGGCAGGCAGAAATCGAGGTAATGCTGGATTACATCGAAGAAATTGAAGTATTTCCGTCCAGACTCGTTCTTACCTGTAAACCTGAAATGCACGGGGCAGAAAAGAATCCCCGTATAGAAATCCCATTGGATGCCGATTTCCAGTATGCATCAAGAAAAGAATCCGAAAATCAGAGGATTCTGGATTACATGCATGATAATCCCCGGATTACTGCAAAGATGATTGCAGAAAAAGAGGAAATCAGCCTGTCCGCGGCAAATGCAAGAATCCGCAGGCTAAAGCGGCAGGGGAGGATCCATTATAACGGGAAGGGCGGACATGGCGAGTGGAAGGTACGCTTCATAGAAAAATGACCGGGGAACGGAAGGGACGGGATAAGTGATTGTGAAATGGCGGAATATGAAGTATAATAAAATATATATGATAATGAATAGGGACGCGTCTGAAAACGTGTCCTTGTATTATATAAAGAGGAATTATTTGAAAGGGATATTGGGAATATGAGTAAGATGGTTAAAAGGGTGCTTGCCATCATCGTTTTGGTGGTTGTGGCAGCCGGGGCCGGGGGTGTGGTTTATGCGCGTATGATACAAAGGCCAGCGGCACCGGTGCCAGCGGATGAGGAAGAAGTAAAGGAGCCTGCGGTGAAGACGGATGAGGAAGAACAGGAGGAGCCGAAGCGCGTGACTGAAAAGATAAGGGTGGCGTGTGTCGGAGACAGTATTACCTATGGTGCAGGTGTGATGACATCCCGGGAGCGGGATTCTTATCCGGCAAAGCTGGCGGGACTGCTCGGGGATGGGTATACGGTCCTTAATTTCGGGGTAAGTGGTTCCACACTGCTGAGTGAAACGAATAAATCATATAGAAATCAGGATGCATTTAAAGAATCACAGGAAGCAGATCCGGATATCGTCCTGATTATGCTGGGTACAAATGATTCGAAGGCATACAACTGGAATGCAGGGGAATATGAAAGACAGCTTCGGGATTTTGTTAACGGATACAAAGAACTGCCGGGCAGTCCGAGGGTATATCTGATGACATGCTGTGCCGCTTTCGGCGCAGACGGCAAAGACGTGGTTGCGTTTCAGGTGAACAAGTCGGTGCTGGCAACGGAGATTGTGGCAATTATTAAAAGAGCCGCAGAAGCATGTGATGTTCCGGTCATAGATATCTATAACACGACAAAGGAACATCCCGGCTACTTTGTGGATGGGGTTCATCCAAATGCAGAAGGTAACGAAGTGATCGCGGAGACGGTATATAAATTTCTTAAGCTGACAGAGAATCAAGAGGATAAAAAGCAGGAAGTACCAAGTGGGAGCATCAGAAAAGATGGGGAGAAAGAAATGTTATGCAGTTACTATTAAAAGATCAGCTATTAATGGAGATAGAAGAGAATGGGCTGTTAACCGCGCCCTGCTTTCCTGAGTGACAGACAATGGGGGCAGGTGTTAGATAGGGCGGCAGTATTAAAATCTGTTTGATGTGTGTTGAGGCGGCCTCAGTGTATCGCACCGGTGTCTGACATTGTGTCACTTACACAACACAGCTGAATACCTGGCTTGAGTAGATAATCAGATATCCCAGTCCGTCCCGTGCGGCCAGAAATTCGCCGATGATCACACCGACAAGGCACAGCCCAATGTTGACTTTCATATTGCTGATGATGGCGGGGATGGAGCTCGGCAGAACCACTTTAGAAAGGGCGTGCCATTTGTTCCCCCGCAGCGTATAGATGAGTTTGATTTTTTCTTCATCTACAGTCGTGAAGCTGGTATATAGATTTAAAATACTTCCGAAGATGGCAACGGACATTCCGGCAACGATGATGGTTGTTTTAGTAGCGCCCAGCCATACGATGAGCAGTGGTGCAAGGGCAGATTTCGGCAGGCTGTTCAGTACGACCAGGTAGGGGTCCAGAATTTCCGACAGCTTTTTACTGCACCATAAGATCACAGCAATCAAAACGCTGATGGCGGTGACGAGCAGAAAGCTGGCAATTGTTTCGTACAATGTGACCCATAGATGGACAAAGATACTTTTATCCAGAACCATCCCCCAGAAACATAAGGCTATTTTGGACGGGCTGCTGAAGATAAAGGAATCAATGATCCCCACATTAGCCGTAAATTCCCACAGAAATAAAAAACTCAAAAGGATTGCCACGCGTGAGACACGCACAATCCTTTTGTGCTTTTTGCGCATATTCAGGTAACTTTGCTGTCCAACAGAGATTTCACTCATTTTGATTCAACTCCCCCCATATAATATTGAAATAGTTTTTAAATTCGGGAGCATTCCTCCGAAGAAGAGGAGTGTCTTTTTCAAGAGTAAATGTGACCGGCACGATTTTGGAAATGTGGGCCGGCCGGTTTGTGAGAATGATTACCCGGTCGGCAAGGCTGACGGCCTCGGATAAGTCGTGCGTTACTAAAAGTGCTGTCTTATGTGCATTGCGTATGATCTGCCCGATGTCATCCCCGACAGATAAACGGGTCTGATAATCCAGTGCGGAAAACGGCTCATCCAGAAGCAGAAGGTCCGGTTCCAACACCAGAGTTCTGATTAATGCGGCACGCTGCCTCATTCCGCCTGATAATTCAGAAGGTTTTGAATTGGCAAATTGTTTTAGTCCATACAATTCCAGCAATTCATTAGCTTTTGCCCGTGTTTTTGCAGAGAGCATATGCTGGATTTCCAGCCCGAGAAGAATGTTGCTGTATACAGTCCTCCATTCAAACAGGTGGTCATGCTGCAGCATATATCCGATATTCATCGTACTTTCTTTCCAGTCTTTTCCATTCATTTTTATCAGCCCTTCTTCCGGTTCCAGCAGTCCTGAAATAATGGACAGGAGGGTGGACTTCCCACACCCGGATGGGCCGACCAGAGCGACAAATTCGCCGGCGGCAATAGAAAAAGAGATATCTGTCAGTGCCTTGGTTTCTCCTTCTAAAGTGTGGTACGCATAATTTATGTTTTTTAATTCAAGTATTGGTTCCATGCAGACACTCCATTCGACAAGTATATAGTTAGTTTATGAGAAAACAGAAGATAGGTGACAAACACTTAATGTAAGAGAACCAAAGGCTGTAAAGTGATTTTAAAGGAAGATTCAAATCTTTAGAAAAGTATGGTATTATAATAAAAGTATGGCTTTTTTTAGAAGAAAGGTGCAGAATCAAGATGAACTATCGAAATATAAACTACCAGAAGGAACTGGACAAACTGATTGATGTAATCCAGAAGGAGGGGCGTGTGCCGACACTTCTGCTTCACAGCTGCTGTGCTCCCTGCAGCAGTTATGTGCTGGAATATTTGTCGGAGTATTTTGAAATTACCGTGTTTTATTATAATCCGAATATTTTTCCGGAAAGTGAATATACGAAACGCCTGCTGGAGCAGCAGACACTGATTGGCGATATGCACTTTAAAAACCCGGTATCTTTTCTGGCAGGGAATTATGATAAAGAGAAATTTTATGAAATGGCGGCAGGAATGGAGCATTTGAAAGAGGGCGGTGCACGGTGCTTCAAATGCTATGAGCTCCGTCTTACAGAGGCGGCCGAGATGGCAGTGAAGGGCGGCTTTGACTATTTTACGACAACGCTGAGCATCAGTCCTTTAAAGAATGCGGAAAAATTAAATTCGATCGGAACCAAGATTGCATCCCGCTATGGGGTAAAGTATCTGCAGTCGGATTTTAAAAAGAAGAACGGGTACAAGCGTTCCATTGAACTGTCAAAGGAATACGGCCTTTACAGGCAGGATTACTGCGGCTGCGAGTTTTCAAGATAATGAATGTAAAAAAGTTCTAAAGAAAGTACTGGAAAAGAGAGCAAAACCGTAAACTTTCATGTGGACATTAACACGTTACTATGATAAACTAATGAGAAAATCACAAAAAGAGAAGAGAGGATAAAGAAATGGCACAGTTATGGGGCGGTCGTTTCACGAAGGAAACAGACCAGTTAGTGTACAATTTCAATGCATCAATATCTTTTGACAAGAAATTTTATGAGCAGGATATCCGCGGCAGTATCGCGCATGTTACGATGCTGGCGAAGCAGAAGATTCTGACAGAGGATGAGAAGAATCAGATTATAGAAGGTCTGGAGGGCATCCGTTCAGATGTGGAGCGAGGTGTGCTTGAGATTACAGATAAGTATGAAGATATTCACAGCTTCGTGGAGGCAAATCTGATTGACCGGATCGGGGACGCGGGCAAGAAGTTACATACAGGAAGAAGCCGTAATGACCAGGTGGCTCTGGATATGAAGCTCTATACCCGTGATGAGATTCTGGAATTGGACAGACTTCTAAAGGAACTTCTGGAAGTTCTGCTGAGGCTGATGAAGGAAAACACAGAGACCTACATGCCCGGGTTCACGCATTTACAGAAGGCACAGCCTATTACGCTGGCACACCATCTTGGCGCTTATTTTGAAATGTTTAAACGTGACCGCTCACGCATGAAGGATATTTATAATAGAATGAATTACTGCCCGCTCGGGTCCGGTGCACTGGCCGGTACGACCTATCCCCTTGACCGAGAGTATACGGCAGAACTGATGGAGTTTGCGGGTCCGACGATGAACAGCATGGATTCCGTATCCGACAGAGACTACCTGATCGAGCTTTTGTCGGCAATGTCAACGGTGATGATGCATCTGAGCCGTTTCTCAGAGGAAGTGATCATCTGGAATTCCAACGAGTATCAATTTGTGGAGATTGATGATGCCTACAGTACAGGGAGCAGCATCATGCCGCAGAAGAAGAACCCGGATATCGCCGAACTTGTCAGAGGGAAGACAGGACGTGTCTATGGGGCGCTGATGTCTCTGCTGACAACCATGAAGGGAATCCCCCTTGCATATAATAAAGATATGCAGGAAGATAAAGAACTGGTATTTGATGCCATCGATACGACAAAAGGATGTCTTGCCCTGTTTACAGGCATGATTAATACCATACGTTTCCAGAAAAAACGTATGGAAGACAGCGCGAAGAACGGTTTTACAAATGCAACCGACGCGGCTGACTATCTCGTGAATCATGGCGTACCATTCCGGGATGCACACGGCATTGTCGGACAGCTGGTACTTCACTGCATCGAGAAGAACATTGCTCTTGATGATATGACACTGGAAGAATACAAGGCAATTTCTCCGGTATTTGAAGAAGATATCTATGATGCAATCAGTATGAAAACCTGTGTAGAGATGCGTAATACAACCGGCGCCCCGGGCAAATCAGCTATGGGGGACGTTATCATGGCGTATGATATGTATCTGAATGTAGAATAAGGATTATCAAATTTTGTGAAAGATAAAGGAGAGGGAAAGATGGAACAGAAATTAAGAGTTGGTATTTTAGGTGCAACAGGAATGGTTGGTCAGAGATTCATCTCCCTGCTTGAGAACCATCCGTGGTTTGAAGTAGTAACAGTGGCTGCAAGCCCGCGTTCAGCAGGAAAGTCCTATGAAGAGGCAGTAGGGGACAGATGGAAAATGGATACCCCGATGCCGGAGGCAGTCAAGAAACTGACTGTACTGAATGTAAACGAAGTAGAAAAAGTGGCGTCTACAGTAGATTTCGTATTCAGCGCCGTGGATATGACAAAAGAAGAAATCAAAGCGATCGAGGAAGAATATGCGAAGACAGAGACACCGGTTGTATCCAACAACAGCGCGCACCGCTGGACACCGGATGTACCGATGGTAATCCCGGAAATCAATGTGGAGCATTTTGACGTAATAGAAGCTCAGAAAAAGCGTCTCGGAACTACCCGCGGGTTCATCGCAGTGAAGCCGAACTGTTCGATCCAGAGTTACGCACCGTGTCTTGCAGCATGGAAAGAATTCGGCCCGAAGGAAGTAGTTGCAACCACGTATCAGGCAATTTCAGGAGCCGGCAAGACATTCAAAGACTGGCCGGAAATGGTAGAGAACATCATTCCATATATCGGCGGGGAAGAAGAAAAGAGCGAACAGGAGCCGTTGAGAGTACTCGGCAAAGTGGAAAACGGAGAGATCGTAAAAGCACAGCTCCCGAAGATTACTTGCCAGTGCATCCGGGTGCCTGTCTTAAACGGCCATACGGCAGCGGTATTCATCAACTTTGAGAAGAAACCGACCAAAGAAGAATTAATAGAAAAACTGGTAAGCTACAAAGGGTTCCCGCAGGAGGCCGAACTTCCGAGCGCACCAAAGCAGTTCATCCAGTATCTGGAAGAAGATAACCGTCCGCAGGTAAAAGCAGATGTAGATTATGAAAACGGAATGGGTATATCCATCGGACGTTTAAGAGAAGACAGCATGTTCGACTATAAATTTGTCGGCCTGTCACACAATACTGTGCGCGGCGCTGCAGGCGGGGCCGTATTATGTGCAGAAACACTTACAGCCAAGAAATATATTCAGGCAAAGTAAATCAGAATTCAAATGAAATGAAAGAGGAGGTTGTCGCAATGGGAATGACAATGACGCAGAAGATTCTGGCGGCTCATGCAGGGCTTGATTCTGTAGAGGCCGGACAGTTGATTGAAGCGAAATTAGACGTGGTGATGGCAAATGACATTACAGGGCCTATGGCTCTGCCGATTTTCAGACAGATGGCAGAACAGGTTTATGATAAAGATAAAGTAGTACTGGTACCGGATCATTTTACACCGAATAAGGATATCAAGTCGGCTGAAAACTCCAAGTCCATCCGCGAGTTTGCAAGGGAGCAGGGACTGAAGTGGTATTTTGAACAGGGAAAATCCGGGGTTGAGCACGCAATCCTTCCAGAGGCTGGAGTGGTTGCTGCCGGGGAATGCATCATTGGTGCGGATTCTCATACTTGTACATATGGCGCTCTGGGAGCATTTTCTACAGGCGTGGGAACGACGGATATTGCAACAGGCATGGCGACAGGGGAACTCTGGTTCAAGGTGCCAAGTGCCATGAAGTTTGTATTGACTGGAAAACCGGGACCGTATGTAAGCGGAAAAGATGTGATCATCCATATTATCGGTAAGATCGGTGTGGATGGTGCACTTTATAAATCTATGGAATTTGCAGGAGAGGGGCTTAAGAACCTTTCTATGGATGACCGTTTTACAATTGCAAACATGGCGATTGAAGCAGGCGCGAAGAATGGGATATTCCCTGTAGACGAGCAGACAGAAGCTTACCTGAAGGAGCATTCTGTTAAGGAATATCAGGTATACGAGGCAGATGAGGATGCGGTGTATGACGAAGTGATCGAGATTGATCTGTCACAGGTACGTCCTACCGTGGCTTTCCCACACCTTCCGGGGAATGCGAAGACGATTGATGAGATCGAAGCAATGGAACCTGTCAAGATCGACCAGGTGGTAATCGGTTCCTGTACAAACGGCAGAATGCAGGATATGCGCAAGGCGGCAGCCATCCTGAAAGGACGTCAGGTCCATCCGGATGTGCGTGTCATGGTAATACCTGCAACACAGAAGATTTATAAGCAGTGTATTGCAGAGGGACTTCTGGATATCTTTGTAGACGCAGGATGTGCAGTCAATACGCCGAGCTGCGGCCCTTGCATGGGCGGGCATATGGGCGTTATGGCAGCAGGGGAAAAGTGTGTTTCCACGACAAACCGTAACTTCGTTGGACGAATGGGACACGTAGATTCTCTTATTTATCTGGCTTCCCCAGAGGTGGCGGCTGCGAGTGCGATTGCAGGATGCATTGCGAATCCGGAGAAAGTAGGTGACAAATAATGAAAGCATTGGGACACGTTTTTAAATATGGAGACAACGTAGATACAGACGTTATCATACCGGCAAGATACCTGAACTCTTTTGATGCGCAGGAGCTTGCAAGCCATGCAATGGCAGACATTGATCCGGACTTTGTAAAGAAAGTAAAACAGGGCGACCTGATTGTGGCAAATAAGAACTTTGGCTGTGGTTCTTCCAGAGAACATGCTCCGTTGTGCTTAAAGACCGCAGGAGTGAGCTGTGTCATCGCGGAGACATTTGCAAGGATTTTCTACCGCAATGCAATCAATATCGGCCTTCCGATCATTGAATGTCCGGAGGCGGCAAAAGGGATCGATGCCGGAGATGAGGTAGAAGTTGATTTCGACAGCGGAAAGATCTATAACCGCACGAAAGGAACGGAGTATCAGGGGCAGGCTTTCCCAGAGTTCATGCAGAAACTGATAGCGGCCGGAGGATTAGTGAACTACACCAATAGTAAGAAGTAGGTGATGGGATTTTTTGGGCGGAGGATGAAGGGGGACGCTTGCCGCGGAACAGGAATGGCCTTGCACGGATGCGGGTTTTCAGTATAACTGCCCCTAAATCAAAATAGAAGCCAACACGATGAACACCGCCGACAAACGCAAGAATGCTTGGATGCATTCTCGCTAAGTCGGCTGAATCGCAGGACTTGATGTCCTGCGATTCGTTCATGTGTTGGCTTCTATTTTGATGAAGGGGCAGTAATTCTGAAAAGACGCATCCGTGCAAGGCCATTCCTGTTCCACGGCAAGCTGGTTCATCCGGCCGGCAGAAAAAATTCTATCACGGGGGGACTTCTACGGCTTAAGTTGGAGGGGGAGGTTACTGGCTATTAAGGGGGAGGAGGGGGATTTTGGTGTTGACTTTTTGAGGGGGATTGGTATAATGGGGTTAATAGTTACCAAAGGGGTATACTAATATGGAAATGTGCTTTCAGGTTAAGGAGGTAGAAGGATGCTATTGTTGTCAAAGAAGGATATTAAAGAGGTTTTTTCGATGAAGGAGGCGGTTGAGGCTGATAAGGAGGCGTTCCGGCTTTTTTCGGAGGGGAAGAGTGAGGTGCCGCTGCGTACGAATATTCAGGTGCCGAAGCATGACGGGTCGTTGTTGTTTATGCCGTCTTTTGTGGAGGAGCTGGATGCGGCGTGTCTGAAGGTGGTGAATGTGTTCCCGAAGAATATTGAGCAGGGGCTTCCGACGACACCGGCACAGGTGCTGCTGATTGATGCGTCGAACGGGCTTGTTGTTTCTGTTCTGGACGGGACTTATGTGACACAGCTGCGGACCGGGGCTGCTTCAGGGGCGGCGTTTGACGTGCTGGCGAAGAAGGACTGTAAGAAAGGGGCGCTGATCGGGACCGGCGGGCAGGCGGCGACGCAGCTTGAGGCAATGGTGGCTGTCCGGGATCTGGACGAGGTGAAGGTATTTGACCTGAATGCAGAAAGATTAGGTGCATTTGTCGATCAGATGAATGAGGAACTGGCGAAGTTTGGAACAAGAATTGTGGCTGCATCAAGCTCTGATGATGCGGTGGAGGATGCGGACCTGCTTGTCTGCGTGACACCGTCTTCCCGTCCGGTATTTGACGGAAGAAAGGTAAAGGCAGGGGCTACAGTGAGCTGTGTCGGCTCTTATCAGCCACATATGCAGGAGATGGACCCGGAAATACTTGTACGTGCATCCAAAATCTATTTTGATTCTGTGGATGCGGTTCTGTCAGAAGCAGGTGATATTCTGATACCTCTGGAGAGCGGGCAGATTACACGCGATGATTTTACCGGGGACCTTGGAGATGTACTTCTGGGGAAAGTACAGGGCCGGGAAAATGATGAGGAAATCATTGTCTTTAAAACGGTCGGCATTGGCACACAGGACCTGATGGCGGCAAAGCGTATCTATGATAAGGCAAAACAGGCAGGGGTCGGCACGATCTGGGAATAGCCGGGATGAAATTGGTATTGATTATTTAGGAGGATTAGAAGATGGAATCATATTGGAACGGAGCAGAGGCGGCACACCGCCGTGTTATGATGAAAGCAGCAGGATATTCTGATTCAGATATCCGCAAAAAACCGCATATCGGGGTACCTAATTCCTATATGGAAGGGTCACCGGGAAGCGCGCACCTCAGGCAGATTGCAGAAGCCGTGAAGCAGGGAATCTGGGCGGCAGGCGGTGTGCCGGTCGAGTTTGGGATACCGGCCACATGCGGGAATATTGCAAATGGAGCCGAGGAACTGAAATATGAACAGGTGGGCCGTGATATCGTGGCGATGTCTGTCGAGTTTGTCTCAAGAGTACATAACTTTGACGGCCTTGTCATGGTGGCATCCTGTGACAATATCATTGCCGGGTGTTATCTTGCTGCCGCGAGAGTCAACATCCCGTCAATGGTTGTGACAGGCGGTTCTATGCAGCCGGGTCACCACTGCGGCAAGACCGTAGTAGAAGCGGATCTGGATGTGGCAAGATTTTCCGGATCTGCAGAAGAAGACCTGATGGAGCTGGAAGAGGCGGTGTGCCCGTCCTTCGGGGCGTGCCCTTCGATGGGAACGGCCAATACCATGCAGATGCTGGGCGAGGTGATGAATCTGGTCATGCCGGGAACGGCTACGATTCCTGCATCTGACAACAGGAAACTGCGCCAGGCGCGGGAGGCCGGCAAGTTTGCGGTAAAACTTGTGAAATCAGGACTGAAACCGTCGGATCTGATTACAAAGGAGATTCTGTTGAATTCGATTATGTTCGATATGGCAGTGGCTGGCTCTACAAACGCGGTGCTCCATATTCTGACGATGGCGTATGAGCTCGGGATTGATATTACACTGGAAGATTTTGAAACATATGCAAAAGAAATACCGTGTATCAATGCGGTTATTCCAAGCGGCCCATATACGGTTGTAGATTTCCATTACGCAGGCGGTGTGCCGAACGTGATGAAAATGCTGGAGAGCCGTCTGTTTACTGATGCCCCGATGATGAATGGCGGGACATGGGGAGAATATCTTTCTGGTGTGAAGGCGCAGCCAAACGAGGTGATTCATACCCTCGAAAAGCCGCTTTTCCATGAACCGGGCCTGAAGATACTGCGTGGAAACCTTTCACCGAACGGGGCGATTGTGCGTCCGACAGCGGTACCGGATTCCGTGAAATACATGAAAGGCAAAGCAAAGGTATTTGACGGGGACAGAAGCGCGTTCGAAGCCATCGAGGCCGGTGAAATCGTACCGGGTGATATCATCGTGATCCGTTATGAAGGCTGTAAAGGTGCTCCGGGAATGAAGGAACTGATGCTGAGCATCGATGCCCTGATCGGGCATGGACTTCATACCAGTGTCGGCCTTGTGTCAGATGCGAGATTTTCCGGATTTAATTTCGGGGCCATTATAGGACATGTATCCCCGGAGGCATATGACGGCGGTACAATCGCACTTGTGGAAAACGGGGATGAAATTATCATTGATATTCCAAACGGCCAGGTATCACTGGAAGTGACAGAAGAAGAATTGCAGAAAAGAAAAGCAAACTGGGTATGCCCGCCGCTGAAGGAAGAAAAAGGATGCCTGAACCTGTTTGCACGCAACTGCAGGCCTGCGGAACAGGGAGGCGCGATGCAGCCCTGGTAGAAAGAACAGAAAATCAAAGGATTGCGTAAGGAGAGATAAGGTATGCTGCTGGAGGATAAGATTTTTTTACTCAATAAAATCGGGCTGACAGACGCTGAGGCGAAAGTATACCTGACACTGCTGAAAAACGGCAGTGCGTCGGGGTATGAGGCCAGCAAATTTTCGGCTGTTCCACGTTCCAAAATTTACAATGTGCTGGAATCCCTTGTCATGAAAGGTTTTATATTGTATTCTGGGGAGGAGAATACCAACCGTTATGCCGCTGTACCGATCGAAGAGATATCAGGAAGGGTGAAGCATGAGACTGATGCGACACTTGAAGAGCTTACTGTTCAGCTGAAGGATTACAGGGCACAGACGGATATGGATGAGTTCTGGCATATTAAAGAATACGAGAATGTATTTGCAAAATGCCGCAGTATCTTAAAGGGAACGCAGTCAGAGCTGCTTCTGCAGATCTGGGAGGAGGACCTTCCAAAACTTCTTTGGCAGTTACAGGAATTAGAAGAAAGAGGTGTCCGGCTTGGAATTGTCTACTTTGGGGAGGCAGAAGAAAACGGGATACCATTGAAACATGTCTGTTTTCATGGGATGCTTCAGGAAAAGAAGGAAGAGATGGGGGGCAGATTCCTGACACTTGTCTCTGATAAACAGGAAGTTGTATTCGGACAGATTATCAGTGACGCGGCGTCCGAAGTAATCTGGACCCGGTCGAAGCCGATGGTTGCGATGGCCGCAGAGTGTGTCCGGCATGACATGTACTTTTATAAGAGTGCGGAACTGTTTACGGACCAGATGCAGAAAGAGCTCGGTGAGGATTTCCATAAGATACGGGAAATATTTTAACAAAGAGAGGATATGGAATGAGACAGGAGAGTACAACAACAGAAAACGTAAAGGGCAGGGCCATTGCCCTGCTTCCCATTGCAGTGTTCCTTGTGATTTTTCTGGGAGCAGGAATCATAACAAAGGATTTCTATGCAATGCCGGCGATTGTTGGTTTCTTAATCGCCCTTTTCGTAGCATTTTTACAGAACAGAAAGTTAAGTTTCGGGGAAAAACTGAAGGTGATAGCAGGAGGTGCGGGGGAGGAGAACATCATAACGATGAGCCTCATTTTCCTGTGCGCGGGAGGATTTTCCGGTGCGGTGACTGCGGCAGGTGGTGTAGAGAGTACAGTTAACTTTGGGCTCTCGATCCTCCCGGCTCGCGTTGCCATTGTCGGCCTGTTCGTGATCGGGTGCTTTATCTCCATTTCAATGGGAACTTCAATGGGAACGATTGCGGCACTTGCCCCGATTGCCGTAGAGATATCGAAACAGACCGGATTTGCGCTTGCCATCTGCATTGGTGCAGTCGTATGCGGAGCAATGTTCGGTGACAATCTGTCTATGATTTCGGATACCACAATCGCGGCAGTCAAGACCCAGGGATGTGAGATGAAGGACAAGTTCAAGGCGAATTTCCTGATTGTGCTGCCGGCGGCAGTTATTACTATACTGATATTCTGGGGGATCACGCGGAATGTACAGCTTGAGGTTACATCAACGATGGATTACAATCTGTGGAAGGTACTGCCCTATATCCTCGTTCTGGTCGGGGCACTGCTGGGAATCAATGTCTTTTTAGTCCTGATCGGAGGGACTGTGGTTTCCCTGATTGTAGGAGTAGCGACAGGCAGTATAGCCCTGCCTGAAATCTTTACCGTGGTAGGCAGCGGGGTAACGTCGATGTACGATATTACGGTGATATCCATTATCGTTGCCTGCATTGTTTCACTCGTGAAAGAATACGGAGGGATCCAGTTTATCCTGAATCTCATAAAAAGCCGCATCAGGGGAAAACGCGGCGGAGAACTCGGAATCGCTCTTCTGGCTTTGTTTGTAGATTTGTGTACTGCGAACAATACCGTGGCGATCGTGATGGCAGGCCCTATCGCTAAAGAAATCAGCGATGAGTTCGAAATCACCCCCAAACGCTCGGCATCACTTCTGGATATCTTTACGTCGGTAGGACAGGGGATGATTCCTTACGGGGCACAGCTGTTGTCAGCAGCCAGCCTGACAGGGCTGACGCCGTTCCACATCATGCCGTACCTGTTTTATCCAATGCTGATGGCGGCCAGCGGAGTTTTATTCATCTTTCTGCGGAAACAGAATTAAGAAAAATTCCTGTACATGCCCGGGTGTGTACAGGAATTTTTTGTGGGCATCCGGTCTGTGCGTCAGCGGTATGCAGAGCGGATGCCCCGCCTTTGTTTTTCTTGAATATAGAGGCAACTTGTGTTATAATGCAGTGCAGTAACAAAGTGAAGAAAAGAATAAAGAGGGTAGAAGAATGAATCTATTATACAAAAGTACAAGGGATGCCAGTAAGACAGTAACAGCTTCCGAAGCCGTATTAAAGGGTCTGGCTGAAGACGGCGGGCTGTTTGTACCGACAAGCATTCCAAAACTGGATGTAACAATGGACGACCTGAAAGACATGAGCTATCAGGACACAGCATATGCGGTCATGAAACAGTTCCTGACGGATTACACGGAAGAAGAACTGAGACATTGTATTAACAGCGCATATGATGAGAAGTTTGATACAGAAGTGATCGCTCCGCTTGTAAAAGTGGGAGATACCTATCATCTGGAATTATTCCACGGGGCTACGATTGCATTCAAGGATATGGCTCTGTCTATTCTCCCGCATCTGCTCACGACGGCCGCTAAGAAGAATCATGTGACGAAGGATATCGTGATCCTTACCGCTACGTCCGGTGATACGGGAAAAGCGGCGCTTGCAGGATTCGCAGATGTACCGGGTACGAAGATTATTGTGTTTTACCCGAAGGACGGCGTAAGCAGGGTGCAGGAACTCCAGATGGTAACACAGAAGGGAAAGAATACTTCTGTAGTGGCTATCCACGGAAACTTCGACAACGCCCAGAGCGGTGTGAAGGCTCTCTTTGAAGATAAAGAACTGGAAAAAGAACTGTGTCAGGCGGGATACCAGTTTTCATCCGCTAATTCAATCAATATCGGACGGCTCGTTCCGCAGGTGGTTTATTATGTGTATGCATACGCGAAACTCCTGCTAAACGAGGAGATCGAGGCGGGAGAACAGATCAATGTGACTGTCCCGACAGGAAACTTCGGTAATATTCTTGCGGCATATTATGCAAAGCAGATGGGGGTACCGATCGCAAAACTGATCTGTGCATCCAACGAAAACAAAGTACTGTTTGATTTCTTCCGCACAGGAACCTATGACAGGAACCGTGAGTTCGTCCTCACTTCTTCTC
Organism: Faecalicatena orotica; assembly: GCF_905197545.1. Taxonomy (NCBI): domain Bacteria; kingdom Bacillati; phylum Bacillota; class Clostridia; order Lachnospirales; family Lachnospiraceae; genus Faecalicatena; species Faecalicatena orotica. The sequence continues at coordinate 281,302 of NZ_CAJJZH010000003.1, forward strand.
CGTCAATGGATATTCTGATTTCCAGCAATCTGGAGCGTCTGATTTATGCAATTGCAGGAAATGATGCTGTGAAGAATGCAGAATTTATGAATAAGCTGAAGACAGAAGGCGTGTATGAGATTACTCCTGAGATGAAAGAAAAACTGAAGGATTTTGAAGGCGGCTATGCAACAGAAGAGGAGACGAAAGAGACAATCTCTGGAACTTACCGTTCCACGGGCTATGTGATGGATACCCACACGGCAGTGGCTGCGCATGTATGCAGGGCTTACAGGGAAAGCAGCGGCGATCAGCGTAAGCAGCTGATTGCGTCTACGGCAAGCCCGTACAAGTTTGCAAGAAGTGTGATGACTGCGATTGACAGCTCTTATGACGAGCTGGATGAATTTGCACTGATTGATGAACTGGAGAAGGTATCTGGGGTCGAAGTTCCGGCAGCCATCGAGGAAATCCGCAATGCAGAGATTCTCCACACTATGGAATGTGACGCTGATAAGATGAAAGAAACCGTGAAGGAAATTCTGGGAGTAGAGGTGTAATCTATGGACAGCATGTTTGGTGCAATTAGTATTCTGATATTATGCTGTGGCGTATATAGTCTTTACGCGTGGGCGAAGATGAAAAAAGACGGCCATATCAACGAAGTGCTCCTGCTTGGCAAGAATTTCACCGAGCGGGACTGCAAGGATAAGAGTGCGTATATGCAGAAGGCAGTACCGGCCGTATTGGTTTTAGGGGTTATCACAACCTTGTATGGAGCGATTGACGCAATTCATTTTTATGTTACACCAGTCAGGATACTCGATTTGATTGCTATGGCGGTATTTTTCGTCGTACTGATCTGGTTTATGGTATACACGACGAAGCTGAAAAATAAATATTTTTAGTCAGCGTTGAAAAAGTGTATTAGTGAAACATTTAACAAGGAAGTTGCAGAATAATCTCTGAAAAGTAATAAAATATCAAGAAAAAGATAAATAAACAACGTGAAAATGCAGGAATGAAAAATAGAACTTGCATTTTCACGTTCTTTTTTACTCTTTTTCAAGTATTAGCACGCATAAATGAAACTATGGGCAATATAACTTTCAGTAAAAGTATTGACTTTTCAATATAAACATGAGATAATTGAACAAATTTCGATTTGAAGGAGGAAATTAACACTATGTCAACTAAAGCATATTATCCAATTAGTGAAATTGGAAAAGGCAAACCAGGATTTTCAAAGACAAGATCTATTATTGAAGCAGCATTTTACGGAAACAACGTAGTTCCAGTTAACACATTAAAAGAGGCTTATAACCTTGCAAAGAATTCTCCGGGAACAATCGTAACCGATATGCCTGTATACAGAGGCGAAGAATTTGGCCTTGATGCAGACGCTAAAGTTCTTTTATTCAACGATGGTGCCATCACAGGACGCTACGCAGCAGCACGCCGCATCGCAGGTGAGCCGGGAGTAGACTGTGAGAAATTGGACAAAGTGGCTATGGATGCAATCTACAGCGCACGTTACAAAAAGCTGTATCATGCAACTGTATATGCAGGACTTGATCCTGAATTCATGGTAAAAGTACACCTCCTGATTCCGGAAGGCGAAGAGAACATCATGTATTCCTGGATGCTGAACTTCCAGTACATGTCAGATGACTATGTAAAGATGTACAGAGATTCTGTAGCTGTCGGCGAAGGAAAAGAACCAGACATCTACATCTTCTCAGACCCGCAGTGGGCACCGGTTTCTCATCCGGGAGTTGACTACAGCTGCTTAAGCGACCCGCAGACCCTTTGCTACTTCAACACAGATACAAACTGTGCATGCATCCTTGGTATGAGATACTTCGGAGAGCATAAAAAAGGTACACTTACAATGGTATGGGCAATTGCTAACCGTAACGGGTATGCTTCATGCCACGGCGGACAGAAAGAATATACACTTGCTGACGGAAGCAAATATGTTGCATCTGTATATGGTCTGTCAGGATCAGGTAAGTCTACAATTACACATGCTAAGCATGATGGAAAGTATGAGATCAAAGTTCTTCATGATGATGCTTTCATCATCAACACAGATACATGTGCATCTATCGCGATTGAGCCGACATATTTTGATAAGACTCAGGATTATCCGACAGGATGCGAAGACAACAAGTACTTACTGACAGCCCAGAACTGCTCAGCAACACTTGATGAAGACGGAAAGATCCAGTTAGTAACAGAAGATATCAGAAATGGTAACGGACGTGCTATCAAGTCTAAATTATGGTCACCTAACCGTGTAGATAAGATTGACGCTCCTGTAAATGCAATCTTCTGGATCATGAAAGACCCGACAATCCCGCCGGTAGTTAAGTTAAAAGGATCTTCCCTTGCATCAGTCATGGGTGCTACACTTGCTACTAAGAGATCTACAGCAGAGAGACTTGCTCCTGGCGTAGACCCGAACAAGCTGGTAGTTGTACCTTACGCTAACCCATTCAGAACCTATCCTCTGGTTAATGACTATGAGAAGTTCAAAAAACTGGTTGAAGAGAAGAATGTAGACTGCTACATCATCAACACAGGAGACTTCATGGGCAAGAAAGTACAGCCAAAGGATACACTTGGAATTCTGGAAGCAATCGTTGAGAAGAAGGCTGAGTTCCACCAGTGGGGACCAATTTCAGACATCGAGATCATGGATTGGGAAGGATTCGTTCCGGATATGAACGACCCAGAGTATGTTGGACAGCTGAAAGCCCGCATGAATGACCGTGTAAACGAGATCAAAGCATTCGAGACAGCAAAAGAAGGATATGACAAGCTTCCTGAGGATGCACTTGCAGCAATCCAGAAAGTTGTTGACGAATTAAACTAATAAACAAATTGGCTGCGTGACCAAACATTCTCCATTCACGCAGCCAGATAAAAGACCGGCCCGGCTTTATGGACGAATCATTCCATTAGCCGGGCCGGTCTTTTGCTTATTCCCGCGGGCAGAGAGTCTGGCGGAAATTCTTTTTACAGGAAGATGTCTGCTGCTTTATCATTCTGGCAGACTTTTGTGAGCTTTCTCTGAGCCATTTTCAGTTTAAATTTATTGACATATCTTGCTTTTTGTTTGCAGCCGCGCACACATTTCAGACATGAGATACATTTCTTGTTATTAGTCTTCTTCGGGTCTGCTGAGGAAATCGCACCGGATGGACAGGACTTTGCACAGGCTCCGCATTCAGTACAACGGCTCACATCTGTCTTCGGATAAAGGGGAGTACGGCTGTACTTTCTGTAAGGAGAGTTTCCGGGCACCTGAATGTTGAAGCCGTCAAAAGATTCCCCCTGTTTCAGGCGTCTGTTCAGCTGGATGCCAAAGTCGGCTATGATCTTCATATCGGATTTGTTTGGACGGCTAAGACCGATCGAACGTACGATAGAGTGCTCCACAGGGAAAGCACCGGCCCCAATTACCTTGAATCCACGGTTCTCCACCTCAGTCTTTAACTCCAGAAGTGCGTCCTCGTATTCCCGGCATCCGTATGTAGCCATCAATGCGGCCGGGGTGTTATCACCTTTGAGTGTGTCAAAGTATTCCAGAAACGTCTGGGGGACACGACCACCATATACCGGAATACCGAAAATTACGAAATCATTTTTTTTGAACTGCAGCACAGGTTTCTTTTCCTTGTGCACCGTGAGGTCGAAGGAGACGGACTTTAAATCGATATTTCTGGCAGCCTCCATGATGACCTTGCGAGTGGTGCCTGTCGGGCTGAAATAGACTAGTTTTAACTCATTCATTTTCATAAACTATGACTCCTTTATCAGATAAGTATACGCGCCTGACAGTATGCCCGGCACGTTTTGGGTATAAAAATAACTATACCATATAATAGTAGAAAATGCACGCGGCATGTGAGAAATAAAATTAGGATTCAATACCAGTTGTAAAATTTATTTAAATGGGGTATAATACATTTAGAGAAAACCTGGAATGTTCGATAACCCTGTTATTTTGAACCTACAATACTTTAAACGGGATTCTTATATTTCTGTAATATGTCAGGCCTCCGATTAGCAGTGGAAGACAGAAAAGCAGATGCGGTTGCCCACCTAGCTGCGGCTAGGAGTCAAAATACAGGACCGGCATTTTGGGGAAACTTACTAAAGATAAAGACAGCTGTCAGCGTGCAGCTGTCTTTTCTTTTTATCCAATTTACAGCTTTTTGAGGCTTTTGCTCATATACAGGGAAGACCGCGGTTATACTTGTAAGAGAACAGTAACATTATGGCACGGTTTGAACAGACCAGAATGCGGTCAGACTTGAATAAATTTCCTCTTTATGGTATGATTTGAAATATTTCTTTTATAAATGTGTAAGACATGTTAAAAGGTCAAAAAGAGCGGGGTGAAGGGAAGAATGAAGAAGACTTTTGGAAAAGTGAGTTCACTGGCACGTATAGTAGGTTCACACCATACAGGGGCGTATGCGGCACAGGCGGCTTATTTTTTTGTACTTTCCTTAATCCCTACTATATTATTGCTGCTGACGCTCGTCCAGTTTACCCCTGTGACCCGGCCGGATGTGATGGAGGCGGTGACACAAGTGTTTCCAAGCTCGGTGGAAGGGCTTATCGTATCCATTGTGGATCAGGTTTACGCACAGTCCGGCAGTGTGATCCCGATAACGATCATCGTGGCCCTGTGGTCTGCGGGGAAGGGAGTACTTTCCATGACGTCAGGACTGAACCTGATTTATGAAAATACAGAGACTAGAAATTATATATATCTCCGGTTCAGGGCATCTTTTTACACTGTTATATTTATTCTTGCAATTGTACTCTCCCTGACGCTGTCTGTATTTGGCAACAGCATCAGTTTATTTGTCTATAAACATGCGCCGGTGCTGACAAAGATCATGGATCTTATCATACGGATCAGGACACTGCTGACGCTGGTCGTCCTGACACTTTTCTGGGATCTGGTGTATAAGTTCCTGCCGAACAGGACGAACCTTTCGAAGACGACGATGAAGCAGCAGCTTCCGGGAGCTGTGTTTACTTCGTGTGGCTGGCTGCTGATATCTTTCGTGTTTTCTGTATATCTGGATATATTTACAGGTTTTTCCAGTATGTACGGGAGCCTCACAACGATTATACTGATTATGCTGTGGCTGTATTTCTGTATGTATGTCATCCTTCTGGGAGGGGAACTGAATGCACTGCTGGAAGGATACGGGAGCAGGTAAAGGCGCCAGTGGCAGATCGTAAGATATGCGAAAAAGTGTGCACGAAAGGAAAGGGGTTTGTGATCTTATGGATAAAAGGCTCATAGCAGAGTTTGCAAGGCAGGAAACGGAAGACCTGTACAGGATGACAGAGAGTCTTGAGAATTCAGTGAGTGAAGAATTTGGCAATGCAAAACAGCTGATCCCGATGATTCAGAATCACATACCATATACACAGGCGGAACTGTTAGAGTTTTCAATTAACGAGTCACTGGTCAGGATTTCAGCGGAATTCAGCATGAGAAAGCATACATCCTGTCTTCTTCCCTATTACCACAGCCATGATTTTTATGAAATAATCTATGTGTGGCAGGGGGCAGGCGGGCAGATGCTGCCAGGCAGTCCGCGGCGGATAGAACTTCATGAGGGAGACTTGTGCATCCTGACTCCGGGTATGGTCCATACCATGCTTCCCTGCGGGGCTGGGGATATTGTTTTGAAAATTATTGTACCGGTTCCTATGATGAAAACGTTTCTTCATAATCTGCAGGCGGAAGATGGTGAACTTGCAGATGAGGAAACCGGACTGCCGGAAATGCTTCTGAAAAAAAATGAATTCTATATATTTTATAATAGTACTGAGACAAGTCATGTAATCAAACGGCTGGTGGATGATCTTTTGCATGAAACCTATTGGGGAACCTCTTACAGGATTCCGGCAATCAAGAATCTCCTCCAGCTTTTGCTTATTGCACTTGGCCGGAGCAGTCTTGAAAAAGCAGAGGACAGTATTTTCCATGAGGTTTGTTCTTATATCCGGCAGAATATATGTACTGCGAATTTTGAGGATCTGGCCCGTCACGTTGGATACAGCGGGAGACAGCTGCGCCGAAAGATCGCGGATTCAACAGGCGGGACTTTTTCAGATATTCTCTGGCGGATCCGCATTGAGGAGGCGGCATCGCTTTTGAACGGGTCGGACATTCCGGTAGAGGAGGTTGCGGGAGTGATCGGATATAAGAGTACTTCCGGTTTTTATAAAAGATTTGTGCATGTATTTCATATGACTCCTGCGGCGTATCGAAAGTTATACCGGGGACCGGTGAGCTAACATGTCCTTTCAGGAAAAAAAGGTGTCCTTTGGGAAAATTGTTTTTACATACCTTCCGTGATATTGTCTATGCATACTGCATTTAGACAAGCATAAGGAGGTCACGCGTGAATGAAGAGTAAAACAAAGAATCTGTTAACCGAGGATGAAATCAAACATCTTGTTAAGGTGAATTTTGGCAGTTCCTGTGAAGTGGGCGGCATTGAGGAATTAAAAGGCGGTATGTTCAATTCTATCTACCTGATCCACCGTCTCCATGAAAAGGATAGTATTGTATTAAAGGTCGGAGTCATCCCCGGAACAACTCTGCTGACCTATGAGCAGGACGTCATGCCTACAGAAGTCGAATGTTACCGGATGATCAGGGAGAAGACTACAGTGCCCGTACCGTCAGTACTGGCCTGTGATTTTAGTAAAGAACATATAAAGAGCAATTATTTCTTCATGAGTACATTAACCGGAGTGACTCTGCAAAAAGCAAAAAAGAAAATGACAAAGGAGAATCTGAATAAGATTCAGGCTGAACTTGCAGGATATCTGGCACAGCTCCATGAGATCAAGGGACCTTATTTTGGTTATTTCAGCGAAGATACCAAAAAGCAGTATCCTACATGGAGGAAAGCATTTTTTCGGATGTTTCAGCAGATTTTGGAAGATGCAAGGGAACATCAGGTCAGGATTCCATATGGGAAAATAGAAGCGGCTTTAAGAAACAATGCCGGATATCTGGACGAACTTCTGACTCCGGCGCTTGTGGAGTATGACTGCCATGAAGGAAATGTTTTCGTGAAAAAATGCGGGGACGAATATGTCATCGAAGGGATTCTCGACTTCGAGCGAGCGTTCTGGGGAGACCCCATCGCCGATTTTCCGACGGCATTTGTATTTACCGATGATATTCGGAAAGAAAAAGCATTTCTGGAAGGGTATCTGAAGGCAGCCGGAAAGGATGCCTATAGCGAAGCAGATGCAGTAAGATATCAGCTCTACCGTCTGTATATCACAGTGATTATGGCTGCTGAGACATTCCGCTATGATTTCCCGTATTCCAGAATACAGGGGATGTGGGCAAAATACCAGATCAGGAAGTGCCTGAAAGCACTCGGACAGTGAGGCACCTATGGAGACGAATGATAATCAGGCTCTTTTGGAAAATGCCCCGGTTAGTACGTTAATAAGAAAAATGTCTGTCCCTTCCATCATCGGGGTTATGGCGTATAACCTTTATAATCTGTTTGATACCATTTTTATTTCAAGAGGTGCGGGGAGCAGTGCCGTAGGTGGTGTGGCTGTCTCGTTCCCCCTTTTCCTCTTTCTGTCAGCAGTTTCCTCGACGCTGGGCAGCGGGGCGGCATCTGTGATGTCACGGGCATTTGGCCGGAAGGATTACGAAAAAGCCACTAAAACGGCGGCAAATACCTTTTTACTGTTTTATATAACTGCAATTCTGGTGACCATCCTTGGCCTTTGCTTTCTGGAACAGTTTTTGTATGCTATGGGTGTGACGGATACCCTGCTTCCTTATGCCAAAAGCTATACCCGGATCATACTGGCGGGAGCCGTGACCAGCACTGGTTTTTCCAGTCTGATCCGTGCGGAGGGGAGCAGCAGATATGCAATGTATATCTGGGTGATACCTATGTCTGCTAATATTTTACTGGATATACTGTTTATCTTTGGACTTCGCATGGGGGTTATTGGAGCGGCGGCCGGAACCGTAATGGCACAGGCAATTTCCATGTTCATGAGCATTTATTACTTTTTCCTGTCCGGCAAAAGCTGTCTGAAGTTTTCAGTGAAAGATTTTATACCGGATAAAGACATCATCAGGGAAGTCATATTGATTGGAATACCATCCTTTCTGCAGATGTCAGGATACAGCATATCTATCATCATCGTGAACCAGTTTTTGAGAAAATATGGCGGTGATCTGCCGATCAGTACATATGGAATTGTAAGCAGGGTTAATACCCTTTTTCTTTTTCCTGTCATGGGACTTGTCCAGGGGATACAGCCCATTATAGGTTACAGTAATGGTGCCGGAAAACCGGTAAGGATAGCCGAAACGTTGAAAAAATCTTCGATACTTGCGGTCCTGTACGGGGCTTTTGGATATCTTGTGATCCTGCTGTTTTCCAGTCAGATCCTTCGTCTCTTCACAACAGATGAAGGCATCCTGAAGCTGGGAAGTACTGTTTTAAAACTCACGAATGCAGGAATGATACTGAATGGTCTTTTAAATATCCAGTCGGCATATTTTCAGGCGGTTGGGAAGAAGCTGCTTTCTCTGTTTCTAGTGCTGTGTAATCAGGTGATCTGCTTTATTCCGATTACATTTTTACTTGGCAGTATATTCGGATTATCAGGAATCTGGTACTCATTTCCTGTATCAGCCCTGCTGGCATCCGTGGTTTCTGGCCCTGTTACCGTATATTCGGTGAGAAAATCCTTGACATTCAAAAACCGTATGTTACAATAATAACGTGAATTCGATATATTTCGAAGAATATAATAGACCAGAAAAAAGCGATAACCGTGTACAGTAGAGCCCCATTTCCTATCAGAGAGAGAAAATCACTGGCTGAAAGTTTTCTTTAGTTCAGATGGCAATCGAAATTCCCACGATAGCTGCATTCTTGAAATGAGTGAAGAGTAGAGAATGACGTATGTTGTACGTTACACAAGACTAAGTGTCCATAGCTTATGCTGTGGGAATTAGGGTGGTACCGCGAATATCTGACTTCGTCCCTTTTGGGGATGAAGTCTTTTTTATTTCACAGGAAAGCCCTGTGAAATAAAAGGCCCTCCGGGCGGGATGCGCACTGCGGCGTATAATGTAAATGTCGCGAGGCGACCGCCGCAGGCGCGAGTTTCGCAAGCGAAACTCTATGAAAAGTATGAGAGGAGAATGATTCATGAAAGAAAAATTGGAGCAAATCAAAGCGGAAGCGATTGCACAGATTCAGTCATCTGATGTTCCGGAGAAGCTGAATGATGTGCGTGTAAAGTTTCTTGGGAAGAAAGGTGAGCTGACGGCAGTCCTGAAGGGAATGAAAGACGTGCCGGCTGAGGAGAGGCCGAAAGTCGGACAGCTTGTGAATGAGACAAGGGCCGCGATAGAGGCTGTGCTGGAAGAATCCAGAACGAAAATGGAGAAGATTATCAGGGAAGAGAAGCTGAAAGCAGAAGTAATTGATGTGACACTGCCATCCAGAAAAAATACAGTCGGACACAGACATCCGAACACGATCGCGCTGGAAGAGGTAGAGCGTATCTTCGTGGGTATGGGATATGAAGTCGTAGAAGGGCCGGAAGTCGAGTATGACATGTACAATTTCGAGAAGCTCAATATCCCGGCTGACCATCCGGCGAAAGATGAGCAGGATACATTTTATGTGAATAAAGATATTGTGCTGCGTACCCAGACATCACCGGTTCAGGCACGCGTGATGGAGCAGGGGAAACTTCCGATCCGTATGATTGCGCCGGGAAGGGTATTCCGTTCAGATGAAGTGGACGCGACACATTCACCTTCTTTCCACCAGATAGAGGGACTCGTTATTGATAAGAATATCTCATTCGCAGACTTAAAAGGAACGCTTGAGGTATTTGCAAAGGAGCTGTTCGGGCCGGAGACGAAGACCAAATTCCGCCCACATCATTTCCCGTTCACAGAGCCGAGTGCCGAGGTGGACGTAAGCTGCTTCAAATGCGGCGGGAAAGGATGCCGTTTCTGTAAGGGATCAGGCTGGATTGAGATTCTGGGCTGTGGAATGGTGCACCCTCATGTATTGGAGATGTGCGGCATTGACCCGGAAGTATATTCAGGATTTGCATTCGGGGTAGGGCTGGAACGTATCGCTCTTTTGAAATATGAGATTGATGATATGAGACTGCTGTACGAGAATGATATCCGTTTCCTGAAACAGTTCTAAACTTATTATAGAAAGATCAGAATCAGAAAGTGAGGAAAATTATAGATGAATACTTCATTATCATGGATTAAAGCGTATGTTCCGGATTTAAATGTGACTGCGCAGGAGTATACAGATGCAATGACGCTGTCAGGAACTAAGGTGGAAGGGTTCGAAGAACTGGATGCCGATCTTGACAAGATCGTGATCGGACAGATAGATAAGATTGAGAAACACCCGGATGCGGATAAACTGATTATCTGCCAGGTGAATGTCGGCAAAGAGATTGTACAGATCGTGACAGGCGCAAGCAATGTACACGAAGGTGACAAGGTTCCGGTCGTACTGGACGGCGGACGTGTCGCAGGAGGACATGACGGGTCTAAGACACCGGGCGGGATTAAGATTAAAAAAGGAAAACTGCGCGGGATTGAAAGTTTTGGAATGATGTGCTCTATCGAAGAACTGGGCTCCACAAAGGAGATGTATCCGGATGCGCCGGAAAATGGAATTTACATCATGCCGGAGGATGCCGAAATCGGGGCAAGCGCTATAGAGGCACTGGGATTGAACGATGTCGTTTTTGAATATGAAGTGACGTCCAACCGTGTAGACTGCTACAGTGTGATAGGAATCGCACGGGAGGCAGCAGCTACTTTCCGCAAAGAGTTCATTCCCCCGGTTGTAACAGAGACGGGAAACAGTGAGGACGTGAACGACTACATCAAGGTTTCCGTAGAAAACACGGACCTCTGCCCGCGTTACTGTGCAAGAGTCGTAAAGAATGTCAAAATCGCGCCTTCACCGGAGTGGATGCAGAGAAGGCTGGCTTCCGTAGGAATCCGCCCGATCAATAACCTGGTTGATATTACAAACTATGTAATGGAAGAGTACGGACAGCCGATGCATGCATATGACCTTGAGACGATCGCAGATCATCAGATTGTAGTAAAGACTGCTCAGGACGGCGATAAATTTACAACACTGGACGGACAGGAAAGAAACGTGGATAAAGATGTCCTCATGATCTGCGACGGTGAGAAAGCCATTGGTCTTGCGGGAATCATGGGCGGTGAAAATTCCATGATTACTGATGATGTGCAGACAATGCTGTTCGAGGCGGCATGCTTTGACGGTGTAAATATCCGCAAATCCAGTAAAAGGGTCGGACTTCGCACTGATGCATCCGGTAAGTTCGAAAAAGGGCTTGATCCCAATAATGCAAAGGCTGCCATTGACCGCGCCTGCCAGCTGGTAGAAGAACTGGGAGCAGGAGAAGTGGTAGGCGGAACCGTCGATGTATACGGTAAAGTAAAAGAACCGGTACGTGTACCGTTCGATGCAGATAAGATAAATATCCTGCTCGGAACAGAGATCCCGGAGGCGGAGATGCTGGGATATTTTGAGAAGATAGGTCTGGAATATGATGCAGAAGCAAAAGAAGTGATTGCACCGACGTTCCGTCACGATTTATTCAGACTTGCAGACCTGGCTGAGGAAGTTGCAAGATTCTACGGATACGATAATATTCCAACGACCCTTCCGACAGGGGAGGCTACAACAGGAAAGCTTTCCTACAAGCTCAGGGTTGAGGAAGTTGCAAGAGACATCGCCGAGTTCTGTGGCTTCAGCCAGGGAATGAGTTATTCCTTCGAAAGCCCGAAGGTATTTGATAAATTACTGCTTCCGGCAGACTCTCCGCTTCGCAGTACTGTTGAGATAATGAATCCGCTGGGAGAAGATTACAGTATTATGAGAACGACCTCCTTAAATGGAATGCTGACTTCACTGGCGACAAACTATAACCGCAGGAATAAAGACGTGCGTCTGTATGAACTGGGAAATATTTACCTCCCGAAGACACTTCCGCTGACAGAACTTCCGGAAGAACGCATGCAGTTTACTCTGGGTATGTACGGGGACGGCGATTTCTTCAGCATGAAGGGAGTAGTGGAAGAGTTCTTCGAGAAGATCGGTATGAAGAAGAAAGAAACTTATGATCCGAATGCGGGCAAACCATATCTGCACCCGGGACGTCAGGCAAATATTATATATGAAGGTAAAGTTGTCGGATTCCTTGGAGAAGTCCATCCTGAGGTGGCGGATAATTATGGTATCGGTGAGCGTGCTTATGTGGCGGTGATCGATATGCCAGAAATCATGGAATTTGCCACATTTGACAGAAAGTATACCGGTATCGCAAAATACCCGGCAGTAACCCGTGATATCAGTATGGTGGTGCCGAAGAGCATTCTGGCAGGGCAGATAGAAGAAATTATCGAGAAAATGGGCGGAGCTTATCTGGAAAGCTATAAGCTGTTCGATTTATATGAAGGTGCACAGATCAAGGCAGGCTTCAAATCCATTGCATACTCCATTGTGTTCAGGGCAAAGGACAGGACGCTGGAAGAGGCAGATGTTGCAGCGGCAATGAAGAAAATCCTGAAAGCACTGGAAGAGATGGGAATCGAGCTGAGACAGTAAGGAAACCTGACGATGAAAGAAGGAAAAGAGATTGAAGACAAGTGATTTTTATTATGACCTTCCAGAGGAACTGATTGCCCAGGACCCTCTGGAGGACAGGTCAGGTTCAAGGCTCCTTGTGCTGGACAAGGAGACCGGGGAAATAAAGCACCGGATGTTCCGCGACATTACAGAATACCTCAGGCCGGGAGACTGCATGGTTATCAACGATACAAAGGTGATTCCGGCAAGGCTGATAGGCTCTAAAATAGGAACAGATGCAAAGATAGAAGTACTTCTTCTGAAAAGGAAGGAGAATGATGTCTGGGAGACTCTGGTAAAACCCGGCCGCAAAGCAAAGCCCGGTACAAGGATTAGTTTCGGGGACGGCCTGCTTGTAGGAGAAGTCATCAATGTAGTGGAAGAAGGCAACCGGCTCATCCATTTTGAATACGAAGGTATTTTCGAGGAAATACTCGACCGGCTTGGACAGATGCCACTTCCTCCCTATATCACTCACCAGCTTCAGGACAGAGACAGATATAATACAGTATACGCGGTCCATGAAGGATCAGCTGCGGCACCCACGGCCGGCTTACATTTTACGCCGGAGCTGCTGGAGGAGATACAGGAAAAGGGGATTGAGATTGCACGTGTTACGCTCCATGTCGGACTCGGGACTTTCCGTCCGGTCAAGGTAGATGACGTGACGGAGCACCATATGCATTCGGAATTCTATCAGATTGATGAGGAGGCGGCCGGAAAGATCAACCGTGCCAAAGATAACGGCGGCCGGGTGGTCTGTGTAGGCACGACAAGCTGCCGGACAATCGAATCAGCAGCCGATGAGAACGGCCGTCTGAAAGCTTGCAGCGGGTGGACAGAGATCTTTATCTATCCGGGATATCAGTTTAAGATACTGGACTGCCTGATCACAAACTTCCACCTGCCAGAATCTACGCTGATCATGCTCGTATCCGCGCTGGCTGGAAAAGAGCATGTACTGGCGGCTTATGAAGAGGCAGTAAAGGAACGGTACAGATTTTTTAGTTTCGGAGATGCTATGCTGATTGTTTAATACCGTTTTCTAAAATTTTGACATATATGAAGTATAATGACGTGATGGGAGATGACAGATGAAAATACTGGATTTATTAGAAACATACAAGGTGTCAGAGAGACTTGCTATGATTTCTGAAACAGAGACCCTGACTTACCGGGAGCTATGGGAGAAGTCGGAAAGTCTGGCAGCATATATCAATGACAAGTGTGGGACAGATAAGACTCCGGTTATCGTATATGGACATAAAAGCCCCTGGATGATGGTGTGTTTTATTGCATGTGTAAAATCAGGCAGGGCTTATGTTCCTGTGGATATCAGTGTACCCAAAAGCAGGGTGGAGGCTATTATCGATTCTGTAGAGCCGAGGATAATACTTGCATCAGAGGAGTTTGGTGCATACAGGGATTATTTCTGTTATGATGTCAGGCATAATACATATCACGGGGGCACTAAAGTAAGCCCGGAGGGATATGTAAGGGAAGAAGATATCTTCTACATTATATTCACATCAGGCAGTACAGGGGTGCCAAAAGGTGTACAGATTACTTATGGGGCACTCAACCATTTTACGGAGTGGGCACTTAGTCTGGGGCAGATAGAGAAGCAGCATAAGAAGATTATCAATCAGGCACCATTTTCCTTTGATTTGTCAGTCATGGATTTATATATGAGCCTGGCAAGTGAGTCCTGTCTGTGTGTTCTGGAAAAAGAAGCACAGCAGGAGTATAAAAGGCTGTTTGAACGGCTGGCCGTGACGAATGCAGATGTTTGGGTCTCTACCCCTTCATTCGCCGATGTTTGTTTGGCAGACCCTTCGTTTAACCAGAAACTGATTCCAAATCTCCGCTTATTTCTATTCTGTGGGGAAACCTTAACGAATAAGACAGCAGGCGCATTATTGCAACGTTTTCCAAAGGCAGAGGTATACAATACTTACGGTCCTACAGAAAGTACTGTTGCGGTTACAGAAGTGAAAGTAGATTCAAAGCTGAACGGGCAGTTTCAGCCCCTTCCGGTAGGCAGGGTGAAGCCGGGAACTCAGATTCACATTATGGATGGGGAGAAGATTGTTCCCGAGGGGGAAAAGGGAGAAATTGTCATTTCTGGAAATACAGTCAGTGCAGGATACTTCAAGAACCAAAAAGAAAATGACAGGGCATTTTATGTAACAGATCAGGGCGGAAATCTCTTACGCTCATACAGGACAGGGGATAAGGGATATTTTAAAGATGGAATGCTGTTTTACTGCGGCAGAATTGATTTGCAGATTAAGCTTCACGGCTACCGGATGGAATTAGAGGATGTGGAGGAAAATCTGATGAAAGTGCCTGGAGTAAAAAAGGCGGCTGTGGTTCCTGTTTCAGATAATGGCAAAGTTAAATATCTAAAAGCTTGCTGTATTTATGAAAATAATATAGAAGATAAACGTCGGGAAATGAAAAAAGTGAAAGCCGAAATGGCTAAGTTCGTACCAGACTATATGGTTCCAAGAAAAATAATATTTGTGGAATCTATCCCTATGACTAACAATGGAAAAGTGGACAGAAAAAAATTACAGGAGATACAGTGATGTCTTTTTATGATAGCTTATTATTTTTTATGGTGCTGATCATTGCTCTGATACCAGCTTTTATAATGGGAATTGTGGAAAAAAAGAAAAAACTGTACATTGTTTTTATTTCCGTAGTTATGCTTGTGCTGGTCTATAAGGATACACCGTCAGAGTTGTTGTATCTGGGTGCTTTTACTTTTTTGGAATGGCATATCATTGCCATATACCAGTGGATTCTCCGTCGGTATGGAGCAGTGAAGCAGATGTTCCATCATGCGGTCTTTCTTGCGTTGCTTCCGTTGGTTATTTCAAAGCTGAGCGGTCTTTACGGTCAGCATTGGTTTTCATTTTTAGGAATATCCTATGTGACGTTTAAATCGCTGCAGATTATTATTGAAAGCTATGATGGTATCATCGTAAGAAGCCAATTTATACCGACGATGGGGTTCCTCCTCTTTTTTCCGTCTATCAGCTCAGGTCCTATAGACAGGAGCAGAAGGTTTGAGGAAGATCTGGAATACATCAGAAGCCGGAAGGAATATTTGGAACTGGCAGGAAAAGGAATCTGGAAGATTATGGCCGGGCTTTTGTATAAGTTTGTCCTATCCTCTGTTGCTTTTGAAATTCTTCAGATGATTGACGGAAGATATAAACCGCAGTATTTGGTTGCGTATGCGTATGTATACGGTATATACATGTTTTTTGATTTTGCAGGCTATAGCCTTATGGCAATTGGTACAAGCTATATTCTGGGAATTTGTACCCCTGATAACTTTAATAAGCCGTTTATCAGCAAGGATATCAAGGAATTCTGGGACAGATGGCACATTACATTATCCCATTGGTTCAGGGATTTTGTTTTCTCGCGATTTATGATGAGTGCCATTAGGGGAAAATGGTTTAAGAACCGCTTAAATGCCGCCGCAGGAGGATTTATAGTTAATATGTTGCTCATGGGACTGTGGCATGGTCTGACCGTTGATTATATTCTATATGGACTGTACCATGGAGTCCTGCTTGCGGGAACCGAAGTTTATCAGAAAAAAAGTAAGTTTTATAAACAGAATAAAGGAAAAAAATGGTATAAAGCTTTGTCATGGTTCATTACTTTGAATTTGGTGATGTTTGGTTTCCTGATTTTTTCGGGATATTTATCACAGACGTACCTTGCGGTGGCAAAAAGCATTTAACTGAGTAGAAAGGAGAGTCAGAAGAGTGGAAGAGAAGTTATTGGATATTATGGAAGAGATTTGTGACGATGGGGCAGTGAGAGAAGATTTAGATTTGGATTTGTTTGAAGAGGGATTTTTGGATTCTCTGGCAATTGCGGAATTGCTGATTGAGATTGAGGATGCATTCCATGTTACACTGTCACCAACGGAATATGATAAGGAAGAATTTTCAACTATCCATAAAATAGAGCAGATATTAATCGGAAAAGGTGTAAAATAACATGAGAAAGATATGTGCCTTTATAGTCGGCATTCTTTTATTCATCGCGGCTGTATTTTGCTTTGACAGGCATTTGGACAGCAGTATTAGCAAGAACAAAGAGGCAGTCAGAAACTATAGAAGCTATGAAAGGTTTTGGAGTTATGACATTCAGAAACAGGTGATTGATGAAAATACCCTGCCCATCTTTGGGTCATCTGAATTAGTTTCCCTCGGGGACTGCCAGAGTTATATTTCAAGTTTTTTGAACAGTGATGATATGAATATTGTTACAATTGGCGGGGATTATTTCCAGTCGCTCAGTCATATCATGGAGTTGGGATCCATAGAAGACTGTCTGAAAACTAAGAAAGTAGCACTCTTCTTATCTCCCCAGTGGTTCGAAAAAGGAGGAATTTCATCCGATGCATTCCCGCAGCGGTTCGGAGAAGAACATTTTTTGAACTTTCTGGCAAATAAGCGTATCAGCGATAAAAATAAGGAGTATGTCATAGACAGGACATTGGAGCTTTTAAAAGACAGTCCTATCCAGCTTGCGAGAGTAGAGAACTATAAAAAAGGTTATGAGAATAAGCTAGGTATATATGGGATGTATTCTAAGCTGATGTCGGAATTCTGGGAGCTGAAGGACAAATATGCAGTTTATAAAGATTTAGATTCCATGGAGCACAATTTGCCTAAAGTGGATTTGAAGAACATGGACTTCACTGAAATGCTGAATTTAGCTGAGGAACAGGGAAAGGTATACTGCACGAATAATGACTTTGGAATCCATAACCAGTATTGGACCGACTATGTGCAGGAGCCTTTTGAGAATGGGGAAGTGGAAAAGAAAGAGCAGGCTTTTACGGAGTCCATTGAATATGATGACCTGACCTGTTTTCTGGATGTGGCTAAGGAGCTCGGTATTGAGGTGATAGTAGTAAGCATACCAGTCAACGGTGCTTGGTATGACTATCAGGGTATGCTCTGTGATGATTATTATAAAAAAGTTGCCAATCTGGTGAAACCCTATGAAAATGTAGCTTTTGTTGATATGACACCATACGCACACGAAAAGTATTTTATGCATGACGTTATGCATCTTGGATGGAAAGGATGGACGAGGGTGAATGAAGCACTTTATAGAGAATTTACGAAAGAATGAAATACTTCAGCTTGCAGGGGGAAGCCTTGCAGTCTGTCTCATAGCCTGTCTGTGCCTGCTGCATTTTCTGAATGCAGACATTTCACAGGCACCGGCCTTTATATACAGTCAGTTTTAAGTTGGACAAAAAGACATCCCTTGTTAAGAAATTTATTCTTAATAGGGGATATCTTTAGTTTACAGGTATAAAAGCTGTATCATCCACCGCCAGTTAAAAAGGGAAGGTTACCTTGTTATTTTTTGAAAATTGTCTATATATTCCTTTGCCCCGTCTGCATAATCAGCTCATCCACGTCGGCAGGCTGTCAAAATCAATCCAGCTAATAGTCTGTTTTTTGAAAAGTGAAATACATACGATGGCAAACGTCCTGACAGGTAAGATTTTTCCGGCTTCCTCAAGCTGTTCTAAATATTTTTCGTACATAATAAAACCCTCCAAGTAAAATCAGTAATAATCAAATCCCAGCTTGTGGCAGGGACATTATTGCGGAAAAACACCTAAAACAGTATTTGAATATATAGATTTTCAACCATTAGAAACACATTCCCATTTAACAGGTTTCATCCATAATTCAGATCATTCTAAGAAGTTACCTTCCAACTCGTTTTTCACCTCTTCACAAAGGACCCCAAGAATCATTTTGACTGGCTTCTCCAGTTTTTTGCGTTTCTTACAGACATAAGCATATTCCATACTCAGCGGGAGCTGCCGCAGTGGGATTGATATCAGATCGTTGCGCCGCAGGACACGCTGGTGGGTCTGGAAGGTTATCATGACACCATTTGGAAATGTATCCAGAAAATCCATATTGGAAGAACGGACATTGCGTTCAAGAATCCGGCATTCTTTGGGGAGGTAGGTGCCCAGTGATTCATCTTTTAATCTCATACTGTGCTGTGTGCTGCTTAGAATGCAGTGTTTCAGTTTGTTTAAATCAGGCTTTTCCCCTTCTCTAAAATAAGGGTTCTGGCGGTTTGTCAGCAGAAAATAGGGTGTTCTGCAGATTGGGAAATAGGCCAGGCCATGTCCGGAGAAATACTTCTCATAATTTTTCTGCTGTGAATAGGGAATGATGATCAGACCAAATTCTGCTTTCTCACTTTCAACCAGTTCTATGACCTCATCCAGATCATTTTCCGTGAATTCGATAGGCAGTTCAGGATATTGCTGCATCGCATCCAGAATATGGTTGATATACAGGGAAGATTCTATGGTTGCTATCGTTACATGCGAAAGCTGTTCACAGCGGCATGCTTTTTCCAGATTTGCAAGCTCCTCGAGAAGGCCCTCGGCCTGTGTCAGATATCGTTCTCCCTGGCTCGTGATAGTGAGTCCTTTTTTGCTTCTGGAAAAAAGAGCAAATCCCAATTCTTCTTCCAGTGCGGCCAGTGTCCTGCTCAGATTAGGCTGCGCCATAAACAGAACATCTGCGGCTTTTGATATTTTTCCATATTTTCTAATTGTCAGTGCACATCTGATTGCCTGAAATTTGTCCATGATATTCCCCTTTATTATATGTATATCAATTTTGATATGTCAATATGCACAAATAGAATTTCATTTTTAAAGTGATGAATGATATTATAAACAAAAATACAGAGAAAGTAAAGGAGGTCATATGAAAAAGAAGCTTCTTCTTATTGCGACCGGAGGGACGATTGCATCAAAATCTTCCGGAAAAGGGCTTTCCCCTTCCATATCTCCGGAGGAACTGCTGAACCAGCTTCCAGAAATACCGGAAGAATGTGAAATCGACACGTATTCCCTGCTGAATATCGACAGCACGAATATTCAGCCGGAACATTGGCTGCTGATTGCAGGAACGGTAGAAAAAAACTATCCATTCTATGACGGGTTTGTTATCACACATGGGACGGATACGATGGCGTATACCGCGGCAGCTCTTTCTTATTTGATTCAGAATGCAGATAAGCCGGTGATTCTGACCGGTTCACAGAAACCTATCATCGATGCAGTTACAGATGCGTGGAAAAATCTGCTTGATAGTTTCCTGTTTGCCTGTCATGAGAATGTGTACGGAGTATATGTGGTATTTTCCGGTCAGGCCATTCTGGGTACACATGCAAAGAAAATAAAATCAAAAAGTTTTGAGGCTTTTAACAGCATCAATTATCCTGCGGCCGCATTTATCAATGGACGCCATGTGATACAGTACACGCCTTCACAGAGTCCTGCAGAGAAGGTGAGATTTTACCATAAACTGAATCCACGGGTGTTTGTCCTGAAGCTGATACCGGGAGTGAACCCGGACATACTTGATTATATTGCCCTCCATTACGATGCTGTTTTAATAGAAAGTTATGGTGTGGGAGGCCTGCCCTTTGCAAGCCCGAGAAATTTTATTGACAAATTGGAGCATTTAAAGGAACAGGGCTGTATTGTGGTGGTTGCTACACAGGCGATGTATGAGGGCAGTGATATGTCTGTTTATGAAGTAGGAGTCAGGGCGCTGCAGGAATATGACGTGCTGCAGACTTACGATATGACCGTGGAGGCGGCAGTTACTAAGCTGATGTGGATTCTGGCAGAGGAAGAAGGGGGTGTAAGGATAAAAGAGATTTTTTATACTCCGATTAACAATGATATCCATACCTTCTTCTAATAAGCGGTAAAAAAGATAAGTGAAAATAACAGGAAAGGAATTGAAAACGATGAATATTCAGGAATATGCAGAGGAGATTCAGGGGGAAATTACAGACTGGAGGCGTGCCATGCACCAGTTTCCTGAACTCGGGGTGAGCCTGCCGAAGACGGCCCGGTACATAGCAGGGCAGCTTGACAGGATGGGGATTTCATACAGCAAATGTGCCGATGGTTCCGGAATTGTTGCTCTGATTGGAAAACACAATACGGGAAAAACAGTTGGTCTCCGGGCAGATATGGATGGACTTCCAGTCAGTGAGAAGACCGGACTGGACTTCGCCTCATCGAACGGCAATATGCATGCATGCGGACACGATTCACACGCGGCAGCGGCTTTGGGGGCGGCGAAGATATTGAAGGCAATGGAAGATGAGCTTCCCGGACGGGTAAAGATTTTATTTCAGCCGGGTGAGGAGACTCTGGACGGAGCAAAGGCAATGATTAAGGATGGGGCTCTTGAGAATCCTAAGGTCGATGTCCTTTTGGCGATGCATACGATGAACAAAGAAAATGTTAAAAACGGCAGTATTGAAATTGTGGAGAATGAGCGTCATGTGTATTCTGCGTCCAGTGATGCATATATCATCCGTATCTATGGCAAAGGAGGGCATGCGGCAATGCCGGAAAACTGTGTTGATCCGATCCTTCCGCTGTCTCAGCTTATCGCAGCTATTCAGCAGATTGTCAGCCGGGAGATTGCCCCGATTGAACCTGCGGTTATAACAATATCCGGAGTGCATGCCGGAAACGAATCTTTTAATGTTATTCCCGATTATGCGGAACTCAGGGGGACCTACCGTACCCAGAACCCCTTTGTCCGGACCTATATCACAAAACGTCTTAAGGAACTTGCATCAGCTGTCTGCACTGCATTTCGGGCGTCGTGTGACGTACAGATTGAGGAAGGGGTCCCATCCCTTGTAAATAGCCCGGAGGTTTTGGATACAATAGCAGATACTTATCAGACAATGAAGTGGAAACAGGATTTGATCCGCAGCAGCACGCCGCTCATGGGCGGGGAAGACGCGGCCTGTTTCTTTGAGAAAGTCCCGGGAGGATATTTCATGTTCCTTACAAATAAAACATGCAAAAATTCTTATTATCCCGTCCATAATGCCATGTATGATCTGGATGATGAAATATTATATCAGGCTTCCGGGCTGCTTGCAGAAACTATCGTAAATCTTATGAAAAAATAAGAGCAATTCAACCGTGTTCAGGAGGTATTTTCAATGAAAGAATATTTAAAAGTGGCAAACAGCCCTATTTTCTATATTATTACTTTTATACTTTTTGCAATCATTATTGTTCAGGTCTTTGTTTTTATCCGGATGGCTCTTAAGAGGGCCAAACAGCTGAATATTCCCCATTCACAGATAAAAAGTGTTGTGAAAACCGCATCTGTTACGACGGTGGTTCCTAGTATTGCGACGGTCATCGCGCTGTTGACACTGGTACCTATTATGGGGCTCCCATTTTCCTGGGCCCGCCTTTCCGTGATTGGTTCGCTTTCCTATGAACTGGCTGCCGCTAACATGGGGGCGGATGCTATGGGAGTGGCACTGGGGCAGAGTGGCTATACCATGCAGGCATTTTTGAATTCTGTCTGGACTATGACTATTGGTTCAAGCGTTATGATAACCTTTACACTTTTCTTCTTTAAGAAATACAAACAGCAGTTGTCAAAAAGCATGGAAAAAAACAGGAATTCAAATTGGAATAAAATATTTATATCCGCCGTTTTACTGGGTGTCTATGCCAAGTTTATTCTGGAACCGGTCGTTTCGGGGGGCTCCGCGTTGGCGGCTATGCTGACAAGTGCTGTATTTGCGCTGATTATTGAATGGTTTATCAAAAAAACAGGTTTCAGGTGGCTGCAGGATTTTTCCTTATCTATCAGTATGATTTGCGGAATGGCGGCAGCATGCCTGTTATAATTAAAAATTAGTAGAAATGGAGAGAAATATTATGAATGATATAAGTACGGCATATGATAATCAGGCTCACAGAATAGGACGGATTTCTCTTGTTATTGCATTCGTCTGTACTCTGTTTTTCCCGACGGCGATTGCAGTTTACTATAAAGTACCGCTTCCGTTTCATGCGATGGGGGCAAGCTTTACGGCAATTATGTTAATGATGATTCCGGCATCTATCGGGGACTTCTTCAGTATCGCGCCGATCGTCAGCCCATCTGGTATGTACATGATGGCGCTTACAGGGAACTTTACGAATATGAAGATTCCGGCTACGATAGCAGCACTGGAATCTGCGGGGCTGGATCCGACAGAATATACGGAAGAATCCAATGTACTTTCAACTCTGGCTGTCGGCGCATCAACAATTACATGTGAACTGGTAATTTTCGCAGGTGTCCTGCTGCTCACACCGCTGTCGAAACCACTGGGTAATCCTGCCCTGGCACCGGCCTTCAACAATATCGTGCCTGCCTTATTCGGTGCACTCGGGGTTACCCTGATTAAAAAGTCACCGAAGCTGGCAATTGCACCGATTATACTGGGATTCCTTATCATAAAATTCCAGCTGATCCCAAGTTCATTTATACTGCTTGCACTGGTACTCCTTTCAGTTGCAGGGGGACGTATTATCTATAAAATAGATGAAAAGAAAGCTGAAAAATAGAATTACAGAATCAAAACGAACGGCCAGAAGGTGAAGTCTCCTGGCCGTTCATTTTGATTTCCGCCTGCTGATGTGCAGGCAAAACAATTGCCTTTTTAAAAGTACTATGATAAAATCAAATGGTATATATTAGCTTTTTCTAAACTGCACATTTATTCCAAATAATAATACATAAATCTCAAAGACAGAGGGGTGAAATCATGTTTTCACGGAAAAAAATTTTAGTTGTGGAAGACAATCCGCTAAACAGGGGCTTATTATGTGAGATTCTTGCTTCTGATTACGATGTACTGGAGGCGGAAAACGGGCAGGAGGCCCTGGATGTTTTAAAGCAATATAAAGAGGGCATTTCTCTTATTCTGTTGGATATTGTTATGCCGGTCATGGACGGCTATACCTTTCTATCTATCATGAAAGCAGATCCGGCTTATTCCTCAATACCTGTTATTGTAACAACACAAAATGACGGTGAATCGGATGAAGTTGCGGCATTGTCCCACGGGGCATCTGACTTTGTTGCCAAGCCTTACCGGCCCCAGATAATCCTGCACCGCGTGGCAAGTATCATTAATCTGCGGGAGACTGCGGCTATGGTGAACCTGATACAGTATGACAGACTGACAGGGCTGTACAGTAAGGAGTTTTTCTATCAGCAGATTAAGGACATACTGCTTCGGAATCCGGAGAAGCAGTATGATATTATCTGTTCAGATATTGAAAATTTTAAACTTATTAATGACGTTTTCGGAGTGCCGACAGGGGACCGGCTGCTGTGCGGCATCGCAGATATGTATAAGAGGCGCGTGGGCAGCAGGGGAATCTGCGGACGGATGAATTCAGATCAGTTTGCATGCCTTCTGGAGCGGCGGGACGGGTTCACGGAGGAACTCTTCAGGACGGCGACGGAAGAAGTCAATGCATTTATGGATGTCAGGAACATCGTGATGAAATGGGGAATCTATTATATCGAAGACAGGACAATCTCTGTAGAGCAGATGTGCGACAGGGCGCTTCTTGCTGCCCGCAGTATCAAGGGACAGTATGGCAAATACATCGCGGCTTATGATGATACGCTCCGCAACAGTATGCTCAAGGAACAGATGATTACAGACAGCATGGAATCGGCACTGGCACAGAACCAGTTCCAGATATATCTTCAGCCCAAGTACAGGATAGAGGATCAAAAGCTGGTTGGCGCAGAAGCGCTGGTCAGATGGATTCATCCGGAGTGGGGATTCCAGTCTCCGGCTGAGTTTATCCCCTTATTTGAGAAGAATGGATTTATTACAAAGATGGACCAGTATGTATGGGACAAGACCTGTGCTATCATAAAGGAATGGGAGGTGGAAGGGCTTCCCCCGATATCGGTATCTGTGAATGTATCCAGAGCGGATATCTACAATGCAGATCTGGCAGAAATTTTAATGAGGACGGTTAAGAAGTATAACCTGTCCCCATCACATCTGCATTTGGAAATTACAGAGAGTGCGTATACGGAAAATCCGACACAGATTATTGACACGGTCAGACAGCTGCGTGAACTTGGGTTTATTATAGAAATGGATGATTTCGGAAGCGGTTACTCTTCACTAAATATGCTGAATGAGATGCCTATTGATATCCTGAAGCTGGACATGAAATTCATCCAAAGCGAGACTGCCAAGCCGAACAGCCAGGGAATCCTGCAGTTTATTATTGCACTTGCGCGCTGGATGCATCTGAGTGTAGTGGCAGAAGGGGTGGAAACAAAAGAGCAGTTTAACCGTCTCAAGGAGATTGGCTGTGATTATGTTCAGGGTTACTATTTCGCAAAACCAATGCCATGTGCGGAGTTTAAAGAACTTCTCGGGAAGCAGGAGCATTCAGACACAGAGGAGTTTCCGGCAGAGATGAAATATAAAGGACAGGCGAGTGAATAGATACAGTCCGCAGAAAGAGGATTCAGAATGATAAAACAAAGTGATGCACAGCAGACGATATACGCATTCTGCGAAGCATGGTTTCAGGAGAGGAGTCTGGAAAAAACAGTTTCTTTTCTGGCAGAAAATATGAAATTTACTGGTACTGGTTTTCACGAGTCCGCAGATGGGATCGGGGAGATGCAGGAATATCTGAAACGAGATATCTGTGAAATCCCGGAGCCATTCCAGATGGAACTGAATGTTCTGTATGAACAGCCCCTGACCGAGGAGATACACACTCTTGCAGCAGAGTTAGTGTTAAAAAATTCATTATACAAATGGCATCTTCGGCCTTTCTTTATCTTAAAGAAGTGTGGACAAAAGTGGTTTATACTTAACATGCAGATAGCGGAACCGAGCAGCAGTCAGAGAGGAGATGAACATTATCCGCAGACACTGGTCATGGAAAATGTTATGAAACAGCGTCAGGAGCTGCTTGATGCTTCTTTGGCAGGCGGTATGATGGGCGGATATATAGAACCAGAATTTCCTTTTTATTTTATTAACCGGCGTATGCTGGACTATCTGGGGTATGAGAACGAGGAAGAATTTGTCACGGACATAGATGGTATGATCAGTAACTGCATGCACCCGGAGGACAGAAACAGGGTGGATGAAGAAGTCGGGGACCAGATCAGACTAAAAGGTGAATACAGCGTAGAATACCGGATGAAACGAAAAGACGGTACTTATATCTGGGTACATGATAACGGACTTCGCACAGCAGATGAGAATGGCAGACAGGCAATTACGTCTGTGTGTATAGATATTACTGCACAAAAGAGAGCACAGAATGAAGTACTGCACATTTATAATAACATACCGGGAGCGGTCTTCAGGTGCCGTTTTGATGAAGATTTTTCTGTAATTGATGCAAATGACGGATTGTTTGATTTTCTGGGCTATACAAGAGAAGAGTTTGCGGCTATGGGAAACAGGATGTCCGCTGTTATATATCCGGATGATCTGGAGATCATGGCGGATAAGCTCAGGTCCCAGCTTGAACATGGAAACACAATCCAGAATGAGAACAGGCTGGTCTGTAAAGACGGCTCTGTAAGGTGGATATCAATCAAGGCACAGCTTCTGGATGAAGAGGACGGGGATGAATATTTTTACTGTGTTTTTGTTGATGTGACGGACACAAAGCAGCTTCAGGACCGGATTAGGGAAGTGTATGAAAAGGAACTTCATTATTTTGCGGCATTATCCTCGGCAGGTGACAGTATCCAGGGGCGCATCAATGTGACAAAAGACCGGGTGGAAAGTTATCTCAGTAACTCTGATTCGGCAGTTACAACTGTAGGTGCAACCTATCGGGAAACGTTTGACCGCTTTGCGGCATCAGCCGTGGAAGAAACTGCAGCGTATACAATTCTGACCGAGATGGACAGGGATAAAGTGATATCAGACTATGCCGAGGGGAAAGTAGACTATCATTTCGAGTTTTTAAGAAAACGGAATGACGGAAGTGTGTTCTCGAGCAGTACGAATATGCGTTCATACCAGAATCCTGAGACAGGTGACCTTATTATTTTCTTCTATACATTTGATATTACCGAACAGAAACTGCAGGAACAGCTGTTGAATAAAATTACAAAACTGGATTATGACATTATCGCAGAAGTTGATATATTCCACGGTACACACAGGCTGATTTCTTTTGATGAAAAGGAGAATACAATTCCCCTCACGGGGAATTTCCAGGATGAAATTAGAAAAATTGCTGATGCTTATATGCCTGAGAGTGCGAAAGACGAAGCTCTTAAGAAACTCTCTTTTGAGTATATGAGGGAACAGCTTGCAGAGAAGGAATGCTACTCTTTTATAAGCGAGGTAAAAGACAGGCACGGCCGACTCCGCGTAAAACGTTTTCAGATATTTTATATTGACAGGGAGCTTGGAAAGGTCTGCCTTGCCCAGACGGATGTCACGGATGTTGTACATAAAGAGCAGAAACAGAAAGATGAACTTGCGGCTGCGCTGGTTGCAGCAGAACAGGCCAATGCAGCTAAATCCGATTTCCTTTCCAGAATGAGCCATGAGATCAGGACGCCTATGAATGCGATTATCGGTATGAGTACAATTGCGGTCCAGTCTCTCGGGGATGATGAACAGGTGGCTGACTGTATTTCCAAGATCGGGATATCTTCCCGTTTCCTGCTGTCACTGATCAATGATATTCTGGATATGAGCAGGATTGAAAGCGGAAAGATGCTGTTAAAGAATGAAAAGATACCGACAGAGGATTTTTTAAACGGAATTAATTCAATCTGTTATGCACAGGCCTCCAGCAAAGGCGTAGAATACGAATGTATTGTCGATCCGGTGCTGGATGATTATTATATCGGGGATGCCATGAAGCTCCAGCAGGTGCTGATTAATATTCTGAGCAACGCGATCAAATTCACTGATGAAGGTGGAAAAGTTACCTTTTCAGCAGCTCAGCGGAGAAGGGCAAAGAATGATGCTGTACTCAGGTTTATTGTAAATGACACAGGCGTCGGCATGAGTGAAGATTTTCTGCCGCATATTTTTGAGCCGTTTTCACAGGAATCGACGGGGACGACAGCTTTGTATGGCGGCACAGGGCTAGGGCTGGCAATTTCAAAGAACATCGTTGATATGATGGACGGAAGGATTACGGTCAGATCCATCAAAGGAATTGGAACAGAATTCACTGTAGATGTAAAGCTCGGGATTACTGAGGAAGAAAAACAGAGGCATAACCAGAAGAAACCACAGTTTAATTTTTCACATTTAAAGACACTGGTCGTGGATGATGATGTAGCAGTCTGCGAAAGCGCTGTTGTAACACTGGAAGAGATGGGGATCAAAGCCGAGTGGGTGGACAGCGGACGTAAGGCAATAGAAAGAGTGCTCATGCTTCATAAAGAAGACCGGTATTTTGATATGATACTGATCGACTGGAAGATGCCGGAAATGGATGGTATTGAGACGGCAAGGCGGATTCGGGGTATCGTGGGACCGGACGTGACGATCATTATCATGACGGCCTATGACTGGATATCAATTGAGCATGAGGCAAAGATGGCGGGCGTGAATCTGCTTATGAGCAAGCCGATGTTTAAATCCTCGCTCGTATCTGCGTTTACAAGGGCGCTTGGGAAGAAAGAAGAACTCAAACGGCAGGCAGTAGAGGTTGATTATGATTTTACAGGCAGACGTGTCCTGCTTGTGGAAGACAACATGATCAATACAGAGGTGGCAGTTATGCTGCTGGAAGGAAAAAATTTCAAGGTAGAAACTGCGGAAAACGGTCTGCGGGCGATGGAATTATTCAGTAAATCAGAAGAAGGCTACTACGACGTTATTCTGATGGACATCCGGATGCCTATTATGGACGGACTGACGGCTGCGGCGAATATCAGGCATCTGAGTAACCGGGATGCGGAAACGATACCGATCATAGCCATGACGGCCAATGCATTTGATGATGATATTGAGAAGAGTAAGGCAGCTGGTATGAACGCCCATCTTGCCAAACCGATTGAGCCAAACCGGCTTTACCAGATTTTATATGATTTTATATGCGGAAAGGAGGTCTGAGAAATGTCAGGATTTCGGGAAATATTTGAGGAATACGGCGGAGATTACCAGACAACTATGGCCAGATTTATGTTTAAAGAAGATATGTATCTCCGGTTTTTAGACATGCTTTTCCAAGACGAGAATTTGCAGAAGCTGGGAGAGGCACTCGAGGCAGAAGACTTGCAGGCTGCTTTTGAGGCCGCGCACACCATGAAGGGTGTTGTAGGCAACATGGGGCTGGAACCGCTGTTCTTAGCTGTATGCAGGATCGTGGAGCCGCTGCGTTTGAAAGAGGCGCGGATGGACTACAAGGAGATGTATCAGGAGATTCAGAAGGAGTTTGTAAGGGTGGATGGTTTGAAGGAGAGACTGAAAAAGGGGGAATAGGTGTGATACAGAGAGAATCTCTCTTTCCGGGAGAGATGGAAGATATCATCAACGCAATCCCCGGTGGTGTTGCCATCTATAAAGTTTCAGATATTTTTGAAACCGTGTATTTCTCAGACGGAGTGCCGGAACTGAGCGGATATACGGTCGCGGAATATCATGAACTGGTCAAGGGTGATGCCGCGGATATGACCTATTGGGAAGATACGGATATGGTAGTATCGAAGGCGAGGGAAGTTATAAGAACACATGCCGTTGCTGAATTTGAATTTCGTAAGCAGCACAGGGACGGCCATATTGTCTGGGTGCGTGTTCAGGTGAAGTGGATCGGGGAGGAAGATGGCTGCCCGCTTCTTCATTGTGTATTTCATAATATCTCGGATTTCAAAGAAGCGCAGCTGGAGATGGAACACCTGATCAATTCCATTCCCGGTGGAATCGCCAGCTACAAGGTGGAAAATGAGCGGTTCATTCCTGTCTTTTTTTCAGATGGGGTGATGGCACTTTCCGGCCATACGAGAGAAGAGTATAATGAAATGACCAGGGATGATGCCCTTGACATCATTTATGAGCCGGACAGAGAACGTGTTTTTAATGCTGCAAAAGCAGCACTTGTAAGTGGTGAGGTACTGGATGTTTCCTACCGCATGTTCCACAGAAATGGGAGCCTGGTCTGGATACATCTAAATGGACGCCGGATGGGGCCGCTGTCTGAATCCAGCAGATTCTATGCGGTGTTTACAGGAATGTCATCTGAAACCCGCCTTTTTCAGAGTATCGTAAATGATACATCAGACAGTATTTATATTATTGGCAAGAAAAATTATGACCTTCTTTATGTCAATATACGCGAAGAAGGTCCGGGTAAGGGACAGAATTATATAGGCCAGAAGTGTTACAAGGCCCTGTATGGAAAAGACAGCCCGTGTGAATTCTGTACTCTTAAGACACATGGGGCGGATGGTAAGGAACATGAAATGAAAGTGACAGGAACAGAACGTTCTTACAGTACCCGCTTCCGTGAGACGGACTGGAATGGAATCCCGGCTTATCTGAAGTATGTTAAAGATATTACAGAAGAAGTGAAAAATAGAAAAGAGAGAGAACGTCTCGAACAATATTTCCAGACAGTTGTAAAGAACCTCCCTGGAGGTATATCTGTTATGCGCTGCAAAAAGGATGGCGGTCTGGTTACGGAGTTTTTGTCAGACGGCTTTATCGATATGACAGAAATGAGTTCAGAAGAAGCATGGGAATTGTACAAGTATGATGCCCTTGCGGGGGTTCATCCGGATGATTTGGAGATGCTGGAAAGGACAATTGATGGTTATATAACCGGCGGGGACGGAAAATGTGAAGCGGTTTACCGTTTGAGAAAAGGAAGTTCAGATTATGTCTGGGTAAAAAGTACGTTTTCCCTGATTCGGAATGAGGGCGGTGAAAGCAGATTTTATGCAGTTTACCATGATATGACAAAGGAGCTCATAGAACAGGAGAAAATCCGTGCCCAATACAGGGAACAGATCCTGCAGCATTACCGCACCCCGGACCCGGATGCGCTTGTCATCGGCCACTGTAATATCACTCAGAATCTCATACTGGAGATTATTGACAGTACAGATTCCGATCTGCTTAAGAACTTTGGTGTTAACAGAACGTCGTTTTTCACAGGGGTTTCAACCCTTGTTGTTGATGAGCGGGAGAGGCAGCAGTTTTTAGACATGTATTTAAATGAACCGGCTCTTGAGGCATATGGGAAAGGTGATACAGAATTGATCCTTAAGTGTTTTATCCGGCTGCCTAAAGAAGAGACAGGCCGCTATGCCCAGTTCAAGGTTAACCTTCTGGAGACACCTGATACCGGAGATATAACAGGAATTCTGACAGTTACGGATATTACGGAGCAGACAATATCTGACAGGATTCTTCACAAGCTTTCAGTAACGAGCTATGATTTTGTGATAGACCTGAACTTAATTACGGATACATATACGGTGCTGGCCCGCAACGAGAATGTGGATTGTATGCCGGAACATCTTGGAAGCCACAGGAAACGGCTTGAGTATATGTATCGAGAGGTAGTAGTGCCGAAGAACAGGGAAGTATATAAAAAGGGACTGGAACCAGAGGAGATGTGCCGCCGTCTGGAAAAAGAAGGCTCTTATACGTTTGTATTTTCCGTAATAAATGAGTCCGGTGATATCCGGACAAAGAATATCACGGTATCCGCAGTAGACCTGCGGATCGGCAGAATCTGTCTGGTTCGTACGGATGTGACGGATTCCGTGCGTGAGCAGCAGGGGATGCTGAATATGCTGGCTTATACATTTGAACTGGCGGGATTTATTGATGTCATCAGCAAATGTCTGACGCTATATACCAGGCAGACTGTCCTCGAGAACCTGCCCCCATACGTGATAGAGCATTATGATGACGCTATTGCTGATTTTGCTGCCAACTACGGAACAGAAGAGAATCAGAAAGAGGCACAGGAAGAATTCAGGCTGAGTTCCATGATTGAGGGATTAGAAGAGAAACCTTCAGGATATGATTTTGTGTTTCCTTATCAGTCAGAAGGGGAACTCAGGTATAAGCAGATCAATGTCCTGTGGGGAGATGAAAACCACAGCACAGTATGTGTGGTTCGGGCCGATGTGACTGACATGCTGACATCGGAACGAGAATCTAAAGAGGCGCTTAAGAAAGCACTTGCCCTTGCAGAAGAGGCGAATCACGCAAAGAGCGAATTCTTATCGGCCATGAGCCATGATATACGAACACCGATGAATGCAATTATGGGAATGACGGCGCTTGCAACTGCACATATAGATGACAGCAGCCGGGTGGCGGACTGCCTGAAGAAGATATCAACTTCATCCAAGCACCTGCTGAGTCTGATCAATGATGTTCTGGATATGAGCAAGATCGAACGCTCGCAGATTACGTTGGGGAGAATGCGCATTACCATGCAGGAAATGCTGGGGCAGCTTACAGCCATCATTGCGCCTCAGGCAAAGGCATCGGGTATCCGTTTTCTGGTCAGCAGTGATCATATCGTGCATGAGCAGTTTTATGGAGATCCTCTGCGTATGAACCAGATACTTCTGAATATTTTGAGTAACGCGGTTAAGTTTACCCCGGAAGGTGGGAAGGTAGAGTTTCTGACGGAGGAGATTCCGTCGGATGCTGAAGATGAGAAGGTTCGTTTCCGGTTTACAGTCAGTGATTCTGGTATAGGTATGTCGGAAGAATTCATGAAACACCTTTTTGAACCATTCACCCGCAGCAGTAATGCCGCACAGGTCGAAGGAACCGGTCTGGGCTTAAGTATAACAAAAGGGCTTATTGACCTGATGGGCGGCAGCATTTCTGTAGAAAGTCATATTCATAAAGGAACTATATTCAAAATAGAATTAGAATGCGAATGTCTGGATGAGACTGTGGAGTCAAAGGAAAAATGTGATGCATGTATGACAGACGAGGAGATTGAAAGTCTGTTTGCAGGACGGCGTTTCCTGATTGCAGAGGACAATGCAATTAACGCAGAAATTTTGGTTGAACTGCTTGCGATGCATGGGGCGAAATCGGTAGTGGCAACAAACGGGGCACAGGCAGTCGGGCTTTTCAAGGCAGGGAAACCGGGTACATACGATGCAGTCCTGATGGACATACAGATGCCTGAGATGAATGGATATGAGGCCACGAGGTCGATTCGTGAGATGAAGAGAGAAGATGCTCTGAATATCCCGATCATTGCAATGACTGCGAATGCATTTGCAGAAGATATTCAGGCATCTGTAGATGCAGGAATGGATGCACATGTTGCAAAACCGATTGATATAGAGGTGCTCAGGGCTACACTGACCAGAGTGCTTGGGGATGCGTCATGAAAATCTAATATCATAAAGCAGGAATCACCCTCATATATTACTATATGGGGGTGATTTATATTATATATGTAGTGAAAAGCGGAGATACTTTATATTCTGTTTCTGAGGAGACAGGGGTGCCTATGTGGAAAATCGCCTTTGACAATCAACTGGTGAACCAGGAACAACTGGTTGTGGGGCAGGCGCTTCTGATTTTGCAGCCGGAAGAGTCGGGGAGTATGAGGGGGGATATGTATGTCACGGGATATGCATATCCTTTTGTTGAGCCATATATACTGGAGCAGGCATTTCCTGCTTTAAATGAACTGTTGATCTTTTCTTATGGTTTTACATTTGAGGGGGAACTTGTACCGCCTATGCAGGATGAACTCTGGATGATCGAGGCCGCCTGGGAGGAAGGAATTGAACCCCTGCTTGTGCTGACCCCGTTTTCAAACGGGGCCTTTAATAACCAGCTTGTAAAGGTTCTTGTTGAAAATTTAGAGATCCAGCAGCGGGTCATCGATAACCTGCTTCGTACTGTTGAGGAGCGCGGTTACTCCGGAGTAGATATTGATTTTGAATATGTCCTTCCGGAAAACAGGATAGATTATGCGGAATTCGTCGGCAGGGTCCGGGAAGTTATGAATGCAAATGGATATACAGTATCTGTGGCACTGGCTCCGAAGACATCTGCGGACCAGCCGGGGCTTTTGTATGAGGGGATGGACTACGCGCTGCTGGGGGCAAATGCAGATCATGTATTTTTGATGACTTATGAATGGGGCTACACATACGGGCCGCCCATGGCAGTCGCTCCGCTGAATAAGGTGCGTGAAGTCGTGGAATATGCGTTGACGGAGATTCCCAGAGAAAAGATTCTAATGGGAATCCCCAATTATGCCTATGACTGGACACTTCCATATGAAAGGGGAATCACCAAAGCACGGCTGATCGGAAATGTGGAGGCCGTCAGGATTGCGGCGGAGAACGGGGCATCCATACAATTCTCGGATATCGCACAGAGTCCGTATTTTACCTATATGCGGGACGGCTTTTCCCACGAGGTCTGGTTTGAGGACGTCCGGAGTATTCAGGCGAAGTTAAACCTTGCAAGGGAATATGAATTACTGGGGGTTGGGTACTGGAATCTGATGCGGCCGTTTCGGGCGAACTGGCTTCTATTGGAAAAATAAGCAGAGTAACTATCCATACATAATCTTTCTAAAAAGAGACACATCCCCCACCCCTTCTACATATACTATGCAGAAGGAGGGTAATGTTATGGTCGAAAAATTAAACGGAATGCCGGAGGCATATGCAGAAGTAAAAGGTTCAGATCAGTATCCGGAAATACATGGCATGGTATACTTTTTTGATGTATACGGCGGGACAATCGTGATGGCAGAGATATACGGGCTGCCAGATGAAGAGAGCCAGGAGACAGGGGAGTTTTTCGCATTCCATATTCACGAGGGGAAGGACTGCCGGGGAGATGGCAAAGAAGCGTTCCCGGATGCAGGAAAACATTATAATCCAGAACATAAAGAACATCCGGAGCATGCAGGAGACCTCCCGCCGCTTTTATCCACCTACGGTGCGGCGTGGAATGCTGTCTACACGGGGAGGTTCCATCCGGATGATGTGACCGGGAGGACTGTGATTATACACAAAGACCCGGATGACTTCCATACCCAGCCATCAGGAAACAGCGGTGAGATGATTGCATGTGGTGAGATCAGGGAATGGGCGCTGCAGGAGATGGAAAAGTAATAACAAATAAAAAACCCGGAAAGCCATCACAGGATTTCCGGGTTTTTTATTTGTTCTGTTTTAGAATATGTCCGTAATACATAGCGGTTCTTTCCGGAAGCCTTTGCATCATAGAGAGCCTGGTCAGTAAGTTTAAAAAGTGTATCAAAATTTGTAACCTGCTTCTTAAGGCAGACAGCACCGATACTGCAGGAGGTTTTTACCAGAGGATTTCCTGACAGGCTCTTGACCAGATCGGTCTGAAAGGTAGTGAATGTTTTTTTCAAAGTATCTTCAGAATCATAAAAGTCTTTAATCAGTACCATAAATTCATCGCCTCCGACCCGCCCAATGATGTCGGTCGGACGAAACGATGACAAGAGCAGCCTTCCAGTCTCTGCCAGAAGTTTGTCGCCACAGGAATGTCCGGCAAGGTCATTCACTTCTTTGAAATTATCCAGATCCATGAAAAGCAGGACACATGTACGGGGGATTCCGACATCCAGATAACTCCGTATTGCATCTTCACAGGTTTTTTTATTGAGGATGCCTGTCAAAGAATCCAGCATACTGAGCCGCTTATACCGGGAACGGATATCATGGTCCTCGGAGCGCAGTTTCAGGATGACCTGGGCGACAGCCAGCGCGAACAGAAAACCAACGATGGAATTGAAAATGTCATTTTCAGCCATTGACTGTATCTTGACTGCCTTAACGGAAACAATAAAAACGATCTCGGCCCACAGCATAAGAAAAAAGATATGGCTGAACGGCAGGATAAAAAGTGCAGGCAGTGCAACATATATTACCGGCATAAAAGTAGCCGGTGCGCTGGGATAAGGGAAAACATCAATCAGGATAACAAAAACAAAAACTACGACGACATACAGCTGGCATAATCCGGTAATAGTACGGCTGCTTTTTAAATACGACTTCATAAGCAGGCTGGATAAAATAAAAAACAACAGGGCAGCCGGGAGAAATAATAAATGCTGCAGTGTAATTGTCCAGCCCTTTACGATAAAAGGCGTGAGTATATAAAAGAACAGCAGCAGAACAACATTGATCATACTTGATATTCTCAGCAGTCCAAGGTTCTTTTCTGCGATTTCTAATTCTGCATCTTTGAAATATTCTTTTTCCAATCTGAGCATATTCTTTACATTAGTCATAAAACGCTGCCACACTTAAATATTCCCCCTCGTGGATTTGTGATTTGTCATACAAAAATAAATATAAAATTATTATACCGTTTTTTTCCTGTTAGTACAACTGTTACCGTATTACTGTTTACAGGCTGCCTGTGAACAGCAGCATTTTCGGTGATTTTGAAAATTTCCATCGGTACATCAGTCAGGTATCTTGACTTTCACCGCGTGATTACTTACAATACAGCCATGAAGAAAATAGAGATGATGATCATTAGTTTTACAAAGTCAGGCAGTATATTGAATGCAGAATTAAAGCGAAAATTCACAGAAAACGGAATGGAATGCACAGGCTTCAGTGTCAGAAGGTTTGCCGGGGGAGAGGACGGCATACAGGCGCTGCCGGAGGATGTGAATGCCTGGATAGGGGCAAAGTGGGGAAAAGCAGCGTTTCTTTTTATTGGAGCCTCTGGGATTGCAGTCCGTTATATCGCTCCCTGGGTGAAAGACAAGTTTACCGATTCACCGGTTATTGTGATGGATGAGAAGGGCTCGTTCGTAATCCCACTTTTATCTGGACATGTGGGCGGTGCGGTGGAGATTGCGAAAATGGTATCTGTATGGACAGGTGCCGTGCCTGTTATCACAACGGCAACAGATGTACAGGAAAAGTTCGCCATAGATGTATTTGCCGAAAAAAACGGGATGCAGATTGAAGACAGGAGGCTGGCAAAAGAAATTTCGGCAGAGATTCTGGAGGGCGGGAAAGTTGGCTTTTACAGTGTGCTGCCAGTTTCAGGAAAAGTGCCTGCTGAATTAAGCGTATGTACGTCACCGGGGGAACTGGAAAGGTTTCCTTTCGGTGTGGCTGTGACAGACCGGAATGAAAAGATCCTGCCGCATAGGGGGAATATCCTCACACTGCATACAGGGGCTGGAATGATTGTGGGTCTGGGCTGCCGCAGGGGGACGAAGCGGGAGCAGTTGGAGGCAGGGCTTCAGGCTGTCCTGAAAGAGAACCGCATTCTGCCGGAACAGATAGAAGGTTTTGCAAGTATTGACCTCAAGTGTGATGAAGCCGGGATTCTGGAGCTTGCAGATGCATGGGGAGTCCCTTTCAGGACCTTTTCGGCGGAAGAATTAAAACAGATCGAAACAGTCAGCAGCCATTCTGCATTTGTGGAGCAGACAACCGGCGTGGACAATGTCTGTGAGCGGGCCGCAATTCTGCACTGCGGGGCTGGGGAACTGATACAGCCGAAAATCTGTTCAGAGGGTTCCACATTTGCACTTGTTAGAAAAAAAAGAAACCTTTCTTTTTAAACTGAGAGGCGAAAAGAGGATAAGATCATGGAGGAAACAAAACAGCAATTAGGGATCAGCCCGGAAACTGCAGAAATCAGGATACTTCTGTTTTCCGGGACAACGGAGGGGCGTCAGCTCGCAGAGTCACTGAAGGAACTGCCGGTTTATGTCTATGTCAGTACGGCTACGGAATATGGCCGTGAATGTACCGGCACCGGAGATAATATAGAGACAGCAGCCGGACGGATGGATGAGACGGCCATCCGCTGTTTTCTGGATGTACATAAGATTGATCTGGCGGTGGATGCAACACATCCCTTTGCAAGGGTGGTGACGGAGAATATACAAAACGCCTGTAAAGCAAACCGGACGGAATATATACGGTGTCTAAGGGAGAAACAGGACATAGAGGCATTAGAAACAGACCATGTTATATTCAAAAAATCCGTTTCAGACGCCGTGGAATATTTAAAAGGGAAAGAGGGGAAGGTTCTGATAGCAACAGGGAGCAAGGAACTGAAGCTGTACACTGAAATTGATGATTATCAGGAGCGGTGTATTGCGCGGGTACTGTCGACCAGAGAGGCTGTAGAAGAAAGTACGGCACTTGGTTTCAAAGGCCGCAGTCTGATTGCCATGCAGGGACCGTTCAGCAAGGAACTAAACATAGCGATGCTCCGCTATACGGGGGCCAGATATTTCGTGACAAAAGAATCTGGGAAAGCAGGCGGTTTTCAGGAAAAGGCGGAAGCGGCAAAAGAAACGGGGGCCCGGCTGGTCGTGATTACCCGTCCTGAAGAGTGTGGTACAAGCCCGGCTGAAACATTGCTTTATATCAGGCAGAAAATTAGAAAAAAGGGCACGTCCTGCTGATGCGGGCATGCCCTGTGCGATACGTATATTACCGGAACTGCTTGGGTGTCAGCCCGGTATATTTTTTAAATACCTTTGAAAAGTAACTCTGGTCTTCGAATCCGATCGCAACCGCAATATCAATGATAGAGAAGTCTGTATTGGAAAGCAGCCTTTTGCTCTCTTCGATACGAACCATATTCAGATATTCCTTGAATGAGGAACCGGTTGACTGTTTGAACATGGTCGAGAAGTAGGACGGGTGCAGATGTACATGCATGGCAACATCCTCCAGGGTGAGTGGTTCGTTGAAATGCTTGGATATGTAGATCATGGCTTTCTTGATCAACTCACTGTTCTGGGACGGTATATAATTAAAAAGGCTTTCCGTAAATGATTCTACAATCTCCTGCAGCTTATAGCAGAGTGTTTCCATCGTATCGACAAGCTGTATGTTTTTCAGGAAATGATTATTAAGCTTCAGTATGTTGTCCGTCTGGGCACCACCTTCAATCGCAGCACGGGAAAGCAGGGAGCAGAGTTCGATTGCTCTGGCTTTCACGATTTCCAGGCTGTTTCCTTCGGAGAAAAGTACATATCCCAGCAGTTCATTCAGAATGGCATTGGCCTGCTTGACATCACCCAGCTTTACTTTACTGATTAATTCCTTTTCCTTTTCATAGGGATAGGAATTGGTACTGATATTTTCTTCCTTGTAACGCTGGATGGACTCATTAATCCGGGACTGTTGGAAAAGCTTCTGGTTATTTTGCTTCAGCTCTTCCTTACTGTCGTTGATCAGGTTGGCAAACATGTAGTAGAGAAGCCGGCTGATATGATTCACCTTGGCGGGTGTGGCCAGCGGGATGCTGGCAGTCTCATCGTACAGTTCCAGTGCTTCGGTAGTCGGAATATGATACTTCTTTGCAATATCAGAAATCAATATCGAGTCCGCCGGGTCCATTAAAAAGGGCCCTACGAGAATAGAACCGAGAAACGTTTTCTTGCTGATCAGCGGGAAAACGATATGGTTCAGTTCGGCGTGACAGGCGAATATATAAGGTTCACCAAGTGTTATGGCTTTCTTGCTTGCGGAAATATGCATCTTCTCACAAGAGTCGCCGCTGGGAAGATAATCCTGAAAGCAGCGGCAGAAATTTGCCATCTGTCCGCTCTCGGCAATAAACTCTCCATGCTCGTCAATGACCTGGATCGGCAGCTGCATGCAGGCGTAAAAAGTATCAGTCATGGCCTTCAGGGTTTCCTCCGGAACGATAGAGTACAATAAAGGTTTCAACATTATCCCTCCATTAATCTTTGGTTCTGTAAGTAGTTCCTATTTAGTTTATCACATTATAAACGAAAATGGGATAAAGCCTGCAAAAAATAAAAAGAAAATATTTGTACAAAGATTCTAAAATAATTACCAGAACAATAGTAGGAAAATAGATAGAATGAAATACAGAAACAGCCAGACGGCAAAAAGATAAGTTGGAGGGAATGAAGTTATGTCTATTATTCAGGAAATGTCAGAATTTCTTCAAAAAGGAAGAGCAAAAAATGTAAAAGCATTAGTACAGCAGGCTTTAGATGAAGGTGTTGATCCAAAGGAAATTTTGAACGAAGGTCTGTTATCTGGAATGATGATTATCGGGGCAAAGTTTAAGAACAACGAGGTGTTCGTACCTGAGGTTCTGGTTGCGGCGAGAGCTATGAATGCAGGATTATCTGTTCTTGAGCCAAAGCTTGTTGAAGTTGGGAATGAGCCCGTAGGTAAAGCAGTTATCGGAACAGTTCAGGGAGATTTACATGATATTGGCAAGAACCTCGTAGTGATGATGCTCAAAGGGGCTGGATTTGAAATCTACGATCTTGGAGTTGATGTTGAGACATCCGTATTTATTGATAAAGCAGAAGAAGTCGGAGCAGACGTGATCTGTATGTCAGCGCTTCTTACAACAACTATGCCGAAGATGCAGGACTGTATAGACCAGTTGAATGAAAAAGGACTTCGCAGCAAGTTTATCGTAATGGTCGGCGGAGCTCCGGTAAACGACAGTTTTGCACAGCAGATCGGTGCAGATTTCTATACACCGGATGCAGCAACGGCAGCAGAAGTAGCAAAGAAAGCAGTTATGGACAGGAAGTAATTTCGAATCAGAACATAGAAAAACGATTGTAAAAATCAAGGAAACCGGTGTGAATCCGGTGCAGGCTTGCCCCTACTGTAAACGGTGACGAAGAATAACAGCCATTGTCCTTTCAAAGGATGAGAAGGCATTCCAAGGATGAACCGTGAGCCAGGATACTTGTCATTGTCAGCAGCCGATCGTGGGTAGGAGATGGCCGCTGGTTATAATTGAATCAGGAAAATCAGCAGAAACTCTTTTATGGGAGTTTTTCTTTATATATAGAAATTGTAGCTGCCCGGAACTATGGACAGTTATCGGAAACTATTATAATTGTGTTAACTATAGAGAGGGCGGCAGGATGATAATTAAAGATTTTGACATCAAGATATGTAAAGAAAGTGTTTTGAATTTAATAGACTGTTATGAGGACAGTGAGATCTATGATGAGGTCCTGGAAGAATATGAGGAAATGCTGCCCGAAGCATATAAAAAAATAGAGCCGGCGGCTCTGCTTGCGTTTGGCAGTGTGGAGGAATTCCATCTGGCGGAGTATGAAGGAGAGAGTCAGGAGGCCTTGTTTAGCATTACATCGGTAGGCAGCGAAATCAGCCGGTGGGCAACCGAGCTGTTTGCACAAGGCAATTATCTGGGCGGGATGCTGGCCGATGCTATGGCGGACGATTATCTATTCCAGATGGACCACCTGCTTTCAGATACCATTATCAGGCTGTGCAGGGAGAGAAAGCGCGGTGTTATACGGCGGATGGAGGCTCCGCAGGATATCCCTATGGCGGCGCAGAAAAAAGCTCTGGAAGTAACAGACGGGGAAGCACTGGCAGGGATACATATCAAGGAAAGCTTCATGTATGACCCGGTAAAGACGACCTGCCAGATTTACCTTTTGGATGAAAATTCTGACAATTTCAAGATTGAACATGACTGCAGCAAATGTCCGAATTTAACGTGTAAGCTGAGGCATATCCCGGACTTCACGATGAAGGTTTCATCGGCAGGCGGCAGCGGCGGTTCCGAAGAGGTCGTTGTAACAATTACCGGGAAAAAGGACCAGACGCTCATGGAAGTGCTCAAGGAGCATAATATATTCCTGAGTGCTGTATGTGCCGGGCGTGGTACCTGTGGAAAATGCCGGATCAGGGTATTGGAAGGGGAAGTAAAGCCGTCAGCGGAGGACAGCCGGTTTTTCGATGAGGATGAGATCCGGGCGGGGTTCCGTCTTGCCTGCCGTGCCTATGCATCCGGGGACTGTACGATTACACTTGACTGTGGACAGGAGGAAGGATTTGCAGTCCTTACGGATTTCGGAGAAGAGGCAGGGCGCGGGAAAACCTTGCAGGCAGAGGACGGAAACGCTGGAGATTACGAAGGGGGCAGATTCGGGATTGCCACGGATATCGGTACGACAACGATTGCCATGCAGCTGGTCAATCTTACGAGTAAACGCGCAGTGAAGACTTATACGGCCATGAACCGTCAGCGCGCATATGGTGCAGACGTAATCAGCAGGATCGAGGCATCCACGAATGGTAAGGGAAACGAACTGAAGGAAAGCATTCAGGAAGACCTGATGTCCGGAATAAAAGATCTTACAGAAAACGGGAAGATCCTTCCGGAACGAATGGTAATCGGGGCCAATACTACGATGGTCCACCTGCTTATGGGATATCCATGTGAGACGCTCGGTGTCTTTCCCTTTACTCCGGTCAATCTGGAACAAATTACGACGGATGTAAAAGCACTTTGCGGGAAGTCAGCAAATGATTTTGACGGTAGTTTTGAAGTAAACATCTATCCGGGAATTTCAACCTATGTGGGTGGGGATATTACAGCGGGAATGTACGCCCTTAATTTCCAGAACAGGGAAAAAGTGTCCGTGCTGATTGACCTGGGAACGAACGGAGAGATGGCAGTCGGCAATAAAGATAAGATCTATGTGGCATCAACGGCGGCAGGGCCTGCATTCGAGGGCGGTAATATTACATGCGGTACGGGCAGCATCCCCGGTGCTGTCTGTAAAGTTGAAATCCATGACGGGAAGGCCGTTACAGAGACAATACAGGACAAGCCTATATCAGGAATCTGCGGTACGGGGGTTGTGGAGATCACATACGGGCTTTTAAAAGAAGAACTGATCGAT
This sequence comes from Faecalicatena orotica, assembly GCF_905197545.1. Classification (NCBI taxonomy): domain Bacteria; kingdom Bacillati; phylum Bacillota; class Clostridia; order Lachnospirales; family Lachnospiraceae; genus Faecalicatena; species Faecalicatena orotica. Next base: position 323,629 of record NZ_CAJJZH010000003.1, read on the forward strand.
GAGACCGGACTTCTGGACGAGGAGTATTTTGAGGACGGGTTCTATCTGGGTGAAGATGCACAGGGGAGAACCATCGGTTTTTACCAGAAAGATGTAAGGGAGATCCAGCTTGCCAAGTCTGCTGTACGGGCGGGGCTGGAGACGTTAATCCTGAGATATGGAATCCCTTATGACGAAATTGAAACTGTCTATATAGCAGGCGGTTTCGGGTATCAGCTGGACATCAAAAAGGCGGTCGGCATCGGACTCCTCCCGAAAGAGTGTGAGGGAAAGATCGAGGCCGTGGGCAACAGCTGCCTGAAGGGGGCGATTGCAAAATTACTGGAACCGGATGCAGATGAAGTGATAGAAAAGATCAGAAGCGTCTCGGAAGAAATCAGATTGTCCAATGATAAGGACTTTAATGAATTTTATATGGATTACATGTTTTTTGAAGAGGACTAACATTCCTTTTAGAACATAAAAAGGATGGCCGGCAGCACGCGGGGCCATCTTTTTTATGGTAATCTTTATTAGTTTATAATCCCTCGGTCGCAGTTGCCCGGATTTCTATAATTCCTACTAAGTATCCTTAAAAAATTACAATACATAGGGGGGACAGCCGTTTACAATAATATATGCGTAGATATTTTTGCAATAGAGGCCGTTTTACGGCCCGGTCACGGATTGCATATTTCCATGAAGTGTGATAAAATTTTTAAGATTGAATCCTGTATGTATAATCAGGCAGGGCTCAATCGGGTTGAACAGCTCTTGTTCAATTTATAAATCTTATTCGGGCCGGAGGCTCAATAAGCATAGTTCAGATCTGGCAGACAGTTTAAAAGTAAGCCGTTTTTTAAAACGGCAGGGGAAGCAGGTTGGAATCCTGCACAATACCCGTTGCTGTATTAGAGGAGCGGTATTCCATAAGGTCACTGTGGGGATTCTCATGGGAAGGCGGAATATCGTGATGATACTTAAGTCAGAACACCCGCTTTTAAAAGGATCTGGATGGTTACGGGGAGATGACCAGTTGTCCTTACGAATCTCTTACGATTTTGTGATGGACCTGGGCTATTTTCAGCAAATTCACAAAAAAAGGAGAGAGGAAGACATGACAAAAAAAGAAAAAATCTTACTCAAAGCATCCATCGCGTTCGCCGTGATGTTTGCAGTCACACCGGCAGTAAATGCAATGCACATTATGGAAGGATACCTTCCTGCAGGATACTGTATTGCATGGGGCGTTATTTGTGTCCCGTTCTTAGCAGCCGGATTTATTTCCCTGAAAAAAAGAATGAAAGAGAACCGCAAATCCATCACACTGATCGCAATGGCAGGGGCGTTTATTTTCGTGATTTCATCCCTGAAGATCCCTTCCGTTACAGGAAGCTGTTCCCATATGACGGGAACCGGACTGGGGGCGATCCTTTTCGGGCCTGCGGCTGTCAGTATACTTGGAATTATCGTACTCTTATTCCAGGCAATCCTGCTGGCACACGGCGGACTGACAACACTGGGAGCCAATACATTCTCAATGGCAATTGCAGGACCCCTTCTGTCATTCGGAATCTATAAACTGTGCATGAAATTTAAAGTAAATAGAAAGGTTACTGTATTTCTGGCTGCGTGCTTAGGTGACCTGTTTACATATTGTGTAACAAGTATCCAGCTTGCTCTCGCTTATCCTTCAGAGTCTGGCGGTGTTGCTGCCTCGGCAGTCAAATTCCTCGGTGTATTTGCACCGACACAGGTTCCGCTGGCAGTCATCGAAGGGATCCTTACCGTTATCATCGTAATGGCGCTTGAGTCCTATGCAAAACCGGAACTAAAGGCAATCGGATTTATGAAGGAGGCGAAATAAGATGAGTAAGAATGCAAAAACAGTTATCATTTTATTAATTATAGCGGCACTGATCGCTTTTGTTCCCCTGTTTGCTTTAAAAGGAGCCGAGTTCGGCGGCTCTGACGATGCGGGAAGCGTTGTAGTGGAAGAACTGCAGGGCGGTGAATATACTCCCTGGTTTACCCCGGTTCTGGAGAAGATTATTGGCGGTGAGATTCCAGGAGAAGTGGAGAGCCTTATCTTCTGCCTCCAGACAGGAATTGGTGTCGGTGTGATCGCATTCATAATGGGGCGCTTTGTCGAGCGCAGGAAATGGCAGAAAAGCGAAGAGTAAAGGAAAATAACGAAACAGCGCCGGAGAGGAGCAAGATATGATTGTAGTGGATAAGCTTTGTTATCGTTCGAAGCTTAGGCTTGTGAATGCAGGAGAGAAATTCATATTTTCTGTTATGACACTTTTATTCTGCATCATCAGCCGCTCTCTTTTAATAGCGGGAATTGCCTTTTTTGTAAATGGGTTCCTGACGGTAAAAAAGGGCGGGATTTCATTTGGACGATACATACGTCTGCTGGCTGTACCATTTACATTTCTTATATTGAGTACTCTTGCGATTATCGTAAACTTTTCTAAGGTCCCACTGGATGCATATGCAGTGCCAGTGGGCACCTTTTTTATCACAGGAAGCAAAGCATCTTTGGCATTCGCTATTCAGCTGATAGCAACTGCTATGGCAAGTGTATCCTGTCTGTACTTTTTATCCTTAAATACAACAATGACAGATATTCTCGATGTATTAGCCAAAATGCACTGTCCGGAGATGATGATTGAACTAATGATGCTGATCTACAGGTTCATCTTCGTGCTGATGGAAACAGCTTCCGCTATCATGGTTTCACAGAAGTCCAGACTGGGCAATAAAAATCTGAAAACATCTGTGAAGTCTTTCGGGCATATGGGTGCAGGACTCTTTATCAGAGCTCTCAGACGGTCCAATTTTTTGTATGATGCGATGGAGTCCAGATGCTATAACGGAAAAATAAAGGTGCTTAGTGTACAGCATCCTGTGAAGAAAGAGGAGGCGGTGGGAATCCTGCTCTTTGAGCTTCTGCTGCTCGGTCTTACGATATGGAGGAAACTGGTATGAGTATAGGTACAGAGGATATTATAATAGAAGTAAAAGATGTTCACTATGCCTACGAGGAGGATGGACCGCATTCATTAAACGGTGTCAGTCTCCGGATTAAGAGAGGGCAGAAAGTCGCCTTCATGGGTGCAAATGGATGCGGTAAATCCACACTGTTCTTATGCTGTAATGGCATCTACAGGCCGGACAGTGGAATGATTCTGTTTAATGGGAAACCTGTTGACTATTCCAAAAAAGGGCTGCTTGACTTAAGGAGCAAGGTAGGGATCGTCTTTCAGGACCCGGATAACCAGTTGTTTTCGGCGAGTGTTTATCAGGAAATCTCTTTTGGACCTCTGAATCTGGGGCTGCCGGAGGATGAAGTGAGAAAGGATATCGAGCAGGTGATTGAATATCTGGAGATTACGCCTTTTTGTGACCGTCCGGCACATGCCCTGAGCGGGGGACAAAAGAAGCAGGTTTCGATCGCTGACATCCTTGTTATGCATCCCGATGTGATTATTCTGGATGAACCGGCGGCTGCTCTGGATGCGAAACATACGAAGATGGTGAACCAGATAGTGGACAGGCTGGCAGATGAAGGAATCACGATACTAATGGCTACCCATGATATTGATTATGCCCTGTCATGGGCGGATGAGATTGTCCTGATGCACGAAGGGAAAGTTCTGCTTCAGGCGGATCCGGTCACGGTATGTACGGACCAGGAGGCTCTTGAGATGACGAATCAGGAAGAACCTGCTGTTTTGAAATTATTTGACAAACTGGTAAAAAAGGGGGTTCTCAAGGAGAACCTCCGGCCGCCTGTCAGCATGGGACAGTTAGAACAATATATAGAACATGGAGTTTAAAGCAGTGAACCTGCATAAAGGGAGACGGATATGGAGAGAACGGCAGAGACGAAGAAAGCGATACTGGCTGTAAGCTTTGGAAGCAGTCATATGGATACTCTGGAAAAGAACATAGACAAGATCGAACAGCAGATTGCAGAGACATTTCCGGATTACCGGGTGTACCGTGCATTTACAAGCCAGATGATTCTGAAGAAGCTGAAAAAGACAGAGAATCTGCATTTTAATACGGTGAAAGAGGCAATGGAGCAGATGGCGGCCGAGGGCATTGAGAATGTGATCGTGCAGCCGACACATATCATTAACGGGATTGAAAATGACAGGATGATGTGTGATGTGATGGAATACACAGATAAGTTCCGGAAGATCCGTGTCGGAAAACCCCTGCTCACCAGTGTGGATGATTATAAGAAGGCAATCCATGCAGTGATGTCAGAAGTAGATCTGGAAGACGGCGAGGTTCTTGTATTCATGGGGCACGGGACGGACCACCATGCAAATTCAGCATATCCGACGCTGGAGTACACGTTTCATTCCTTAGGCTACAGTCAGGTTCTGGTGGGAACCGTGGAAGGGTTTCCGGACTTAAAAAATGTGATGACAAAACTGGAAATATCCGGTGCAAAGAAGGTCATGCTGATGCCGTTCATGCTCGTGGCAGGAGATCATGCGAAGAATGACATGGCGGGAGAAGAAGATTCATGGAAAACGGAGCTTGAAGAAGCCGGCTATGAGGTGAAGGCGGTCATCAAAGGATTAGGAGAGATGAGGGGTATCCGCAATATTTATATAGAACACATCGAAGCAGTTATGTAAAGGAGCATCCTTATGACAGAAAAAGATCTGAACAGGTACCAGTCGGAAGAAAAACAGGGGGCGTTGATCTGGAAAAACCAGAAACAGCTCCGCTCAGGTTATACGACCGGCAGTTGTGCGGCTGCCGCGGCGAAGGCAGCGGCACATATGCTGCTTACGGGAGAGACGATCTGGCAGGTTTCCCTTCTGACTCCCAAGGGTGTTTTGCTCTATCTGGATGTGGAGGATATACAAATCGGTCAGGATGCGGTCAGTTGTGCGGTCCGTAAGGACAGCGGGGATGACCCGGATGTGACGGACGGTATCCTTATCTATACAAAAGTCAGCAGATGCCCGGGGACAGAGCTGCATCTGGACGGCGGCGAGGGAGTCGGCCGGGTGACAAAGAAGGGACTGGAGCAGAAGATCGGGGATGCAGCAATAAATAAAGTTCCCCGCAGAATGATCCTTCAGGCGGTGGATTCCCAGAGAGAGGAGTCTGGCAGCACAGACGGGCTCGAAATTGTGGTCTCCATCCCAAAAGGGAAAGAACTTGCCCGGAAAACCTTTAATCCCCGTCTCGGGATTGAAGGAGGCATCTCGGTTCTCGGAACGAGCGGAATCGTGGAACCAATGAGTGAGCAGGCGCTGACAGCTACGATTCATCTGGAGATGAAGATGCTCAAAGAAAACGGTTATGACTGGTGTTACGTCGTACCCGGCAACTATGGCAGTGACTTCCTGACACAGACGCTGAAGTTTAATGGGGAATTGTCTGTGAAGTGCAGTAATTATATCGGGGATACCATCGATTATGCGGTCAGTCTTGGAATGAAAGGGATTCTCCTCATCGGACATATCGGGAAGCTTGTAAAGCTGGCGGCAGGGGTGATGAATACCCATTCCAGACAGGCAGACTGCCGGATGGAGGTATTTGCGGCACATGCCGCCCTGCATGGGGCATCACAGGAAATAACAGGCAGGCTGATGGGAAGCCTGACGACGACGGAGGCCGTGGACCTTCTGAAGCAGGAAGGAATGCTGGATGTTGTTATGCGGAGTATCCTTGAGAAGGCTGAGTACCACTTAAAGCACCGTGCAGGAGAGAAATTGAAGATCGGGGCGGTCGTATTTTCTATGGAGGAAGGGATTTTAGGAAGTACATCCGGCACCCGGGAATTACTGGAACAGATACAGCGGCTTAAACCGTGATCAGTTACCCAACAGATACATAAAGGAGAGAACACAAGATGGATGGTATATTTTACGGAGTAGGAGTAGGGCCCGGAGATCCGCAACTTCTTACTTTAAAAGCAGTGAAAGCGATACAGGAATGTGAGGTCATTGCGCTGGCAGTGTCTTCCCCGGACTTCCGGGAACCTGTATATGAGGAGGCGGGAACGGTAAGCCAGTTCTCCCTTCTGCTAGAAAAATGTGTGGCGTGGCAGATTGTACTGCCCGTAGTTCCAGAGATGGAACACAAAGCCAGACTCTTTCTGCCTATGCCGATGATGAAGGAAAAAGAGGTATTAAAGGAGATCCATGACAGGTGTGCCTCAGTGACGGAAGATTTGCTCAGAGCCGGGAAGGATGTCGCTTTTATTACACTGGGAGACCCGACCGTATATTCTACATGTCTGTATGTACATAAGCGGTTAAAGAAACGTGGAATGAAGACTGCACTGATCCCCGGAATCCCGTCTTTCTGCGCGGCAGCGGCAAGGATGGACATGGGACTGGCGGAGAACCGCGAGGAACTGCATATTATCCCTGCCTCCTACGGAGTCGAGGAAAGCCTTGATCTGAAAGGGACCAAAGTACTGATGAAGGCAGGAAAGAAAATGCCGTATGTGAAGCAGGTAGTCAGGGAAAAGGGACTGGAAGCGGAAATGGTGGAAAACTGCGGGATGAGCCAGGAACATATTTACAGGCAGGTGGAAGAAATACCGGATGATGCCGGGTACTATTCGCTCGTGATCATTAAAGATAAGGGGGAAAAGAGATGATTTTATTTGTAGGGGCGGGCTCTGGAGCTGAAGATCTGATCACGGTCAGGGGGTACCGCTATCTTCAGGAAGCGGATATCATTGTATATGCAGGCTCTCTCGTAAATCCGGGCCTTCTGAAGGTGAAAAAGGAAGGCTGTGAGGTTTATAACAGTGCGAAAATGACCTTGGAAGAGGTTCTGGAAGTAATGATAAAAGGGGAGAGGGAAGGCAGGAGCGTCGTCCGCCTCCACACCGGGGATCCCTGCCTGTACGGGGCAATCCGTGAGCAGATGGATGCACTGGATGCAGAAGGAATTTCTTATGAATACTGTCCGGGAGTCAGTTCTTTCTGCGGCGCGGCGTCAGCGCTTAAGGCAGAATACACTCTCCCAGATGTGTCACAGTCCGTGGTCATCACAAGAATGGCTGGGAGGACGCCCGTGCCGGAACGGGAGTCCATCCGCAGCTTCGCGGCTCATCAGGCGACAATGGTCATTTTCTTAAGCACGGGAATGCTGAAAAAGCTTCAGGAGGAACTGATGGCAGGCGGATATGCGAAAGATACGCCGGCGGCGATTGTCTATAAGGCAACCTGGCCGGACGAGAAAGTACTAAGGTGTACGGTAGACAGCCTTGCGAAAACAGCAGAAAAGGAAAACATCACAAAGACTGCCCTGATTGTTGTCGGAAAGGTGCTGGACGGGGAGTATGACCGGTCCAGACTGTATGACCCGTCGTTTACGACAGAATTTCGTCAGGCATCAGAGGGAGGAAAAGACAATGGGTAAGATTTATGTTGTAGGTTTGGGTCCGGGTGCGGACATGCAGATGACGATGGAGGCAAAAGCCGCCGTAAAGCAGTGCGGGATCATCGTGGGTTACACGGTCTATGTGGATCTGGTAAAAGAAGAATACCCGGACAAGGTGTTTCTGACAACGCCCATGACGCAGGAAGTGAAGCGCTGCCAGATGGCTTTTGAGGAGGCTCAAAAAGGGCAGGATGTGGCCATGATCTGCAGTGGGGATGCCGGAATATACGGGATGGCAGGGCTGATGCTTGAGGTCGGGAAGGAGTATCCTGAAATCGAGGTCGAAATCGTCCCCGGAATTACTGCGGCAAACGGTGGCGCGGCCGTGCTGGGCGCCCCGTTGATGCATGATTTTGCGGTGATCAGCTTAAGCGACCTTCTCACCCCCTGGGAGAAGATCGAAAAGCGGGTGAAGGCGGCGGCAATGGCTGATTTTGTCATCTGCCTGTACAATCCATCCAGCAGGAAACGTAAGGACTATCTGAAAAAAGCCTGTGAGATGATGCTGGAATATAAATCCGGGGACACAGTCTGCGGAACGGTGCGCAACATCGGCCGGGATGGCGAAGAATCACAGATCATGACACTTAGCCGCCTGAAAGACACGGAGGTGGATATGTTTACGACTGTATTCATCGGAAACGAACAGACGACAGAAATTAATGGGAAAATGGTAACACCGAGAGGATATCGGAATGTGTAAGAAAGACCAGACAATTTACCTGATTGGCATTGGCATGGGTGCACAGGATTCCCTCACAGGGGAGGCCCTTAGGCTACTTGGTGACTGTGGCTGTGTGATCGGTGCCAGAAGGATGACGGAGGCCCTGAAAGGCTTGGAAAAACCGGTGTTTCATGCCTATATGCCGGATGAGATCCGCGGATATATTGAGGCACACAGAGAATATAAAAAGATCGCGGTGGCGCTGTCCGGAGATCCCGGTTTCTACAGCGGGGCAAAAAAGCTGGAAGCCGAATTGGAAGGATATGAGGTCATACGCGTGCCGGGAATCTCTTCCGTCGTTTATCTCGCGTCCCGGCTCCATACTTCATGGGAAGATGCCGCCCTTGTAAGCGCCCACGGCAGAATACAGAATTACATTCACGCAGTGGCACACAATGAGAAAACCTTTCTCCTGCTGGGCGGTGAAACCTGCGGGGCTGCACTGTGTGAAAAACTTCGTTACTACGGTCTGGAGGATGTGGACTGCTGGATCGGGAGACGGCTATCCTATGAGGATGAATGTATCATACATAAAAAGGGAAGCAGTCTTTCCCCGGAGGACTGTTCCGGGCTGGATGTGGCACTCATTCTCAATGCACATCCGTGCAGGCGGACCTTCTGCCATGTGGAGGATGAGGAATTCATACGCGGCAAAGTACCTATGACAAAATCCGAGGTGCGCGCGGTTAGTATGGCAAAGCTCCAGCTCCATGAGGATGCAGTGGTTTACGATATCGGCGCCGGGACTGGTTCGGTTGCGGTGGAGGCCGCGATGCAGTCAGGGACGATCCGGGTCTATGCCATTGAGAAGAATCCGGAAGGGGCGCTTCTGATCGAGGAAAATAAAAAGAAGTTCAGGACGGACTGGGTGACGGTCGTGGAAGGCACGGCCCCGGAGGCACTTCTGAATCTGGAAGCACCTACCCATGTGTTCATTGGAGGGAGTTCGGGAAACCTGAAGGATATTCTGAAGACGGTGAAGCGTAAGAACCCGGAGGTACGGATTGTCCTGAATGCGATCTCTCTGGAAACGGTGAAGGAAGCAATCGAGGCTGTGGAGGAAGGCATTCTGAAGGAACCTGAGATCGTACAGATTGCGGCATCCAGATCCAGAAAGCTTGGCGCATATCATATGATGACCGGTTTGAACCCGGTATATATCATTACAGAAGGGAAGGCATAGCAATGAAAGGATCTCAGTTTATGATCGCAGCGGCATCCAGCGGAAGCGGAAAGACCGTGATCTCCTGTGCACTGATGGCGGCCTTTTTACAGAAGGGCATGAAGACTGCCGCATGTAAATGTGGGCCGGATTATATCGATCCCATGTTCCACAGGGAGGTGCTTGGAATTGAGTCAGAAAATCTGGATCTTTTCTTCTGCGAACCAGAAGTGCTAAAACCGCTTTTTCTGGAACATACCCGCGGTGCGGAAGTGACCGTAATCGAGGGAGTGATGGGATATTATGACGGGATGGCCCTGGACTCGGACCAGGCCAGTTCTTTCCATGTGGCCGGTACACTCGGTATTCCGGTGGTCCTGGTAGTGCCCTGCAGGGGGATGGCACTTTCGGTTCTGCCCATGATTCTGGGAATGCTACAGTTTCGTGAGGAAAGCCACATTCAGGGGATCTTATTGAACCGCATTTCCGGAATGCTGTATCCGAAGATGAAGGCCATGATTGAGGCCGGACTCAAGGAAAAGGGATATCAGATCCCGGTCGTCGGTTATGTGCCTGAGGATGAAGTGTTTGGGCTGGAAAGCAGACATCTCGGACTGGTCACACCGAAGGAGGTTCTTGGAATCCGTGAACGCCTTATGCGGGCAGGAGAAATCTTAAGTGGCACGGTGGATCTGGAGCAGCTGCTGGAAATCGGAAGAAACGAAGGTAATGCAGATACAGAAGCAGCGGGGCAGGCAAGGGAAGTTCAGACGGGTAAAAAAGCCCGGATAGGTATCGCCCGTGATGAAGCATTCTGTTTCTATTATAAGGATAATCTGGAACTGTTAAAAAATGCGGGCTGTGAACTGATTCCCTTTAGTCCGCTCCATGACAGCCGGCTGCCGGAAGGGCTGCAGGGAATGATCATCGGAGGCGGTTACCCGGAGCTTTATACAGAAACACTTTCTGCAAACGGCGAGATGTGTACGGCAGTCAGAGAAGCAGTTGAAAAGGGAATGCCGTGTCTGGCAGAATGCGGCGGGTTTATGTATCTGCATGAGGAAATGGAAGGAAAAGACGGAGTCTTTCGTTCTGTGGCCGGTGTCATAGAAGGTCGGGCAGTAAAAAAAGACAGGCTGGTCCGATTTGGTTATATTGACCTTCAGGCACAGAAAGACGGAATCTATTTCAAAAAGGGAGAGCGGCTGAGAGGACATGAATTCCATTACTGGGACAGTACCGACAACGGTACAGACTGTCTGGCGGTGAAGCCGGACAAAAAACGTTTCTGGGAGTGTATCCATATGGAGGGCAGCCTGTTTGCAGGATATCCCCATATTCATTTCTACTCCAATCCCGTTTTTGCAGAACGGTTTATCGAAAACTGCAGAAAATTTCAATCAGAATAGGAAGGTATGAAAAGCGATGGCACAGGTGACAGAAATTCCGGAAAAGATCACTCCGGAGGAATTGAAAATGATGATTGAGCCCGCCGATCAGGCAAGTGTCGAGGCTGCGAAGAGAAGATGGATGTCCGTGGCAAAGCCTCTGTTCAGTCTGGGGAAATTGGAGGATGCCGTGATCCGCATGGCGGGGATGAAGCGGACAGCAGAGTATGATCTGGAGAAAAAGGGCCTGATTATCATGTGTGCGGATAACGGCGTCGTGGAAGAGGGGGTGACACAGACGGGGCAGGAGGTTACGGCGATTGTGGCTGATAACTTTACAAAGAAAGCAGCCAGTGTTGCAATCATGAGCGAAATCGCGGGAGCCGACCTGTTCCCGGTCGATATCGGGATGGCGGTGGATGTGCCGTCCGTGACAAAGACATCTCAAAAGATTGCTTATGGAACAAAGAATCTGGCAAAGGAACCTGCGATGACAAGGGAAGAAGCATGGAACGCCATACTGGTCGGAATCCGCATGGCCGGTGACCTGAAGGCGCAGGGATATGATATTCTCGCAACCGGTGAGATGGGCATTGGAAATACCACGTCAAGCAGCGCCGTGGCCGCTGTACTCCTGAACCGGCCGGTCGAGGAAGTTACCGGAAAAGGGGCAGGCTTAAGCAGTGAAGGGCTGGAAAAGAAGATTGGTGCAATCAAGCGGGGGATCAGTCTTCATAAGCCGGATCCAGATGACGCTCTGGATGTGCTGGCAAAGGTAGGCGGACTGGATATCGCGGGACTGGCCGGGGTATTCTTAGGCGGTGCACTGTATCATGTACCAGTCGTGATCGACGGTTTTATTTCAGCGGTATCTGCCCTGACTGCCCTTCGCATGGTTCCGGCTGCGGGAGACTACATGATGCCTTCCCATGTATCCAAAGAGCCGGCCGGCCAGATGCTTCTGGATGCGCTGGGTATATCCCCGTTTCTGACCTGTGATATGTGTCTGGGTGAGGGCAGCGGTGCCGTAGCAGTCTTTCCACTTCTGGAGATGGGACTTTCAGTTTACCGCAGGATGAGCACCTTTGAAGAGACAAAGATTGAAAAGTATGAAGTTTTGAAGTAACTGGGGGACAAGGAGGGAATATCATGTATCTGCTTGAATCATGTGCTGTGGCGATGTCGATGTATTCGAAAATACCGATGCCGAGAGTGGAATGGAATGAAAAGAATATGAAGTATGCGATGTGTTTTTTTCCTTTCATTGGTGCAGTGATTGGCATACTGGAAGTCCTTCTGGGCAGTCTGCTTTTGAAAAGCGGTGCCGGGAAACTGTTCTTCGCGGCGGCAATGACGCTGCTGCCTGTGCTGGTCACGGGCGGGATTCATCTGGACGGTTTTATGGATACGATGGATGCTGTCAGTTCCTACGGGGACCGGGAGAAAAAACTTGCAATCCTGAAAGACTCAAATTCCGGTGCCTTCGCAATCTTAGGACTGGGCTGTTACTTTCTGTGGAGCGTGGCTGTGTGGAGCGAGGTGACACTGGACATGCTGCCCGTGATCGGGTGCGGGTATGTTCTGTCCCGCTCTTTCAGCGGATTCTCCATCGTAACCTTTCAGGCCGCCAGAAACTCCGGACTTGCTAAGACTTTTCAGGACGGGGCCAAGAGGAAGAACGTCAGGATTACGATGATGATCTACCTTTTTGTTTTCTCAGGGCTGGTCCTGTGGCTGAACTGGGTTCTCGGACTTGCTTCCCTTGTGGCAGCAGCATTGGTCTTTCTATATTACAGGCGGCTGTGCAACAGGCAGTTTGGCGGAGTGACCGGGGATCTGGCGGGGTATTTCCTCCAGCTCTGTGAACTGGCGGTGCTGACCGGAATTGTACTGGCAGGGAGGCTGCTATGAAGGTAGTTATGATTCGGCACTTCCAGACGCCGGGAAATCTGGAACGAAGATATGTAGGCCGGACAGACGAGCCCCTGCTCGAAGGGGAAGGGCTTATCAGGATGGCAGAAGAAAAACGAAACCGTATTCAGACGCTGGGGAAACCGGACTGTGTGATTGCGAGTCCGATGAAACGCTGTATCCAGACCGCAAATCTGCTCTTTCCGGGTGAGAAACTGCTGCTCTGTGCGAAGATGAGAGAATGTGACTTCGGGCTGTTCGAGGGAAAGAACTACGAGGAACTCAAAGATCTTCCCGCCTATCAGGAATGGCTGGATTCCCGTGGGACGATACCTTTCCCGGAAGGGGAGAGCCATGAAGCGTTCAAGGCCCGGTGCGTGGAAGGATTCGCGGAAATGGCGGCAGAGCTGGTCGAAAAAAGGTGTGAGACGGCGGCTATGGTCGTCCACGGGGGAACGATTATGGCCGTGCTGTCCCGGTTTGACCGGGGAGACAGTGAGTTTTATAACTGGCAGGCCGAAAACGGCGGCGGGTATGTGATTTCTCTGGATGAGGCGGCATGGGGCAGAGGACAAAAAGAATTCAGGGAGATAGAACGGTTATGATGGTATTGTTAGCCTGTGGGACAGGATTTATATTAGATTTTCTATTTGGAGACCCGGTATGGCTGTATCATCCGATCCGGCTGATTGGCGCACTGATTGCATTTTTGGAAAAACAATTCCGGAGAATCTGTAAAGATCAAAAGAATGCACAGTTTGTGGCCGGGGGGCTCTTGTGGATCCTTGTCGTGCTCGTTTCTGCAGTGGTTCCGTGTCTTTTCCTGTATGCAGCGGGACGTGTACACCCGGTACTTCGATTCCTGCTGGAAAGCTTCTGGTGCTGGCAGCTTTTGGCGGCGAAGGGACTGAAGCAGGAGAGCATGAAGGTATATGCAGAAGTCAAAAAAGGAGACCTTCCCGGAGCCAGAAAGGCGGTTTCCATGATCGTGGGAAGGGATACACAGTGTCTGGATGAGGCCGGTGTCGTGAAGGCGGCCGTAGAGACTGTTGCGGAAAATACTTCAGACGGGGTGACGGCGCCGCTTCTGTTTATGATGATCGGAGGCGCCCCCTTAGGATTCTTTTACAAGGCAGTCAATACAATGGACTCCATGATCGGCTATAAGGATGAAAAGTATCTGTATCTGGGACGATGCGCGGCAAAGATGGACGATGTGCTCAATTATATCCCGGCCCGTCTGTCCGCTTTTCTGATGATTGCGGCAGCGTGGGTGCTGAAGATGGACGCACGCGGCGCGTGGCGCATCTATCTGCGGGACCGGAGAAAACATGCCAGCCCGAATTCGGCGCAGACAGAGGCAGTCTGTGCGGGGGCACTTCAGATCCGGCTCGCCGGGGATGCGTGGTATTTCGGGAAGCTGTATAAAAAAGATTACATCGGTGATGACATCCGGCCCGTTGAGGCGGAAGATATTCCGAGGGCGGACAGGCTGATGTATGGGACGGCAGTACTGACATTCCTGCTGTTCGGGATGGTAAAACTGGTGTTCATCTTGTAATGGTTCCTTTTTTGGAACAGCTGTTTGACTTTGGAGATTTAGATGCGGGAGGATTTTATGGATTACATGCATGGCGGTGATATTTACACATATGAAGGCATGATTGACTTTTCTGCCAATATCAATCCTTTCGGGCCGAGCCGGAAGGTGAAAGAGGCGGCTGCCTTAAGTTCTGAATGGATCGGTGTGTATCCGGACAGCCGTTTAAGCAGACTGAGGAAGGCACTGGCAGAAAAAGAAGACATCGACGGAGAGCTGCTTGTCTTTGGAAACGGTGCGGCGGACCTGATCTTTTCCATCGTCTTTGCAGAGCGTCCGAGAAAAGCGGTGCTGACGGCCCCGTCTTTTTCCGAGTACGCTCAGGCCTTAAAGGCAGCAGGCTGTAAGATCGTGTACCATTATCTAAAGGAAGAAGAAAATTTTAGGCTGACAGAGGAGTATCTGGATCTATTGACGGAAGATACGGACATGGTTTTCTTATGCAGTCCGGACAATCCGACAGGGCAGACCGTGGACAGGGAACTTCTGCAGGAAATCATTCAAAGATGTCAAGAACGGCATATCAGGCTTGTTTTAGATGAATGTTTTTATGAGTTTCAGGAGGACCAGACAGGCATCCTGTCGGCGAAGGAAGCATTGGTAACAAAGGAAGTATTTCTGATGCGGGCGTTTACAAAGATGCATGCAATGCCCGGCCTGCGGCTTGGGTACGGCATCAGTTCGGACAGGGGCCTTTTAGAGAAACTCTGTGCTGTCAGGCAGCCGTGGAGCGTCTCCGTGACCGCGCAGGAGGCGGGACTTGCCGCCCTTACGGAGCCGGAGCGGGTAGAGATGACCAGGTGCTTTGTAAATGAGGAACGGAAAATGATGGAAAAAGAATTGGGAAGAATAGGAGTCAGGTATTTTCCGTCCTCAGCAAATTATATGCTGTTAAAAAGTAAATATGATTTATTTGAGCTTTTAAAAGAGCAGCACATACTGATCCGGGACTGCAGCAATTACGAAGGACTGAAAAAAGGCTATTACCGCATTGCGGTGAAAAGCAGCAGTGAGAACAGGCAGCTGCTATCGGCACTGGAAGAAATCTATTCAAAAGACTGCAGGACTGCAGAATAAAAAGAAGGAGAACCGATATGTCAAAATGCATTATGATACAGGGGACCATGTCCAATGCGGGAAAGAGCATCCTCGTGGGAGGCCTGTGCAGGGTATTTGCCCAGGACGGATACAGGACGGCCCCGTTTAAATCACAGAATATGGCCCTGAACTCTTTTATTACAAAAGAGGGACTGGAAATGGGACGAGCCCAGGTCATGCAGGCAGAGGCAGCCGGGATCGAACCTTCTGTACTGATGAACCCGATCCTGCTGAAGCCTACCAATGATACAGGGTCCCAGGTCATCGTTAACGGAGAAGTGACCGGGGTGATGTCAGCCTCGGAGTATTACCGCTCCAAGAAGAAATTCGTACCGGCTGTTCTGGACGCATACCATGAGCTGGAGAAGTCGTATGATATTATTGTGATTGAGGGAGCGGGAAGCCCGGCGGAAATCAACTTAAAGGACGAGGATATCGTCAATATGGGATTAGCAGAGCTTGTGGATGCACCGGTCCTTCTGGTCGGAGATATCGACCGGGGCGGGGTTTTTGCACAGCTGGTAGGCACGGTCATGCTTCTGGAGGAACAGGAAAGAAACAGAATCAAGGGAACGATCATCAATAAATTCCGTGGAGATAAGAATATACTTGCACCGGGACTTCAGATGCTGGAAGAGAAAACCGGGATACCGGTCCGGGGCGTGGTGCCCTATTTCTATCTGGACATTGACGATGAGGACAGCCTCACGGAACGGTTCGACAGAAAAGAAACGGCAGGACTGGTGGATATTGCTGTCATACGCCTTCCGCGGATTTCAAACTTTACGGATTTCATGGCGCTGGAATGTATGGAAGGAGTTTCCGTGCGTTATGTTTCTGCACCCGGAGAGTTTGGAAATCCGGATGCAGTGCTCATTCCGGGAAGTAAGAATACCATCGGCGACCTGCTCTGGATGCGCCAGAACGGGCTGGAGGCCAAGGTCATACGACACAGCGGACAGGGAAAGTTAGTCTTTGGAATCTGTGGGGGTTACCAGATGCTCGGGGAAGAGATCACCGATCCCGAAGGGGTGGAACAGAAAGGAACCGTACAGGGGATGGGACTCCTGCCGGCGAAAACGGTTTTTGAGCAGGAAAAGACAAGGACGCGCGTGCAGGGGACCTTCCTAAGCCCCGGCGGGATACTGGATTGTTTAAGCGGTGTCCTGATCGAGGGGTATGAGATCCATATGGGAGCCACAGAACTGACAGGCGGGTCTCCGATCCTGACGTTGAGAAACGATGTCACGGAAGAATCCCAGAAGATGGATGGAGCCGCCCACGGCAATGTATATGGCTGCTACGTCCACGGTGTATTTGATAAACCGGATGCTGCCGGAGGTCTGGTCCGTGCACTGCTGAAGCAGAAGGGACTGGACCATGAGGATATCAGGGCCGTCGATCTTGAAGAATATAAAAACCAGCAGTACGATAAACTTGCGGACATCATCCGGGAGAGTCTGGATATGGATGCAGTCTACCGCATACTCGAAGGGGGAGAATAAATATGGTGCAGCCTATCATCCGGATCGGAAGCCGGGAAAGCAGGCTTGCCGTTATACAGGCAGAACTGGTAAAGAATGCGATTGAAAAATATAACCCTGGAATAAAAGTGGAACTTGTGACCATGAAGACGACAGGAGACAAGATCCTGGATAAGAGTCTGGAACTGATCGGGGGAAAAGGACTGTTTGTCAAGGAACTGGACAGGGCACTTATGGAGGGCAGGATTGATATTTCTGTACATAGCCTGAAGGATATGCCGATGGAGGTGCCAAAAGAACTTCCATTGATCGGTTACAGCAAAAGGGAAGATCCCAGAGATGTCCTGATTTATAAGCCGGGGAGGACGGAAATTCCGGAAGGCGGGATTATCGGGACTTCCAGCCGGAGAAGGTCACTGCAGCTAAAGAAGCTGTTCCCATCCTGTTCCTTTCAGGGAATCCGTGGCAACGTCCAGACGAGGCTTCGTAAACTGGAGCAGGAAAACTTTGATGGTACGGTGCTTGCTGCGGCAGGGCTGAGACGTTTACAGATGGAGTCCGTAATGGGCAGGATATTTGAAACTGATGAGGTCATTCCGGCTGCAGGACAGGGGATACTGGCTGTGCAGGGAAGACGCGGGGAGGACCATTCCTATCTGGAACCTTTCTTTAGCAGCAAAAGCGAAGCCGAGGCTCTTGCAGAACGCGAGTTTGTATCGGCACTGGACGGGGGCTGCACATCACCGGTTGCAGCGCATGCCAGTGCAGTGGGGACGGAAATCCGGCTTACGGGTCTGTATTATCAGGAAGAAGACGATACATACTGGGTGGAAACAAGAACGGGGGAGACTGCCAGAGCCAGACAGCTTGGTGCCGGTCTGGCAGAGGACATGAGACAAAGGAGTAAATCATGAAAGAGAAGATAGAAAAAGTACCCGGGGCAGAACCTTGCGGCAAGGTATGGCTTGCCGGGGCAGGCCCGGGAGATGCAGGACTTTTAACGGTCAGGACAAAAGAACTGATGGAACTGGCAGATGTGATTGTTTATGATGCCCTGATCAGCGCCCAGATCCTGAGTCTGATCTCCCCGAAGAAAGAGATGATCCATGTGGGAAAACGTTCGGGTCACCATATGGTGCCGCAGGAGGAGATCAACCAGATTCTGCTTGAGGAAGCAAAGAAAGGGAAAAAGGTGCTCCGCTTAAAGGGCGGTGACCCCTTCATATTTGGGAGGGGCGGCGAGGAACTGGAACTGCTTAAAGAACACGGGATCCCATTTGAAATCGTCCCCGGAATCACTTCGGCAGCAGCAGTTCCGGCCTATGCGGGCATTCCGGTGACCCACCGGGATTTCACGTCATCCTTCCATGTGATAACGGGGCATCCACGAAAAGACGGAACGAGCAGAATCGATTATCCGTCTCTTGTAAACCTCAAGGGAACGCTCGTCTTTTTAATGGGGATTTCTTCCATGAGAACGATCCTGAAAGGACTGACGGACGCAGGAATGGACCCTCAGACACCTGCTGCGGTTCTGGAAAAGGGAACACTTTCTGCGCAGAGACGTGTGGTTTCTACGGTAGAACATCTTGCAGAGGATGCAGAGAAAGCGGCAATCGGCACACCGGCGATCATCGTAGTCGGTGAAGTCTGTGCACTGGCAGATACCTTCCACTGGGCGGAGGACCGGCTTCTTGGGGGGAGGCAGATTCTTGTTACACGTCCGAGGCAGAACGGTTCCAGGCTCTCCGATAAACTGCGTTCTCTGGGCGCCCAGGTCATCGAACTGCCTGCAATTGATACAAAAACAATCTCACCAAATCCGGTACTAGAACGTGAAATGAAGGCGTTCGGGCATTTAGCAGAGGAGGAATGGCTCGTCTTTACAAGCCCCATAGGTGTCAGAGTCTTCTTTGAACAGATGGCTGAGCTTAAAATGGACTTAAGAAAGCTGTTTCGATGCCCCGCAGATGTGAAGATCGCGGCGATCGGGTCTGCCACGGAGAAAGAACTTGCCTTGTACGGGCTGTTTGCTGATTTAGTACCAAACGTATACTGTGCTGCAAGTCTGGGCACCCAGCTGGCAGAAACGGCAAAAGCCGGAAGCAGAGTCACCATCGTGCGTGCGGCAGCCGGGTCGGAAGAACTGCTCCCGCCGCTTGAGGAGGCAGGCATCAAAGCCGTGGATATCCCATTATACGAAACAGTTTATGAGACTCATGGGCAGGTCAGGGAAAAGATACAAAAGCTGTTTGAAGATAGTGAGATCGATGCAGTCACATTTACCAGTGCATCTACGGTGAAAGGCTTCGTGAACGCAGTTGGTGCACTCGATTACAAAAAGATAAAGGCGGTCTGCATCGGGGAACAGACTGCCGCAGAAGCAGAAAAATACGGGATGCAGATTCGGATTTCGAAGAAGGCTTCCATTGACAGTATGGTGGAGCTGATTAGCTCTATGTTCTAAAATGGCGGGGCCTGCAAGGGGAAAGGAGGAGAAGCAGATGCTGAGATATACGTGTAAAAGAATCCTGACTGGTATTCTTTCGCTTTTTGTGCTCGTAACAGCCGCTTTTTTCCTGACCCGCATGATGCCGGGCAGCCCCTTCCAGACAGGGAATGTAACGGAGAGCGTGCTTGAGTCTATGGAAGAGGAATATGGTCTGAATGATCCACCGGTCCGTCAGTACCAGACCTATCTGGGTAACCTGCTGAAAGGGGATCTGGGCGTTTCCTTTAAAAAGCCGGGGGTCTCTGTGAGTGAGGTCATCGGCCGGGCATGGCCCGCCACGGCTTCCCTTGGTGCACTTGCAATACTGGCGGCGGTTGTTGTGGGAACGTGTCTGGGAATCTGGCAGGCTTCCACGAAGAACCGTGCGGTAAAGGGCGGTATTTTCTTTGGAACCATACTGGGAACGGGGATTCCAAACTTTGTTATTGCGCTCCTGCTGATGCTGTGCTTCGGGGTGAAATTAAAACTCCTGCCTATCGCGGGGCTTAAATCGGCTGCAAACTATGTTCTTCCCGTAATCTCACTGGCTGTGTACCCGGCTTCGGTAATTGCAAGGCTGATGCAGAATACGTTCCGGGAGGAAATGAGCCGGGATTATGTGGTGCTGGCGAAGGCAAAGGGGCTGAAATGGAGGCGTACCGCCGTGACACATATACTGAAAAATGCGTGGATACCGGTCCTCAATTACATTGGTCCGGCAGCGGCCTTTTTGATGACAGGAAGTTTTGTTGTGGAGAGCGTGTTTACGATACCGGGACTGGGACGGGAATTTGTCAATTCCATTGCGAACAGAGATTATACTCTGATTCTGGGGCTGACAATTTTCATGGGAGTCACGGTTATCGTGATTAATCTTCTTACGGACCTGCTCTGCGCATGCCTGGACCCCAGAGTGAGGAGGACATACCGATGAGAGTAAAATACAGAAACAAACTGTTTTTAAGCGGAATCCTCCTGCTGCTTTTGCTTACACTTCTGGCAGTATTTGTGCCTGCATTTTCCCCTTATTCCCACACCGGGCAGAATGCAGAGATACAAAATACAGCTATGTCCCTGGCGCACCCCTTTGGCACAGATAAGTTTGGCCGGGATATCTTTGTCCGTGTCTGGTACGGGACGAGGATCAGTCTGGCTGTGGGGATTGGAAGTGCCCTGATCTGCGGTGCGGCTGGAATTTTTTTCGGCAGTATTGCTGGCCTGACGGGGGGAAAAACGGATCTGGTGCTGATGCGTGCGGCGGATGTGATTGATGCCATTCCGTCCCTTTTGTATGTCATATTGATTACCCTTGTGATGGGGGCAAATGTGGGAAGCATCCTGCTTGGAATCTGTATTTCCGGCTGGATTGATCTGGCCCGGATCGTGCGTGGGGAAGTACAGCGCCTTAAGACAAGGGAATTTTGCACGGCGGCCCGTCTGGCGGGGGCAGGTGCGGGAAGAATCCTGCTTAAACACCTTCTTCCCAATGCCGCGGGACCTGTGATTGTGAATCTTACATTTATGATTCCGAAAGCCATATTTACGGAGGCATTTTTAAGTTTTGTAGGTGTAGGGATCTCAGCGCCGGTGGCAAGTCTGGGGACACTGATACAGGATGCCAGAAGCCAGATGCAGGTATATCCGTCACAGATGCTTTTCCCGATATTGGTACTTTGTATTCTGATTCTCTCCATGAATTTTATCGGAGCCGGGCTGGAACAGTCTGTCAGGCAGATTGAGGAAGGATAGTATAGAAATGAAGCTGTTGAGTGTACAGGATTTGAGCGTACAATTTCATGACAGGTATGAAGGACAGGAGGCAGTAAGCCACGTGTCTTTTGAAGTGGGCCCCGGAGAAATCGTAGGGGTAGTCGGAGAGTCCGGCTCCGGAAAAAGTACGGGTATGCATGCTATACTCGGTCTTCTTCCTAAGAAGGCGGAAATTACATGCGGCAGTATGACGCTGGAAGGCGACGATATCACACCTCCCGGTCCGAAAGGCTGTGGGAGGCAGAGAAAAGAATACGAGAGAAAAATGGAGACTGTCCGCGGAAACCAGATTGCGATGGTCTTTCAGGACCCGCTGACCTATCTGAATCCGACGGTGAAAATAGGAAGGCAGATCACGGAGACTATCCGTGCACATAGGAAAGTCAGCCATGCCGAGGCGAAAGAGAGAGCCGTGGAACTGTTGGACATGGTGGGAATCAGGAACAGCACCCGGCGCATGGGGCAGTATCCCTTTGAACTTTCCGGCGGGATGCGGCAGAGGGTGGTGATTGCCATTGCACTTGCGTGTGAACCCAAACTGCTCATTGCTGACGAGCCTACGACGGCGCTGGATGTGACGGTGCAGGGACAGATTCTGGAGCTTTTAAAGAAAATATCTGTGGAAACAGGGACGGCCCTCCTCTTTGTCAGCCATGATTTAGGCGCGGTCGCATCGCTTTGCAGGCGTGTACTCGTGATGCAGGAGGGGAGGCTGGTAGAAGAGGGGACTGTGGAAGACATTTTTTACGAGCCGAAGCATCCGTATACACAAAAACTTCTCTCCCAGGCAACAGGCCTTTTGAAACTTCCGAAGGAGCAGCATGCTGCATCCATTCTTCTGAAAGTAGAACATGTGAGTAAGGACTACTTTGATGCAGGCAGACTGCACAAATCCGAAAAGACAGAAGCGGTCCATGATGTATCTCTACAGATTGGCAGAGGGGAAACGTATGGACTGGTGGGAGAAAGCGGCTGCGGAAAATCTACGCTGGCGGGAATGGTCACGCAGATGCTGGAGCCGACGGCAGGAAAAATATCTTACATGGGTGATAAGACAAAACTGAAATATCCGGTACAAATGATTTTCCAGGACCCTTATGCCTCTTTGAATCCACGCATGTGTGTGCAGGATATTCTGGAGGAGCCCCTTTTGTTAAACACATCGGATTCCCGTGGGGAGCGCGTCCGAAAGGTAAAGGAAATGCTGCATCTGGTAGGATTAAAAGAAGAAGATGCGAAGAAGTTCCCAAGGGCATTTTCGGGCGGCCAGCGCCAGCGAATCGGGATCGCAAGGGCACTGATTCTGGAACCGGAGCTTCTGGTCTGCGATGAACCGGTATCTGCCCTGGATGTGTCGATTCAGGAGCAGATTCTCTGTCTTCTGGAAGAGATTCAGGAGAAAAAGAAGCTCTCCTATTTCTTCATTTCCCATGATTTGAATGTGGTTAAGCGGATCAGCCGGAGAATGGGGGTCATGTATGCAGGGAGTCTTGTCGAAGCGGGGAATACGAAGGATATTTACGAGGACCCCTGGCATCCGTATACAAAGGCGCTGCTGTCGGCGGTCCTCGTGCCTGATCCCTTTAAGGCAAGGAGAAAGAAGGGAATCCTGCACACCGAAGAAAAAAAGATGGAAATCCCTTTGGGGAGGGGATGCCCCTTTGCCCCAAGGTGTGGATATGCCAGTGATTTATGTTTTGCGGGTAAGCCACAGAAATATCAGTATGGAGAAAGAGAGATTGCATGTTTTCTATATTCGGAGGAACATGCGGGAAAAAGAAGAAGCGGCTTGAAGATGACATCACAAATTTAAGGAGACGAAAATGAAAAAGATAATTTGCATGATTCTGTCAGTTGCCCTGTGCGGGACTTTTGTCCTGTCAGGATGTGGAAAACAAGATAAAAATGGCGGGGATGGGACTGCGGATAAAAAGGAAAACGAGAAAGAGATTGTTGTGGCGACGAACAGTGAAACCGGGGGACTGGACCCTGCAGGAATGATCGCACTGACTTATCTGGCTTATTCTGTCTCTGCGCTGGATGAACTCCTGACTTATAATGAGGCCGGTGAGATTGAGTACCGGGCGGCCGAATCCTATGAGGTGAATGACGATTCTACGGTGTGGACCTTCCATCTTAGGAAAGATGCCGAGTGGTCCGACGGGACACCAGTGACAGCAGACGATTTTATCAATACGATGGTGCGTTCACTGGATCCGAAGAGCGGCAATGGTTATGCAAATTATTTGTATCCGATCAAGAATGCAGAGGCAATCTATAACGGGGAGGCTGACGCGGACAGTCTGGGAGTGAAGGCAGTAGATGACAATACACTGGAATTTACACTGGAAAAGCCGTGTGTATACTTTCTGGATCTGTTAAGACTTCCGGTCTATACTCCGTCGTGTGTCAAGTATGCGGATGAAGTAGGCAGTGGATGGGACAAAGATCCAAAGACAAGCGTTGCAAACGGACCGTTTTATCTGGATGAGTATGTTCCGGAACAGTATTTCGTTTTGAAGAAAAATGAGAAGTACTGGAATGCAGATAAGGTAAAACTCGATAAAATCACTTATCGCTTCTTTGATGACCAGCAGTCGATGGCCAGTGCCTATGAAACAGGCGAGGTCGACGTCGCACCGGCCCTTCTGTCTTCTGTGATGGAACTGTATGAAGGAAAAGATGACCTTGTGATAACAGATACAATCGCAACAAGATATATTTATCCGAACCTGAATGTAAAACCGCTGGATGATGTGAGGGTAAGAAAGGCCATCAACCTTGGAATCAACAGGGAAGAATTGTGCAGTATGGTAGGAGCGGATACAGAGCCTACTGTAAACTTCATTGCAAAATACATGAAGGACAAGCAGTCCGGCGGATATTTTGTGGACGGGGCCGAACCGCCGTTTGAGGAGAATCTGGAAGAGGCAAAGAAACTGCTTGCCGAGGCCGGATACCCGGACGGAAAGGGATTTCCAAAATTGACTTATAATTATCCTTCCCTTGAGATGGATTCCGATACTGCGCAAGTACTTCAGGAACAGTTAAAGAAGAACCTGAATATAGATATCGAACTAAATGCCCAGGAGCTTCAGGTCAATTATACCGAGAGAAAAGCCGGAAACTTCGATCTGTGCCGCATGAACTGGACCGCTGACTTTGCGGACCCGTATACGTATTTATCCATGCTGCTCAGCAATGGGACTTATAATTGCAGCGGTATCCGCGATGAGAAATATGATGCACTCGTAGAACAGTCTGACACAGAAAAAGATCCTGTAAAGCGGGCAGAATTAATGCATCAGGCAGAACAACTGGCAGTAGGAGAAGAGTTTTATATTATCCCGCTTTATTCGATGAAAAGCTGTAACCTGATCCGTCCTGAGATCAAGGGAATCACGCAGATTCCGGCTACGGGTGCCCTAGAGTACCGGTACGCGGAACTGGAAGAATAAAACAGGAGGCGTAAGATATGTTTTACCTAGTGACAGGGGGCAGCGGGAGTGGTAAGTCTGCATTTGCTGAGGATATTGTGTGCAGTCTTGCCCGTGAATCCGGGGAGAGCCTGTTTTATGTGGCGACGATGCTCCCATACGGGGAAGAGACGAAAAGAAAAATCCTCCGCCACCGTGTGATGCGTCAGGATAAAGGCTTTGAAACTGTAGAATGTTATACCGGACTTGAAGAAAAGGCGGAGCATGGTATGGGAGTGTGTACAGAGTGGGAAGAAGCTTCCTCCCGCTGTGTTCTTTTGGAGTGCATCTCCAATCTGGCTGCAAACGAGATGTACCAGCCGGATGGGGCCAAAAAGAATACTGTCAGGGCTGTTATCCGGGGTGTGAGGGCATTAAACCGGAAATGCCGCCATCTTGTGGTTGTGACGAATGAAGTGTGCTCGGAATGTTCTTCAGACTCAGAAGAGATGCAGATGTACAAACGATTCATGGGAGAGATCAATACAGAACTTGCCCGCATGGCAGACGGTGTGGCAGAAGTGGTGTATGGTATTCCGGTGAAACTAAAAGGTGTGCTTCAGCTATGTAAAACAAAAACGGACGGGAAACGGGAAGGAGAACCGCACATGAAACTGGTGATCGGTGGAGCATATCAGGGTAAACTGGCATATGCGAAGAAAGAGTTTTTGGCAGCGGACCATTCATGGATTGACGGGGCCTCATGCCCTTTCGAGGATATTTATACCTGCCAGGGCATCTGGCATTTTGAAAGCTACATCCGGCGTATGATGGCAGCAGGGAAAGACTTGAAGAATCTGGCATCTTCCGTTGCCGGCAAAAATCCGGACCTTGTTGTTGTCAGCACAGAAATCGGGTATGGACTGGTACCTGTGGATGCATTCGAACGAGAGTACCGCGAGCAGGCCGGGCGAATCTGTACAGAGCTTGCGGCACTTGCAGAAAGAGTTGACAGAGTAGTGTGCGGGATAGGTACGACATTGAAAGTACTAGATTGAAAGTGCTAGATTGAAAGTACGAGATTGAAAGTACTAGATTGAAAGGGGAATTGTAATCATGCATCAGATAGAACTGGAAAAAGTACTGCCTGCTGAAATAGAGGCAAGAAGTTTTGAAATCATTACGGAGGAACTGGGGGATACACTGCTTGTACCCGGGACGGAGCCGATTGTAAAACGGTGCATTCATACGAGCGCAGACTTTGATTACGCGCAGAATCTTGTATTCACGGAAGGCGTCGTGGAGCATGCAATTGATGCTTTAAGAAACGGGGCCTGCATTGTTACAGATACACAAATGGGAAAAGCCGGGATTAACAAGAAAAAACTTGCAAAATATGGCGGCGAGGTCTTTTGCTTCATGTCCGATGAGGACGTTGCAAAGATTGCAAAAGAACAGGGCACTACCCGGGCCACTGCAAGTATGGACAAGGCGGCAGGACTGAACAAGAAACTGATCTTTGCCATAGGAAATGCACCTACAGCACTGGTCAGGCTGTATGAACTGATACAGGAAGGCAGATTAAAACCGGAACTGATCATTGCGGTTCCCGTAGGCTTTGTAAACGTGGTACAATCCAAGGAACTCATTATGGCGCTGAAAGACATACCGTCAATCACAGCGCGTGGAAGAAAAGGCGGAAGTAATATTGCGGCATGCATCTGTAATGCACTGCTGTATATGATGGACTGATGCAGGGAATAACGCATATTTTTAAACTGCAAAGTGCAAAAAATAGGAGAGGATATCATATGGCAAAGGCATATTTTCCCATGTTTGTAGATATATCACAAATGAAGATTATTGTAGTAGGCGGCGGAACAATCGCGACCAGGAGAATCAAAACACTTCTGCAGTTTGCATCGGATATTACCGTGATCTCACCAGAAATAACGGATCAGCTGAAAAAGCTGGAGGCTGCGGGGAAGATCAGGCATATCTGCCGTACCTATCAGGAGGCCGATATTGCAGAGGCGGACATGGTCCTTTCAGCTGCGGACAGCAGTAAGGTCAACAACCAGGTGGCAGAAGACTGCAAAAAAAGAGAGTATGCAACAGGCCGGAAGATCCTTATAAGTATAGCAGATGACCGCTCGAAGTGCGATTTCTATTTTCCGTCCGTCATCGTCAGGGATGAAGTCGTAATCGGAATTAATTCGGGGGGACAGGACCCGGGGAAAGTAAGGCAGGTACGCCGGAAACTGGAAGATGTGATGGGACGGGGAGACATGATGTAACCGATATTATGTTTTCAGTATATAGACGCCATATTTATTTATATGATATGATTTCTATATCATATAAAAGCGAGGTGAATATATATGCCATTAACAAACGAAGATCTGAAGGCGATAGGGCAGCTGCTTCAGCCAATAAGGGACGACATCGTGGATATGAAAACAGATATCTCAGGTCTAAAAACCGATGTAGGGAATATGAAAACGGATATCTCAGGTCTAAAAACCGATGTGGGAAACATGAAAACAGATATCTCAGGTCTAAAAACTGATGTAGGAAATATGAAAACAGATATCTCAGGCCTAAAAACTGACGTTACAGGTCTGAAAGCGGATGTTATAGATATCCGGTCGAAGATGGTAACAAAAGATTATCTGGATGAGCGTCTGCATGAGTTAGAGAATAATGTGCTGGTAGAAGTTGACAGAGTACAGGAGAAATCCAATGCCCATTACGCGGAGTTAAAGGAAGAGGTTAGAAAAGTATACATCGATATGAGGACCAGAGATGCGGAAGACATCCGGGCAAAATTAGCAATATTTGAGAGAGAACTTGCCAAAGTGAAGGAGAAGGTTTCATAGGGGATGATA
Source organism: Faecalicatena orotica (assembly GCF_905197545.1). Lineage (NCBI taxonomy): Bacteria > Bacillati > Bacillota > Clostridia > Lachnospirales > Lachnospiraceae > Faecalicatena > Faecalicatena orotica. Next base: position 350,977 of record NZ_CAJJZH010000003.1, read on the forward strand.
ATTGTAAGAGCTGTGGAGATTAGGGAGTGATGCATATGTCATTAATAAATGATGATTTATTAGCAATCAGTAAATTGCTGGATACTAAGTTAGATCATATTAGATCCAACATGGTTACCAAACAAGATTTATCAAATTGTTTGGAGAGAATGGAGCATTTATAGCAAGTATTATAGCTAACAACTACATATACTATAAACAAAGAGTGTAAAGTCTGTTAAGTTAACAGGGGCGTTACACTCTTTTTACATTTGTATTTCAGATTAATAAATCTGAGCTGCTAGTTACTTTCGCCGGTTTTTTATTTGCAACTAATTTTTTATTCCCTTACACTATTAGTAAGTTTACAAAAGAGTGCATTAAAAGAGAGGAAAAAATGGGTGCGATAAATGTATGATTGTTTAAAGGAGGGTTACAAATGGAATGGCTGAAAAAGTTAAGTGGCGCCATAGACTATATAGAAAATAATCTGGATGGCCAAATTTCATATGATGAAGCTGCGCGGATTGCCTGTTGTTCCACTTTTTACTTTCAACGTTTATTCTCATATGTGTCTGGGATTTCCTTATCAGAATATATCCGGCGCAGGAGAATGACGCAGGCAGGGTTTGAATTACAGAGAACGGATAAAAAAGTGATTGATATTGCTTTGAAATATGGATACACATCCCCGACTTCATTTAATCGGGCCTTTCAAACTGTTCACAACATTACTCCGACTGCTGCCCGAAATATGGGAAGTACACTGAACGCATATCCGGCAATTCGTTTTTCTGTTCAGGTTACGGGAGAAAATGCTATGGCGTATCATCTAACAGAGAAGAATTCCATGCGCATGGTAGGGGTTCGTATTCCATTATCTACAGATATGGAAGATAATTATAAGACTATACCAGAATTTTGGAAGTCTGTTTTGTGTGGAAATCTGTTTTCAGAGATATGCAACTTATCCAATCAATTTTCCGAAAGGATATTAGGTGTAAGTGTATATGAAAATCCAAAAAGGATATTTTACTATATCGCTGTTGTTACAGACAAACCCGCACCGCCTAATATGTTTGAGTTTGAAATTCCGGCAGCCACATGGGCTGTCTTTGAAAACAACGGTTGCTTCAAAGAAAATGTACAGAGTATTTTTAGCAGATTTTATACGGAATGGCTGCCATTTTCGGGATTTGATTACGCCGGACTGCCAGATATAGAAGTATATCCTGTTTGTGAAAAAGCGCCTGAGAACGGACATTCTGAAGTATGGATTGCTGTAAGAAGGGACAAGGAGGACGAAATATGTATCATTTAAGATTAAAAGGTGACCATTATCAAATGGGTGTTAAGCGGGGAAAAATATTTCAAAAAAGCAATGTGAGATTTCCGCTTCACCTTGATGAGTTTCAGCTTGTATATGGAAAAAAGAGCGAACAGATATTGAGAAAAATTTTCCCAGAGGTCTGTGAAGAAATCCGTGGTATCAGTGATACCATAGGTATTGACTATTATATCTTAGCTTCATGGCTGCTATGTATGGGCTGTTGTATGTATAATCTGGAAGATAATATCCCAATTGAAATCAGAGGGTGTACCGCTTTCGCCTACTCTAAGGATGGGAATATTATCTATGGACGAAACAACGATTTGCCGCCATACTTGAAAAAGGGAAGTAAAAGTGAAATATATTCCCCTTCAAACGGAAACAGATTTAACATAACGACCTCTTCTTTCATTAACGGAGAAGAGGGAATAAATGAGCATGGTTTAGTTATAGCAATGACTTTTGTTATGACCTGTCTGAAGAAGATACAGGCGGGATTTACTTCCTGCTTCATTGTCAGGTATCTGCTGGAAAAAGCGGGTAATACAGAAAATGCGCTTTCTTTGCTTATGGAATTGCCAATAGCTTCTAACTGCAATATTCTCATTGCCGATAAGAGTGGGAAAATGATGGTTGTTGAATGCACCCCTTCGGCAAAGAAAATAAGGAAAGCTGAAAATTTGGAGAATGGCAAAATAGTATGTACTGTTAATAGCTTTATTTCCGATGAATTAAAATCGTATGACGCAGCAAACGGAAACGACTATCATTCTAATAAACGGTATCATACCGTCATAAATAGTTTCTCTACCCACATAAAAGGAAATCTCATTGAGGCAACAGAACAGCTTTTGAAAGGGAAATATGGTTTCATGTGTCAATATGATGATGAACCAGATTTTGAAACGGTCTGGAGTTCAGTTTTTGACTTAAAACGTCTAATGATATATCGGGCAGAGGGCGACCCGCGAAAAAAGAAATTTCTTACAGACAGCAGATTACATGATATTGTACAGGGAAAACATAACTTATGTAAATGACTATTTTGACATGGTATATCAATCTCCCAATATTTAATTATAATTGTTTACACCTTATGGATGTGCACAGTAAGACATCAGCCCGTTAAATGTTGCCTTCGGAGAGGGGGGATGCACCAATGGCGCATGTTCAGCATGGACCGTAGTAAAGCGTAGACAAGATTCCATGAAATCATCACTTTAATGGTTTCGATGTCGTTCAACGGGGGCACGGCAAGACTTGAACAATAACATTAATCTAGCATAATGATATATTTTCTAAAAAACTCTTGATTTTATTAGAAAGAAGTTTTATAATAAATCACATGCAGATATAGTTCATTGGTAGAATGCCAGCTTCCCAAGCTGGAGAGGCGGGTTCGATTCCCGTTATCTGCTTTTTAATTTGTTAAGTATAAGTTATTAAAAGATGATTAAAAATCAGACGTATGTCTGATTTTTTTTCATATAATAAAGCCTATTTATGAAGGTGTGACATATTGTAAACGTTACTGGAAAAGGGATTGGCAATAAAGTCAGAAAATGAGCATGAAATTTGATGATTATGAAGAACATGTTCAAAAAGGTACAGGGCAGTTTGCAAAAAGGTACAGGGTAAAACTCAATTAGGGACGTAGTATAATTAAAAAAGATTACGTCCCCAATTCGCTTGACTAATTAATACTTCGGGTGTAGAATTAAATTACTTCGAAGGATGAAATAAATGGTGAATGGTATGAATTATGATGATGAGAGATTTGAGGATTGTATTTTCCGGTATGTGGATCAGGTGAAGGAGTTTCTGGCCCCGGAGATCTGGCAGAATCTGTTGATGGACTGCTCTAAGAATGAAATATTTGTCTTGTGGCTTTTGTACGTAGAGAAGGAAGTGAATATGACGCGGATTGCGGAGTATATCAATGTACCGCTTAACACGGCGACGGGGATTGTCAGCAGGATGGAGAAGAGGAAGCTGGTGGTCAGGCAGAGGAGCGAGGAGGACAAGAGAATTGTTACGATTCGGCTTGGAGAGTGTGGGACACAGCAGATTCAGCTTCTGTTAAAGGAGTTTGTGTACTATGGTCAGAAAGTGATGGAAGGGTTCACTGAGGAGGAATTGAATATATTCTTTCGTATGTTGAACCGTTTTATGGAAATTCTAAAAGAGGAACATAGTAAGAAGCAGGAAAAGCCCAAGGTGAGAAAAATAATAATTGAATGACTTGCTGCTGCCGAATGGCAGTGGCAAAATTTAAAACAAATACTTCGAATGTCGAAATATTCATTGAATGAATAAAATGGAGGGTTGAGAATGAGCAGGATTTATATTTTTACGGGTAAGGGTGGAGTTGGTAAAACAAGTACCGCGGCAGCACATGCTGTGAAAAGCGCAAATGAGGGTGTAAAAACGTTACTCGTAAGCACCGATATGGCACACAATCTGGGGGATCTGTTCGAGAAGGAACTTGGCAGGGAGCCGGTTGAGATTATCCCGAATCTGGATGTATATGAGATTGATCCCGAATACGTGCTGGAACATGATTTTCACGAGATGTCAGAGAGTCTGAGGAAGATGATTTCTATGGACAGTGATGTGGGAATGGATGATTTTGGAATGATTCCGGGCATGGAAGAGCTGGTTTCGCTTTTGAAAATCGCAGAGGTTTACAAGGAAGGAATCTATGGGCGGATTATTGTAGACTGTGCACCGACCGGGGAGACACTTTCTTTATTGAAATTTCCGGAGCTTTTATCATGGTATGTGGAGAAATTTCTTCCGGTCGGCAAGGTGGCAATCAGGGTTCTGGCGCCAGTGTCTAAGAAACTATTAAAAGTTGAGCTGCCAAACAGGGAAGCGATTAACGATATTGAGCGGATGTATCTGAAGCTTGTAGAATTGCAGGAACTATTGAAGGACAGGGAGATCACGAGTATACGGCTGGTGGCCGTACCTGAGAAGATGGCGGTAGAAGAGACGAAGCGTAATTATATGTATATGAATCTCTATAATTTTAATGTGGATGGAATTTATATTAACAGAATTCTTCCCAAAGACATTGATAATAAGTTTTTTGATAAATGGCTGGAAATCCAGGGGAGATATGTAATCCAGCTTGAAGAATGTTTTACAGGACTGCCAATCTGGTATATACGGTGGTACGATGAAGAACTTAAGGGGCTGGACGCAGTAGGGCGAATTTGCCGGGATGTGCTTACGGAAGATGTATTTGCTTCAAGGATGGATGGTCCCAGAGAAGAATTCCGCGAAAATGAACAGGGGTATCTTCTCCGGGTTCCTATTCCGTATGTGGAGAAGGATGAACTGGATGTGTATCAGTCGGAATCGGACGTTGTAATAAAGCTGGGTAATTTTAAACGTAATATCCCGTTACCGGATTCGATAAGGACTTACGAAATTACTTCTGCAAAACTGGAAAAAGAATATTTAAACATGCAGTTTGAACTCAAATAATGATTTTATCAGAAAGGGGAGAATGAAATGAACAAAGAAATGATGAAAAGGGTCCATGAGGCTTATCATTATGAGCGTCTGGCTGTTCAGTCTTTGATAGGGCCAAAAGTATCCGCGCATTTTGATGTGATTGAAAATGAGGTAAAGGAAATGGTAGCGGAGTGCATTTGCGGCATTATAAAATCCGGTGGAAAAGAAAAGCCGGGTGAGCACTTTGGGGATACAGATCATGATAAGAAAGTTCAAAAGGTCATCATAGAGTAAATTGACGAAAAGCAGGAGGAAATAAAATGAGGATCATATTGTATACGGGGAAAGGCGGAGTTGGTAAAACGACAGTAGCAGCGGCAACTGCCTGTAAGATTGCCCGGGAGGGGAAAAAGGTACTGGTAATGAGTACCGATCAGGCGCACAGTCTCAGCGATTCAATGAATGTCAGATTAGGTAAGGACCCTGTAAAAATTCAGGAAAATCTATATGGGCTTGAGGTTGATACAATCTATGAAGGTGAAAAAAGCTGGGGAAATCTTAAAAGTTATATGCGCGAGATGCTGACAATAAAAGGCAGGGGCGGAATCGAAGTGGAAGAACTGCTTGTATTTCCGGGGCTTGAAGAATTATTTTCCATGTTCAAAATTATGGAAATGGCTGAAAGTGGAGTTTATGATGTCATTATTGTAGACTGTGCACCGACCGGAGAGACACTTTCCTTATTAAAATATCCGGAAAAATTTTCTGATATGCTGGAAAAGATACTTCCAATGAAAAGGAAAAGTTTAAAAGTAGCGGGACCGGCGGTAGAAAAAATTATGAAAATACCGATGCCCGAGGAGTCTGTATTCGACGATATTGAATATTTGATGGATAAAATGGAGAGATTACAAAAACTGATGCTGAACCATGATATTGTAAGCATGCGTATTGTCACAACACCTGAGAAAATCGTAATACAGGAGACGAAGCGAAATTTTACATGTCTTCATTTATTTAACTATAATGTAGATGCAGTCATTATTAACAGGATTTATTCAAAAGAGGCGATGGAAGGATATTTTCAGAAATGGGTTAACATGCAGGAAGAAGGATTACAGGAAATTAAAGAATGTTTTTCCGAGGTTCCTAAATTTTATCTCGAACTACAAAAAGGTGAAATATGCTCCCTGGAAGACCTCCAAAGAACCGGTGAAATGCTATTTCTCGATCAAGATCCTTTTAGGATTTTATTCAAGGAAGAGATATATAAAGTCAGTCTCCTTGAAGGAGAAAAAAAGCTTACTATACTGCTGCCATTTGCCGACAAAGGTGAACTCGAATTAAAACAGTCCGGAAGAGAGCTTGTGCTCGCTGTCAAAAATGAAGTAAGGCGATTCCCACTGCCGGTAACACTACAGGACAACGAAATCAAGGGAGCAAAGTACAAAGCACCTTATTTGACAATTCAGTTTTAATCAATTGGGGACGTAGTATATTTCAAAAAGATTACGTCCCCAACCGCACACAGGGAAATTTGCAAAAAGGTACAGGGCAAAACTTAATTTGGGACGTAGTATAATTGAAGAAGATTACGTCCCCAACTACATGTGTACTGTTTCCTGCGCGATTCTGATAAAGTCTTTTGCATAAGAAGCAAGATATGCATTTTTCCGGTAAGCAATCATGAGTGTAGTAAATATTCCGTTTTCACCGACAGAAAAACAGACAGGCGGCTGCCGGAAGATCATATTTTTTACATAAGTTTCCGGAAGAAAACAGGAGCCAAGACCTTCCTGAGAGAGCAGGGCACAGGTCTGTGTGCTTCGCGTGAGCAGGGAAACGGGCGGGTCAATCTGATATTCTTTGAATAAGTTCCGGGCAATCTGTCCGGTATTCTGTTCCGGATAGTGCAGTATGAATGGTTCTTCTGCCATCAGTGACAGGTCAAAGGAAGGATATTTTCTTCCGGGATGCAGGTGCCCCATTGAGGCAAAGGGGTGGCCGGGAGGAAGGCAGAGCAGTACCTCTTCTTTTAGAAGGAGTTCATAGGAAAGCTTTGGGTGAGGGCTTGATTCTGTAAAGACAGCAAAGTCCAGCCGGTCGTCTGTCAGAAGGCGCTCCTGAATGGAATGGGTTTCTTCAAACAGATTCACATGTATACCGGGATATTCTTTGTGGAAAACCGGGAGTATTCTGGGAATCATGCAGGAGCTGCGCATCAGCGGGAAGGCAATATTCAGTTCACCTTCACTGCAGGAATGGAGGTCCAGCAGTTCTTTTTCCCAGTCCTGCTTAAGCGCTACAGCCCTCTTGGCATAGTCAAGGCAGCAGCGCCCAAGATAGGTGGGAATATAACAGTTATTACTCCGGGAAAAAAGCTTCCCTCCCAGTTCCTGCTCCTGTTTCCGGAGAGATTTACTTAAGGTCGGCTGCGAGATATATAGTTCCTGCGCGGCCTTCGTCAGATTCTGGTGCTTGGCGATACAGAGGAGGTATTGAAGATCCTGAAAATTCATGAGCATGCTCCTTTCAAACTTACTATGCCATATGGGAATAGTTTTTATGGAAAATATGAATTGGACAACTGGTTTATTTTCAGCATACAATATATGTTAAGAAAATACAAGATATGAAGGAGAGTACTTATGAAACAGTGGGTGGAAAAACAATTTGAGTTTTCTAAGTTCCATACAAATGTAAAGACAGAACTTCTGGCAGGTATTACTACATTTGTCACGATGGCATATGTTCTGGCGACGGTGCCGAACATCCTTGGAGGTGCCGGGGCAGATAAACATGTTATGCTGACTGTCATGGTTCTGCTGATTGTTCTGACAAGCTGTGCGATGGCGTTATATACAAACCGCCCATTCGTTCTGGCACCGGGGCTTGGAAGCGTCGGAATCGTAGCTTCGATGATCAGTAATGAAGGAATCCCGGCTGAGATCGCATCAGGAGTTATCTTCTGGAGCGGTGTATTATTTATACTGATTTCTTTTCTCGGACTTCGGGAAGCGGTTGTAAAAGTAATTCCAGTCAGTCTGAAGCATGCAGTCAGTGCCGGAATCGGTTTATTTATTGCACTTCTGGGGGCAAAGAGCAGTGGGCTTATTATAGCAAATGAGGCAAAGAATACACTTGGATTTGGTGATCTGAAATCACCTGCAGTTATAGTGACCGTGATTGGTTTCGTGATATTACTTATCATGAAGGTTATGAATGTTCCGGGCGGAATGATTCTTACCATTCTTTTGACAACACTGGCTGGAATTCCATTTGGTGTGACAAAAATGCCGGAGCAGATTTTCTCCATGCCGGCTAATATCGTACCGCAGTTTTTAAAGGTAGATTTCATTGGAGCATTAAATTTTGCATACATTCCATTTTTGATCGCACTGTTTGTGCCTGATTTCTTCTCAACCTTTGGTACTGTGCTGGGAGTCGGTGCCAAAGCGGGATATCTGGATGAAAACGGAAATCTTCCCGGAATTGACAAATGTTTTAAAATAGATGCAGTTTCTACAAGCTTTGGTGCGCTGTTCGGGATGCCAAGCATGACGACCTACCTTGAGTCTTCCGCAGGAGTAGAGGCTGGCGGAAAGACAGGCCTTACTGCGGTATTTACGAGTATATGCTTCCTGCTTGCATTATTTTTCGCACCGCTTGCACTGGTGATCCCTTCCGCAGCGACGGCACCGGTATTGATTTTTATCGGAATCAATATGTTAAGCGGTATGAAAAATGTAAACTACAATGATATCACAGAATATATTCCGGCATTTATCTGTGTAACATTTACGATTTTTGCAAACAACATCGCAAACGGAATCTGTGTGGCGCTTCCTGCATACCTGATTATGAAAATCGCAGCAGGCAAAATCAAAGAGATTTCACCGGTGATGTATATTCTTGTTGCCGTCTGTGCACTTTACTTTTTTACGATTGTTTAATGGAGGCCCATGATGGAAAAAGCAGATCTTTGGATTCGAAATGCAAAGGTATACAATTCATACAGGAAAGAATTTTTTGAGGCGGATGTCTCTGTAAAGGACGGGAAATTTTTCTATATCGACCGTGAAAAGTCTACAGAGTTTGATGCCGTAAAGGAAATTGACGCGGATGGTAAATATATGATTCCTGGGATGATTGACATTCATATGCATATCGAGAGCTCAATGATGACTCCGGGGCCGTTTGGAAGATATATGGCTTCCTGCGGCGTGACAACAATCGTGTCGGAACCCCATGAGATGGCAAATGTACGTGGAATCCGCGGGGTACATGAGATGATCTGTGCCGCAGAGGAGGCGCCGATTGATATCTATTATGGTATTCCAAGCAGTGTACCGTCTACAAGCTCCAGACTTGAGACGACAGGCGGCGTCATAGACTGCGAGGCAATGAAATGTCTGTTGAAAGAAAAGGACGTAGTCTGTGTCGGTGAGATCATGAATTACCGCAAAATAATAGAAGAGGGCAACCAACTTGAGATTACGAAATTTCTTGAATACCTCAGGGAAGAAAAGCCGGGATATGTGGTCGAAGGGCACTGTCCTTCGCTGACCGGTCTTGAACTTGCGAAATTTTTATATCTGGGAATTGACGGAGACCACACAGAACACACTCTGGAAGAAGTCAGACAGCGGATTGAAAATGGAATGTTCTTCGAGATTCAGGAGAAAATGCTCAAGCCTGAAATTCTGGATTACATTGTTTCTAATAATCTCTATGAGCATGTGAGTTTTGTGACCGATGACACGATGGCCGATGCACTCTATGAAAAAGGGCATCTGAATAAGGTCGCAGAACAGGCCGTTCGCTTGGGATTTCCCGTGGAACAGGCCATTTATTGCGCTACATTTACCCCTGCCAGAAGAATGCAGTTTTATGACAGGGGGAGTATTGCACCCGGAAAACTTGCAGATTTCCAGCTGCTTGAAAATCTGGAGGTGATGGAGCCATCTCTTGTCTATAAATGTGGAGTAGAGATCTATCACAGGAATTCTGCGGAGGAACCGAAAAGTTCTTATGAATTTCCTGAGGACTTTTATCACAGTGTCTGCCTGCCAGAGATTACGAAAAATAATTTTCAAATTCCGGCAAATGGTAAGAAAGCGCTTGTGCGTGCCATCTGTGTTCAGGAATCATGCACACAGACAAAGGAAGTACAGATTGAAATGCCTGTCAAAGACGGATATCTTCACTGGCAGGAGAGCGGCTGTATGCTGGCAATGGTCATTGAACGCTATGGGAAGAATGGAAATATCGGTTATGGTTTCCTGACCGGAGACTGCTGCAGGGCAGGGACAGTTGCAACAACTTACTGCCATGATCATCATAATCTTCTCGTTGCAGGGCATAAACCAGAGGATATGTTACTGGCAGTTCAAAGGCTTGAAAAGCTTCAGGGAGGTTTCCTTGTTGTTAATGAAGGAGAAATTCTGGCAGAACTGGCACTTCCGGTCTGTGGGATTCTAAATGAAGGTTCTGTGGAAAACATTGGAAGGGCCGTAAAGAAAATCCGGGGTAAAATGAACAGTCTCGGGTATAAACACCTGAATCCGATCATGTCATTTGGAACACTGGGACTACCGGTGAGCCCGGCGCTGAAACTGACAGACAGAGGATTAATTGATGTAAAAGCAGGTGAGATCGTTCCGCTGTTTGTTAAATAATTTATCTGGCGCAAAGTATACAGTGTATCTTTGAGCGTAAGCATAATAACAGGCATTGCCGATGATATTTTTGGGAAGAAGACATCTGGCAATGCCTGTTATTTAGTTGTATTTCTAATCCCCGATATGATAAAATAATATTAATATCCTCAGGAAATCCAGCAGTAAAAACAATACCGGAAAAGGAGGGATTATATGAAAAACACCCCGAAAAAACGTCAGTCAACAACAGAAAATTATTGACCCTAGCAATTGGAAAAATTATCCAGTTGCTTTTTTTATTCTATGAAAGGAGCGAAAGTATGGATATTAATTATGAATTAGAACAGGAATTTATTATAGTGTACATAAAGAAGGGAGAGATGCACATCCGGTCTTTATCTGACGGGGCATTTCAAATCGCATATCGTACACTGAAAGAAAACAAAAAAGTTAAGATACTGGAGGTATTCCGCAGACTGGGAACTGATGACCTGAAGACAATTTGCGAATAGAGGCAAATGCAGCAGTTTTATGGAAAATTCTGGTCTAAACACAATCTTAATGTTTCACTGCCTAATTTTATCACCGCCTTAATGCAAAAAAGATTATGATAATAATAAGAAAAGAAGGTGATGAATATGTTAACGAATTTAATTTTAGGGATTATAGTAACAGCCGGAGCTCTGTATGGCCTTTATCTGATGAAAGGGATTGACCGCTTTATCGATGATGAGAAAGAGCTTCAGAAGAAGGCAAAGAAGAAACAATACGCAGTGATCTTTGGAAAAAGCAAGGAAATGGAGCAGGTTGCATCCTGGTTTGAGAAGGCCGGTATTGAGCCGGTATTTCTGGAATCTGTCTATATTGACAGGGCATGGCAGCATGTAGAGTATCTGGCAGCGGTATCAGACTCCGATATTGATAACCTTTCAGCCTGCAATTTATTCCGGAAAATGTATCCGGGGGCGCAGATTTTCAGCCTGTGCAATGAGAAAATGAATATGAGGCTGTACCGTCAGTCACACGTCCAGATATTTACAGAAAAAGAAGAACTGCTGCAGCGGCTGGAATTGCTGATTATGGAAAACGAGGTCGGTGCGGCATGAAACTTTTTACAAAACGCTTAACGCAGACACAGATGATTGTATTGGGGTACTGTCTTATTATATTCATTGGAGCAGGGCTTTTGATGCTCCCGGTCTCCACAAGGGACGGTGTGGCGACTCCGGCTGTGGATGCACTGTTCACTTCAACTTCTGCAGCATGTGTAACAGGCCTTGTGATTGCGGACACATTCCAGTACTGGTCCCTATTTGGACAAAGCGTGATACTGGTGATCATCCAGCTTGGGGGACTTGGATTCATGACGATAGGCGTCTGCTTTGCCATCTTACTCAGGAGAAAGATAGGCCTGTGGACCAGAGGGACGCTTCAGGAGAGTGTGAATATTATGCAGGTCGGCGGCATCGTCAGACTGGCTAAGAAAATCATTATTGGTACAGTTTTCTTCGAAGGTCTCGGGGCGCTGATACTTGCGATTCGTTTCTGTGAGACAATGAGTCTGGGAAAAGCAGTATATTTTGGCATTTTTCATGCAATCTCGGCCTTTTGCAATGCCGGTTTTGACCTGATGGGCGGACACGGGGCTTATTCCTCTTTTACACCATATTATAATGACTGGGTCGTGAATCTCGTCATTATGGGCCTGATTGTGATAGGGGGGATAGGTTTCTTTGTGTGGAATGATATTTCCATATATAAAGTGTCCTTTAGGAGATACAGCCTTCATACGAAAATTGTATTAATATCTACGTTTATACTTATTTTTGGAGGGGCAGCACTTCTCTTTTTCTTTGAACGGAATAACACGATTGCAGGAATGCCCTTTGATGATAAAATACTATGTTCTCTGTTTGGCTCCGTGACTGCAAGGACCGCCGGATTTAATACCGTGGATACGGCAGCGCTGACTGACAGCAGCAAGATTCTGACCTCCATTCTCATGTTTATAGGAGGGAGCCCGGGATCTACGGCGGGAGGGATTAAGACAACAACATTCGTGGTACTTCTGATTTATGTCCACGCTAATCTGAGGAAAGAGATGCATTGTAAGATTTTCGGGAGAAGGCTGGATGAGGGGTCTATCAGAAAGGCCAGTGCAGTTTTATGTATTAATTTATTTTCCGTAATCCTGGCAGTGCTCGTAATCGTTACGGTGCAGCCGGTTGCAGTTACTGATGCAGCGTTTGAAGTGATTTCCGCAATCGGGACGGTGGGGATGTCAACAGGGATTACAAGAGATATGGAAACTATTTCGAAGATTGTACTGATATTCCTTATGTATTGCGGAAGAATCGGCAGTATGACATTCGCCCTCTCCCTGCGCGGGCATAAGGTAGAACCGCCGGTGAAATTGCCTGTGGAACAGATTATGATAGGTTGATTGGAGGAGTTAGAATATGAAATCAGTATTAATTATAGGCCTTGGCAGACTGGGACACCATCTATGTATTAATATGTCACAGCTGGGAAATGAGGTTATGATTGTTGACAAGGACGAGGAGTGTATGCAGGACCTGCTTCCGTATGCCACGATGGCGAAGGTGGGAGACTGTACAAATGAAGATGTGCTGAAAAGTCTCGGTATAGGGAACTTTGATATTTGCTTTGTATGCATCGGCTCCAATTTCCAGAGCAGTCTGGAGATTACAAGCCTCATTAAGGAAATGGGGGCGAACTATGTTGTGAGCAAGGCAAACAGAGACATCCACGCAAAATTCCTTTTAAGAAACGGTGCAGATGAAGTCATCTACCCGGACCGGGATATCGCGGAACGTCTGGCTGTCAGGCATAGCGCAAACCATGTGTTTGACTATATTGAACTGACCGAGGGGTATTCCATTTTTGAAATACCACCGATGAAGGAATGGATCGGAAAGAGTATCCGCCAGCTTGCAATACGGTCTAAATACCATGTAAGTATTCTTGGAATTAAGACAAACGGGCATCTGCAGCTCTTGCCGCAGGCAGACAGGCTTCTTACTGCAGAAGACCATCTGATGGTCGTTGGACTGAAAAAGGACATTGACCGGATATTGGCAAACATCCATTAAGGTGTTATGATAAAAAATAAATACAGGCAGGTGGAAAGGAGAGCACACAGCATATGAAGAGTGCAGCAGGGGTTATAAAGAGCATTGCAAAGAACAGAAGAGTAAATTATGCTTTGAGGACAATACTCATTGTGCTTTCTGCCAGCATGTTCTGCCTGATCCTGAACAGGGCAGGAGTTGCGAAAGAAAACTGTCTGATGGTATTCATGGTCGGTGTGCTCCTGATCAGTGTTTTCACACGGGGATATGAATATGGGATCATAGGGGCCATCGTCAGTGTCATGATGTTTAATTACTTTTTTACCGTTCCAGTGCATACATTTGCCATCATGAACCCGAATGATGTGGCACTGATGGGCTTTTTCCTATTGGCGGCCTGTATCTCTTCCAGCCTGACCGTACGGTTTCAGAAGCAGCTGCTGATCGCACAGAACAGTGAGGAGACGGCACTCAGGCTTTATGAAATGTCAGAAAAGTTTATCAATGTGACAGGCAAGGAGAATATTATACAGCTGGGGATCCGGTATATCTATGAGCATACCGGATACGATTGCATTGTTGAACTGGAAGGGGAGACAATCGGGGCCGGGGCGGCCAAAGAGTATATCTCTAAGGATTACCTGATGTTTCCGATTATAGGTATGGTAAGGCAGCTGGGAACATTAAAAGTATTTAACCACAATCAGGGACTGGCGGCGGAGGCAGAAATGCTTGTGAAGACGGCGGCCAATCAGATTGGTATCGCGCTGGACAGGGAACTGATCTATGCAGAACAGGAACAGACCAAGGTGGAAGTGGAACGGGAGCACATGAAAAGCGGCATGCTCAGGAGCATTTCTCACGACTTCAGGACACCGCTTACAGGAATCATGGGTGACTGCAGCCTGATTCTGGAGAATCACTCTATGGATCAGGATGCAAAGGACGGGCTGGTCAGGGATGTTATGGAACAGGCGATGTGGCTGATGAAGATGATGGAAAATATTCTGAGCATGACAAAGATCGAGAGCGGGCAGCAGTTTATTGAAAAACGTACGGAAGTGGTGGATGATATTGTATATGAGGCTGAGAAGCATGTAATCGGCCTGAAGAAACGGCGTAATTTCCGTATCACACTGCCGGACAGGGTGGTCGTTGCCGATATGGACAATAAAATGATTATACAGGTTCTCGTGAATCTTCTGGATAATGCCATGAAGCATACGGAGGATGCTGGATATATCGGACTCAATGTGTTTTACCGCAGCTGCCGCGTTTATTTTGTGGTGGAGGATGACGGCGACGGGATAAAGGAAGGGATGACAGAGAAGATATTTGACGAATTTGTCTCCCTGTCGGACAAGAGTACGGACCAGAAGCGGGGGATTGGACTGGGACTTGCAATCTGCCGGGAAGTCGTGAAGGCCCACGATGGTGAGATCTGGGCGGAAAACCGTGCCGAAGGCGGTGCAAGATTCACCTTCTGGCTGAAAGCGGGGCTTGCAGATTAAATGTTACTGTTCAGACCGTGCCATACATTCCGGCGGCTGGAGAGGATGGCCTTATGACATAATGGATAACAGGTGGTAGTGATGAAAGAAAAGAAAACGATTCTGATCGTTGAAGACGATAAATATATTGTAAACTTTATGAGCATGACTCTGAAAGATGAGGAATACGGATATTTTGTGGCAAAATCTGTTAAGGAGGCGATCAGCCTGTTTTATGCAAACCAGCCGGATATGATCCTGCTTGATCTGGGCCTGCCTGACGGGGACGGGTTAGAAGTTGTTAAGAATGTCAGGGAACTGTCCAATACGCCGATCATTGTCGTGTCTGCCAGACAGGAAGAGCAGGAAAAGATACAGGCGCTCGATGCGGGCGCGGATGATTACGTGACAAAGCCGTTTTATATGGGAGAACTGATGGCCCGGATACGCGTTGCTATGAGAAAAATGGAGAGTATGGCCTTAGAGAATACAGAGGAAGTATTCCGGCAGGATTACCTGACTGTGGACTATGCAAAGCGGAGTGTGATGATTGATGAAGAGGAGATCCACCTGACACCGATTGAATATAAGATATTGGTTCTGCTGATTGCGAACAGGGGCAAAGTGCTGACCCATAACTATATACTGAAAGAGATATGGGGGTATGCAAAAGGCGCCGAGGCAGGGACACTCAGGGTGTTTATGGCTACGCTGAGAAGGAAGATTGAGAAAAACCCGGCGGAGCCACGGTTCATTGTGACAGAAGTGGGAGTTGGATACCGGTTTAAGGAGTGATTCCGGAAAATAGAGTAAGAAAAGGGGAATGCTTAAGCGGCATTCCCTTTTTTAGAGTTTATTATTAATTGCGGTTAAGATATCTTTCAGCCCCTTTGACTCAGAGAAGATCTGATACTGGGGTTCCCGGATATCCTCCAGATAATGCGCGTCAGAGCTGCTTATGATATTGCAGTTCAAAAAATAGGGATGATCTTTCTGTATCTTGTGCAGATTCTTCAAATCATGAACCTCGGCACAGGTAAATGCACTGTCAGGTGGAACAAAACCTAAGTTAGACAGAAGACTGGTAGACGTCTTGTCAATATGGGCCGGATAAGCGATTCCACCGTACTCTGCTGTCAGGCTGACTACTTCGTCAAATGGGATATCCGTGGCATTGATGAGCAGGTTACCGACTGTTCCGGTCACTTCATCGTCCTCGTTCATGATCTGCTGTTTTCCGAAAATCTCTTCTTTGTTCTTTATTGGCATCAAGTGTTCATAAACATAGGAGTCAAATGCAAGTGCATTGTCCAATTCTGAAAACAGACAGATCACATGGACCTCTTCTGCGGTACACAGTTCCATTCCCGGTATTACAGTAACACCGTAATTCTGTCCGTGAATCATGGCAGCGGGACAGTTGAGGCAGCTGTTATGGTCGGTCAGTGCAATGACATCAAGCCCCTTAATGGATGCCATACCTACAATATTGGCAGGTGTCATGTCGTCATCTCCGCATGGGGAAAGACAGGAATGGAGATGAAGATCATAATATAGCGGAATCATGCAAGTCCCGCTTCATAGACTTCCAGAGCCATATCGAAGACAGGAAGGTCTGTTGCCATAACGGCAATCCCTTCCGCTTCTGCCTGTGCTAGAGTCCCCTCATCCAGAGCAACGCCCTCTGCCAGTATGATACAGGCAGTATCGGTCAGCGTGGCAACGGCGAGGGTGTTCTTATTCCCCATGACAGTAACCCATACGCCGTCTGCGGGAGCCTTGCCCATTGCAATGCTCAGCAGGTCGCAGCAGAATACTTTACTGACTTCCCGGTCAGGATTCCCTTTTACAAGTACGCTTAAGTCCGGTAAATCTAAAACTGACTGAAGTTTCATGTATGATTTCTCCTTTCAGAATAAAAAATATGATTAACGGCAGGTCATGACGGATCCTCATCCGAAGCTTTCTGTTCCGGTACGCCAAATGCATCCAGTTCTGTCGTCAGTTTGTGGATATATTCGTGGAGGAGCTTCGTGCTTTCATCTTCAAAGCCGCAGGACTGGCTGGAAGCTTTGGAGAGAAAGTCAATTTCCTTTGAAAGACTGGAAATGTGTTCACGCAGAACATAGATACAGTCGTTGCTTGTTGCAACACCTCTCACGATATCCTCCGCCAGGGTCTGGCATGTAGGGGCCCCACAGGAGCCACAGTCAAGTCCCGGGAACTTTTTCGTCAGTTCCTCCACTGTACTCATCATCTCAAGGCTTTCTTTAAAGGTATTGCCCAGACGGAATACCGGTTCGTATTCCACGTCATCATCCCAATAGATATTATCAATCTCGGGGTATGTATTCAGATGGCTCTTGGAGACAGGCTGGTAACGCAGCAGTCTTTTCGTCTTTGTCGTTGCAACATAGGCATTCTCTACAGTCAGGGTGCCTCCCACACAGCCGCCGTTGCAGGCGTTGAGTTCTATGAACTTCAGGCCGTGGATCTTTTCATCCTCAATCTCTTCGAGGACGCGGAGTATATTGACAATCCCGTCGGCGGCCAGATAGCTGTCGATCAAAAGACCACCGACCTCACCGCCTGCATTACCCCAGCCGAGCCCGATTCTCCCCGAACTGGAGAGAGGCTTTAACTGGCTTTCATCCCGGCTCATGTGGGGCAGCAGGAGCGGATAAACATCCTTGATTGCTACTACATTATCTATGTTACTCTTTTCTATCCCGAGGGGGGCCTTTGCATAGGAAACCTTGGACGGGCAGGGGGATATGAAAATAATGCCGATATCCTCTGATGGAAGTCCGGTCCGTTCTATGGCCCGTGCCCGGGCTATCTCTGCGGCAACCTCGACGGGGGGCTTGATTGGCAGAAGTTTGGACAAAAGGGCCGGGAACTTCACACGAATCAGCCTGACGACGGAAGGACAGGCTGAACTGATGAACGGTCCTTCATCTGCGTGGGCCTTCATATATTCCCTTGAGGCTTCGGATACCAGCTCTGCGGCCGCGCTGACCTCGAATACGTCATCAAAACCCAGCTTCAGAAGGGCATTCAGTACGATATCCACGTTCGTCAGGTTATTATACTGGGCATAAAGAGAAGGCGCCGGAAGCGCGACTGTATACTTATAATTGTTCAGTACATTGAGTGAATCATAATTCGGTATTTTAGCATGATGCGGGCAGTAGCGGATGCAGCGGCCGCAGTCAATGCAGAACTTGTCAATGATGTGGGCTTTTCCATTATGTACGCGGATCGCCTGGGTGGGGCAGTACTTGATACAGTTGATACAGCCCTGGCAGGCATCTTCGTTCAGACGAACAGAACGAATGAACTTATCCATATCGGCTCCTTTCAATAGTAAATAATTAGATAAATACTTTCATCGTTACGGTTGTTCCGACTCCGACTTCGGACTCAATCTGGAAATCATCCGAATACTTCTTCATATTCGGGAGTCCCATACCGGCTCCAAAACCAAGGGAACGGACTTCTTCAGGTGCGGTGGAGTATCCTTCCTGCATCGCCTTTGAGATATCCGGGATGCCGGGGCCTTTGTCGGCGAGGACCATGACGATCTCGGTATCCGAAATCGTAACAGTGAGTTCACCGCCGTCAGCATGGATGACCATGTTAATCTCACCTTCGTACATTGCGATTGCAACCTTCCGTATCGCGGCGTTATCTACTCCAAGCATCTTCAGTTTATTCTTGATCGCGCTGCTGGCTTCACCGGCGCGCGTAAAATCATCTCCGGGTATTTCGTATGTAAATGTCAGATGTTCACTCATTTAAGCACCTCCCCGCAGTCCATGTTCATATAATATTCCACATGTGGTGAACATATAATGTTTGGTTGCAAGTATAGCCATACCTTTTCCCTGTGCGAGTGCAATGATGTTCGCATCAGGCATCTTGCCGCGCACGAAAATAATACAGGCGATATCCAGCATCTCGGCAGTTCTGACGACCTGCGGATTGCATAATCCGGTAATGAGGACAGAACATTCTTCCGCAAAGGCAAGGACGTCGCTCATCATATCGGATGAAAAAACAAATCTGGCATCCAGATCCAGCAGCTCATCGCCAAACAAAAGTTCGGCATCCAGCAGTTTTTGCATTTCCTTTATTGTCATAAGTCCTCCAATCCAATCTACATTCTGTTTGTTTCCTTTTGTCTTCCGGGGCCGGTTATGAATCCGGAATGACATATCAGTTGTGAATTCAGTATAGCATTTGTGCCTGCAAAATGCAATGTCAGACCTTGTGCCAAATGCATATGAAATGGCGTAAAAAGCGGAAAAGAATGAAAATAATTTAACAATATACAGAAACTAAATGAGAATTGCTATCAGCAGAAACGACAAAAAGATGAAGAAATAGTGCTGGAATTTTGTAATATATTATGATATGATGAACCTAAATATAGTCCAAAAAAGAAATGGAGGTTAAGCGATGCTCGCAAAGAAAGAGACCGTTCCGTTCTCAGGAACTAAGGAACAAGAAGAATCATTATTGAAAGTGATTTCTGAGCTGAAAGATGAAAAAGGTGCTTTGATGCCGATTCTTCAGAAGGCTCAGGATATCTACGGATACCTTCCCATAGAGGTACAGACAATCATTTCTAATGAAACAGGGATTCCTCTGGAAAAGATTTATGGGGTAGCTACATTCTATTCACAGTTCACATTAAGTCCCAAGGGAAAATATCAGATTTCCGTCTGTCTTGGAACCGCCTGCTATGTTAAAGGGTCGGGTGACATTTATAATGCACTGATGGAAAAACTTGGGATTGTCGGCGGGGAATGTACACCTGACGGGAAGTTTTCATTAGACGCATGCCGCTGTGTAGGTGCATGCGGACTGGCGCCGGTTATGATGATCAATGGCGAAGTATACGGACGCCTTACCGTGGATGATATTGATGACATTTTAGCAAAATACGAATAAGCCTATGATGCCGGAAATATCACTGAACATATTGGATGTAGCAGAGAACTCTGTACGTGCAGGAGCATCACTTATTGAAATAAGGGTTTTTGTACAGACAGAAGAAGATACTCTGACCGTCACCATTCAAGATGACGGATGCGGAATGTCACGAGAGCAGACAGAAAAGGTGCAGGACCCATTTTACACGACTAGGACTACGAGAAGAGTAGGTTTGGGAGTGCCTTTTTTCAAACAGGCTGCAGAAAGTGCAGGAGGAAGCTTTTCCATTATGTCAGAACTTGGTAAAGGGACAGTTGTAAAAGCAGTTTTTCAATTATCACATATTGACAGAATGCCGCTCGGGGACATTAGTTCCACAATACATACGCTGGTAGTCTTTAATGAGCAGATCCGTTTTATCTATACCTACAGGTATAATGAGAACGAATTTGTTCTGGACACTCAGGAGCTTAAGGAGATACTGGGTGGGGAGATATCCTTCCAGGACCTGGAGGTTTCCAGATTTATTAAGGAATTTCTGGAGTCCAATAAGGCAGAGGCGGACCAGGGAGCGGATATATAATATTAGGAGGAAATTTATGAAATCTCTTGAAGAATTACGTGCAATCAGAGAAAAGATGCAGGGTAAAGTCGGCATCCGCGGAGAGAGTGAGGACCAGATCAGGGTTGTCGTTGGAATGGCAACATGTGGGATCGCAAGCGGTGCAAGACCTGTACTTACAGCACTTTCAGATGCTGTCCAGGAGCAGGGACTTACGAATATCAGTGTTACACAGACCGGGTGCATCGGGCTGTGCCAGTATGAGCCGATCGTTGAGGTACTCGAACCCGGCAAGGAGAAAGTAACGTATGTGAAGATGACTCCTGAAAAAGCGATGGAAGTCCTGAGGATGCATCTGCTGGATGGCCAGGTGGTGACAAAATATACATTAGGTGCGGCTCAGAAGAACGCTGAAAAATAATAAAGGAGGCTAATGATTATGTATCGTTCACATGTTTTGGTTTGTGGTGGAACAGGCTGTACTTCTTCCGGAAGCCAGAGAATTATAGAGAGACTTGAAAAAGAAATCAAAGCCCAGGGTCTGGAGGAAGAAGTCGGTGTTGTAAAGACAGGGTGCTTCGGCCTGTGTGCATTGGGACCGATTATGATCGTATACCCGGAAGGATCCTTCTATTCAATGGTACAGGAAGATGATATTCCGGAGATCGTATCAGAGCATCTGCTCAAAGGAAGGGTTGTTACCCGTCTTCTATACGATGAGACAACAAAGTCAGAAGATATCCTGCCACTGAATGAGACAAACTTCTATAAGAAGCAGAAGAGGGTTGCCTTACGCAACTGCGGTGTCATTAATCCGGAGAATATCGAGGAATACATAGGGACAGGCGGCTATGAGGCGCTGGGAACCGTCCTGACACAGAAGACTCCGGAAGACGTAATCCAGATCCTTCTGGA
This sequence comes from Faecalicatena orotica, assembly GCF_905197545.1. Taxonomy (NCBI): domain Bacteria; kingdom Bacillati; phylum Bacillota; class Clostridia; order Lachnospirales; family Lachnospiraceae; genus Faecalicatena; species Faecalicatena orotica. Next base: position 372,405 of record NZ_CAJJZH010000003.1, read on the forward strand.
CAGCGGCTTAAGGGGAAGGGGCGGTGCAGGATTCCCGACCGGCCTGAAATGGAAATTTGCGGCTGCAAATGATGCGGACCAGAAATATGTCTGCTGTAATGCCGATGAAGGTGACCCAGGAGCATTCATGGACCGTTCCGTACTCGAAGGGGACCCACATGTTGTTCTCGAAGCAATGACGATCGCGGGTTATGCAATCGGTGCTTCACAGGGATACATCTATGTGCGTGCAGAGTATCCAATCGCTGTAAAACGTCTGGAGATCGCGATCGGACAGGCAAGAGAATACGGACTGCTTGGCAAAGATATCTTTGGAAGCGGATTTAATTTTGATATTGAACTCAGACTTGGTGCAGGTGCATTTGTCTGTGGTGAGGAGACTGCCCTCATGACATCTATTGAAGGAAGCAGGGGCGAGCCGCGTCCGCGTCCTCCGTTCCCGGCACTCAAAGGGCTGTTCCAGAAGCCTACGATTCTGAATAACGTTGAGACACTGGCGAATATCCCGCAGATCATTGTGAACGGACCGGAATGGTTCGCATCAATGGGAACCGAGAAATCAAAGGGAACAAAAGTTTTTGCCCTCGGAGGCAAGATCAATAATACAGGACTCGTTGAGATTCCGATGGGAACAACTCTGCGTGAGATCGTAGAAGAGATCGGCGGCGGTGTCCCGAATGGCAAGAAGTTCAAAGCGGCACAGACAGGTGGTCCTTCAGGCGGATGTATTCCGGCAGAACACTTCGATGTTCCGATTGACTATGACAACCTGATTGCGATCGGTTCCATGATGGGGTCCGGCGGTCTGATTGTCATGGATGAAGACAACTGTATGGTTGATATCGCGAAGTTCTTCCTTGAATTTACGGTAGATGAATCCTGTGGAAAGTGTACACCGTGCCGTGTTGGTACAAGACGTATGCTGGAGATTCTGGATAAGATCACAAAAGGCCAGGGAACAATGGAAGATCTGGATAAACTGGAAGAGCTGTGTAACCATCTGAAGACAAATTCGCTCTGCGCATTGGGACAGACGGCTCCGAACCCGGTAATTTCCACTCTCAAATATTTCAGAGAAGAGTATATTGCACACATCGTTGACAAGAGATGTCCGGCAGGCGTATGTAAGTCACTGCTTCAGTACAAGATTGATGCGGATAAGTGTAAAGGCTGTACATTATGTGCAAGGACATGTCCGGCAGATGCAATTACCGGCAGCGTAAAAGAACCGCATATGATCAATCCTGAGAAGTGCGTGAAGTGCGGCGCTTGTATGGAAAAATGCCGTTTTGGTGCAATTTACAAAGAGTAATGGAGGGTAGAAGAATATGGAGAATGTGAATATTAAAATCAATGGCTTGAATGTCAGCGCACCGGCAGGTTCTACTATCCTGGAAGCAGCACGTCTGGCAGGGATCAAGATCCCTACACTCTGTTTCTTAAAGGACATCAATGAGATTGGTGCCTGCCGTATGTGTATTGTAGAAGTAAAAGGAGCAAGGAATCTGGTTGCGGCTTGTGTACACCCGATCAATGAAGGCATGGAAGTACTGACGAATACACCGCAGCTGATCGAGTCCAGAAAACGTACACTGGAACTGATCCTTTCTAATCATGAGAAGAAGTGCCTTTCCTGTGTCAGAAGCGGGAAGTGTGAGCTTCAGGAACTCTGCCAGGAACTGGGGGTAGAAGATGAGGACCGTTTTGCGGGTGAATCTCCGCACTATGAGCTGGATGACAGCGCACCGCATATGATCCGTGACAATAACAAATGTATCCTTTGCCGCCGCTGTTCGGCAGTCTGTGAAAAAGTGCAGGCAGTAGGCGTAATCGGACCAAACAACCGTGGATTTGAGACATTTATCGGCTCCGCTTTTGATATGGGGCTGGGAGACACAAGCTGTGTATCCTGCGGCCAGTGTATTGCAGCATGTCCGACAGGTGCCTTATATGAGAAAGATTTTGTTGATGATGTTCTCGCAGCAATCGCAGACCCGACAAAGCATGTTGTTGTTCAGCCGGCTCCGTCTGTAAGGGCGGCACTTGGGGAAGAATTCGGATATCCGATGGGAACAGACGTGGAGGGCAAGATGGCAGCAGCCCTGCGCAGAATCGGATTTGACAAGGTATTTGATACAGATTTCAGTGCGGACCTTACGATCATGGAGGAAGCAAACGAATTCCTCGGACGTGTCCAGAACGGCGGGGTACTGCCGATGATGACCTCCTGTTCACCGGGATGGATCAAATACTGCGAACACTATTATCCGGACCTGCTGGATCATCTGTCAAGTTGTAAATCACCCCAGCAGATGTTTGGTGCGATCACGAAGACATATTATGCAGAGAAGATGGGGATTGACCCGAAAGATATTGTATGTGTCAGCGTAATGCCATGTACGGCAAAGAAATTTGAGATCGGTCGTGATGACCAGAATGCAGCCGGTGTTCCGGATGTGGATATTTCTATCACTACGAGAGAGCTTGCACGCCTGATCCGTAAGGTAGGCATTGATTTCAGAGTTCTGCCGGATGAAGGTTTTGATGACCCGTTAGGAGAGTCTACAGGGGCAGCCGTGATTTTCGGTGCGACTGGCGGTGTTATGGAAGCGGCTCTTCGTACAGCAGTTGAGAAGCTGACAGGGGAAGAACTTGCAAATGTAGAATTTACAGATGTGCGTGGTACGGAAGGTATCAAAGAGGCTGTTTACCATGTCGCAGGAATGGATGTCAAGGTAGCGGTTGCGTCCGGATTATCCAATGCAAAGGTACTGATGGATAAGATCCGTGCAGGGGAAGCAGATTATCACTTCATTGAGATCATGTGCTGCCCGGGAGGCTGCGTAAACGGAGGCGGACAGCCTCAGGTACACGCTGATGTGCGTAATTTCGAGGATGTTCGTGCAATCCGTGCAAAAGTACTGTATGATAACGATTCAGCAAAGACACTGCGCAAGTCACACGACAACCCGTCAATCAAGAAAGTATACGAAGAATACTTAGGCGAGCCGGGAAGCGAGAAAGCACACCATATCTTACATACAAGCTACGTGAAACGCAGCATCAATTAAAAAAACCATAAATAAAGCAGCCGGAACCTTTTCAACAAGTTCCGGCTGCTTTATTCCCGTGAATTTGACTATATGTAAAGACCAATCCTGTTAGCTTTTTTAAACGTATCTTGTTCCCTGTTCATAAACCTTTTTCCCGCCGAGGAATACAGTATTTGTTTGAAATACGCAATTAATGTCAGCGCTCAAATCTCCGTCAACCACTGTAATATCAGCAAGAAGTCCTTCTTTAATCATTCCAAGTTCATCTTCCCTGCCCAGAACCTTTGCCGGGTTTGCTGTTGCAGTCTGGATAGCCTGTACCGGTGTGATGCCGTATTTCACCATGTAAGTCAGTTCCTGCTGTACAGGAAGGACCGGGGCACCGTACATGACCATATCACTTCCCGTGCAGACTGTTACGCCGGTATCATAAAGCTTTTTAAAATTATCGCGGTAAGATTCATAGGCAGGCTCGTAGAAAGCATAATCCCTCTGTTCTTTCGCAGCAACCGGGTCACTGAATACGTCTGCATTTCCTTCTTCTATATTTTTTTTACATACTTCATAAAGATATGTATATGCGAAGATTGTAGGTGTCCAGGAGATTCCTTTTTCCTTCATCTGCTGTGCCTGCTCGACAGTCAGAAATGTGCCGTGCTCGATCGTATCGAATCCGGCATCGATACACATTTGTATGGAAGGATGTGTTCCGGCGTGAACGACACATTTGATACCTCTTCTGTGGCACTCATCTGCGGCGGCATCCAGTTCCTCCTGTGTATATTCTGGGATGTGGGAACGGTGACTGGTCAGTACCTTAACCCATTCGGCCCCGTCTCTGACCTGCTTTCGGATCTCAGCACGAATCGCCCAGGGTCCGTCGACCTGAATCACTTCATCCCAGCAGTGCCCGCCTGTCATACACATGCCCGCATCTACGTGCGTGATTCTCGGAATTGTAATAAAACCTTTCTCTTCAGACATTTTCAACGTCCTGCAGACACCATGCGGTGAATAGCAGTCTCTTACGCTTGTGATGCCTTTTGTAAAAGCCGCCTGTGCATGCTGAAGTGCATACATCATAATCATCTGGTCATTGTAATTAAAGCTGTCGGGCTGGCTGTACCAATATCCAAGGTGGCAGTGCATATCGCACATGCCCGGAATAATTGTTGCATCCCCATAATCATTGAATGTTTCCTGCGGATAGGCGGCGGCAACCTCTTCCCTGCTTCCTACCTTTTCAATAATCCCCTTTTCATTGATTCTGACAGCGCTGTCTCTTAAGACTGTTGAGCCATCCCCTGTAATGATTGTCTTTGCACTAATAATCATATTCTGTCCTTTCCCCATATCTGCTATGGATGCATATTGAGCTTATTGTACTAGACTATAGTCTAATAGTCTATTCACGTATTCCCCAAAAATGCAGCAGTAATTTTGTGCATAAATACCGTTAATGCCCAGACCATGCCGTGCACCCTGCTGGATGTGAATAATAACTAAGTACCAGGAATCAGGTTAGAAACGAGCCCGCTTTTCGTTGATGAAATCAATAAAATAAGTTATAATTATTAACAGCAGAAAAAGGTTGGAATAGGACAATACAACAGGGGGAGTTTCAAGATGAAGAAAAAATTAATAAGCGGATTTCTTGCAGTAGTCATGGTTACGGGAGCCTTTTTATCCGGTTGCAGCACTGCACCGAAAAGGGACCCGGAAGAAGGGGTGAAAAAGGCTGTGCTGGATTCTCTGAAACGGGAACCCGTGGATTTCTCAGAGCTTCTGGAGAAAGGGATAAAAGAGACGGAGGATGTGTGTGATTTTACCCTCACCTTTCCAGAGGAATTAAAATCCCCTTATCTGGATTTCCTTGCCGAAGCTTATTCAGAAGTGGAGTTTCAGGTTACCTCGATTGATGAAAAGGATGGCAGCTACACGGCCAGGGTATCCTATGAGCCAATTGACCTTGAGGCCTCTCTGGAAGAAGTAAATGCAGCTTATGTGGAGGCTATGTCAGATACAGACCTTACACAATCCGTGTCTGCACTTCTTGAGGAGGATAAGAAAGCCCTGAAGGATCATATCATCAACCTGGACGGCAGGGTATTGGATTTCACTGTAGTAGAGAAGGATGGCTCCTACAATGTGTCAGAAGAGGAGATAAAGAAGGCCTTGTCCAGAGCCGTGGACGGTTATATGAAACCATATGAGGATGTATGCAGTGTGCTGGATTTGCGGGACTTTTTTCAGGCATATCTGGATGCCTCATTAAAAGGGGAATTCACCCAGTTTATGAAACATTCAGGAAAGACACAGGAAGAGGCACAGGTGTGGTATGAGTCGGGCGGCGCATTTGATCCCCCGGATGATCTCTCACAGCCATATCGTGAGCGGTGCAGCGCAGCCGTGAAAAATATTGTAAAACAGTGCAGCTATTCCGTCGGAATACCGAAGCAGAACGGGATCATGGACTTTACAGTTGAAGTTGTTATAACTCCGAACAATAGTCTGACAGCTGCGTGGAATGAGTTCCAGAACGGCACCTATTATGATATAGATTCGGCAAGTGCGGCATTTGTCGGGATTCTTGAAAAGTATGCGGCTGCCCCGGCTTTGGGTGAAGAAACAATATTCAAAGCAGAGGTTAATGCATCGTCTTTTACGTCGGTGGATGAGTCCTCTGATGTGTACAGGCTTGTTAATGCAATCTGCCCTGTCCCGGATTAAGATGTCTGCAGCAGCGGTTCTGCCGGTAATTTGTAACAATAAATAGGAATTGAAAGTCCAGAAAATCTTGTAAAGCAGGAGGAAGAGAAAGTCATGAGAGTCATTGATTTTAAGGATGCAAAATGCCGACACTGTTATAAGTGTGTGCGCTATTGCATGGTAAAGGCGATTTCGGTACAGAATGAGCAGGCACATATTTTGAAGGACCACTGTATTAACTGTGGCCGCTGCATGGAGATCTGCCCGCAGAATGCGAAGACGTTTGCCAGTGACATGGACCGGGTGAAAGGATACTTAAGACAGGGGTTTAAGACCATCATCTCGATTGCCCCGTCTTATCTCGGCGTACTGGAGTTTGACCGTCCCGGCCAGGTGGTGGATGCGCTGCAAAGACTCGGTTTTGCCGAGGTTCGTGAGACTGCCGAGGGGGCGGCGATGGTTACGGATGAGTACAAGAAGATCATTCGCGAAAAGAAGATGCCGAATATCATCACGACCTGCTGTCCAAGCGTCAATGATCTGGTTGAAAAGTATTATCCGGACTGTGTGGACCTGCTGGCACCGGTCGTTTCCCCGATGGTGGCGCACGGGCGTTATATAAAAAAGGTATATGGGGACGATGTGAAGGTCGTATTTCTGGGGCCGTGCATTGCCAAGAAGCAGGAGGCAATCGGGGATGAGAGGGTATTTGGTGCGATTGATGCCATCCTGACATTTGAAGAGCTTGCTATCTGGCTGGAAGAGGCCGGAATCAATATCCATGACTGTGAAGACCGGCCGATGGGGAATCCGGACCCGAAGGTCAACCGCCTGTATCCGATCAGCGGCGGTGTGATACAGTCTGTCGTAGCTGAGGAAGAGGCAGATACATACCACAAGGTTTACGTGGACGGCCTGTCAAACTGCATGGAAATGCTGGAATGCCTTCAGAGAGGCGAGCTGGACCACTGCTTTATCGAGGCAAATGTCTGTGAGGGAGGCTGTGCAAAAGGGCCGGCATCCGCCAGATGGAACACCTCCTATGTAAAGGCAAAGATAAAGATTGAAAACGAGGTATCCCACAAAGCGGCGCGGAATCTTCCGGACATGAGTACAGAGGAACTGTACAAACAATTTGAGGATAACAGGCTTAAGGACCCTGTACCTACAGAGGAAGAAATCCGGGAGGTGCTGAAATCCACGGGGAAATATTCCGTGGAGGATGAACTCAATTGTGGCGCGTGCGGGTACCCGACCTGCCGCGATAAAGCGATTGCGGTCTGCCAGAACAAGGCGGAACTGTCCATGTGCATGCCATATGCACTAACACAGGCCGAGTCCATGTCTAACGTCGTGATGGACGTTACACCGAATATGATCTTCATCATAGACAGCACCTTAAGAATCCGTGAATGCAATAAAAAGGCACAGGACCTGCTTGGTGTGGGCAGGGATGAGGCCGTGCAGCGATATATTTTTGAGTTTATCGTGGCTGACGATATTGAGGAAACCCTGCGGACCAAAGAGCCTGTGATCCATAAGAAAATCCAGCTGGAACATGGCAGGATGACTGCGGAGGAGACGATTGTATATATCGAAAATCTGGATTCAGTCCTTGTTACTTTCCAGGATATTACGAGGGAAGAAAAGATTAAAGAACAGCATTACAACCTGAAGGTAGAAACAGTGGAGATGGCCCAGAAGGTCATAGAAAAGCAGATGATGGTTGCACAGGAGATTGCGGGCCTGCTCGGAGAGACGACAGCTGAGACGAAGGTAACCCTGACAAAGCTTCGGGATTCTATCCTCAATGAAGGGGAGGAATAGTATGAGCGTTAGTATTGATGTGGCTTGGAAGAGCCTGAACAAGCACCACGAAGAATTATGCGGTGATAAGGTGGAGATATTAAAGACCGAAGATTCCGACATTGTGATTCTTGCGGACGGGATGGGAAGCGGTGTGAAAGCGAACATTCTGGCGACACTGACCTCCAAGATTTTAGGGACGATGCTGTTTGAAGGTGCCGGGATTGAATCCTGCGTGGAGACGATAGCGAAGACGCTTCCGATCTGTCGGGTCAGGAAGGTGGCATATGCAACCTTCAGTATCCTGCAGATTTTCCATAATGGGGAGGCCTATCTGGTGGAATTTGACAACCCGGACTGCGTCTTTGTGCGGGATCAGAAGATCGTAAAATACCCGTATGAAGAGCGGGTTATAGAAGGAAAGAAAATTCACGAGTACCGGTTTCAGGTCAGGCAGAATGACTGCTTTGTACTGATGAGCGACGGCGTGATTTATGCGGGGGCCGGGGAAATATTGAATCTACAAGGCTGGACGTGGGAGAGCATGGCCGAGTATACACTGCAGTGTACGAAGAAGACGCTGTCTGCTTCCAGACTCGCAGCTCTTTTGAGTCAGGCATGTGACGACCTGTATGTACAGAAACCGGGCGACGACACCACGGTAGCCGTAGCAAGAGTCATCGAGCGAAGAGTGGTGAACATCTTTACCGGACCGCCGAAGAGCAAGGATGAAGATGAAAAGCTGATGCATGAGTTCATGCATATGGAAGGGAAAAAAGTCGTATCCGGCGGTACAAGCGCCAATATCGCAGCCCGTGTGCTCCACAAAGAGATTGTTACCAAAATAGACCGCAGCGATCCGTCCGTTCCCCCGATGGCGTCCATCGCCGGACTGGATCTGGTAACCGAAGGCGTGCTGACCCTCGGAAAGACGTTAAAGCTTTTGAAACGATATATCAATGATGAGTTTGACGTCGAATTCTTTGACGAGCTGGATGCTAACAACGGTGCATCAAAGCTGGCAAAGCTGATTATCGAAGAGTGTACCGAGCTAAACCTGTTTGTAGGCACGGCGGTTAATGAGGCACATCAGGACCAGGAACTTGGATTCGACCTGAGTGTACGGATGAACCTGGTTGAACAACTGATCCATGCGGCTGAAAAAATGGGAAAGAGAGTTACGGTAAAGTATTATTAAACAGACTTTATAAGAAAAAATTTCTTAAAAAATGCCTACCCTGTCGTGACCAACAGAGTAGGCGCATCCTTGATTAGGATGTAAACAATACTTGAGGTTCCACCTTGTGGGCGGTGCTCTTTTATGTAGTTACTATAACACATTCTTTATATATCGCAAGTAATAGGTAATCTAATATTTATATCAACTTTGTTAACGTGCCTCAGGAATGATATAGACATTAGGATAAGCCTGTCCTGCTAATATGATTTCTACAGATCCGGCGGCAGTCTGTCTGCTGCCGAGGATTCCGGAACATTCGTCGTAGTCTATTTTTTTCAGTATCTGTCCGATTTTAGCGGGGTCTGTGATGGTGATTCCTGCGCCGGATGTGTACTCTTTGATATAAGCTTTTGCATCCAGATCACCCTGACCGTCGATATTCGGGTAGTATGTGATAGAAGTTACATCTTCCGGGGCTATTTTCTCCCGAAGGGTAATTCCATAATCATGCAGCAGTTTTAATGTGCCTGTATAAGATTTATAAATATAGAACTGTCCGAGCTGTGCGGTATTTTCGCCCGCATAGATGTCCTGCTCCGGGTATGTGTTTAAAATCTCCAGAACCAGTTCGCCCAGGGGGGATTCATATTGCAGATCGGCAATATCTGCTGCCAAAACGTCTTTTTCATATGCCTCGAGAAGCTCATTCTGCTGTTCGCGGCTGAGCGGGAGGGACATGGGCTGGTAATAGAGGTCCTGCACAGAAACCTTTAACACATCATCTTTATCGAGATGGAAGACAGGAAACAGTTCTCTCCGGTAATCCTTATTTTCACACAGCTTTGATAATGTATTCAACAGTCCGGTGCGGTCGACGGCATATCTCCGGTAAATATCTCTTCCGTTTTTCATACCATACCTTACAGAGATACTTAAATAATTGTAGGAGGAAGATTCATAATCCACTGTCTGGGGCGTAATCTTGTCCTGTACATTCTGGATACCGTCTTTCGCCAGCTGGTAAAGCGGCGCATAATCGGTAAAGGCGGCGTTTTTGGCAGTAAGCTGGTCGTAGGAGAGAGAGTAGATGTTTTCGGGGTAAGTAAAATAGCCCGAAAACAAGTCTGCATAAACAGACATATTGTCAAGTCTGCGCTCCGGCGGCAGGTAAGAGTCATAGCCAAACAAATCAAACTGCAGAATACAGAGAATGACGATGACTGCGCCGACAGAGATTCCCGAAGAGGCCTTCCCAGAAAGAAGTTTCGCGAGATCTCTGTGATAAATAAATTCGATGAGCATACACAAAAGGACAGCGGCCAGTATACTGGTAATTATGAGCCACCTTACACTGCCATAAAATTTCAGGGAAATGATGAACATGCCCAGAAACAGCGAGGTGGGAACCGTTATCAAAACCTTAATCACCGGTGCAGAAGACCGGAATGCAAGGGCATTCTCAGCGGCCTCGGCAGGGTAATGCCGGTATACGAAAAGTGCGGCGCCGAGAAACAGAAGGGCAGTTATGACCGAACAGATGATCAGGGCGGGGGATGAGGGTGACGCTGTGGAGCCCCTCAATACTTTCGTATACAGCAATGCAGGGGACGAATAAGACTGCAGTTTGTCTATAAAACCTGTAGGCATTCCATTATACCATGTTGCGAAAAACTGATCGGACAATCCATCGAACAATGAAAGTATAACGGTGCCGTAAACTAAAAGGACCAGTGATGCCAGAACGCCTGTGACGATACGTCCTGTCAGGAACATGGCCAGGATACTCACGTGATAGCAGATGAGAAATCCCAGAATACCCCCCAGAAGTGCGCTTACACAGAGAAGAGGGATGTTTCCGGTCATCAGCCCATTCGCATAACCAAGCAGTATGGTGCAGAGACCAAACAGGAGGTATGGCACGAGAAAGATAAGCAGTCCCCCGGCATAAGAGATCGTGAACCACTGCATCCGGCTTAACGGCATCCCATGATAGAAGTCCTGTTTTTCTCTGGAATGCAGATAAGCAAAACCGCTTACTGCACAAAGTACGGCAATTACAAGAATAAATATGGAAAGAGGTCTGCGCCCGGTCCCATTGAGCATTTGGGGAAACAGTTCGGAGATCCATTTCAGGCTCTGTCCGTCTCCGGAGCTCTGGTGTTTCATCGTGTCAAGAGTGATCATCGTATAAACAGGCATCAGCAGGAAGGTAAAGACAGCGGTAAGTGCGGCGAGCCAGCCCCGGTTCCTGATGTCCGCTTCAATGAATTTAAAGTATGATATTTTTGATGTCATAGCCGGCTACCTCCGTTTCACTGATAAAGATTTCTTCAAGTGTCAGTGGCAGTACTTCTGCAAATACCGGATTCTTCCGGTTTACACATTGCAGGAGCGATTCCTTCGTTCCCCTTGCAGTAAGCAGAAGAAGGGAACCTGTCTTTTCGTACTGCAGAACTGTGAGTTCCTTTATAAGCTGCTGTTCCAGGGCTTCGTTCGGAAGTACACACTGAATTTTATGTACATGATATTTTAAATGGTCCAGCTCTTCGGTCAGAAGAAGCTTTCCGTTGTGGATGAGTCCGATGCTGTCACAGATATCCTCCAGCTCGCGGAGATTATGGGAGGCGATGACCGGAGTGAAATCCCGCTTCATAAGTTCGGATGCAAACAGGCTCTTTACGGCCTGCCTCATAACCGGGTCAAGCCCGTCAAAGGTCTCGTCACAGAGCAGATAATCTGCCCCAGTGCAGATACCAAGCAGGATGGATACCTGTTTCTTCATTCCTTTTGAAAAGGTATTCAGCTTTCTGCTGAAATCAATATTGAGCTTATTGGCGAGTGTATTAAAAAGTTTACAATCGAACCTTGGATATGCCAGAGCATAATAATCACGCATAACGGCTGCCGATGCATTTGGAAAAAAGTAAGGGGTATCTGATAAAAAACAAATCTTTTCTTTTGCAGCAGGGTTTTCCGATACGGGTATCCCGTCTGCCAGAACCTGTCCCTTATCCGGCATCAGTACTCCGGCGATCAGACGCAGCAGCGTGCTCTTGCCGGCACCGTTGCTCCCGACGAGTCCGAAGATCATTCCTTCCTTAATGGAAGCATTCATATGGTCGATTGCATGGACATTCTGAAACGTCTTATCAAGATTCTTTAATTCGATCATGACTCCCCTCCTTCTGAATAATACTGGTCTATATAATTCCTGCATTCGTTCTGGGTGATGCCGATTTCCCTTCCATAAGCAAGCAGAGCGTCCAGATCCTGAAAAAATGCCTGCTTCTTCTCTTCAGCCAGCTTACCGGAACCCGAGACAAAATTCCCTCGCCCCTTAACCGGGTAGATATATCCCTGCTGTTCCAGCTGTGTATAGGCTTTCTGGATTGTATTGGGGTTAATCGAAAGCTGCAGGGCAAGTGAGCGGACAGAAGGCATCTGGTCATCCGGTTCGAGAACACCCTTTAAAATGAGCATCTCAAACCGCTCTACAATCTGTTCGTAGATGGGTATCCTGCTCTGATAATCAATGGTAATCATACCGGTCCTCCTGTTTTCTTGAGTGTATCAAGTGTACTATTTCAAATAATACACTTATGATAACATGATGTGGTTAAACTGTCAACAAAAGAAGAACTGTTTTCACTTGAAAAAAAACTGTTTTCCTATTGCTAATTAGAGGGATTTAACATATAATTATTCGTAATTGATAATTTTTTAACTATATTATACAATGGTTGATTTACAGCAGATTTTTTTGTTCTGTAAACAAAATGAAGGAGGTATCCCATGTTAGAACAGACCTACTATGATAAGGCCGATGAGATTATTGAATCGCATGGAGCCAAAGCGGCATCCCTTATCCCGATTATCCAGGACATTCAGACAGAGTATCGCTACCTGCCGCCCGAACTGCTAAGTTATGTGGCGGGAAAATTAGAGATCAGCGAAGCAAAAGCCTACAGTGTGGCAACTTTTTACGAGAACTTTTCTTTCGAACCGAAAGGAAAGTATATCATTAAAGTCTGTGACGGAACAGCCTGTCATGTCCGCAAGTCTATTCCTATTCTGGAGAGACTTTATACAGAACTGGGGCTTTCGAAGGAGAAAGCGACCACGGATGATATGATGTTTACGCTGGAGACAGTATCCTGTCTCGGGGCCTGCGGACTCGCACCGGTTCTGACGGTGAATGACAAGGTCTATCCGGCTATGACCCCGGATGCAGCTGCTGAACTGGTTCGTGAATTGAGAGGAGCTTAAAGATGGAAAGAATTGAAAACAGAGAAGCTCTCGGAAAGGTTCGTGAAACTTCCAGAGCAGAAATCGAGAAAAGTAAATGCAGAGTCCTGATCTGTGCAGGGACAGGCTGTCTGGCAGGAGGCTCAGGCGCTATTTATGACAGAATGTGCGAGCTGGTCAAAGAAAATCCGGATGTGGAGGTGCACTTCGGGCCTGAAATTGCACACGGCGACGGGGAGATCGGCATCAAGAAGAGCGGATGCCACGGTTTCTGTGAGATGGGTCCCCTCATGCGGATCGAACCGCAGGGAATCCTGTATACAAAGGTACAGGTTGAGGACTGTGAAGCGATCTTCCACAGGACAATTGAAAAAGGGGAGCCGATCCGCCACTTATTGTTTAAGCAGGACGGAATCGAATATCAGAAGCAGGAAGACATCCCATTTTATAAGAAGCAGACGAGAAATGTCCTGAAGAACTGCGGACACATTGATTCAGAGCATATCGAGGAATATTTTTCCACAGGCGGATACCAGGCGCTGGAAAAGGTACTGTTCCATATGAAACCGGAAGACGTGATTCAGGAAATTACAGAAGCAAACCTGCGTGGACGCGGGGGCGGCGGTTTCCAGACAGGGTATAAATGGTCACAGGTTGCGAGGCAGGCGGAGAAAGAACGCTACGTTGTCTGTAACGGTGATGAGGGCGACCCGGGTGCTTTTATGGACAGAAGTATCATGGAAGGCGACCCGCATAAGATGATCGAGGGTATGATGATCGCGGCATATGCTGTCGGTGCATCACAAGGGTATATCTATGTACGTGCAGAATACCCGCTGGCAATCAGCCGTCTGAAACTGGCGATTGCCCAGGCTGAAGAGTGCGGCCTGCTCGGAGACGACATTTTAGGAACCGGTTTTTCATTCCATTTACATATCAACCGCGGCGCGGGAGCTTTTGTCTGCGGTGAAGGAAGCGCATTAACTGCATCGATCGAAGGCAGCAGGGGTATGCCCCGTGTAAAACCGCCGAGAACGGTAGAACAGGGCCTGTTCGGGAAACCGACCGTATTGAATAACGTAGAGACGTTTGCTAACGTTCCGATGATTATTTCAGAAGGCGCAGAGTGGTTCAAGAGCATCGGGCCGGAGAACAGCCCGGGAACGAAAGCATTTGCCCTGACCGGAAGTGTAAAGCACACCGGATTGATCGAGGTCCCGATGGGGACGACACTGCGTGAAGTGATCTATGACATCGGCGGTGGAATCAAGGGCGACGGAGAGTTCAAGGCCGTCCAGATCGGCGGGCCGTCAGGCGGCTGCCTGATCACACCTCATCTGGATGTAAATCTGGATTTCGATTCCCTTAAAAAAATGGGGGCCATGATCGGTTCCGGAGGGCTGGTTGTCATGGATGACCGCACCTGTATGGTAGAGGTGGCGAGATTCTTTATGAATTTCACACAGAATGAAAGCTGTGGAAAATGTGTGCCATGCCGGGAAGGGACGAAGCGTATGCTTGAGATTCTGGAACGTATTGTGGCGGGCAACGGAAAACTGGAGGATCTGGACCTTCTGGAGGAACTGGCAACGACGATCACAGAGACCGCACTGTGTGGTCTGGGCAAGAGTGCGGCACTGCCGGTTGTAAGTACACTGAAGCTGTTTAGGGATGAATATGTAGAGCATGTGGTGGAGAAAAAGTGTGCGTCCCATAACTGTACGGCGCTCCGTAAATATATCATCAGTCCGGAGAGGTGCAAGGGATGTTCCAAGTGTGCAAGGAACTGTCCGGTTGGCGCGATAACCGGGCGTATCAAGGAACCATATGTCATCGACAATGAGAAATGTATCAAGTGCGGTGCCTGTGAGAGTGCGTGTGCATTTGGCGCAATACATGTGGAAGGATAGGAGGATTCGAACATGAATTATATGACAATTAACAATAGAAGGGTAGCCTTTACTAATGAAAAGAATGTTCTTTCCGTTATCCGCAAGTCAGGAATCGATCTGCCGACATTCTGCTATCATTCAGAACTTTCTACATACGGTGCATGCCGCATGTGCGTGGTAGAAGATGACAGGGGCAGGGTATTTGCGTCCTGTTCAGAGACACCGAGAGACGGGATGGTCATTTACACAAATACCCCGCGGCTCCAGCACCACAGAAAGATGATTATTGAGCTTTTACTGGCTTCCCACTGCCGTGACTGTACAACATGTGCGAAAAACGGTGTCTGTACCCTGCAGAAGCTGTCCAGACAGCTGGGTGTCATGGAGGTCCGTTTCGAAAATAATAAGAAACAGCTGCCGAAAGACATGACTTCTGAATGTATCGTCAGGGACCCGAATAAATGCATTCTCTGCGGTGACTGCGTAAGGACCTGTGATGAAATACAGGGGCTCGGTGTTTTGGACTTTGCATTCCGCGGTTCCAAGATGCAGGTTACCCCGGCGTTTAATAAGGACCTGGCGCAGACGGACTGTGTAGGCTGTGGACAGTGCCGTGCAGTCTGTCCGACAGGTGCGATTACCATTAAGCAGAATGTAGGCGCTGTGTGGAGGGCACTGGCAGATAACAACACAAGAGTCGTAGTACAGATCGCTCCGGCAGTCCGTGTAGCGATTGGAGATAAATTCGGAATCAAGAAGGGTGAAAATGTATTAGGACGCCTCGTTGCGGCACTGCGCCGGATTGGTTTCGATGAGATTTATGATACAAACTTTGGCGCAGACCTGACCGTTATGGAGGAATCCAAGGAACTGGTGGAACGTCTGGAATCAGGGGAGAACCTTCCGTTGTTCACATCATGCTGCCCGGCATGGGTGAAGTTCTGCGAGAAGAAGTATCCGGAATTCAGGAAGAACATTTCGACCTGCCGCTCCCCGCAGGAAATGTTCGGTGCGCTGATTAAAGAAGAGGCACGTATGAATGCCGAGAAGGATACGAGAAAGACGATGGTAATCTCCATCATGCCGTGTACGGCGAAGAAGTCGGAGATTACACGTCCGGAACACTTTACGGACGGGGAGCAGAACGTGGATTATGTACTCACGACCACAGAAGTAACCCGTATGATCCAGGAAGCCGGAATCGACCTCGCCCAGGTAAAACCAGAAGCACTGGATATGCCGTTCGGCATCGCATCCGGTGCAGGGGCAATCTTTGGAGTTACCGGCGGTGTTACCGAAGCTGTCTTAAGAAGACTTGTGAACAGCAATAAGGTAGAAGATCTGGAAGCAATCAGTTTTACCGGAGTGCGCGGCGTGGACGGAATCAAAGAAGCAAAGGTACAGTTAGGTGACCGGGAAGTCAGAATCGCAGTCGTAAACGGGCTCCAGAGCGCTTCCGAGGTTCTGGACCAGATGAAGGCAAGAAAGGTGAACTATGATTTTGTAGAGGTTATGGCATGTAAGAGAGGATGTATCGCCGGAGGCGGACAGCCCGTGCCGATTGGACCAAGAACAAAGAAAGCAAGACTGGAAGGACTCTACAAGATCGACAACCTGGCACAAATCAAACTGTCAAACCAGAATCCGATCGTCATGACAGCCTACGACGGAATCCTCAAAGGGAAAGAGCATAAACTTCTGCATAATGAGTATCCGGTTTCTGAATAAGGGGACGCCTGTGGCAAGACAGCCGCGGAAGTTCCGGCAGGGCCTGTGTGGTCTGTTGGGATGCTGTCCATTTACGAAGAACCACTAATGATAAAATCGGCCTTTCACAGGGCACCGACCACATTTACCGTCCAATCTTGATGATTGAACGGTGCAGGTGGTCTTACAATCTGTTTTGGAAAACAGATTGCATCCCTGTGAAAGGCCGATTTTAACATAAGCGGTTCTAACGTGCATTCTACGCATCCAAACAGACCACACAGGCCCAGCCAAAACTTCCACGTCTGCCTTGCCACAGCCTCACGTTCATCCACCGGACGAAAAATCATTTGCGGAAGTTTACTGTCTGTCAGTGAAGTGTAACAAGCTGTCTGAAGCCGTAGAATAAACTTAAAATGACATCACACCATAACTGAAAACTTCTTATGCCAGTTCTATTTATCCTGCGAATTGATACACTGCTGCCGCCGAACGACGCCGTCAGGCGGAGATTTTTCTGCTGGCTGGATGAAACAGCTTGTCCGGGGAGGGGGATGCCCTTGTCAGGATGCGTCTTTGTGTCATTACTGCCCCTTTGTCAAAACGGAAGCCAACACATGAACGAACCGCGGGACCACCAGTCCTGCGGTTCAGCCGACTTAGCATGAATGCATCAGGCATTCTTGCGTTTGTCGGCGGTGTTCATCGTGTTGGCTTCCGTTTTGATTTAGGGGCAGTTATGATACAAACCCGTATCCAGACAAGGGCATCCCCCTCCCCGGACAAGCTGTTTCATCCACCCCCCAGAAAATCCCCTAGTTCTCTTTTTGTGGATTTTGTATAGTTTTGGGGGTGTTTTTTTGTTAGTGATTTTAAAATGAAAGAAAAATGTAATGTTTTGTGCTGATTAGTTTATTTTTTTGTTTGATGTGAGGGGGTAAAATGGAAATATCTTAAGAGATGACAGAAAACGGGTCATGAAAAGATAAAAACGAAAAGATACGAAGAAGGGGGGCTGTAAGATGGACAGTCTGAAAATCATCAGCTGGTATGAGGTGTTTCCTGACGGGGATGGACGGAAGATTTATGCGGAGACAGTTTTAGGCGGGAAAGAGATTCATGCAGAAAATGTGATTGAAGTATCAGGCAGAGAGATTGCAGTTGAGGATGCCTTTTTACAGGAAGAGGGAAGTGTTAAGATCGTCCGGCGTATCAGGAAAAAGGAGAGCGCAGGGACGGGACGCGAAAAGAGCGGGATTGCATTTGGGATGGATATCCTGTTAGATGAGGGACGGCAGCTGCGGTATGGAATTCCTTCCTGCCGGTATTCTTCCGGGTTGAAAGGGAAACATACCTATATGGAGGAACGGCTGACGGCACCGATGGTTATGGCATATGTGGAAGGTACACAGACCGCGGTTTCTCTCGCAAGAACAAGGACACCTGAGTGTACGCAGGAGGAAGAAAGGAAAAGAGGGGATTCCTGTTTTCTGCACAGGACCCTGGCCGGTTCCCTTGGATATGAGTGGCGGGATGGCAGGGAGAACTTCCTGTGTGCCCGCTGGCCCTATGAGGAGATGGACAGCAGTGTGGCGCTTGATTCGAAGGGAACGCCTGTACAGGCCTTTTATCCGGTGGATGAAGAAGCGTGGGAGGCTGAACTTCATTATGAGATTAAGTGTACTTGTGACAGAACGTTTACCGACAGCCTGTATGAGAGATATCAGGAACTGGCGGGGGAGTTTGAAAATGAAGGACACCAGATAGTCAGCCTTCCGTTTACTTTACAGGAGGAAATCATCTGCCGGGAGACAAGCCTTATGAAGAGCTACCGGGAATTTGGGGAAGACGGCGCAGGATTTTTCTTCCATTTTGACCCGCGTAAAGGATATGGTTCCGAGCCGTCGGGGTTTGGGACTTCCTTCAATACGATACCACACAGCACTTATGTACACATTCTGGAATATGGATTTACCGGAAGGCAGAACCACGCGGCTTTGATACTGGCAAGGGACAAAGGCGGCGAATGGGTGGAAAGGGGCAGGAAGGTGGTGGATTTCTTCCTGAATCACTGTATTCTGGAGAATGGCTGGGTCTACTCACTCTATGACCTTAGCAAGGAGGAGCCTTTCTTTTCCTTCGGGGATCCGGAGGCACCTAAGCTCCATTATATGGATTACAGGGAAGCGAAAGGTAATTATCTCCGGACCATGACAGAACCGATGAACGATGTACTGGAATGCTATAAGTGGTATCACGATCAGGGAAGTGAGCAGAAACCGTGGCTGGAGGCTGTGATACAGTTTGCAGATCTGCTGGTCTCTCTTCAGAATGGGGACGGTTCCTGGTACCGGGCTTATGAGCCGGACGGGACGCCTGTCTTTATGCTGGAGGACCCGGGGATGGCAGAGCGGGAAAGAGAACGGGGAAGAAAGGCGGCATCGGCGATTCCTATTGTGTTCCTCTGCAATCTGGCAGAATACCTGCGCAGCAAAGGAGAAGATGCAGATGCCGGCAGCATTGCATTTAGATGGCAGGGCTATCAAAGGGCGGCTGTCAGGGCCGGAGAGTATGTCCTTTCCAGCGGATGCAGGGAGGAACTCTTTCAGGGCGGTACGCTGGATAACCCCAATGTAGTCGATAAGGAAGCGGCACAGTATGCGATGGCCGGATGCTGGCATTTATTTGAACAGACCGGGGAGAAACGTTTTCTGGATGGTGCGGTGACGGCTGCAAGGCAGTTTGTGACATGGAACTATATCTGGAATGCGCCGGTGAAGGAGGGAACCATTCTCAGTGAGAAAAAGTTCCGGACAAAAGGAATGGGAGCGATCAACTCAATCTGGTGCGGAGGCGTCGTCGACATTTATTCGCTGTTCCATATACGGGAGCTGTACCTGACGGGACGCAGGGCAGGAGATACGTTTCTGATGAAGATGGCAGACTGGATCAGCATGGCGGCACACCAGATCATGTCCTGGCCGGGAGATAAGATGGGATTTACCGATATCGGGATGCAGCCGGAAGGTTTTGGCATCTGCCCGCAGGGAATGGATGAAGGAATGATTCAAAAAGGGGATATATGGGGGACACTCGGATGGATTTATTCCGCCGGAATAGACGGCGTGGATAGATATGTAAAAGAACTGCGTAAGGCAGACTGAAGGAGGAAAAGTAATGAAGAAAAAAAGAGTATTGAGTGTGTTACTGGCGGCAGCGATGGCGGTTTCCATGCTGGCAGGGTGCGGTTCATCCAAGAAGGATGACCAGCAGAAGGCAGAGAAGTCTGACTCAGGGGCGGTTGTCCTGAATATGTACCACAGCTGGAGTACGGATTCGGAGAGAGGGGCGGCACTGGATAAGCTGATTCAGGAGTTTAATGACGAGAATAAGGGAAAGATAGAAGTAAAAGTGACTGTGAACCCTGATTTCCCGGCGTATCAGGAAAAAGTAAAGACGATGATTTCCACGGATACGACCCCGGATATCTTCCATTACAATTTTAACCCGAACGACCTGTCCAGACAGGAATCGGGGAAACTGATGGACTTTACAAAATATATGGATGACGAGTGGGCTGACAGATTCGGCGAGGGCGACCTCGAGACGCTGACTGTGAACGGTGAAATCTCATCGATTCCGTTTGAAAAGGCCGGAGCGGTTTTTTATTATAACAAAGAGCTTTTTGCGCAGGCAGGAATCGACGAATTCCCTGATACATGGGACGGGCTCCTGAAGGCATGCGCGGACTTAAAGGATGCGGGAATCACTCCGTTTTCACTGTATACAGCAGACGATGCGTGGTATACATGCAACCTGTTTACTTATCTCGCGGCAAGCTATGCAGGGACAGAGACGCTCAATGAGGGCGGAAGCATTGATACGGCTGAGATGAAAAAGGCGGCTGAGATGCTGAGGAAATTCTGGGATTATACGACCGGGGATGCCATTGGGGCAAACTATTCTGTAGCTATGAATAACTTTGCGTCCGGTAAAACAGCGATTGCGATCGACGGCCCGTGGCTGATCGGTTCCCTGACGGATATCCAGGATAAGGTCGGGATTGCCAAAGCACCGTCATTCAAAGATGGCAAGGTGGCAGAAAATTATCTTGTGACAGATGCACAGACACCCTGGGCTGCGGCGAAAACAGATGATGCAGAAAAAGAAGAGGCAATCGTGGCATTCATGAAGTATATCACTTCCGAAGAAAGTGTTAAACAGCTGACGCTGGAAGGCGCGGTTTTCCTGTCACCGAAGTTAAATATGGAAGATCCTGACGTAAAAAATACAGAAGGGCTGCTTGGAGAATATCTTGCCCTGAATTCAGTTGTTGAGGGAAGTACCGTTAATATCCAGAGAAATCTGACGACAACAGCGAATACAAAACTGCCGTCTCTTCTGGAAAGCCTTGCACTGGACAGTGTGACTCCGGATGAATTTATCGGACAGCTGTCCAAAGAAAACCAATAGGAAAAAGAAAGGGGCTGGCAAACAATGAAAAAACGGCAGACAGTGTTATATATGGCACCAGCGGTAATTCTTATCCTGGCATTCTTCTTAGGTCCGCTGTGTTATCTGGGATATGTAAGCTTTTTTGAATGGAACGGCCTCGGGCCGAAGACATTCGTTGGATTCGCAAACTTTCAGTATATATTCTCAGATCCTGTTTTTAGGATGGCATTTAAAAATACCGTTATCTGGCTTCTGTCAGCCCTGTTTTTACACATTCCCTTCGGGCTGCTTCTGGCGCTGCTTTTAAACAGGCAGCCCAGAGGATGGAAATTTCTGAGAGTCATGTATTTCATTCCCAATGTGATTTCAACGACAGCAGTTGCCTTTCTGTGGTATTTTATCTATCATGTTGATGTAGGTCTCTTAAATAATATACTGAAAAGCATTGGATTGGGAAGACTGGCGCATGCATGGCTCAATGACCCGGGGACCGCACTGGTCTGCAATCAGGTTCCGTTTATCTTCTATGTAGGGCTGACAATGATCATATTCCTGACACAGCTGTCTACCGTGCCGAAGGAACTAAAAGAAGCCGCGATGGTGGACGGCGCAACAGGACTCCAGATTGATATCCACGTCTACCTGCCGATGATGAAACCGGCAATCATTACGAATATCATGCTGAATCTGGCATTCTGCCTCAGAACGTTTGAGTATCCGTTCCTGATGACAGGAGGCGGTCCGGCGAACAGTACGACGAACCTTTCACTGTATATTTACAGGGAAATGGTCGGCTCCAACAGATATGGGATATCGATGGTGGCAGGTCTGGTAACGGTACTGCTTGGTTTCGGAATCATGATACTTGTAAATATGCTTCAAAGAGAAAGGAGGAGCCGCCATGAATAGCAGAAAATCACCCGCCCGTACAATCATGTACATATTTCTGGCAGCCGTGCTCGTATTTATGATGGTGCCGTTTTTCTGGCTGCTTGTTTCATCCTTCCGGCCGAATGCGGATCTCTTTAACGAACCGTTTGCGGTGCCGAAGCATCTTTCGCTTGAGAACTTCAAGGCAGTGATGGAAAGCCATCCGATGGTATTGTATTTTTTCAATACGGTGGCAGTGGCGGCTCTGGCAACTGTGATTTCTATTCTGTCAGCCACTCTGGCTTCCTATGCCATGCTATACAGGTTCACAAGCAGGAAAATCCTGACCGTGCTTTTCTCTATGTGCCTGTTTATCCCGACCAATGCATTCTTAGTGCCATACTATGTGATGATTAATAAGATCGGGCTCTATGATAATATTCTCGGGATCGCGCTGGTGTATGCGGGTGTAAACCTGCCGATGAGCCTGATGGTGGTGCGCGGATATATGGAGACGATTCCCGGGGAACTTCTGGAATCAGCGAAAATAGACGGGGCAACAGCGGGACAGGCTTTCCGGAAAATCATACTACCTATTTCAAAACCCGGTATCGTCACCGCCTGTGTATTCATCGTTATCAATTCCTGGAATGAACTGCTCTTTGCAAATCTTCTGAACCAGAGTGACGCTTCCAGAACGATCCAGGTGGCGATCCGTTCCTTCCTAACGACCTTCGAGGCCAATTATGCATATGCATTTGCGGCGATGGTGATTTCCATCCTGCCTACCATCGTGATCTATGCCATGCTGACAGATAAAATTATTGGGGGAATGACAGCCGGGGCGGTGAAAGGGTAAGTGAGTCCGGAAATGTATAAAAAGTAAAAGGGGGATATCTTATGAGAATGATGATCGTGGAAGACGAGGACAATATCCGGGAGGGGCTTGTATCCCTGCTGGACTGGCAGGAAGAAGGGTTTGACCCTCCCGTACTCTTTGGGGGTGCAATCGAGGCGCTGGAATATCTGGAAACAGAGAAAGTGGATGTGATTCTGACAGATATTTATATGCCGGTCTTAAACGGTCTGGAATTTATTAAGATGATACGCACGGAGAACCTGACGTGTGACATTATTATACTGACCGGGCATGACAGGTTTGAGTTTGCACAGGAAGCCGTGGAGCTGGGCGTGAAGCGCTACCTGTTAAAGCCGGTATCCCCCGATAAACTGAGGTCGGTGCTCTCGGATATACGCAGGGACATTGCAGAGCGGATGAAGCTCATGGACTGGATCGCGATTGCCGAGAAACAGCTGGAAGAAAATCTACCGGTTCTGCGCAACCAGTTCTGGAACGACCTGCTGGCAGAACGTTTCGCAGAGAAGGAACAGATGGAACTGCGGGCGGAAAAAGCATCGGTTTATCTCCCAAAGAGTGAGGTCACCTGTGTGGCAATCCGTTATTTTAACCAGAACTCCAGTCTGACGGAGGAGGTAGCTTTGAGGCAGATCGTGGATGAAATACTGGGTGATGCAGTCGTCTATCTGATGCCTTATGACGGGACCGAACTTGTCATCATGGAGGGAAGGCTGTACCAGTTCAAGCTGGAGATTCTGAAGGAGTCTATCGCACAGAATCTGGGACTGGAAGTATGCTTCGGCGTCAGCAAAACCGGAGCGGAACTGCTTATGGCAGGCAGGCTGGCGAGGGAGGCGGTGGAAGCGGCAAAGTCCATCCGAGACATACACGAGATGTATTACCTCTATTTTGCCGATATTGCCCCCAAACGTGCGGGCGAACCAGAATACCCATATGCAGATGAAAAACAGATACTGGATATGCTTAAGTTTCACGATACGTTAAACGAGAGGCTCCTCCAGACTTTTTTCCAGAAAGTGATGCCTCCCCGGTATCCTGTGGAGGAGTCAAAGGTGATGCTGCTCCAGCTGCTGGTCGCCATGAACCGTACGGCAAATGATATGGGGGTCGATGTTCTGGAAGAGTTCAAGAATACGGAAAGCTGCATCAGGAATTTTGACGGACCGGAGCAGTCCTTTCAGGATATGGCCGGGAGGATTATACAGAAAAAACGCAGTTCAACAAGGAGATATGTGGAAGTGATTGCCGGGCAGGTAGAGGAAATTGTCGAAAGAGAGTATTCTAACCCGGAGCTGTCCGTGAGTTATCTCGCTGACAGGCTCGCCCTGACATCCAATTATCTGTCCAGAATCTTCCGGAGCCTGACAGGGGAAACCTGTATTGAATATATCACAAAGGTACGTATGAACGCAGCGAAAGAGATGCTCGAACATACAGACAAAAAGAGCTATGTGATTGCCGGAGAAGCCGGCTATAAAAATGCAAATTATTTCAGCGCGATGTTTAAGAAATATACGGGCCTGTCTCCAAAGGAATATCGGGAAAGGAGTAAAGCGTGAAGCGCAGATTCAAATCCATAAAGAACAGAATCATGGTTTTCTTTATCGGTGTGGCAGTCTTCCAGATTGCGGCTATGGCTTTGTTTGCGGTTTTCCATCTTCGCCCGTCTCTAACGAAAATGTATGAAGAGCATCTGGAAAAGTTTACAGAGTCTGCATTCTGGGAAATTAATTCGGCAAAGATGAAGATAGAAAATTATACGGTGAACATGATTGGTGATTCCGACATACAGGAGTTTTTAAGATCCGCAGATTACAGCAGCCAGAACTATGTGCCGTCCATGACGGCAGAGATGCGGAACCGGATTCTGTCTTATACGGATTATGACAGCGCGATCAGGTCCATTTACCTGATCGACAATTACGGGAGGATGTACAGCAACCTTTCCCATAATGCGGTGTCCGGGTATCTGGAGTCAAAGGAGGATCTAAAGGGCAGAAAAGATGCATCCGCCGTATGGTTTACAGATTTTAATGACAGCAGCATCGTTGTGTACCGGATTGTGAACAATAATACAACGGATCTGACGCAGAAGATTGGTGCTGTCTGCATGGTGATTGACAAAAGCCTCTTTGTGGACCGGATCGGCCAGTTTCTTCTGGAAGACACACAGAATTACCGCCTGGAGAGTGCGGATGGCAATTTTAGGTTATCTTCTGTTGGTGACGGGGACACGCTTTCAGATAAAAAGTATATTATCAGCTCCCGGGACAATGGTATCTGGAGGCTGAAAACCTGGATTGATAAGAACGAGGCCTACGCCTCTATTTATTTGATTTTCAAAATCCTTTCACTGGAGCTGATGGTACTGCTAGTGATTAGTGTGTGTATGGTCATCTATCTTTCCGGCAGGATTACAAAACCCATTTCAGATATCAGGAATGCCATGAAACAGGTCGGAAAAGGCAATATGCACTCCGAGGTGCCTGTCAGCGGTGAGGATGAGATCGGGCAGCTTGCAGAAACGATGAACAGGATGTCAAAAAAAATCGGGGAGCTGGTAGAAAAGATAAGGCGTGAGGAGACCAACCAGCGCCTGCTGGAGTTAAAGGCCATGCAGTACCAGATCAACCCGCATTTTCTCTATAACACGCTGGATTCCATCAGCATGTTTGCGCGGAAGAACCATGATGTACAGAGTGAGGAGCTTGTGATTGCGCTGTCTGATTTTTTCCGGATCAGCTTAAGCCACGGACAGGAATTCGTGACACTGGAAAAGGAGGCAGAATATGCAGTGTGTTATCTGGAAATCCAGAATATTCGTTTTCCGGACCAGATCACATGGGATGTCTCTGTCGATGAAAAATTGAAGGACATAAAAATCATGAAGTTTATTCTCCAGCCCCTTGTAGAAAACAGTATCTACCACGGAATCCGCGACGCAGGCAGGAAGGGGCATATACAGATATCTGCTTATCAGGAACCTGACGGACTTGTCCTGTGTGTGGAGGACGACGGGACGGGCATGCTGCCGGAGGAACTAAACGAGCTTATGAAGGAACTGGAATCAGAGGAAATCCGCGAGAAAGATATCCATGAGGGCGGTTTCGGACTTAAGAATGTCCATCAGAGGCTGAAACTGATGTATGGAGAAAAAAGCGGGCTTCAGATCGAAAGTGAATGGGAGGAAGGGACAAGGATTAAAATTTTCATTCCACTCAGATGTAAATCTGGAGAAAAAGTGTGAGAAGAGGGAAAAAGATGGAAAAATTAAAACTGGCAGATTTAAAGGACGTAAAGATTAAGGACCCTTTCTGGGACAGGCATACGCAACTGGTAAAGTCCGAAATACTGGACTACCAGTGGAAGGCAATGAACGACCAGATTGAGGATGCGCCGCCCAGCCACTGCATCGAAAATTTCCGGATCGCGGCAGGGGAGTCAGATGGAGAGTTCTTTGGAGCGGTCTTTCAGGATTCCGATGTGGCAAAATGGCTGGAAGCCGTGGCGTATACGCTGGCGGCAGAACCGGATGCAGAACTGAAAAAACGTGCAGACGGTGTGATTGACCTGATCGGCCGCGCACAACAGCCGGACGGATATTTTAATACATATTTTATACTGAAGGAACCGGGCAAAAGATTTCAGAATCTTTGTGAGGGACATGAACTATATACACTGGGACACATGATAGAGGCCGCCGTTGCATATAATCAGGCGACCGGTGAAAGAAGATTTCTCGAGATTGTCTGCCGCATGGCAGATCTTGTCGCAGATACATTCGGACCAGAAGAAGGAAAGCTTCACGGGATGCCGGGACATGAAGAGATTGAGCTTGCCCTCGTGCGTCTGTATGAGGTAACCGGGGAAAGAAAGTATCTGGAAACGGCTAAGTATTTCATTGATGTAAGAGGCACGGGAGAGAAAAATTACTTTCTGAAGGAGATGGAACAGGAAGGATTCCGGAATATCTTCCCGGAATTCGAAGACTACCAGCCAGAATATTCCCAGTCCCACCTTCCGGTCAGGGAACAAAGGACGGCAGAAGGGCATGCCGTGCGCGCCGTGTATTTATACTCCGCAATGGCAGATCTTGCAGACCTGTACCATGATGAAAAACTTTTTGAAGCATGCACGAAACTCTGGGACAATATCGTACAGAGAAGAATGTATGTGACCGGCGGGATCGGTTCTTCCGGTATTCTGGAACGTTTTACAACGGATTATGACCTGCCGAATGACTGCAATTATGGGGAAACGTGTGCTTCGATCGGGCTGGCACTGTTTGGGAGAAGAATGGCCCAGATAACCCGCGATGCCAGATACATTGATGTGGCAGAGCGCGCTTTGTATAATACTGTTCTTGCAGGCATTGCCCTGGATGGAAAAAGCTTCTTCTATGTAAATCCACTGGAAGTATGGCCGGATAACTGCATGGGGCGCACCTCCAAAGAGCATGTAAAAAGCATTCGCCAGAAATGGTTCGGGGTTGCGTGCTGCCCTCCCAATATCGCGAGGACTCTTTCTTCGCTGGGGCAGTATATATACGGGTATGATAAACACACACTGTTTGTCAACCTTTTCATAGGAAATGAAACAGAACTGGAATTAGAAGGTGGCAGAATCCGGGTCAGTCTGGAAACGGAATTTCCCTATAAAAATACATATTCCCTTCGGATTCACGGTGAAGCAGGACGGATGACACTTGCACTTCGGATTCCGGATTATGCAGTTGATTACCGTATCTTTCAGGACGGTACTGAGGCTGTCTATACGGCAGAAAAAGGCTATGCATACATAAGCGGTGATTTCAGAGGGAAGACACTGGAAGTCCGGTTTCGTTCGGAACCACGTTTCATCAGGGCAAATCCTGCCGTACGCGCCGATGAGGGTAAAGTGTGCATGATGAACGGGCCGCTTGTTTATGCATTGGAAGAAGCAGATAACGGCGCGAATCTTTCCGGGATTTATCTGGATACCTCGACCCGGCCCGCAATGCGGCTGGACCCGGAACTCTTCGGGGGGACATTGGTATTGTCGGCAGACGGATACCGCATTGCGGCAGACAGCTGGGCCCCGGGCGAGCTGTACAAAGAAGAAAAACCAAAGTTTTTGAAGACAGAAGTACGGGCCATCCCCTATGCATACTGGAATAACAGGGGCAAAGGGGAGATGACAGTATGGGTAAAAGAATGGATATAAGATGATTAGACCGGTAAAAATTTTCCTTGTGATATATCTGATTTAGTGCTATGATGGACAACAGTGATAATGAAATCACGACAAGGCATATTTAGATATTTGAAAAAAGGAAAGGAAACGAGAAACGTGACCTATAAAGAAGCAAGGGTATATTTGGACGAAGTGTCGAAATACGGAAGTGTACTTGGCTTGGATACGATTCGAGGTCTGTTGCGTGAACTTGGGAATCCTCAGGATGACCTTACGTTCATACATATCGCAGGAACGAATGGAAAGGGATCTGTGCTTGCATACACTTCTACAATCTTAAGTGAGGCAGGATACAGGACCGGGAGATATGTATCGCCAACAGTGGTTTCCTATTTAGAGCGGATTCAGGTAGACGGAGAATGGATACCGGAAGAAGATTTCGCCGGATTAGTGGAAGAAGTTCAGAAAGCTATTGCACGTATGGAAACCTCAGGGGAAGCAAGCCCCACTGTATTTGAGGTCGAGACGGCAATAGCTTTTTTGTATTTTAAAAAGAAGAACTGTGATATCGTTGTACTGGAAACCGGTCTGGGCGGCACGCTTGATGCCACGAATATTGTGGAGCGTACGGCTGCTGCCGTTTTTGCATCCATCAGCCGGGACCATATGGGATTTTTAGGGGATACACTGGAAGAAATAGCCGGTAATAAAGCAGGCATCATCAAGCCGGGATGCTTTGTGGTGACGGCAGGGCAGAAGCCGGAAGTCATGAAGATTTTAAAGGATAAGGCAGACGCGCTCTCATGCAGGATGTATACGGCTTCTGTAAAAGATGCGGTGGTGCTTAAGGAGAACTGGGACGGACAGGAATTTACCTGCGGGAAATGGAAGAATATCCATATTCCACTGGCGGGAAGACATCAGATTAGTAATGCAGTTACGGTTCTTGAATTGATAGACGGATTGAATGAAAACGGATTCCATATCACAGAAAAAGCTGTGCGGGACGGTTTTGCGAAAACAAGCTGGCCCGGGAGGTTTACCTGCATTCATAAGGAGCCTCTGTTTATCGTAGACGGGGCACATAACGAGGATGCGGCTTTAAAGCTGCGGGAAACACTGGAACATTATTTCGCGGGCAGAAGGCTGATCTTTATTATGGGTGTATTCAAAGACAAGGAATACACAAAGATCGCACAGATCATGGCCCCGCTGGCAGAAAAGATCTATACGGTAGACCTGCCGGATACAGGGCGCAGCCTGAAAGCGGAAGAACTTAAGGAAGCAGTGGAGCCATACTGCCCCGGTGTGGAGGCGGTATCTGATATCGGTGCGGCAGTCGGTGCGGCATACCATGTGGCAGGTGCAGAGGATGTAATACTGGCTTTTGGTTCCCTGTCCTATTTAGGACAGGTCATGAAGATGGCAGAGTCTGGATGTCAGACAGCAAAGTAGAGCCATATAAGGAGACATTATGATAGATCAGGAAAAAGTAAAGCAGGCAGTTAAGCTTCTGCTGGAAGGAATCGGGGAAGATATTACACGTGAAGGACTGAAAGATACACCCGACAGGATTGCGCGGATGTATGAAGAAATATACGGGGGGATGGAAGAGAATGCGGCACAACATTTGAAAAAGACGTTCCATGTCGATGATAACGAGATGGTGATTGAGAAAGATATCACCTTCTATTCGACCTGCGAACACCATCTGCTCCCGTTTTATGGAAAGGCCCATATCGCTTATATACCGGACGGAAAAGTGGTGGGCTTAAGCAAGCTTGCAAGGACCGTGGAGGTGTTTGCCAAGAGGCTGCAGCTTCAGGAACAGCTGACGGGGCAGATCGCAGATGCCCTGATGGAGAATCTGAATCCGAAAGGGGTCCTTGTCATGATCGAGGCGGAGCATATGTGCATGACCATGCGGGGAATCAAAAAGCCGGGGAGCCAGACAGTTACAATCGTCAAACGCGGCGAATTTCTGGAGAATACGGAACTTACAAACCAGTTTTTCCAGATGCTCAGGTAGAATATTATGGAAGCAATAGAAAAAATCAGGAACCATCCACTTTACCGGGAAAGCTATGCATTACTGGAGGAAGCAGAAAAGGATCGGATATTCTGCCGCCACCAGATAACACACCTTCTTGATGTGGCGAGGATTGCGTATATCCGTAATCTGGAAGAAGATCTGGGGATGAAAAAAGAGCTCATTTATGCGGCGGCCCTTTTACATGATATCGGTAAATACAGGCAGTATGAGGATGGCACACCCCATGAAATAGCGGGGATTAAGATAGCAGGGCAGATACTTACGGACACAGACTCCTTTACAGAAGAAGAAAAGCAGATGATCCTTAAGGCAATTCTGGAACATCGCAGAAGCAAGGAGGGGATGTCGGTACTGGGAAGGCTTTTATATGAAAGCGACAAGCTCTCCAGGGTATGCTGTATGTGTCCGGCCGAACCGGAATGCAACTGGAGCAGGGAAAAGAAAAACATGGAAATAAAGTGGTGAAAGGATTGATAATCATATGATCATAGGCAGCAGGGAATTTGACACAGACAATCATACATATATCATGGGAATTCTGAATGTAACACCGGATTCTTTTTCTGATGGCGGGCGTTACAGCCGTCTCGATGCAGCACTTACGCATGCGCAGGAGATGGTCATGGAGGGTGCAGATATTCTGGATGTGGGCGGAGAGTCCACACGTCCGGGACACGTACAGATCTCAGAAGAAGAGGAGATCGAACGTACGGCGCCTGTCATTGAGAAGCTAAAGAAAGAGTTTGATGTACCAGTTTCCATTGACACTTATAAAAGCCGTGTCGCAAGGGCGGCCCTTCAAGCAGGAGCCGGTCTGGTAAACGATATCTGGGGGCTGAAATACGATGAAAACATGGCCTTACTGATTGCAGAAAGCGGGGCGGCCTGCTGTCTGATGCATAACAGAGAGAAGGCCGAATACCAGAACTTCTTTCCAGATGTGCTGATGGATCTGGAAAAGAGTGTAAATATTGCCAGAAAAGCCGGGATTAAGAAGGACAAGATTATTCTTGACCCGGGTGTGGGATTCGGTAAGACTTATGAGATGAATCTGGAGATTATCAAACAATTGAACCGTCTGCAGTTTCTGGGGTATCCGGTTTTGCTTGGCACTTCCAGAAAGTCGGTGATCGGTCTGACGCTGGATCTCCCTGCGGACCAGAGAGAAGAAGGTACATTAGTGACAACCGTCATGGGAATGTTAAGCGGCTGCGCATTTGTCAGGGTACATGATGTGAAGGCGAATAAGCGTGCGCTTAAGATGGCTGAAGCAATCATGAGGGAGCATCAGGGGGTATGATCATGGATAAAATTAAGATAGAAAATTTAGAGGTATTTGCAAAGCACGGTGTGTTCCCGGAGGAGAATGTACTGGGGCAGAAGTTCCTTGTTTCAGCCACCTTATATACAGATACGCGGCGTGCGGGAAAGACGGACGACTTAACCGCATCCATCCACTACGGGGAAGTGAGCCAGTTTATCGATGCGTACTTAAAGAGGCATACATTTAAGCTTATCGAGCGGGCTGCGGAGAGTCTGGCAGAAGAACTTCTCCTGCATACAGAGCATTTACAGAAAGTAGAACTGGAAGTAAAGAAGCCGTGGGCGCCGGTAGGACTGCCTCTGGAATATGTTTCCGTAAAGATTGAACGGCAGTGGCACACAGCATATATTGCCCTTGGCTCGAATATGGGAGAGAAACAACAGTATCTGGACGGCGCAGTAAAGGCGCTCGACGCGTGGGAAGGCTGCCGTGTGGAAAAGACATCGTCCTGGCTGGTAACTCCTCCCTACGGCGTGACAGATCAGGATGATTTCCTGAACGGCTGCCTTGAACTGAAGACACTGCTCACTCCGGAAGAACTATTGGAAGCCCTTCATGAGATTGAACAGGAGGCCGGACGGGAGCGCATCATCCACTGGGGGCCGAGGACACTGGATCTTGATATCATTTTTTATGATGACCTCATTATGGGGACAGATACGTTATGCATCCCGCATGTTGAAGTACAGAAGCGGGATTTTGTCTTAAAGCCGCTGCATGAGATTGCACCTTACAAGCACCATCCGGGGAATGGGAAGACAGTGCGGGAGATGTTGGAGGAAGTAATGAGCAGCCTATAAGAGCTGCTCAAAAGTATCGTAAAAGGTTGGATAGGATACATCTACACAGTGGCTGTCAAGGATATTTGTATTACCCTCCGCAACCAGTGCTGCAATGCTGAAGGCCATCGCAATCCTGTGGTCCAGAAGCGTGTGGATCGTGGCGCCGTGAAGCGGCTTGCCGCCATTTATCACCATTCCGTCAAAAGCCGGGGTGACATCGCAGCCCATTGCAGTCAGGTTGTCGGTGACGGTCTCGATCCGGTCAGTTTCTTTTACCTTCAGTTCCGAAGCGTCCCGTATGATTGTTGTGCCTTCTGCCACAGCGGCCATGACCGCAATGACAGGAATTTCGTCAATCAGGGTCGGGATGATATCCCCTTCGATCGTTATACCGTGAAGTTTACTGGAACGGACCAGTATATCGGCAATCTTTTCCCCGCCTTCGGTGCGCTCATTCAGGAGAGTGATATCCCCGCCCATATCTTCACATACTTTCAGGATACCTGCACGGGTCGGATTGATTCCGGTGTTTTTGATGAGGATTTCGGAATCAGGGACAAGCAGACCGGCGGCTATGAAGTATGCCGCAGAGGAGATATCTCCCGGCACCATGATCTTCTGGCCGTACAATTCTTCGCAGGGACGGATGGATGCCGTCGCCCTTGTAGAATCCAGTTCGTGCTTCGTGGTCAGGTCGGCCCCGAATTCTTTCAGCATCAGTTCCGTATGGTTCCGGGAAAGACTCGGTTCCATGACAGAAGTTTCCCCGTCTGCGTAAAGTCCTGCAAGCAGGATACAGGATTTGACCTGTGCGGAAGCGACCGGGGAGATATAATGAATCCCGTGGAGGGATCCTTTTGTGATATAGAGAGGGGCACACCCGTTGCGGAGAATGCTGGATATATTCGCCCCCATGCGGGTCAGCGGGTCGATGATCCGTTTCATGGGACGTGAATTCAGCGAATCATCCCCGGAAATCTTGCAGTCAAAGGACTGTCCGGCAAGAATGCCTGAGATCAGCCGGGTAGTCGTTCCGCTGTTGCCTACATCCAGTATATCGTCCGGGGCGCTCAGTCCGTGCAGTCCTTTTCCATGTACGGTAATGATATCACCGTCCTCGACGATATCGATCCCTAGCCTGCGGAAACAATTGATCGTAGCCAGACAGTCGGCACCTTCCAGAAAATTATGAACCTCAGTCGTCCCTTTCGCGATGGACCCAAACATAATGCATCTGTGGGAAATAGATTTGTCGCCGGGAACGGAAACTTCCCCTCTTAATCCTGTAATATTCGTTAATTCCATAAATTTTTGTATATCCTTTCTGTATCCTTGTGTGTATTTCTGCATCTGCACACATTAAACTTCATAAACGATGTATCTGTATTTCTTCAAGAGTTCCGCCGCCTTATTGGAAGAAGGTCCGTCATAGAATTCAATTCTCAGTACGCCCTCTTCGAACTCTCTGTTATGTATAATCCCGATATTCTTAATACTGATATTGTTGCTCGCAAGAATGGTAGCGATGGTTGCGATACCGCCGGCCTCATCAATAATGTCACAGTAGAGTGCAAAGCTTTTCTTGATAGGGCCTGCCGAACTATTCGGCATGGAATCCCTGTAGTCCTTAGAATCCTCGAAAAGGGAATAGAGCTCGCCCTCCGCCCCCTCGTCGACCGCTTTCTTCGCTTCCTGAAGCACTCCGATATAATCTTCCAGTATCTGGGAAATATTTTTCTTATTCTTCAAACATATCTGCTGCCACATGACAGGGGAGGAGGAGGCGATACGCGTGATATCTTTGAATCCCCCTGCAGCCAGATTCTTCATCAGCTCATCCTTCGTATCCGTATCGCGCACAAAATTTACGAGACTGGAAGCAATAATGTGGGGCAGGTGGCTGATCGTCCCGGTGACATAATCATGCTCCTCGTAGTTAAGGACAACAGGGAGTGCCTTCAGGGCCGTTACAAATTCCCTGTATGCATCTACCTTTGCCGGGGAAACTTTTGCCGAAGGCGTCAGAATATAGTAGGCATTTTCGATCAGAACCGGTTTTGAATTCACAAACCCGCTTTTTTCGGAACCGGCCATCGGGTGCCCGCCGATGAAATTCTCTTCCAGCCCGAGCTGTATGATCTCTTCATGGATAGAGCTCTTTACGCTCCCCACGTCCGTCAGGATACATTCTGAACCCACGAAATCCTTAAGCTGGCTGAGATAAGCTGTATTATAAGCAATCGGGGCACATAGAAATATATAAGCGCACCCCCTGAAATTTTCATCTATTGAAGAGCAGGAAGTATGGATCGTCCCCTCCTGAACCGCCAAAGCCAGTGTCTCTTTACTCTTATCAAAAGCCAGCAGCTCGTATTCCGGAAAATACTGCCGCACAGCCTTGGCAATAGAACCGCCGATCAACCCCAGACCAATAAATCCAATCTTTTTAGTCATCATACTGTAAGTCCTTTCTGGTAGTAATCTAATAAATTTCACATTAACCAGTTTACCATTTTAACGGGGAAAAGTAAACGGACTTTCGAAGCAAAAAATCTTTGTTAAAAATTCATAAAGCAGTTGTAATACGACTCGTTTTTTAGTACAATATACACATAACACGTGTGCGCCGGAAGTACATTATAAAGCATGCGCATAATAACGACACACAAGGAGGCAGCAGCATGAAGGTTTACAGAACAGACGAGATTAGGAACGTAGTATTGCTTGGCCACGGCGGAAGTGGCAAGACGAGCCTGGCAGAGGCGATGTTGTATGTATCAGGGGCAACGAACCGTATGGGTAAGATTTCCGATTCTAATACGGTTAGTGATTTTGATAAAGAAGAGCAGAAACGCGGATTCTCTATCAGCACAACTCTGATCCCGGTTGAGTGGGAGAAGGCTAAGATCAATATTCTGGATACACCGGGATACTTTGACTTTGTCGGTGAGGTAGAGGAAGCAGTAAGTGCAGCTGATGCAGCTGTTATTGTTGTATCCGGTAAGGCCGGCGTACAGGTTGGTACGGAGAAGGCATGGGAACTGTGCGATAAGTACAATCTCCCGCGTATGGTCTATGTCACAGAGATGGACGTGGATGATGCCAGCTTCCGCCAGGTGGTGGCAGACCTGACAGAGAGATACGGGAAGAAGATAGCACCTCATTTCCAGCCGATCCGTGAGAATGAGAAGCTGGTTGGATATATTAATGTTATTAAGAATGCGGCAAGAAGATATACAGATATCGGACAGAGAGAGGAATGCGAGATTCCGGATTACTGTCTGCCGAACCTCGAGATCCTGAGAGATTCACTGATGGAGGCGGTAGCCGAGACGAGTGATGAATTTATGGAGAGATATTTTGCAGGGGAAGAGTTCTCCGTAGAAGAGATTCGTGCAGCCATGCGTACAGAGGTTATGGACGGGGACATCGTTCCTGTAGCTATGGGGTCCAATGTACAGGCACAGGGAGTTGCAAACCTGTTATCTGATATTGTAAGATTCTTCCCGAGCCCGGACAGAAGGAGCTGTGCAGGACTGAACCGCAGGACGAACGAGATCTTTGAAGCGAACTATGAATTCTCAAAGGCTAAGACAGCCTATGTCTTTAAGACAATGGTAGACCCGTTCATCGGTAAATATTCCTTCGTAAAAGTATGCTCAGGTGTTATCAAGGGCGATGATGTGCTCTATAATGCGGACTCGGATGCAGAAGAGAAGCCGGGCAAAATTTATACGATGTGCGGGAATAAGCCGTCGGAAGTGACAGAATTATTTGCAGGTGATATCGGAGCGATTGCGAAGCTTTCCAACACACGCACCGGGGATACACTCTCCACAAAGGCAACGCCGGTATCTTTCGCAAGGACAGACTTTTCTGTTCCTTATACATATATGAAGTATTCAGTGAAGACCAAAGGCGATGATGACAAGGTATCACAGGCTCTGGCTAAGATGATGGCGGAAGATATGACTCTGAAGGCTGTCAATGACAGTGAGAACCGTCAGTCTTTACTTTATGGTATGGGGGACCAGCATCTGGAGATTACAGTGAGCAAGCTTGCTTCCAGATATAAAGTAGATGTCATTCTGGAAATGCCTAAGGTAGCATTCAGGGAGACGATCCGCAAGAAATCTGATGTAGATACAAAGTATAAAAAGCAGTCAGGCGGACATGGACAGTATGGCCATGTTAAGATGAAGTTCGAACCATCAGGCGACCTTGAGACGCCATATATATTTGAAGAGGTTGTTGTCGGCGGGGCAGTGCCGAAGAATTATTTCCCGGCAGTAGAGAAGGGCCTTCAGGATTCCGTTGTGAAGGGACCACTTGCAGGATACCCGGTTGTAGGTGTGAAGGCTATCCTATATGATGGATCTTACCATCCGGTTGACTCCTCAGAGATGGCATTTAAGACGGCTACAGTCCAGGCATTTAAGAAAGGCTTTATGGAGGCAGGACCGGTTCTCCTTGAACCAATCGCTTCCTTGAAAGTGACAGTTCCGGATGAATATACCGGTGATGTTATGGGTGATCTGAACAAGAGACGTGGGCGCGTGCTCGGAATGAATCCGATAGCGGGTGGTAAGCAGGTGATCGAAGCAGATATCCCGATGACAGGATTATTCGGATACTGTACAGTACTCCGATCCATGACTGGAGGCCGCGGCACTTATGCTTATGAATTTGCAAGATATGAGCAGGCACCGTCTGATGTACAGGAGAAGGAAATTGCAGCAAGGGCTGCGGAAGAATAGAATAAGCACTCCGTATAGCTTGATGAAAATCGGCTGTACGGAGTTTTTTTGTGCATTTATTCATATCATCCTTATTTATTACAAAATATCAAAAAAAAGTACAGGAAGAAAGTTCTTGAAATTTATATGATAAGAACAGAAAAGAACGGAGGCGTGACATTATATGAATACAGAGGGATTACAAAGCAGCAGAGTTGAAGAGATATTTGCTAAAGTAGATGCGAATGAGGATTTGACGAAAGAAGATGCGCTGGAACTGCTGAGTATCAACAATCAGTCGGCAGATTTTTACACATTGATTCAAAAGGCAAATGAATTATCAAGAAAAGAATTCGGACAAAGAGGATATGTTTTTGCACAGATCGGTCTGAACAGCGCACCGTGCGCCGGTAATTGTAAGTTTTGTTCACTTGGGAAAGACAATTTTGTGGCAGAGGAAAAATCCGAAAAGTCATTGGAAGAGATTCTTCAGCAGGCAAGGTGGATCGTAGAAGAAAAGGCAGATGCACTGTTTCTGATGACAACTGCAGATTACAGTATAGAAAAATTTCTCCAGATTGCCAAAGAAGTAAAAAAACTGCTTCCAGAGGACATGATGTTTATTGCCAATATCGGTGATTTTAATGAGGACACAGCAGTACGTCTGAAAGAGGCCGGTTTTACGGGGGTATACCATATTGTAAGAATGAATGAGGGAATTGATACAGACCTCCCGGTGGAAAAGAGAATCGCCACACTCGATGCCCTTAAAAATGCCGGATTGGAATTGATCTACTGTGTAGAACCGATTGGGCCCGAGCATACATACGGCCAGATCGCGGATGAGATGCTGCGTGCAAGGGCATATGATGTAAATGTCATGGCATGCATGAAACGTGTCGGTGTCCCGGGGACTCCTCTTTATGAGAAGGGGGAGATTACAGATCTGGAACTGACGAAAATCGCTGCAGCGGCAAGACTTGTTACGAGACCGAAGAAGTCTATGAATGTCCATGAACCAAAGGCGATGGCTTTGATAGCAGGTGTGAACCAG
This sequence comes from Faecalicatena orotica, assembly GCF_905197545.1. Classification (NCBI taxonomy): domain Bacteria; kingdom Bacillati; phylum Bacillota; class Clostridia; order Lachnospirales; family Lachnospiraceae; genus Faecalicatena; species Faecalicatena orotica. The sequence goes on from NZ_CAJJZH010000003.1 coordinate 410,323, forward strand.
TTATATGCGGAAGTCGGGATGAATCCGAGGGATGTAAACGCGGAGACCGGGAACGGACGCGGTTTTTCCATTCAGAATGTAAAAGATATGCTGGCCCAGGCCGAATATGTGACTCGTGCATAAAAAAATAATTATAAATATTAAAGGAGAGATACAAACATGAATCAGAAAGAATTATTATTGAAAACACTGCACCATGAGGAAACAGAGCAGGTAGCATGGATACCATTTGCAGGCGTACATGCGGGCAGCCTTCTCGGGTATGATGCAACAGAAGTCTTACAGGACGAAGAAAAGCTGTTTCAGTCACTGATGGAGGTAAACAAGCTTTATAAACCATCCGGGCAGCCGGTGATCTTTGACCTGCAGGTGGAGGCCGAATGTCTGGGATGTGATCTCGTATGGGCGAAAGATGCCCCACCGTCTGTTGCAAAACATCCGCTGGAAGGCACGGAAGATCTGGAAACACCTTGCTACTGCACGATACCGACGAAAGAATCAGGACGTATTCCGATGATTCTGAATGTGATGAGAAGAATGAAAGAAGCAGTAGGCGGTACGACAGCTTTATACGGACTGATCTGCGGACCGTTTACACTTGCAACACACCTGCGTGGAAATGATATTTTTATGGATATGTATGACGACGAGGATGCCGTGATTGAATTTCTGGCATACTGTAATGCGATTGCAATGAAGATGGCAGAGTATTATATCGAGGCAGGCATGGATGTGATTGCAGTGGTTGACCCGCTGATCTCCCAGATTTCTTCTGATCACTTTGAACAGTTTATGAGCGAGCCGTTCAGTAAATTATTTGCCCATATCCGTGAATTAGGGGCACTTTCTTCCTTCTTCGTATGTGGGGACGCTACGAGGAACATAGAAGTGATGTGCCAGACAAAGCCGGATTCCATTTCCATCGATGAAAACGTTGACCTGTTTGCTGCCAAGAAGATTACGGATAAATATAATGTGGCAATCGGAGGGAATATTCCTTTGACAACGGTCATGCTGCATGGGACACAGCAGGACAACATGAAGTTTGTGGTTGATCTTCTGGATAAACTGGAGGACAAGAAAAACTTCATCCTTGCTCCCGGATGTGATATGCCTTATGCGGTGCCGGTTGAAAATACGATCGGTGCGGTACAGGCGATACACGAGACGGATGCCGTGCGTGAAATTCTGAAGAACTATGTTGCCGCAGACGAAGAGATAGAAGTGGAACTGCCGGATTACGGGCATCTTGAGAAACCGCTTGTGGAAGTCTTCACACTGGATTCTGCGACCTGTGCTGCCTGCACTTATATGATGGGTGCCGCAAAGGAGGCAAAAGAGACATTTGGAGATGCAATCGACATGGTAGAATATAAGTTCACCATCAAAGAGAACATTGCACGCTGCAAGAAGATGGGAGTGCCGAATCTTCCGTCCATGTACATTAACGGAGAGTTAAAATTCCGCTCTCTTGTACCGGCAAAAGAAGATCTGGAAGCAGCTATCAGGGCTGTGATGAAATAATGAGCAGACTGTATTTAATTACCGGCTTCTTAGGAGCCGGTAAAACTACTTTTCTGAAAAACTTTATAAAGGAATTTTCAGGGGAACGCATTCACCTGATTGTAAATGAATTCGGAAAAGAAGGAGTCGACGGCAGAATTCTGGATGAGCTCGGTATGGTTCTGGATGAGATCAATAATGGTTCGATCTTCTGTTCATGCAGATTGGATAAATTTGAAGAAGTGCTCGAAAAGGCACTCGTCAGGCAGCCTGATGTTATTATAATAGAAGCATCGGGCCTTTCCAACCCGACAAACGTAAGAAAAATCCTGGATCAGGAAGGAAAATTCGAGTCTGCCGAATACATGGGGAGCATCTGCCTGATTGATGCAAAGCAGTTCCTTAAAGTGTATGGGACGGCGGTCGTGGTAAAAAAGCAGATAGCAGTCAGCGATATGGTCCTGATCAATAAGACAGACCTTGCCACGCCGGAAACTGTCGCAGATATCAGAAAAACAATCCGTAACCACCGGCCGGATGTCCCTGTCTACGAGACTACGTTCGGCCGTATAAAAAAAGAATGGCTCGACCGCATGTCAGAGGCCCGTGGGGAAGATGCGGACCTGATGCAAAGTGCGGATATCACTCTGCGTAAATACCTGCTGCACATTAAAGAGAACCAGACACTATATACGCTGCAGAAATTTCTGGAAATGTTCTTAATTGACACATACCGTGTGAAAGGAATCCTAGAACTTCAGGAGGGCTGTTACCTGATCAGCTGCACCGGGGAAATGTTCCATGCAGAAGTATTCAAAGGCAGTTTAGGAGTGACAAACGATCTGGTCGTTCTTTCAGGCAATGGGCTGCCCACGAAAAGAGCCATTAAAAAGGCAATGGAATGGTATCCTAACATCGCTGAAATCATAAAATAAGCCGGCCGCTGGCCGGCTTATTTTATCCCTTTTGCAGACCCGGTTTAATATTTATTAAGAAATCTGCAAAACGATTGTATTTACGATTCAAAAGTGCTATAATTGCTCTGCCATTATGGAAAAATAGCGATTACATACCTTATAGAAAGATTCAATAAGGTATAAGAATGAAGTTGAGGGTAGACAAATGAAGATAGTCATCATTGGAGACGGTAAAGTCGGCTATAAGCTGGCAAAACAGCTCTCCGCAGAGAATTACGATATTGTAATGATCGACAGCAATGAAAAGAAATTGCGTGCTGCTATTGACCGGCTTGATATTTTCTGTGTGACCGGCGATGGGGGAAGTGTAGCAGTACAGAAGGAGGCAGATGTACCGCATGCGGACCTGGTTATCGCATGCACATCTACGGATGAGTGCAATATGTTAAGCTGTCTCATTGCAAGAAGGCTCGGGGCCAGGCACACGATTGCCAGGGTGCGTAATCCGATTTATTATCAACAGATTGATATTTTAAAGGAGGACCTGCACCTGAGCATGGCAGTAAATCCTGAACTGGCAGTGGCAGGAGAGATTGCCCGTCTTTTACTGTTTCCGGATGCAAGCAAGATAGAGACATTTGTAAAAGGAAGAGTAGAGCTCATTGAATTTCCGCTTTCCCAGAACAGCATGCTGGCAGGCATGTCCCTTGCGGAGATGTACAACAAGTTCCAGATCAAGATACTTGTGTGCGCTGTAGAGCGCGGCGATAATGTGGTGATTCCGGACGGTGAATATATTCTGCGTTCAGGAGACCGCCTCCATGTGGCAGCATCCCATGTAGATATTGAATTGTTCTTTAAACTGCTCGGCAAGAAGCGGGAGAAGATCCGTAAGGTCATCATATGCGGCGGCGGACGTGTCAGCTATTACCTTGCCACCCAGCTCTGCAAACTGGGGATGCAGATCAAGATTATCGAGAAAGAAGAAGAGAAGTGCGAGAATCTCTGCGAGCTTCTTCCAAAGGCGACTATCATCAACGGTGATGCGTCAGACCATGACCTGCTTATGGAGGAAGGAATCCAGGATGCGGACGCACTGATAGCCCTGACAGGAATGGACGAAGAGAACATTATCATGTCCCTGTTTGCAAAGAGTCAGGGAGTGTCCAAGATCATTGTCAAGGTCAATGAGGACCGCAGGGCGAGGATGATCGAGGAATTTGGGATTGACAGTATCGTTTCCGCGAAGACGGCAACGGCAGATGCAATCATGAGTTATGTGCGTGCACGCCGGAATTCCCAGGGAAGTGCAAATGTAGAGACAATGTACCAGCTGGTGGACGGAAAAGTAGAGGCACTTGAATTTATTGTAAAATCAGAAACTAAGTATACAAATAAGCCTTTAAAGGATTTATCCTTAAAGCCGAACAACCTGATTGCAGGTATCGCAAGAAAGCGCAAGATTATTATTCCGAATGGCGATGACTGTATCAAGGTTGGGGACAGTGTCATTATCATAACGATGGAAAAGCAGATCCAGGATATCCAGGATATCTTAATGTAGGTGCAGACTGATGAATTATAAGATGACGGTTTTTATCATAAGTAAAATGCTGGGGGTCGAAGGGGCGCTTCTTTTGATTCCGGCTATGGTTGCATTTTTATATGGTGAAAAAAGTGGATTGACTTTTTTAGTAGTGAGTGTAGTTCTTTTCATAATCTTTCTTGCTTTTGGCAGGAAGGTGCCGGAAAATAAGACAATTTACGGGAAAGAAGGTCTTGTGATCGTAGGCTCTGCATGGATACTGTGGTCCCTGTTCGGTGCGCTGCCATTTTTCCTTTCAGGAAGTATACCGAATTACCTGAATGCATTTTTCGAGACTGTTTCCGGCTTTACGACGACGGGATCTACCATACTCACAGATATCGAAATTCTGCCGAAGGGGATGCTTTTCTGGAGGAGCCTGACACACTGGATTGGCGGCATGGGAGTACTTGTATTTGTTATGATGCTGACTTCTCTGGATGACGAGAACTCGATGCACCTGATGCGTGCCGAAGTTCCGGGGCCGGAAGCTGACAAGCTTGTTCCCAAGGCCAGAAGTACAGCGAAGATACTCTATTCGATGTATTTTGTACTGACGGCGGCCGAGGTGGTGTTCCTTCTGTTTGGTGGAATGAGTTTCTACGATGCTCTGATTCATGCATTCAGTACAGCGGGTACCGGCGGATTCTCCAATAAGAACAGCAGTATCGCGTTTTATGACAGTGCATATATTGACGGTGTGATTACGGTATTCATGATATTATTCGGAGTGAACTTTAACCTGTATTTCCTGCTTCGCCTGAAGGAGTGGAAGACTGTATTAAAAAATGAAGAACTCCATGCTTATTTAGGAATTATTGCAGGTTCGATTATTTTTATCACGCTGAATATAGTGGGGATGTATGGGAACATTTTACATGCATTCAGATATGCATCCTTTCAGGTTGCGGCTATTATCACGACGACGGGATTCTGTACAGCCAATTTTGACCTGTGGCCCGAGCTGTCAAAGGTTATTATACTGGGGCTGATGGTGATCGGTGCATGTGCAGGGTCGACCGGAGGCGGTATTAAAATATCACGTCTGCTAATCATGTTTAAGAGTGTAAAACAGGAGATCAGGCGGATGCTGCACCCGAAGTCGGTGACAATAGTACAGATTAACGGGAGAAAAATCAGCAGAGATACGATGCATAGCGTATATATTTATTTTATATGTTACATCCTGATCTTAATGGGGTCTGTTTTCCTCGTTGCATTCAATAATTATGATTTTACGACTACATTTAGTGCCGTACTTACGACTCTGAATAACGTCGGACCGGGTCTTTCCCAGATAGGACCCGTGGAAAACTTCTATGACTTCTCAGCATTGTCCAAGATTGTATTCTGTCTTGACATGCTTGTAGGAAGACTGGAGATATTCCCATATCTCCTCCTGCTATCTCCGGATTTGTGGCGCAGACGGTTTTAGGGGATTTCATTGGGGAAGAAAGTATTTCAGAACATTGGCACTAACAGGATAGGCAGAAAGGAAAAAGTATGAAAAAAGGAAAAATGAAACTTTTGGCGGTTGTTGGCATTATTCTGCTTGCGGCGATTTACTATTATGTGGCGCTGCCCGCAATTAATATCCATTCATCCGACTTCTGGATGTTTCTGATCGTATTGATCATCGTAATTATTTTGATCTTTGTCAGAAGAAAAAGGCTGACGAGGTACACGTTTAAGGAATCAAAAGGACTCAAGGCAATAGGGGGACTGCTGATTCTCGTAATTGCGGCTTACCTGATTGGTTCCCTGTTGTCTTCTCCGATTGTAAACGCAAAGAAATACCAGAAGCTTTTGACCGTAAAAGACGGGGAATTCACAAAGGATATCGAGGAACTGTCTTTCGACCAGATTCCGCTTCTGGACAGGGATTCTGCAGCAATCTTAGGAAACCGTAAGATGGGAAGTATGGTAGATATGGTTTCACAGTTTGAGGTAGATGAACTGTATAGTCAGATTAACTATCAGAACCAGCCGGTGCGTGTCTCACCACTGCGCTATGCGAACCTGATTAAATGGCTGACGAACCAGAAGGAAGGGATTCCTGCCTATATTAAGATTGACATGGCTACCCAGAATACGGAGCTGGTTAAACTGAAAGAGGGCATGAAATACACGACAAGTGACCACTTTAACAGAAATATCTATCGTCACCTGAGATTTAAGTATCCCACGTATATTTTCAATGACCTGAGTTTTGAAATCGATGATGATGGTGTCCCATACTGGGTCTGCCCTGTAAAGAAGTTTAACATCGGGCTGTTCGGGGGAACAACGATCGGTAGGGTGGTATTGTGTAACGCTGTAACAGGGGAAACGACAGATTACAGCATTGAAGATGCGCCGGAATGGATAGACAGGGCATTTTCCGCGGACCTGCTTGTAGAATTATATGATTATTATGGAAGTCTGAAGCACGGTTATTTTAACAGTATACTTGGCCAGAAAGACTGCCTGAAGACAACGACAGGCTATAATTACCTCGCGATAGATGATGATGTATGGGTATATACAGGTGTCACATCTGTCAGCGGTGACCAGTCTAACGTTGGTTTCGTGCTCATGAACCAGCGTACAATGGAAACAAAGTTCTATGAAGTGGAAGGTGCGACGGAAGATTCCGCGATGTCATCCGCCGAAGGCCAGGTGCAGAACCTGAAATACGTGGCGACATTCCCGCTGCTTCTGAATATTTCAGGGGAACCGACCTATTTTATAGCCCTGAAGGACGATGCCGGACTCGTAAAGAAATATGCAATGGTCAATGTCCAGAAATATCAGATCGTAGCAATCGGTGATACGGTCAGCGCATGTGAAGAGGCATACACTAAACTGATGTATGACAACGGAATCAAGGAAGTTGAAAAAGACACCCGTGAGATTGAGACTATGACGGCGAAAATCACGAAGATCGCCCAGGGTGTAATCGACGGAAATTCCCATTACTATATCATGCTGGAAGGTTCAGACGATATATACGATGTATCAGTCGTAGACTTCATTGACATTATCAAATATGATGTTGGTGACGAAGTAACGATTGAATATAAAGAGGGCGAGGACAGCAATACCGTTCTCTCTCTGAATGGCAAAGAGAAGGCAGGTACAGAGACAAAAGCCGGTGCAGAAACAAACGACGGAGACGGAGGAGAAACCGACGCCGGAACAGAGTAAAAGAAGTAGGGATAAAATGAAAAATCCGATGCTGCATGTTCAAACTGCAGTATCGGATTTTTTTACTTATTTCATATGAGGAGAGTACGTCCTATGAAATAAAAAGCCCATCCGGCGGGATGCGCACTGCGGCGTGTAAGGTAAATGTCGCAATGCAACCGCCACAGGCGCGAGTTTCGCAAGCAAAACTCTTTTTTGCGATGGTTTGGACGTAAAAAGTCACATAGTGATCACTAAATCCAGATTGAAGTAATGCTTTATTGTATTTTCCTTTTCTTGTTTATATAATTAAGTATGTTACAAAGACAAAGGAAGAATTCATAGAGGAGGGTGGAATATGGAAACCGGAGATTTTCATGAAAAGCTAAAGGCAGCATTTGATACGATTGGGGAGCCTACTATATATGAGATACTGAAGGATGATATCCAATATCAGAAGAACAGTAAAAGAGAGGCTGAACTGGAAGAAGCTTATATGGCAATGCGGGATACACTTACAAAAGAACAGGATAAGATCATACATGACCTGCTGGACTGCAGGGATGCCATGAATGTAGATTATAGTGCAGTGGCATATCTGGCCGGGATGCGGGATGTGATCCGTATTCTGAGGTATATGAAGCTATTATGATAGTGGGATGCATACGCAGCGCAGCCAAAGTGTGCAACTCCCCTATGAGTAAGGGGAAGGGCACACCTGGCATGGTGGAAATGAAGTGCCTTCTGTTAAAGTCTTTTATGTTAGCAAATGTATTGGCTTCGGATAGCCATAGGATTGAAAGAGTGCCTTCATTTCTATCTGCGCGGCTTCCAGGGCATTCTCAATACTTGTACCGTTTCTGATGATATCTTTAACGATATCGCACAGGATCTTTTCAATTCTGTTTCTCGGTATAATCAGCGACCTGCTGCTGTATGGCCCTGTACGCTTATGGCAATAGGAGAAACTCTCTTCAGTCAGCTCCAGCCAGGGATATAATTTGAGCAGCTCATGGTTATGGTACGGAGCGACAGCAGGAGACTGGCCGTCTAAAATCGTCATATAGATGCTGATATCTTTCTGATACAGCCACCTGAAAAAGCTGAAAGCCTTATCCGGCTGGGAGGTACATGGGCTCAACCCCAGAATCCAGCCCACACTGGCGGGGGATTTGCCGGGGAGTGCCTGATAGCCGGCACGTCCAATGATATGGTCCCGGATGCTGCTATTGATCTCGTTGGCATATTCCGTGTAGGTAACCAGCATGGCGGTCCGTCCGGAACAGAAATCAGTTACAGTCTGTTTAATAGAGGTTTCAAATGGGCCGGACGGAGTGAACCGGATTGTACTCAGTATACTCTGCAGAGCTTTTACGTTTTCCGGGGTGTTGAGGCATACACGGTTGTACTTATCCCAGATCTTCCCGCCGTAGGCCCATAGCCGGATCAGAATTTCAGGTGCAAACTCTTCATCGATAATCCCGGCTACGGAAGTCCCGAATTCTGTCGGGGAGTCAGGATTGAAACTTCTGGTAAAGAAAGATGCAATACCGTTGAACTCGGTCCATGTGCGCGGAGGACGCAGCGATATCTGGTATTTTTCCTTAAAAGCCTTCTGAACGGCCCGGTTTTCAAACAGGTCCTTCCGGTAGAACATAATCTGTGAGCCGCTGACAATTGGAACACCGTAATACTTTGATTCATAAATGCAATTATTCAGGCTTCCCTCAATCAGGGCAGAACGCTGAAACTGGTCTCCGTTTACAAAGTCCGTTATATTCGCGATAGAGCCGTTTTGAACAAGGTACTCCAGCCAGGGGACATCATACATATAGATATCATAGCGGCTTTCCGGGCGTTCCATATCTGTGATGATTTCCTTCAGTAGATGGTGCTGGGGCGAAAAGTCTATCTCAACCGGAATCTGTGTCTGAAGTGTAAAATTTCTGGAAAGCAGTTTTGCAGAGTGTGCGGTTGCCATATCAGGCATCAGAATCCGAAGGGGCTTTTGGGAAGAGGGAGCCGTTTTTCTGCGGCGGGGGGCTTTAAGGGGCAGTTCCCGGTGTATAATATCATCAGAAAAAATGACGTTCTGTTCTTCGAAAAGCAGAGGGGACTTTATATGCCCCATCAGCAGTTCCGCAGCCTTCCGGCCCAGAGTAAAAGCTGTACGCTCTGTATGAATCATACCGGGGGCAGAAGAGGCATGGTTCCATGATTCTTCCCCCAGAGTCAGCAGCTGCACGTCATCCGGTACACAGATTCCTTGTACGCTAAGAGCTTCCAGAACACCGGCGGCGATTGTCCCGGAGGTGGCTATAACAGCATCTAGCTGTTCTAAATATGGATGGTTCAGCATTGCCTTGAATGCATCCTCTTTGCTCATATTTGTAATCTGGACCATATCAGGATTATAGGGAAGGCCGCAGGAAGAGAGGGCGGTCATATAGCCGTTCAGGGCATCCGATTCAGAGGAAAAATGCTGTGCACCGCTTAAGAGGGCGATGTTCCGATATCCTTTTTCCAACAGCTTTTCCGTCAGGAAACATACGGTTCTGTCATTATCAAAACCTGCAAAGCTGGAATCAATTCCTCTGGGACGTCTTTCGATAAACACGGACGGTATATTATAATGCTTCATCCGCGACAGGAAGAATTCCTGATTCCCGGGCTGGGATGTGATGATCAGGAGCCCGGATACATTGCTGCTGATGAAATCATCAATCTTTTCACATTCAATGTCGGGAGAATTGTTCGAAAATGCAACACTAATATGATATCCTTTACTTTGAAGTTCTGCAGAGATTCCTTTGAAGATTTCTGCGTGATAAAAATTATCGATATCCGTCAGGACTACACCAATTCTTCTGGAATCAGCCGTTTTCAGGTTTCTGGCAGACGAATTGGGGATATACTTAAGCTTTTCAATCGAGTCCATAATTCTGACACGGGTTTCGGGTTTTACATTTCTGGAACCACTCAGACAGCAGGATACGGTTGCAATAGAAACACCTGCATCTTTCGCAACATCTTTTAAAGTGACCATTGGCTGCTCCTCTTCATGAGAAAATTTCTTTTTTTATTATAGCATCGCGCTAGTTGAAAAACAACATAATCTAAACGTTTAGATAAAAATTTTTATAACCCGGTTGTAAACAAATTTGGGCATTATATAATAAGAGTAAGAAAAAACAGCAGGGCAAAGGAAAAATAAAAAGAAGAAATAGGAGGAACATATCATGATGACATCGAGAGAGAGAGTACTCTCATCCATTAACCACAAACAGCCGGACTACGTGCCACTGGACCTTGGGGGAACACCCAGTTCCGGTATATCCGCTATCGCTTATAACAATTTAAAGAAAGAACTGGGGATAACACACGGGCACACACGTATCTTTGATGTTGTGCAGCAGGTTGCACAGCCGGAAATGGAGATACTGGACAAATTCGGTGTAGATGTAATTGACATCGGAAGAGTTTTTAATGAAAAGGATAAGGACTGGTATGATATAGAGCTTGCAGATGGCTCTATCGGACAGTATCCGGTATGGTTCCGCCCGGTAAAGCAGGAAAACGGGGATTACCTTGTATTTGACAAGGAAGGGACGATGATTGCGAAAATGCCTGTTGGGGCTACTTTCTTTGATCAGACTTATTTCCCATATGTGGAGGACTATCCCGATGACTGGTCAGATCTGGACCACCAGATGGGAAAGGTATTATGGAGCGCCCTCGTTCACAGCCCGTGGGACCATGCGGGAGATAAGGACTTTTATAAGACATTGCGTGAGCGGACACTTGCACTTCGCAGCCAGACCGACCGGGCACTGATGATTACATGTGGGTGTAATCTGTTTGAGTGGGGAACCTTCCTGCGTAGAATGGATAATTTCCTGATGGATACATATGCCGATCCGGAAAACGTGGAGGCACTGGTAGAGCAGCTGATGATCCGCCACATGGAAACCCTGAAAAATGTGTGCGAGTCAGTAGGGGATATTGTTGATATTCTGCGTTTCGGAGACGATCTTGGAATGGATACCGGAATGTTCATGTCCAGAGAAAAATACCAGACATTGTTCAAGCCTTATCACACGCAGCTGAATGAATATGTTCACAAGCATAGTAACATGAAGACATTCCTGCATTCCTGCGGCTCGATTTATCCAATCATGGGAGACCTGATTGATGCGGGATATGATGTGATTAATCCGGTTCAGACAACAGCCTACCAGATGGACCCGGCCACGTTGAAACGTGAATTCGGAAAAGACATTACGTTCTGGGGCGGCGGCTGCAACACAAGATCGGTTCTGAACAGGTCGACTCCTGATGTGGTGTATGATTATACACGCAGAATGATCGACATATTTGCACCGGACGGAGGATTCGTTTTCAATCAGGAACATAACATCATGCCGGATGTCCCGGCGGAGAATCTGCTGGCAATGTACAGGGCAGTGGCAGACTCACGGATCTGATTAAAAATTTGAAAGACCATGAAAAAGATCGCACAGAAGAGCAGTAAAACTGCATATAACGAAAGAAGAATGGGGAATATAAAAGGTACATCGGGCAGCCTACACTGCCGATGTACCTTTTTTAGACTAATTCAGGAAAGAATAATCCGGTGACTCTGGATCTATATTCGTTATGTCCTTCTTTTCAGCGCTTACGCTGATAAAGAATTCGATATTATTTTCTTTGGAAATCTTGTTCAGCTTTTCGATGAAATCAGGGAGGCTGTCAATTGTGATGTCGGCCTGCTTTAATACGCCATCAATGAAAATAGTTTCAATATCGTGGTTGCCGGCTACCATGCCGTAAATAAAACCGATAAACTCTTCGAGTGTTGCAATATCTTTGTAATCTGCCATGCAGATTGCACGAACGTTGAAGTCTACGCTGTATGTATCGCGATGACTCTTTTTGACTAATACGACGTTTCCGTTGGAAGTTTTCACCTTCTCATTTGCAAGTTCAATCATTTGCTGTGTCTTTCCGCTGCCCTTAGGACCTGTTATTAAATTTACCATGGCGAATCTCTCCTTTATGTATGTGATTTGAGCCCTCTCAATGCTCAGATATCTTAAAACTATTATACACTAAAGCACTGATAGTAACAACTAAAAAAAGGATAAATTACGGAGAAAAATGAGATGAGAATAATTCTCAATTGATGAAGTTGAATGTGCCTGCAGGATGTGGTAAGATCTAACTAATTGAGAATCATAATCATTTATGGAAGGGGATTATTATGCCGGCAGAAGTACTATCTTACTTTTTAAAACACGAGGATGCCAGACTGAAACTACGTTTTCAAATCGTGCTCAAGTGCGCGCCTTTTCTGAAAGGACTCAAGGTATCATGCGGCATCACGATGGAGTCAGCAGCATATTGCGAACTGTATCATATTTTCAAAGATACGGGGATTATTTACAGGAAACTGCTGGAATCGGAGGGAAGGTGCCTCGTGCTGTTTTACCGCAGGGAGGAGTTGGGAGAATATATGAACCGTATCGGTGTCAGAAGTTTTCTCCGTCAATACGGCTATGAGGACATGGAACTGGAAGAAATGCTTGTGAGGCTGGCTGGGCGTGCCTGCATGTTTGCAGAAAGAGGAATAGGTTTCCCACATGAAATCGGGATTTTCCTTGGATACCCGGTGAAAGATGTAGAGGGATTTATCGAGAATGCAGGGAAAGGAGCACTGCTCACCGGTTACTGGAAAGTATACAGTAATCCCCGGGAGGCGAAAATGATTTTCAATGAATATGACCAGGCGAAAACCTGTGCAGTCAATGAATTTTTAACAGGCAGGAGCATCAAAGAGATTGCTCGGAAATAGGAGGTATCATAAAATGAGTGTATCAATCGTTTATTGGAGTGGAACAGGAAATACGGAGGCAATGGCCCGGGCAGTTGCAAAGGGAGTTGAGTCGGCCGGGAAGAATGCGGTCCTTCTAGAAGTGGATGCGGCAGATGCGGCGGCTCTTTCTGAGGAAGATGCATTTGCACTCGGCTGCCCATCTATGGGGGCGGAGGAACTGGAAGAAAGTGAGATGGAACCGTTTGTAATAGAACTGGAGCCTCTTGTTTCAGGGAAGAAAATTCTACTTTTCGGTTCCTACGGCTGGGGAGACGGCGAGTGGATGCGCAGCTGGGCAGAACGTATGAAGGCAGCAGGTGCGGTACTGGTAAGAGAAGAAGGGATCATAGCAAACGAGACGCCGGACGGCAGCGCACTCGCAGAGTGTGAGGCGGCAGGGAAAGAATTGGCTGAACTGTCTTAATGCAGCATTAAGCAAAGATTACGACTACATATTCTTTGTTCTTGACAAATTCGTTCTTTCATGCATAAGATAGGCTCATAAGTATGAAACTACATGATGAACAGGGGGAAAGAACGTGAATCAGAACATGATAATAGGTATACTTATTCCTTTCGCAGGTACCACACTCGGCTCAGCAATGGTATTTTTCATGCGCAAGGAAATGAATGAAAAACTGCAGAAGGCACTGCTTGGCTTCGCCTCAGGCGTTATGGTGGCGGCATCCGTGTGGTCACTCTTAATACCGGCTATCGACATGGCAGAGGAGAATGGTTCGATTGCATGGATACCGGCTGCGGCAGGATTTTTGCTGGGTATGGGGTTTTTGCTGCTGCTGGATACTGTAACACCGCATATGCACCTGACGGGTGATGAAGAAGGCATCAAATCCAACTTTAAAAAGTCCACAATGCTCGTGCTTGCAGTAACACTGCATAATATCCCGGAGGGAATGGCGGTCGGTGTCACATTTGCCGGCGTAGCCACAGGCAACACCATGATATCCATAGCGGGGGCGTTTGCACTGTCAATCGGTATCGCGATCCAGAACTTCCCGGAGGGTGCTATCATATCCATGCCGCTTCGAAGCGAAGGCGCATCAAAATCCAAGGCATTCCTGTATGGAACCCTTTCCGGAATCGTAGAGCCGATCGCCGCAGTCATTACAATACTGCTCACAAGTCTTGTAGTTCCGATACTGCCATACCTTCTGGCATTTGCTGCCGGAGCCATGATATATGTGGTGGTGGAGGAATTAATACCCGAGGCACAGGCAGAACCACATACGAACATCAGCACAATCGGCGTCGCAGTTGGATTCACACTGATGATGATATTAGATGTGGCACTGGGGTAAAGTTCAAAGGGGTCAGACCCTTTTGCCCGTCGTTTTCAGAATATTCTTAAATTAATGCCGGAAATTAGGGGAATAAAAAAGAAATCATGTGGAAAACCACTTGACTTATTTTAACATTCTTCTTATAATAAGTAAGAATATTGCAGAAACGCTGATGAGGAGTATTAAGAGCCTGACGTTTTCAGAGATCTGCCGGCTGGTGCGAGGCAGAAGCGTAATCTCCCAACTCGCCTCGGAGTTCTTTTATTGAAATAGAAGTAGATAAAAGCGGGTCTTCCCGTTACAGAAGCAATGAGTGCATCTGGTCTTTATCAGGTGAATGAGAGTGGTACCACGGAAATTGAAGCCTTTTCGTCTCTTAATTGAGAGGAAAAGGCTTTTTAGGTGGGTAAAAAATAACACTATAATCAGTAGTTCAATTAGGAAGAAACACGGAACACAGGAGGAATTAAGAAATGTCTAAGATTGTGTACAATCACAAAGCCATTGAGAAGAAATGGCGCGAAAAATGGGCTGAGAACCCGGTTAATCCCAAGGTTAACGATGACGGCAGCAAAAAGCAGAAGTATTACTGTCTGGATATGTTCCCATATCCATCAGGCAACGGACTTCACGTAGGACACTGGAGGGGATATGTTATCTCTGACGTATGGAGCCGCTATAAACTGCTTCAGGGATATTACATCGTTCATCCGATGGGATGGGATGCATTTGGACTCCCGGCAGAGAACTATGCGATTAAGATGGGAGTTCACCCGGCAATTTCCACGGCAGAGAATGTAAAGAACATCAAACGTCAGATCAATGAGATCGCTGCGCTGTATGACT
This sequence comes from Faecalicatena orotica, assembly GCF_905197545.1. Taxonomy (NCBI): domain Bacteria; kingdom Bacillati; phylum Bacillota; class Clostridia; order Lachnospirales; family Lachnospiraceae; genus Faecalicatena; species Faecalicatena orotica. The sequence goes on from NZ_CAJJZH010000003.1 coordinate 425,512, forward strand.
GGGATATGGAAGTCAACACAACAGACCCGGATTTCTATAAATGGACACAGTGGATTTTTGTAAAAATGTTCAAGGAAGGTCTTGCATATGAGAAAGAATTTCCGATTAACTGGTGTCCGTCCTGTAAGACAGGTCTGGCAAACGAGGAAGTCGTGAATGGAAAATGTGAGCGCTGCGGGACAGAAGTAACAAAGAAGAACCTCCGCCAGTGGATGCTGAGAATCACGAAGTATGCGGACCGTCTGCTCAATGACCTTGATAAGCTGGACTGGCCGGAAAAGGTAAAAAAGATGCAGTCTGACTGGATCGGAAAATCATACGGTGCAGAGGTAGATTTCCCGGTTGACGGCAGTGACGAAAAGATCACCGTCTATACAACAAGACCGGACACACTGTACGGTGCAACATTTATGGTACTTGCACCGGAACATAAACTGGCAGCAGAACTTGCAACACCGGAGACGAAAGAGGCTGTGGAAAAATATATCTACGATGCTTCTATGAAATCAAATGTAGACCGTCTGCAGGATAAAGAAAAAACGGGTGTATTTACGGGAAGCTATGCGATCAACCCGTTAAACGGCGCGAAGACGCCAATCTGGCTTTCTGATTATGTCCTTGCAGACTATGGGACAGGAGCTATCATGTGCGTGCCTGCACACGATGACCGTGACTTCGAATTTGCCAAAAAGTTCGATATTCCGATCATTCAGGTTATCGCGAAGGACGGCAAAGAGATCGAAAACATGACAGAAGCCTATACAGAAGCGGCTGGAACGATGATTAATTCCGGTGACTGGAATGGCATGGAATCAGCAGTCCTGAAGAAAGAGGCCCCGCATATCATTGAGAAACAGGGCATCGGACATGCAACAGTGAACTTCAAACTCCGTGACTGGGTATTCTCACGCCAGCGTTACTGGGGAGAGCCGATCCCGATCGTCCACTGCCCGGATTGCGGCGCAGTGCCTGTACCAGAGGAAGAACTTCCTCTCCGCCTGCCGGAAGTAGAATCCTACGAGCCGACAGGAACAGGAGAGTCACCACTGGCAGGAATCGAGGAATGGGTGAACTGCAAATGCCCTGTCTGCGGAAAACCGGCCAAACGAGAGACAAACACCATGCCGCAGTGGGCGGGATCTTCATGGTATTTCCTGCGCTATGTGGACAGCCATAATGATAAAGAACTGGTTTCCAGAGAAAAGGCAGACGAGATGCTTCCGGTAGATATGTACATCGGTGGAGTAGAGCATGCGGTACTGCACCTTCTGTACTCCCGTTTCTATACAAAGTTCCTGTGTGATATCGGAGTCGTAGACTTCGACGAGCCATTCCACAAACTGTTCAACCAGGGAATGATCACCGGAAAGAACGGTATCAAGATGAGTAAGTCCAAAGGAAATGTTGTATCACCGGATGATCTCGTGAGAGATTACGGATGTGATTCCCTGAGAATGTATGAACTCTTCGTAGGGCCGCCGGAGCTGGATGCAGAGTGGGATGACCGCGGAATTGACGGTGTGAACCGTTTCCTGAAACGTCTCTGGAATCTGCTTATGGACAGTAAAGAAAAAGAGATCAAGGCAACAAAGGAAATGATCAAACAGCGCAACAGACTGGCTTATGACATCACAACACGTCTGGAAAGCTTTAGCCTGAACACTGTAATCTCAGGATTTATGGAGTATAACAATAAATTCATCGAGATCGCGAAAAAGGAAGGCGGTATCGACAAGGAGTCTCTGGAGACAATCGCAGTACTTCTGGCACCGTTTGCACCTCATTTTGCCGAGGAAATGTGGGAGCAGTTAGGCCACACAGAAACAATATTCAAGGCTGAATGGCCGACCTATGATGAGTCTCTGATGAAAGATGACGAGATTGAGGTTGCCGTACAGATCAACGGTAAGACGAGGGCTGTCATCACGATCGCCGCAGACGCAGATAAAGACACAGCAATCGCGGCAGGTAAAGAAGCCGTGGCTGATAAGCTGACAGGCAATATTGTGAAAGAAATCTATGTTCCGGGACGTATTGTCAATATCGTACAGAAATAATACCGGAGAAATATTTCATAAATATGACTGGCAGGTAAAGTAAGAAAATAAATAGTTAAGGACAGCGCTGAAATATTTGGCGCTGTTCTTTTTCGTAAAAAGTAATATAACATCAGAGGACTTTTCACGATTGGTTGAACAAAATATGAGTATATTTAAGTTTATACTTGATTTATACAGTTTAACTGTATATAATCAAACTATATAGTTAAACTGTATAAAAGGAGGGCGATTATGAATTTAAGCCAGTATTTACCACTGACCGAGACCACATATTTTACTTTGCTGGCTCTGCTTAAGCCCGGTCATGGATATTATGTCATGCAGAAGGTGGAGGAGCTTAGCGGCGGAAAGGTCCGTATTGCGGCCGGAACAATGTACGGGGCGATAGAGAATTTACTCAAACAGAAATGGATCGAATCCGTTCCCAGTAATGATAAGCGCAGAAAAGTATATCAGATCACTATACTCGGGAAAGAGGTTCTAAATCTGGAAACAGCCAGGCTGCGCGACTTGATTCGTATAGCTGAGTCCTGCGGACTGCAGGCAGAAGGGAGTCCTCATGATTAAACACAGATTTTTTATCAATCGTATCGACAGTATTGAAGAATGGCTGGAGTCTTACCGCCGGAAGGGATATCGTCTGGCTGATGTCAAAGTTTCCACGGGCCGGCATGAGTTTGTAAAGACAGAGGGTAAGGACACGGTGCCAAAGGTCAGGGTGGATTATCGTGTTTTTAAAAAACAGGAGGATTTCGAAGATTATTTATCGCTGTTTGAGGACTGCGGCTGGAGACATATAGGCGGAACAAGGACGAATGGATTGCAGTATTTTGAGCAGGCGGCCCCTTTTGCTTCTGATGAGATTTTTTCAGACAGTATATCAAAGGCAAAGCGTTATAAAAGGATTTCCTATATGTGGCTGCATTTGTCTGTTATGTATATCCCGATGGCAGTCGTTCTCCATACATCAGGTGCATTTGATTTTACGAAGTTATGGCATCTTAAGGAGTTATATTATACACCGGGGCTATGGAATATGAAAGGGATGCATTTCTGGAGAGCGTTTTTGTTTGAGACGCCTTTTGCTGCGATGAGAGGGTTTGGCGGACTGCTGTTTCTTTTGCTTATACTACTGGGTGCATGGTTTGGTGTCAGATCGTTGTTCTGGTATCTAAAAGAGAGAAAGAACTGTAACTAGAAATTAAGTGGAAGAAGTAGTTTGAACTTTGAGGGTAGTATAAATAAACGGAATTTGATAGACTATAGTGGTATCATAAAAATGGAGGATACCGATGAAAAAAGTGGTTTTATTTATAGCAATGAGTCTTGACGGTTATATCGCTGACCAGTATGGAAATGTAGACTGGCTGGCCGGAGAGGAGCCTGACAGGAATGACATGGAGAGCTATGATACGTTCATTCAGGATATTGATACTGTAGTTATGGGCTGGAATACTTATCACCAGATTGTGACGGAGCTTTCGCCCGGCAGTTGGATGTACAGTGGTCTGCAAAGTTATGTCCTGACACACCGGGAGCTGCCTGATGAAGAAGAAATCATATTTACAGGCGAAGATGTGTGTGGCCTTGTAAAGAGATTAAAGAAGGCTTCGGGAAAAGATATCTGGATCTGCGGAGGGACACAGACTGTTGCGCCACTTGTCGCAGAGAATCTGATCGACCAGTATTATTTATCTGTGATACCTGTTATATTAGGGAAAGGCATCCGTCTTTTTGAAAATGAAACAGGCAGGATTCCGCTAAAACTGGTTCAGACAAAGAATTATAATGGCATAACAGATCTGGTCTATGAGCAAAGGACACAAGTCTCAGACAGTAGGTGTGACTAAGGCCGCAATGGAAAAGCAAAGGAGAAAAAAATGATGGAATGGAAAATGGGAATTATATGTGCGGAGGAAGCAGAGCTTGCGCCGATTTTGCAGCACGTGGAGAATCTGCAGGTTACGGAAAAGGCAATGCTGAAATTTTATGAGGGTACGGTCAGGGGGATACCGGCGGTGCTTACAAACTGTGGGAACTGTAAGGTAAACGCTGCGATTGCCGCACAGGTAATGGCTGATTTATATCACGTAAATGGAATGATCAACGCAGGGACCGCTGGCGGCATGGATGAAACTGTAGAGTTGTTTGATACGGTAATTTCCACTGCGTCGGCATATCATGATGTAGCAGAAAACATTTTGACTGGTTTTCATCCGTATTTTCCTTCTGTTTACATTGAATCGGATGAGAGATTCCTCAATGCTGCAAAAAGAGTTGAGGATAAAGCTTCAAACCGGCTGTTATTTGGAAAAAGTGTGACAGGGGAATGTTTTATTACAGATGATAACCGCGATGAGATCAATGAAAAGTTTGCACCGTTGTCAGTGGACATGGAGACGGCAAGTATCGCCCATGTTTGTTTCGTAAATCAAATTCCGTTCATTGCCGTGCGGACGATTACGGATACGGCTTCGCATGCAGGTGTTGGAAATTTCAGAAAGAATTGTGAAAAAGCATCAATTATTTCTAAAGATATTGTACTGCTTATACTTGAGGAATTAGCAGAGTCATAATAAACACACGGCCGGAGGGATACATATGAAGAAGCTGGAAGAAATGAGTCTGGAAGAACTTTGGCAGCTTTTTCCGATTTACCTGACAGAGCATAAGCACGTATGGAGAAGCTGGTATGAAGAAGAACAGGCTCTGCTTATAGAAAGGCTGCCAGAACCGCAGGTCAGGCGGATTAGCCATGCCGGCAGTACAGCCATTGAAACAATCTGGGCAAAACCCATCGTGGACATTATAGTTGAGACAGAAGAGGACAGTGACTGGCAGAATATCAGCAGTATACTGGCGTCTATCGGTTATCGCTGTATGTCCAGAACGGATAAACGGCTGTCTTTTAACAAGGGATATACCGAAAATGGTTTTGCAGATAAGGTATACCATCTTCACTTAAGATATTTTGGAGATAACGATGAATTATATTTTCGGGATTATTTGAAGGAACATCAAGAAATTGCTAAAGAATATGAAGAACTAAAACTCGAATTGTGGAAGATTTACGAACACAACAGGGATGCCTATACAGATAAAAAGACTGCCTTTGTAAAAAAATATACCGGGGCTGCAAAAAGTGCATATAAGGGAAGATATTCATAAAGAATATGAAAAAAACCTTCTTCTGCAGGATAAACATGCGGAGGAAGGTTTTTTATTTCATACGAGGAAAGTACGTCCTATGAAATGAAAACCACCTTACAAAATGTAAAATATAATTGACAAAATGTAATGTATGGAATATAGTAAAAGTAGAAGAAAATACTTCTGTATGGGAAACAAGGTAATTACATTTATGAAATCGGTTTGATTCAGACGGGAGGGAATATGATGAGTCAAAGAAGTTATTATATGTGTATACTGGCCTTTTTGAGTGTGTTAACTATTTTTTTAATAATTATTGCGATTGTTAGAATAAAAAATGGGAAAAATGCGGAACCAAATGAATTTGATGAGCGCCAGAAACTTATCCGTGGAGAATCTTTTAAGTACGCATACGCTATACTCATTTTATATCTTCTGTTCAATAGCGTCATTGAAGATCTTACAGGTAAATACAGGGGAGCAGCGGGGATTCTTCTAGGGATTTTTGTATCTCTTGCAGTTGCAATCATATTGTGCATTTGGAAAGACGCCTTTTTTAATCGCGACTCAACAGGGAAGTCTCTGACGGTTTCTAATATTTTCTTACTTATACTGGATTTCTACTGGGGGATTCCTGCAATACTGGATCCTAAAAATACATATCCATATGATATTGTTTTTTTCTATGCAGGAGTTCTTAATATCCTTATATTAGCTGTAATAGCGGTAAAAACATTTAAGGACAGGCGGGAGAAGGACGTGGAGTCATTATGAAGAATCTGAAGTTAAAATCAGCCCGTGCAGCCTTTGATATGTCTCAGCAGCAGCTTGCGGATGAGGTAGGTGTAACCAGACAGACGATCAATGCAATCGAAAAGGGTGATTACAACCCGACAATCAGGCTTTGTCTGTCTATCTGCCATACACTGGGGAAGACACTGGATGAGTTGTTCTGGGAAGAGCCGCCGGAGAAAGAATAGGGGATATAGAATGAATTTAAATATATTAAAACAAGAGTTTTCAGTATGCAAAGTGGAAGATTTATCAATGGTTCATTTAGAGGCAGACTTCTGCTTTATAGGTAAGACAGATGAAGAACTGTCTCTGGTCTGTGCAACAGAGGATGTGCCCGGGAATACTACTGCACGTGATGATGGCTGGAGAGCCTTCCGGATACAGGGGTCTCTGGATTTTTCACTGATCGGGATTCTTTCAAAGATATCCTCTCTGCTTGCCGAAAATGGAATCAGTATCTTTGCGTTATCGACATATAATACAGACTATGTTCTCACAAAAGCAGAGAATTTCTCCCGCGCAGTGGAGATGCTTTCAGGCGCGGGATATGTGATTGAATAGTATGCATAGTAAACAGGTTCAAGCTTGACACCCACTTCATAAAAAGATAATATGAATACAGCAGAGATAAAAACACGGTCTGGTTGGTAGTCCAGGCGTACCCTTTAGGGTATCAGTAACCCTCCTCCTGGTCGTCCGTTCTTTTGCTGGACACGGGGAAATGTCTAATGGACAGTTTCACGGTTCATAACAAGCAAAGGAGGAATTGTCATGGACAAGATATCGGTAACACTGACAGTATTTTTCGAGGAGCCTTTCTGGGTAGGCGTGGTCGAGCAGGTGACGGATGGAATGCTCACTGTAAGTAAGGTGACATTCGGTGCGGAACCGAAGGATTATGAAGTGAATGGCTTCCTGATGGAAAATTACTACCGGTTTCGATTCAGTCCGGCTGTGGCAGCTGCTGTAAAAGCTGAGAAGAAGAATCCGAAGAGGGCGATGCGTGAGGCCCACAGGCAGACGGATACCACCGGTATCGGGACGAAATCCCAGCAGGCGTTAAAGTTACAGCAGGAGCAGATGAAAACTGGCAGGAAAGAAAGAAGCCGCGAACAAAAAGAGGCTGAGAAGCAGCGTCAGTTTGATCTGAAACAGCAGAAAAAGAAAGAGAAACATAGGGGCAGATAATGCCCCTGTTTCCTTACTCTCAGGAAAATTCCAGTTTCCTATTCTACAGGAAATTCTTTGACTCTCTTTTTCCGGCAGGGAATAAGAGGAAGAGTCTGGACGAATATATTATATTGATATCAGGAGGCAAAACATGGATTGGATAGAACGATTAAACCGTGCAATGGGCTATATAGAGGAGCATTTATGTGATAAGTTTGAAATCGAGGAAGCGGCCAGGATCGCCTGCTGCAGTACTTACCATTTTCAGAGAATGTTTGCATATATGGCCGGGGTTCCACTATCAGAATATGTGCGCCGCAGGCGTATGACCCTTGCAGCGGTTGATTTACAGAGCGGAGGGGAAAAGGTAGTTGATGTAGCACTGAAATATGGATACGAATCTCCGACAGCATTTACACGGGCTTTCAAAAGTGTACATGGCATAGCGCCTTCCGAGGCGAAAGAGTCAGGCGCCAGATTGAAAGCATTTCCTCCTGTCAGCTTCCGAATAACAATAAAAGGAGACAGTGAGATGAATTACAGAATTGAAAAGAAAGAAGCGTTTCGTATTGTGGGGATATCATGCCCTCTTGAGAAGGAATTAGAAAAGAACTTTGAGGCAGTGCCGGCTTTGTGGGGAAGAGCAGCCGCCGAAGGTTTAATCGAGAAGCTGGCGTCCATGATGGACGCAGAGCCTAAAGGGATTCTGGGCGTAAGTGCCTGCGGTGAAGGCCAGAGCTGGAGATATTACATTTCGGTGGCAACTGACGCAGAAACAGACGGAGAGCTGGAGGAATTTATAGTTCCAAAAGCTGACTGGGCTATTTTCGAAGGGAAAGGGACTAACCTTTCCATTCAGGAACTGGAAAAACGAATTGTGACAGAGTGGCTCCCGGGATCAGGATATGAGTATGGCAATGCCCCGGATATTGAAGTGTATCTGAATCCTGACCCACAGAATGCGATTTATGAAGTTTGGATACCGGTTGTGAAGAAATAAAGGGACAAGTAATAAAAAGGATCAGGGAGGAAACAGGTATGCTGGAATTTCCGGAAGTAATGGCAAGGGCGGCACAGTTGGAAAAGGAAGTGGCAGGAAAAAAAGTAACGGCAGTTCTGCCCCCGAATAAGCCTCATAAGTTTTGCTGGTTTAATGGAGACCCCAATCTGTATGAAGAGCGGATCAAAGACAGAAGAATAGAGTCTGTATCTGGTTTCGGTATCTTTGTGGAGATTTTATTCGACAATGGGGAACGGCTGGCCGTGAATGACGGAGTCAATGTCAGATTTACAGACAGTACGAAGCTGCCGAAAACGTACCAGCTTTTGATTATCTTTGATGATCAGACGGCACTTTCCTTTACTGTGGCGATGTATGGCGGAATTATACTGCATCATGGGGATTACGATAATGAATATTATGAAAAGAGCCTGCATGCAGTTTCGCCTTTATCCGAAGAATTTTCAGCATACTATGACAGAATACTGGCTGAGAGTAAGCCGAACCTGAGTGCAAAAGCATTTCTGGCCACAGAACAGCGTTTCCCCGGAATCGGAAACGGTGTGGTTCAGGATATCTTATTTGAGGCAGGAATACATCCGAAAAGAAAACTGAATACATTAAGTCAGGATGATATCATAAAATTGAAAGAAAGTATCGTAACTGTTTTCGAAGAAATGCTGAAAGCCGGCGGGCGCGACACAGAGAAAGATATCTACGGGGAAAACTGCGGGTATCAGACAAAAATGTCGAAGAACAGCCTTACAAAAGGATGCCCAATGTGCGGCGGAGAGATCACAAAAGAAGCATATCTTGGCGGATCTGTATACTACTGCCCGAAATGCCAGCCACTTATAAAATGATATTTTTTTATCATAACGCTGCATTTATTCGTTACTGTTTACAGGCTTGCCTGTGAACAGTAACATTTATTCTGCTTGACATCTTTAAATAAAACGTGCACAATAAAATTAAAGATAAACGACATTTATTATTCCAGGCTTTGCGGGTAACCAGCACAGCTGTATGGTGATTCAGCCAAAGGAGGTGCCATTATGGAAGGCATGAAAGTAACAAAAGTATGCACGGCCAGAGACAAGATTGAAGCGGAGATGATTCTGGATATTCTAAGCCAGAACGGGATCACTGCATTCAGACAGGGAATCGGCAGCGGCGGTATCATGGACATCTATACAGGAAATTCAATCTATGGCGAGGATATATTTGCCGATGAAAGAGATGTAGAGAGGGCACAGGACCTGATTAGAAATATTATTGAAGGTGTAGAAGAGGCTTAATCCAAAAGTGGCAGGAAATATAAAATAGGTATAAAAAGAGGCGGGAATTTCATTTCCTGCCTCTTTTCTTAACATTATAATACCACAAAATGCACTTTTTTTCAAGTCTTGTAAAGAATAGGGGACGGACATATAATGAATATCACTGTTTACAGGAAACCTGCAGATTCATTGAAAGGGGTATTTGTTATGGATAGTCATGTTTTTGAACTTATGCAGTCAGCACGAAGGAAGGAGGAACTGGCAGTCATTTCGGGTATGAATCAAAAGACCGAGCGGTTTGGCTTATTGCTTAAGGAAGAAGAGATAAATGAACTGGTCACATACCGGAATGACAGCCTGAAGCAGTTCCGGCGCTTTGAGTGGGGGACCGGGATGCTGGAAAAGCTGATTTATACATTCTGTGATTCACAGTATATCAATCAGCAGAATTATCTGGAGAGCCTGGAAAGGCTGCAGGATATTTTTTACAAGTTTAAGAATGCCACCTTAGACCGCATGACAGATGATGAGGTGCTCACTTTTATGAAGGAGCAGTATGAGACGGTCTGCTTCGGCAGTCTTGACTATCTGGAAGACACCTGTCTGGAGGTATACGCAGAAGCTGTACGAAAAGGCCACAAAGGATATACCGCCAGCGGCGGAAGGGGAGAGTACTCCGAATTTGACGAAGCCCGGCGGTGGGACAGTGAACTATATCAGCAGGTTCTAAAAGAATTGTTCTGGGAATAAAAAGGATGAATACAGACAACATGTCAGGGAGGGAATGTCATGGTTTATAAGATAGAAGAAATATTACCTGTTATGGCAAAACTGTCAGATAAGTACACGTCAAAGGACAGTGCTTCTGTTTCATACGAGACAGCCCAGCAGCTAATGGAGGCCATTCTTTACTGTATACAGGAGTGCGGGGATGAGAATAAGGATCTGCTGGGAGGTGCCCCAGTGGACTGTATGACTGCCTACGAGCAGGGGTACAGGTTCACGATGGACAAGGTCATGAGGGCAAAAGAAGTTTATCATAGGATTACTTCTGATTTCGAGGATTATGGCTGCCGGAATTACAGGGAAACAATCATAGAAGGAATGCCCATGTTTTTTACAAAATATGATGTGCGTTTTGAGCCGCAGAATCATATCCTGTCACTGGATTATCCGGCACTTGGAATAGCCCCCGGCAAAAGGGGCATCGATTTGATCATGGATTATCTTGAGGAAATCGAATATGAACAGCATTTTTTAAAATACTTCAAAAGAAAAGCGGTTACGGATCTGTTGGAATACCGCTGCACCGATTACCAGGAGCTTTATTTAGACAATATCTGTGAACCTGTTCTGATCAGGGCAGCAGCCTGTCTGGCCACGGATCAGGAGATCGGGAATCTGAGACTGGACGTAAGTGACCATAAAGCTGCGGAGGAATACTTTATGGAGGACACGGACAAACGTGCAGAAATCCACATGAGTGTTTTTCTTGATACTTTGGAAAAAAATATTATGGGAAGGGCGTACAGGGGCAGATTCAAAAACTGTGCCCATGAATTCACCTATAGAGTGAGACATGGCCTGCAGTTTTAAAGTTATCCCGCATCAGATTCTGCTGCCCGGAAATTCTATCAGATCCAGAATGGAATTGCGGATGATATAAGAATATGCCTCGTAAAGCTGATCCGAAGAATAGGGAATATCATGGGTAATCCAGTATTTCAGCGAATCGGCCAGACCGAACGTATAGAATCTCGCCATCGAGTCCTTTGACAGGATTGCAACCTTGTCAGGGGACTTAAGCGGGTATTTATTTAGCAGCGATAGAAACATATCAAAAATGTAGCGGCTCAGTAAAGCTTCAAAGGAATTTGGCCCTTCTATCAGATACAGCCTCTTGTAGAATTCCCGGTCTTTTTCCAGACAGCTGCACAGGAGGCGGAAGATATCTTCCTCCATATTATTATCTGTCAGTACCTGAATCTTATCTGCAATATCCTTCTTCAGGATCCATTCAATCACTTCATACTTATCCTGAAAATGTTTATAAAAAGTCGGGCGGATGACACCGGCGCCATCCGTGATCATCTTAATCGTTATCTTCTCAAATGGCATCTGCATGACAAGCTCTTTGAAAGACATCGTAAGCAAATCCTTAGTCAGTTCCCTTTTATCTTCCATAAAAATCATCCCCTTTTACGAGTATTGTACCATAAATACTAAACTCGTGAAATACCTCGTTAAGTATTTAGGTATATGTCTTACTAAGCGTGAAAAAACCACGCTAAGTGCGAGCATTATACCATAAAACCAAACTCATGAAATACCTCGTTAAGTATTTAGGTATATGTCTTACTAAGCGTGAAAAAACCACGCTAAGTGCGAGCATTATACCATAAATACTAAACTCATGAAAACCCACCCGGCTACAAAAACGGGATTTTGTAGCCGGGTGGGAACAGATCGGGGAAATTGTTGGGTTTCGGATACAGGGGGGAGAGATTGAATATTATGGCACGGAGGATGGAATGTTACAATAATAACAGGCAGATAGATAGGGAAGGAGAGGAGGAAATTGGTATTATTTGAAATCCTTATGATTTCGGTCGGGTTATCTCTGGATGTGTTTGCGTATGCATTGTATAAAGGCGCTATGCTACCGGAAATACGGAAGTCTTCTCTCATTAAAATTGGCGGTGTCTTTACGGTATGGCAGATGGCAAGCCTTCTGCTTGGAAATATGATTACGAATATTCCAATGATAAAGGCTCCGGCTGGCAGGGCGGCTGTTCACTGGCGGTATCTCTCGGTTATTATTTTTCTGGGTCTGGGCCTTTATATGATTTGCAAGGCCGGAAGACAGAAGGTAGTCATAGAGAAGATGGAGGAGCATGTAGAACTTAAACAGATTGCCATATGGGCATGCATTACAAGTATTGATGCCTTTCTCGCAGGAATCGGGTTTGGATTTTTCCAGACAGATTTTTTAATTACAATAATAACCGTAGGAATGGTTACGGCTGTCAGTGTAGTTGCCGGGTTATATGCGGGGTACTGGCTGGGATGCCAGTTTAAGAATAAAATCGTGATTCTGGGAGGCGGTATACTGCTGATCGGGGGCATTGAACTTTTAATCCGGGGAATAAACTAAAGAAAAGTTTCATGTACTGTAAGGTGAAGGAGGATATGAGATATGGGAAAATTAAGACATCAGGCTGAGAGGGCCGCTTTCGGAAAATTGATTGATGCTTCTATGAAGCACATCAGCAAAGACAGGGAAAAGAGTTTCCTGAAAATGGTAGATTTGACCGAGAATTTTGCGAAGGACCGGTTCCAGCCGGAAAGCTACGAGGCAGCAAGGCAGATGATCCGGGATGAGGATGGGAAATGGATGACCTATGTAAACAGGATACTGGACGAGGTGAGCCCGAACGTGATTAAGAAAACCGCGATGAATCTGGGATTCGAGGCAATGCTCAGCGGCACTAAGATCATGCACGAAAGCCGTGAGAAATACCAGTGCAATATTCCCTGGCTGATTCTTTTGGACCCGACAAGTGCATGCAACTTAAAGTGCACCGGCTGCTGGGCGGCAGAGTACGGACATACATTATCCCTGACTTATGAAGAGCTCGACAGTATCATAACACAGGGGAAAGAGCTTGGGATCTATTTCTATATGTACACAGGCGGTGAACCACTTGTCAGAAAGGCGGACATCATCAGGCTGTGCAGAAAGCATGATGACTGTGCGTTCCATGCGTTTACAAATGGAACTCTGGTAGATGACGCATTCTGTGAAGAGATGGAAGAGGTAGGAAATCTCTCATTGTCAATCAGTCTGGAAGGATATGAGGAAGTCAATGACGGAAGAAGGGGGCCGGGCGTTTTCAATCAGGTTATGAAAGCGATGGATATACTGAAAGCGCACGGGCAGATATTCGGAACATCTATCTGCTACACCAGTGCAAATATCGATACCGTTACGTCCGATGAATTTCTGGATATGATTATTGAAAAGGGATGCCGTTATGCATGGTACTTCCATTACATGCCGGTCGGTAATGACGCCGCAGTTGAACTTCTCCCGACAAAAGAGCAGAGGGAGTACATTTATCACAGGATCCGTGAAATCCGTGCAATGGAAGGAGGCAAACCAATCTTTGCCTTTGATTTTCAAAACGATGGCGAATATGTAGGCGGATGTATTGCGGGCGGACGTAATTACTGTCATATTAATCCCAACGGCGATGTGGAACCGTGTGTGTTCATTCACTATTCGGGTGCAAATATCCGTAATGTCAGTCTTCTCGAGGCGCTTAAACAGCCGTTGTTTATGGCATACAGAGAAGGACAGCCGTTTAACGAAAACCATTTAAGGCCGTGCCCCATGCTCGAGAATCCGGAAAAGCTGATGGAAATGGTGAGGAAAACGGGGGCCAAATCGACGGATATGCAGTCTCCGGAATCCGTAGAGCATCTCTGCGGGAAATGTCTGGAATATGCTGAAAACTGGAAGGAAAAGGCGGAAGAGCTTTGGAATAAGTAGGAAGCTTTTATTAAAACGAAAAAAGGAATCCGGAATGGATCATTTCGGACTCCTTTTTTCGTTTACATCAGAGAGTTGGTTTCATTGCGTAAATATGATTTCTTTAGAAAGTTTTCGGCTGGGTCAGGATATTTTTTACATGCTCTACTTCCTCAGAAGTTGCTTTGGCAGCAGGAACATAATAGCTTTTTTCTCTGGCCACATGATAAAGTTTTTCCTGAGACATTTCACATTCGTTGCGGATCTGCTTCAGGCATTGCTTTAATTCTTTGTTTTCAGTCTGCGGGATCATATCCCCGAACATTTTCAGTTCGCCGTTTACTCCGACTAATGCGTCGGATACCATTGTTTTTTCATTCATATGCGTCACCCCTTATAAGAATTTCATCAGTTCCTGTTTGTTTTTCATAGCAGAATCAGCTGCATCCTGGAAAAGTTTCTTTACTTCAGGATCTTCGGCCTGGGATGCATAATCGGTCATTTTGCAATGTGTTGTGTCATAGCCGCCAATGAGATGACGTAAGTTCTGTAAATCAAGTATTGATATTTCAGACATAATTGGACCTCCTTAAAGAAATAATAATTACGAGGTTTATTATGCCCGTATCCATGCAAAATATAAGAATTATTCGAATGAAAAATTTGTTATTAAATGTGATTAAGCCTCGGCGGTTTTAGCAGGACGCAGCCGCGCGTGCAAGACAAATTCGGAAAAAAGCTCCCTCATTTCGGGGGAACTGCGGTACATGCATTCCGGATGCCACTGTACTCCGATCGCGAAGGGATGGTCTTTCATTTCAATGGCTTCAATCGTCTGGTCAGCGGCACGCGCACAGGCGATGAGATCCTTTCCAAGCATGCCTACGCTCTGGTGGTGAAAACTGTTCACATCCAGTCTGGAACCAATATATCTCTGGAGCTGGGAACCTTTTTCGATATTGATCCTGTGACTGACTTCTGACCGGGAATAAGACTGCTGCATATGGTTCATTGGCTTTCCGGGCTGCAGCGACATGTCCTGATAAATCGTACCGCCGCAGGCTACATTGTATACCTGCATACCGCGGCATATGGAAAAAACTGGTTTTTTGGTGGTGAGGACTGACTTCATCAGGCGGATTTGAAACAGATCCAGCGTAATATTCGTTTTACCGATTCCGTTTTTTGGTTCCTCACCAAATAAAAGCGGTGTAATGTCATCACCCCCGCAGAACAGGAATCCGTCACAGAAGGAGATATACTCCCGTATGGCAGAATCAGAACGGATGAGGGGCAGGATAAAAGGAAGCCCCCCGGAGTAACGGATGGACTGGATATAAGTATTGGTAACAAACTGCCTGTCGTTCATAAGCCCACAGACAACAATTCCGATTTTCGGTTTCATAAGCACTCCTTTTTTGGCATAAGATAGTTTGACAGTAAAAGAACAATACACTATTATGTGTGTATAGCGTATGTAAAAAACTGGGAAAATATACCTTGCCGTGCAGGGGATTTTTTCGAAAGGATGGTTATGAAATGATGAATTTAATTGACCTGCACTGTGATACAATCAGCAGGCTTATGACGGCTGGCGGGAGCCATAATCTGGCGGACAACGATCTGAGTATTGATCTGGGGGGAATGCAGAAGGCGGGAACGTTTGTCCAGTTTTTCGCATGTTTCGTGCATGCAGTATCCTATGAAGACGCCGGCCTGACAGACGGCAGTACAGGAAGACATATGCCTGCCCAGATTAGTCCTAAGGCATGGGACAGGGCTTATCAGGCGGTTCTTGAGATGGCAGGGCGAATCGACAGCGAACAAAATGACAGAATCAGGACAGCACATTCTTATGGGGAAATCAGGAAGAACCAGGAGCAGGGAATGATTTCTGCTGTAAAGACGGCGGAGGAGGGCGGTATCCTAAACGGAAGGCTGGAGAGGCTGGAAGAATTGTATGATGCAGGGATCAGGCTGATAACACTTACATGGAATTACCCGAACTGCCTTGGATTTCCAAACAGCAGAACAGGTGATATTATGGAAAGCGGGCTGACGGAGTTTGGATTTCAAGCGGTTGAACGGATGAATGAGCTGGGGATGATTGTGGACGTATCACATCTTTCCGACGGCGGATTCTGGGACTGCATTAAAGCGAGCTGTGTGCCAGTCTGTGCTTCCCATTCTAATGCACGTGCACTCTGTCCACATCCGAGAAACCTGACGGATGAGATGCTGAAGGCTCTGGGAGAAAAAGGCGGTGTGGCGGGTCTGAATTTTTATCCGGCATTCCTGTGCGAAAACGGTGTGGCAGTTGTGGATGATATTGCCCGCCATGCAGTACATATGATCAAAACCGGCGGGGAAGATGTGGCTGCAGTTGGAACAGATTTCGACGGATTTGACAATGAGCCGCATGAAGGCTGGATCAGTCATGTCTCAGAGATGGAACTTGTCTGGGAAGCTATGAGAAAAAGAGGAATCACACCGAGGCAGCTTGACAAGGTCATGTCTCTAAATGCCCTGCGGGTGATTAGAGAGGCTATGAAATAATTGTAACATTTCCATATAAAAATAAATTTTCTATCTTGGCTCTTTATGATACAATAGTAAAGATAAAGTGAACAAGAGAGAAATGGAGGGCTATATGGAAAGTCGAAAAATTATTCAGGTGGAAGAAAAAGTACCGTTCAAAATGCTGGTGCCCTTGAGCATCCAGCATATGTTTGCGATGTTCGGGGCATCGGTTCTGGTTCCGTTTGTATTCGGAATTAACCCGGCGATTGTATTATTTATGAATGGTATCGGAACAATGTTATTTATTCTGATTACAAAGGGAAAAGCACCGGCATATCTTGGCTCCAGTTTTGCATTCCTTGCACCGGCGGGGATCGTTATCAGCAAATGGGGCTATAATTATGCACTGGGCGGTTTCGTAGTGGTTGGATTCTTCGGGTGCATCCTGGCTCTGATTATCTACAAATTTGGCTCAGACTGGATTGATATTGTGCTTCCCCCAGCAGCGATGGGGCCTGTTGTCGCATTGATCGGACTGGAACTTGCCGGAACGGCTGCTTCTAATGCAGGTCTGAAGGATGAGGTGATTGATTCTAAGAATGTCATCGTATTTCTGGTGACCCTTCTGACGGCCGTGATCGGTTCTGTTGTATTCCGCAAGTTTTTATCGGTCATACCGATACTGATTGCTATTATTGCAGGATATGTGGCGGCACTGCTTTGCGGGATCGTGGATTTTGCAGCGGTAGGGTCAGCAGCATGGTTTTCACTGCCAAACTTCGCGACACCGAAGTTCAAATGGGAGGCTATCGTTATTATACTGCCCGTACTTCTGGTCATTGCATCTGAACATATCGGGCACCAGATTGTTACAAGCAAGGTAGTGGGAAGGGACCTGCTGAAAGACCCGGGTCTGCACCGCTCTTTGTTTGCAGATAATTTTTCAACAATGATCTCCGGATTCATCGGTTCGGTCCCGACAACCACATACGGTGAAAATATTGGTGTCATGGCCGTGACGAAAGTTTACAGTGTCTATGTCATCGGCGGGGCGGCAGTACTGTCTATAATATGCTCATTTATCGGGAAAATGACGACCCTGATCAGTACGATCCCGGGGCCGGTTATCGGTGGTATTTCCTTCCTCTTGTACGGAATGATCGGTGCATCCGGTATCCGCATCCTTGTAGAGGCACAGGTAGATTACGGGAAATCCAGAAACATGGCAATGACCTCCATTATTTTTGTGACTGGGCTTTCCGGCATATCCGTACAGTTCGGAAGCATCCAGCTTTCTGGAATGGTACTCGCATGTGTAGTCGGAATGCTGATGGGACTGATGTTCTTCATCCTGGACAAGCTGAAACTGACGAACGATAGAGAATAGTTTCATATTCGAAGATAAATAGGACGCTTGCCACGGCAAGCGTCCTACATTCATTCATATTAAAAGTTTCTTTACAATATCCAGCTTATTTTTTGTTCAGCTCCGCCATTTTCATTGCGCGTACTTTTAACGGCAGTCCGAACAGGTTGATAAATCCTTCTGCATCATGGTGATCGTAAAGTTCACCGGTTGTAAAGCTTGCCAGAGATTCGCTGTACAGTGAATATGGGGAAGTAGTTCCGGCTTTGATGATATTACCTTTATACAGTTTGAATTTAACTTCACCTGTTACATACTGCTGTGTCACATCTACAAATGCCTGAATTGCTTCGCGAAGTGGTGTGAACCATTTTCCTTCATATACGATCTGTGCAAACTTGTTGCCCATATCTTTCTTTACTTCATAGGTAGCACGGTCCAGAACAAGCTCTTCTAACTGGTCGTGTGCTTCCATCAGGATGGTTCCGCCGGGAGTCTCATAGACACCACGTGATTTCATGCCTACAACACGGTTCTCAACGATATCGACGATGCCGATTCCGTGCTTTCCGCCGAGAGCGTTTAATTCAGTGATGATTTCGGAAACTTTCATTTCTTTTCCATTCAGGCTCTTCGGTACACCAGCCTCGAATGTCATTGTTACATATTCGCCTTCATCCGGTGCTTTTTCAGGAGATACACCTAATACCAATAAATCATCATAGTTCGGCTCATTTGCCGGATCTTCCAGTTCCAGTCCTTCATGGCTGATGTGCCACAGGTTACGGTCACGGCTGTAGCTGTGCTTTGCATCAAACGGGAGGTCGATTCCATGCTGGTGGCAGTACTCGATCTCGTCTTCACGTGACTGCATGGTCCAAACATCTGTCATTCTCCAAGGTGCGATGATCTTAATGTCCGGTGCGAGAGCCTTGATTCCGAGTTCAAAACGAATCTGGTCATTTCCTTTTCCTGTTGCACCGTGGCAGATTGCAGTAGCGCCTTCTTTACGGGCGATCTCAACAAGCCTTTTTGCGATGACAGGACGAGCCATAGAAGTTCCGAGTAAATACTTATTCTCATAAACAGCGCCTGCCTTTACACATGGCACGATGTATTCGTCACAGAATTCGTCGATAATATTCTCTATGTATAACTTGGAAGCGCCTGATAATTTTGCTCTTTCTTCCAGACCGTCCAGTTCTTCTCCCTGTCCGCAGTCGATGCAGCAGCAGATTACTTCATAGTCGAAATTTTCCTTTAACCAGGGGATAATTGCGGTCGTGTCAAGTCCGCCTGAATACGCCAATACAACTTTCTCTTTACTCATTTCATTTGCCTCCTAAATGTATTTCATTTTTAATTATATATTTGGTCCGGCAGTGATTGCTGCCTTGTGTATGCCCCGTTGAGCTAACACATACTATACACCACTTTTTATATTTATGCAATAGAAAATGTGAAAAAATTCATTATATACATAAAATACAAATAAATATGCAAAAACCAAGAGATATTATGCAATGTTTATGCATAATATAATATACTGCGGGCCAGATACCGTAAATCACGTTGTAAATATAGAAAGAGATCATGTGGCAGGACTCAGCAAAAAGTATATCCATTGCCCGAAGATAAGGAAGATATCACGGTTCAGAAACGTGTTCATTCAGGTAATGAGGGACTGGAGGAATATTTAAAGGGGATTTCGGTATATGAAATTGAGATAAATTTCGATGAATAGACACCACATACATGTGGGCGGAGTGTTATAAAATGACCGGATCTGGTCATTTTATAATGCTCCTTCTTTTATTATAACTGCTTATGCCGGGAGTCGGAATCGGTATAATGCACTTTAATTGTTTTATATTTATGGCCATTTTTCAGGCACATACGGGAATGGTACATATTGATTACAAGTGAGTCGGGTACGCCATTGATTCTCGCATGCTCCACTGCGA
Source organism: Faecalicatena orotica (assembly GCF_905197545.1). NCBI lineage: Bacteria > Bacillati > Bacillota > Clostridia > Lachnospirales > Lachnospiraceae > Faecalicatena > Faecalicatena orotica. The sequence goes on from NZ_CAJJZH010000003.1 coordinate 445,348, forward strand.
TTTTCCGGGCAGCGTCCTCTGTCAGCCAGATTTTATATTCAACCACATTCAGTTCTACGTCTTTTCCTGTGTCGGATAATGTACTCCGGTCGGTTACAATGATGTAATCCGGTGTGAGCTTCGTAATGATAATAAGGAAAATCCCAATGAGTATGATTATGCAGCCTCTCTTCTTCATAAAAAACACCTCTGCTTAAAATGTAGTGAAATAAAACAAGCCCGGAATCGGATGATTCTGAGCTCTCTTTAGTGATGGAAAAAAGCTAAAGGTGGTGAGGAGATTAGCTCCTTTCATATTAAGTAAACACCTCAGAAAAATAAAACTTACGCGGGTTTGATAGAAATTATAAGACCTTTTTGGCGGCATCATAATCTGGGGATTAACCATTGGTTAATTTTGTTAATGGAATTTAACGATTAATCCATTGTGGGTTATCCCGGTGTCTGCTATTCTGTAACCAGAAAGGAAGAAAATACAAAAAGAAAAGCGGCATAATTTTAAACCGTTTTGGGAGGCATGATTATGAAAATACACGAAATTATCCGGAAACAGAGAAAGGAAAGAGGGCTGACGCAGGAGGAACTTGCAAGGTATCTCGGTGTCTCTGCACCGGCGGTCAACAAGTGGGAGAAAGGGCAGAGCTATCCGGATATTACGCTGCTTCCGGTAATGGCTGCTTATTTCAATATGAGCGTAGATGAACTTCTCGGCTACGAGCCGCAGATGATAAAGCAGGATATTGAAAAGCTATATCACAGGCTTGCGAAAAGGTTCAGCAGTGAACCATTTGAAGTGGTAAAGGCGGAATGCGATGAATATGTCAAAAAATATCATTCCTGTTTCCAATTGCTTCTACAGATGGCGGTACTATACGTCAACCACGTTCCACTGGCGCCGGCCCCAAAGGAGATTCTGGAGGAAGCCATCACACTTTTGGACTGTGTCATCGAAGACTGCGGCGAAGTCCAGCTTGTAAAAGAGGCAGTCATCACAAAAGGAGGGTGTTACCTTATGATGGAAAATCCGCAGGAGGTTCTGGACCTGCTGGGAGGTGAGGTTCATGCGATTATGCAGGATGCGGAGATGCAGGCTCAGGCTTTCCAGATGAAAGGTGACATGGAGAAGGCAAGGGAGGCGCTTCAGGTCAGCATGTACCAGCATCTTCTGATGTTTGTGGGAGATTCGGCACTGCTGGTTTCCTGGGAAACAGAATCACCTGCGAAGGCAGATGAAGTGATCCGGCGAACTCTTAAGGTTATGGAAATCTACCAGATTGACAAACTGCATTTCAATGTCATGGCGCAGGTATATCTGTCATTTGCACAGCATTACTGCATTGTAAAAAGGCCGGAAGATGCGGTGGATATACTAGAGAGGTATGTAAATGTTTTTCTAAATCAGGAACATGCACTCGAGCTGCATGGGGATGAATATTTTGACAAGATTGACAACTGGCTGTCGAACCTGACTCTTGGAAAAGAGCCGCCCCGCAGTGAGGCAGTCGTGAGGCAGAGTGTTCTTGGGACCGTTGCGGAAAACCCGGTATTTGCATGTTTAAAAGACAATGCCAGATACCGGCATCTTGTAAAGCGTCTTGAGGAATATTGCGGCAGAACGAATTAGGGCGTGTTTGATAAATCAGCCGTATACATGATTCATCTAACAGGCTTCAGAAGGAAAATCAGGAGGTAGAAATTATGAGTACACTTATGGAATATTTACCGGTCCTTTTACCGGTGATTATCATACAATTAGTTTTAATGCTGACGGCGCTTGTCCATGCACTGCGCCATCCGCATTACCGTTTCGGAAACAGAATCATATGGGTTCTTGTGATCGTATTCGGACAGATGATCGGACCCATCATTTATTTTGTAATCGGAAGAGGGGAAGAGGAATGAACATACTTGAAATAGAAGGCCTGAGAAAAAAGTTTGGTGCCCATCAGGTTCTGGACGGGTTAAACATAGTGGTACCGGAGCATTCCGTTTTTGGATTTCTCGGAAAAAACGGTGCAGGAAAAACGACTACTATGAAAATCGTACTGGGACTTCTGAAGGCAGATGCCGGGGAGGTCCGTGTGCTGGGTGAAAAAGTGGAATACGGCCAGACCAGTACAAACAGGTTTGTCGGTTATCTGCCGGATGTGCCGGAGTTCTACAGTTACATGACACCAAAAGAGTATTTAAGACTCTGCGGCCGCATCACAGGAATGACAGACAAACAGATTATGAGGAAGAGTGAGGAACTTTTAGAACTCACGGGACTAAAAGGTGTAAAAAAGAGAATTGGCGGTTTCTCCAGAGGGATGAAACAGCGTCTCGGAATTGCACAGGCGCTGTTTAACGAGCCAAAGCTTTTGATCTGTGATGAACCTACTTCGGCACTTGACCCTGTCGGGCGCCGCGAAGTGCTGGATATTATGGAACAAGTCAGGGAAAAGACAACGGTGATCTTTTCAACACATGTACTTTCAGATGTAGAGAGGATCTGCGACAGGGTGGCTGTATTGAATGACGGGAAGACGGTTATGGAAGGGACTCTCGGTGAAATTAAAGAAAGACACAGGAAAAACAGCCTGCTTATAGAATTTATAAGGAAAGAAAGCATGGACCGGTTCATGGAGGAACCTTTGTTCAGACAACTACTGAAGCAGTCGAAGCGTGAAGGGAGCCAGATCATCATCCATACAAAAGACATAGAGCAGGCAGAGGCGGAAATCATCCGCGGACTTAACGAGACCCGGCTCATGCCTTCCCGTCTGGAGATACTGGAACCATCATTGGAGGGATTATTTATGGAGGCGATACAATGAGGGCATATGCAGCATTTACAGCAAAAGAATTTACCGAATATACAAGAACATACAAACTGCTGGTAATCGGACTGGTATTCCTTCTGTTTGGAATTTCAAGCCCGCTGGCGGCCAAATTTATGCCGGAGATCATTAGCCAGTTCATGCCGGCGGGAATTGAGATTACAATTACAGAACCTGCGGCACTGGATTCCTGGATGCAGTTTCTAAAAAATATTTCCCAGATCGGTGCCTTTGTTCAGGTCATTCTGCTGAGTGGAATCATGGCGGGAGAGTACTCCAGAGGAACATTGATCCACATTCTGACAAAAGGACTTTCAAGGAAGACCGTCATCCTTTCTAAGTTTACGGCTGCCGCACTGTTATGGACGGGCGCATATCTGTTATGTTTTGGTGTGGCTTATGGCTACACATGGTATTTCTGGAGGAAGACCGTGAATACGCCCGGACTTGCTGAGGCAATTACGGCGTTGTGGGTATTCGGCATCCTGCTTACGGCGATAACCATACTGGGCGGGGTTCTGGTCCGGTCATCTTACGGAACACTGCTCTTTACCGGGGCTTTGGTCGTCATCCAGATCCTTCTGAATATGCTGCCTGACGTACAGGATTACAACCCGATACAGCTGGCAAATGGAGGGACGCCACTGATGCAGGGCCAGTTGGAAAGTGGAAGCCTGATTAAACCGATGATTGTGGCGGCAGCGGGAATTGCCATATGCATCATCGCGGCATGTGCAGCTTTCAATAAGAAAAAACTATAGGGAAAGGATACGTGGAATAGTTACAAAGCCGTTTTCCGTGTTTTAACCGGACCGGGGAAGTCTCCCGCTTCTATGTCAAAGAGACATAAGCGGGGACTTCCCCGGTTCTGTTAATTTCTTATGGAAAACTTCCTGCGTGAGTAGTATAATCAGGTTATTACTACCGAGAGGAGAACGCAGATGATTTATTTCAATTGTGATTATAACGAGGGCGCTCATGAGAAAGTGCTGGAAAGACTGAGCAAAACGAATATGGAACAGACTGCCGGATATGGGGAGGATGAATACTGCGGGCAGGCCAGGAAGCTGATTTGCAGGCTTTGTAAGGATGACAGCCTGATGGTACAGTTCCTGGTAGGCGGCACACAGGCTAATATGACGGTAATCTCCGCGGTGCTGCGCCCGCATCAGGGGGTATTATCGGCTGATACAGGGCATATCAATGTCCATGAGACAGGTGCGGTTGAATCTACCGGACATAAGGTGCTCTCACTTCCGTCTGTGGATGGGAAGATTACGGCAAAACAGGTGGAAGATGCATACAGAAGCCATGTGGAGGAAGACAGCTTTGAACATATGGTCCAGCCGAAGATGGTATACATATCCAACCCGACAGAACTCGGGACCATCTACAGTAAGGCAGAGCTGGAGGCTCTTTCACAGGTGTGCAGGAAGAACGGGCTTTATCTGTTTATGGATGGCGCAAGGCTTGGATATGGCCTGACTTCGAAAGAGAATGATCTGGATCTGGAACAGATTGCGAAGCTGTGTGATGTATTTTATATAGGGGGGACAAAGGTTGGCGCGCTGTTCGGGGAAGCGGTTGTCATTTCGAATCCGGCGCTGAAAGAGGATTTCCGCTATATGATCAAGCAGAAAGGCGGGATGCTTGCCAAGGGAAGGCTTCTCGGGGTACAGTTTCTGGCCCTTTTGGAAGACGGACTCTATTTCGAGATTTCCAGACATGCGAATGAACTGGCAGAGGAGATCCGCGATGCCTGCAAAAAAGCCGGTTATCTGTTTCTGGTTGAGAATCCGACAAACCAGATATTCGTGATCCTGCCGGATGAAAAGCTTGCCAAGCTGGGGGAAAACTATAGTTTCTGCTATCAGGAGCGCGTGGATGAGACCCACAGCGCCGTCCGTATCTGCACGAGCTGGGCAACGAGCAGGGAAAGTGTGGAGAAACTGATAAAGGACATTGAAGGTTAGGGGATTTATGAAGAAAGATATAAAAAGAGATAAGATTCTGCATGAACTGCTGGAGTATCTGAAGGTGATAGCGATAGCCGTGGCATTTGTTTTCGTTGTAAATAGGACACTGATCGTAAATGCACAGGTCACTTCCGGCTCAATGGAAAGTACGGTCATGACAGGCAGCCGTGTGCTCGTAAACCGGCAGGCATATTTATTCCATGATCCGGAACGCGGGGATATTGTTACATTTAACTGCCCGGACGATCTGGGGAAAGAATATATGAAGCGGATTCTCGCACTTCCCGGAGAAACCATTGAAGGGAAAGACGGTACGGTCTATATCGACGGGAAGAAGCTGGAAGAACCATATATTAAGATACGGTTTGAACATGATTTCGGGCCGTTTCAGGTTCCGGCAGATTCTTATTTTATGATGGGGGATAACCGGAATAACTCATGGGATTCCCGGTTCTGGCTGAACAAGTATGTGAAGAAGTCGGATATTATCGGAAAGGCGGAATTCGAGTACTTTCCGGAAATTAAAAAGTTCTTTTAGAGAAGCGGCAGACATCAAAGAGGGAGGAAACATGCAGGTATTTTTTGATTGTTCGTTATGGATGGAACAGGGAGAAGAGGAATGCAGCTGCATCCAGCCTGTAAATGCAAGATTCAGAGCCGGTGGCCTTGACCGGGTTATTCCTGTTGTTTACTGCTTTAAAGAGGGGATTGTGTTTGATATTCTGACTGTGATGGATGAACGCGTTATGAAGGAGTACCGGGACAGGTATGCGGAATGTGAAGAGAAGCCCGAAGAACTTTCGGATGCCCGGATTCTTGAAATTAGCCAGAATAACCCATACCATAATGTGGACATTGCGTGTATCTGGCTGAATGGCTGCCATGAGACAGAAGATGTAGCATACAGCAGTACGGGATGTGACCCGGGATATGCAGGAGAAATTGAGAAACGAGTGGCCCTGAAAATAAAAGAAGCCTATCCTGAATATCTGGAAAATGAAAACTGTTTTTTCTGCCAGCGAGTTTTGATGAAAACGAAGGAAGACTGGACGAAAGATGTTCTGACAGAGATTAGGGTGCAGACGAGGGTGCTTAGGCGGACAGAGGTTCTGGATCTGGAGATAAAAGTGAAACCGGGCGGGGAAGGCCGGGGGACATTTGTCCATCCGGTGACAGGGGCGCGGCACGAAGTGGGTATTTACGATATAGAGCTGGCAGAGCTTCCCGGAATCCGTCCGTTTTATGCAGGAAAGGCTTATGTTGTCCCGGAATTGTCAGGAGAGGAACACATTTTATTCGACAGTAATCTCCGGTTTGAAGATTCCGGGCCGGTATCTGTCTTTCTGGCAGGGAAAACGAAGGTGGGAGAATCAGAAAATGGCAGCCAGCCGGTATGCTGTTTTTCAAGACCTGTCCGGCCCGGTGTGGAGGAACACATTGTTTTTCGTATAATAGGACTGGAGCGTGTTGCTGCGCAGGAAGAGTTGATACAGGTTTACCAGATGCGATGATTGGAAGGTGGCAGTGATGAAAATATTAGTAGTAGTTGATATGCAGAAGGATTTTATAGATGGGGCGCTCGGGACAAAGGAAGCACAGCAGATCGTGCCGGGAGTGATAGAAAAGATCCGTACGTTTGACGGCAGGATTCTGGCTACGCGTGATACCCATGAGGCAGATTATCTGGACAGTGAGGAAGGAAAGCACCTTCCGGTTGTACACTGCGTCAGGGGGACAGAAGGCTGGCAGTTACATCCGCAGATTGCGGCACTCATAAAAGAAGAGCCGATCGACAAGCCGTCTTTTGGCAGTACCAGGCTGGGGCAGGTTCTGCGGGCGTGTGATATCAGCGGGGAACCGGTTGAAAGCGTTACGTTGGTCGGACTCTGTACAGATATCTGTGTGATTTCCAATGCCCTGCTGATAAAGGCATATCTGCCGGATGTCCCGGTAATCGTGGATGCTTCCTGCTGTGCGGGAGTTACCCCAGAGACGCATAAGCAGGCACTGGAGGCGATGAAAGTGTGCCAGATTGAGATCGTAAACGAGTAAGACAGGAACGCAGGACAGACGTCAGGAGGGATGAATCATGAATCAATTTCAGTATTATACACCGACAAAGGTCGTATTTGGAAAAGGAACAGAGGAAAACACGGGGGCTCTGGTTCAGAAATATGGTTGTAAAAAAGTGCTGGTCCACTATGGCGGCGGAAGTGTAAAAAGAAGCGGACTGCTTGACCGCATTTACCAGTCACTGGATGAAGCGGGAATTGCATATGTTTCACTTGGCAAAGTTGTACCGAACCCGCATTTATCCCTTGTATATGAAGGGATTGAACTGTGCAAAAGAGAAGGGGTTGACTTTATCCTCGCGGTGGGCGGCGGCAGTGTGATTGACTCTGCAAAAGCGATCGGGTATGGTGTGACGAATGAGGGCGATGTATGGGATTTCTATGAGAAAAAGAGGAATGCATCGGCCTGCCTTCCAGTAGGTGTCATCCTTACGATTGCGGCAGCAGGATCGGAGATGAGTGATTCCTCCGTGATTACCAATGAAGACGGCTGGGTAAAAAGGGGGTACAGCAGTAATTACTGCAGGCCGAAGTTCGCCATCATGAACCCGGAACTGACGATGACGCTTCCACAATACCAGACCATGAGCGGCTGTGTGGATATTATGATGCATACAATGGAACGCTATCTGAATCATGCAGACAATATGGAACTGACGGACGGTATCAGTGAGCATCTGCTTCGCACGGTGATGAAAAATGCCAAAATTCTGCTGAACGACCCGGAAAATTATGACGCAAGGGCGGAAGTGATGTGGGCGGGAAGTTTGTCCCACAACGGACTGACCGGCTGCGGGACGGATGGAGGCGACTGGGCCAGCCACCAGCTGGAGCATGAGCTGGGTGGAATGTTCGATGTGGCGCACGGAGCCGGACTGGCAGCTATATGGGGAAGCTGGGCAAGATACGTGGTGGATGCAGGAGCGGAACGTTTTGCACAATTCGCAGTCAATGTTATGGGTGTGAAAGCTGCCGGGGATGGTATGCAGACGGCTTTGCTGGGGATCGAGGCAATGGAGGATTTCTACCGCTTTATTCACATGCCGGTATCAATGAAAGAACTTGGGATTGAACCGACAGAAGAGCAGATGAAAGAGCTGGCCCGCAAGTGCAGTTTCTGGGGCAGAAGGACGATAGGCTGTGTAAAAGTTCTGGAGGAGGAAGATATGTACCAGATTTACAAAAAAGCTTGTAATTAATATGCCGGACAGGAGAGAATAAATGATGTATATGTTTGGAATGCTGTACCATATATTAGCGTTTGCGTTTGTTGTAGTTATTGTTGGAGGACTTTTTGTACTTTTGTATTTTGTCGTCAAAAAGGCAGTCAGGGACGGTATGATGGAAGCGAATGCCGAACTTCATAAGGACCCACAGCAGAGTGCCAGTGAACATGGAAATGCAGATTACAGGACCGCGAAGGAGAATGCGGCAGAACAAAAAAGAGAAGGATTGTAGAGGATGCTGACAGAAGAAATACAATATGCCGGTATGGATGAGATGCCTGTTGAAAACCGGGAATTTACAGAAGAAGTACTGACGGGGGTCAATGCCAGTAAAGTGGAGTTTGTATCGGTCAGATTTGAGCGTTGCAGGTTTGTCGATTGTGATTTTACAGGTGCAGGTTTTTACCAGTCCTGTTTTGATAAATGTGATTTTTCCAACTGCCGTTTTACGGGGAGTTACTGGAAAAACTGCGAAGTGTCAGGATGTAAAGGGAATGGCAGCATGTTTGACCATGCGGTGCTGAAACATGTGAAGCTGCTGGAATGCCAGATGCCGCTGGCGAATTTCGGGGGCAGCCTCTGGGAGGCAAGCAGGGCAGAGCTTTGCAGCTTTCAGGAGGCTTTTTTTTCGGAAGTGAAGCTGAAGAAATCACAGTTTATCAAATCGGATTTCACGAAAGTAGATTTTTTCAGGACGATTTTAAGAGGTATAGATTTTTCCGACAGTGTAATAGAGAGTATTATGGTATCGGACAGCTATAAGGAACTGGCCGGGATGAAGATTAATATGTTTCAGGCTGCCGAGATTGCGAAATTACTCGGGGTAAAGATCGTATAAATACAGAGATACCTGAATGCACGTTAATATTTGCGGCATAAATATGAATGATCCTCCGTTGTTTTGAGGCTTAACAGTCTGATATGATGATGACAGGGACAGGATAGATCTGAATGTTTCGACAAAAACGTAAAAAACAACAGGAGGAATCATCATGAGGATACATGAAATTATCAGGGAAAAAAGGAAGGAACAGGGACTCACACAGGAACAGGCGGCCGGGAGGCTTGGGATTTCGGCCTCTGCATTCAATAAATGGGAGCGCGGGATGACCTGCCCGGATATCATGATACTGCCGGCGCTGGCAAGGCTTCTGGAGGTGGATTTAAATACACTGCTTTCTTTTGAGGAGGATCTCACAGATCAGGAAATCGGTGTATGGTGCAGCCAGATATCCGACTGCATCATGAAAGAAGGTTTTTCTGCGGGATATACGGCGGCAATGGAGAAAATACGAAGATTCCCGAACAGCGGTATGCTGCTTTACACGATGGCAGCTACTCTTGAGGGCGGCCTGACGATGTTTGCAGACGGCGCCGGGGATGAGGGAGAAAGGCAGAGGTATCTGGATGAAATTGAAGGTCTCTATGAGCGCGCGGCTCGTGGGAAAAATGAAGCTGCCCGCATGCAGGCGGTCTCAATGCTTGCCTCAAAACTGATGAACCGCGGGGAGTATGAGGAAGCGCGGGAAAAATTAGAACTTTTGCCGGAACGGAATTTCCCGGATAAAAACCAGCTGCTGGCAAGGCTGTATTTCCGGCAGGGAAATTATGCAGAGGCGGCCCGGCTTACTGAGAATAAAATTCTTGCGGCGGCGAATGATATCTATTCCAGCCTGTTTATGCTGATGGATATCGCGCTGGAGGAAGAGCGGATTTCGGATGCAGAATATTTTGCCGGGAAAATGGTACAGACAGTTAACGTATTTGAAATGTGGGACTATTCTGCCTGTGCGGCGGAATTTACACTGGCAGTAAAAAAACAAGACAAAGAAGAAGTCATGCGTGTCCTGAAGAAAATGTTCCCGGCGCTGGTAAAGAAATGGAAGCCCTGTGATTCCCTGCTGTACAGCCATATCAGCGAGAAAGAAGGGGGCGAAAGACGTCAGGAGTTTGGCCGCAGGTTTCTGAAGAATCTGGCGGCAGAACTTCAGGAGGATAAAGATATGGAGTTTATCAAAGAAGATGAGGCTTTTCAAAAGTTCCTGAAGAGGTATAAAGGAGAAGAATAACCTATGAAGATTGACCGTTTGATCGGGATTCTATCCATCCTGCTCCAGCAGAAAAAGGTGACGGCGCCTTATCTTGCCGGGAAGTTTGAAGTATCCAGAAGAACTATAAACAGGGACATCGAGGCACTTTGCAGGGCGGGGATACCACTTGTTACGACACAGGGGGCCGGCGGCGGGATTTCCATCATGGACGGTTACAGTATCGACAAAACGCTTCTGACATCCTCTGACATGCAGGCAATTCTGGCCGGGCTGAGAAGTCTGGACAGTGTGGCCGGAAGCAGCCGTTACCAGCAGCTTATGGACAAGCTTTCCCCGGAGCATTCAGAAATCCTTACATCCAGCCAGCATATTCTGATCGACCTGTCCTCCTGGTATAAGAGCTCGCTTGCGCCAAAGATAGAGCTGATTCAGGCGGCAATTGAGAGAAAAGAGCTGATCGAGTTCGAATATTATGCACCCGGCACAGAGGGAAAACGAAAGATAGAGCCTTATCTTCTTGTGTTTCAATGGGCATCCTGGTATGTGTGGGGGTATTGTCCGAAGAGACGGGATTACAGAATGTTTAAACTGAACCGGATGCCGGAAGTGAAAAGTACCGGTGAGAAGTTTGAAGCGAGGGAACTTCCGGAGTTCAAAATAGAAAAGGAAACTGTCTTTCCGGCTTTGGTCTCTGTGAAAGCACTGTTCGAGCCATCTTTTAAATGGAGGCTGATTGAAGAATACGGGCCGGAGAGCTTTCAGGTACAGGAGGATGGAAGACTGCTGTTTCAGTTTGGATTTATGGATAAAGAGAGCATTTTCGGCTGGATTTTAAGTTTCGCGGATCACGCAGAACTGCTGGAGCCGGTGGGGCTGAGAGAAGAATTGAAGAAACTGCTTTGTAGTATGCAGAAAAAATATGAATCCGGAGAATAATGATGACATGCAGTTGTCGTGTTTCCCATGTTATCCTGAATCTATCAAACAGAAAGGTAAGGTTAAATAAATGGAATACGAAATTGTAGAATTAGAGGAGAAAAAGGTAGCGGGGCTGCGTGCCAGAACGAATAACTTTGCACCGGATATGACGCAGGTGATCGGCGGGCTGTGGCAGCGTTTTTATCAGGAAGCCTATCCGCACATTACGGGGATGGTCAATGGAAAGTCACTTGGCATTTATTCCGGATATGAAGGAGACGAAAAGTCCGACTATGATATTACCGTTGCCTGCGAGGTGGATGGATCCGGAGCACTGCCAGAGGGAACCAGCCTGTTTATGATTCCGGCCGGAAAATATGCGAAGTTCGTTGTAACAGGGGACCTGCACGCAGAAATTGCAAAATTCTGGAAGAACCTCTGGGCAATGGACCTTGACCGCACGTTCGTATGCGATTTTGAAGAGTATCAGAATAAAGATGTAGAAAATGCGGTGATACACGTCTATATCGGGATTAAATAATATAGGACAGGCATCAGTTTTGCGAGAAGATAATACCTGCTTTAGAAAGGGGATATGTATGGCATCAACATTAGAATTCGTGGAATATGTTGCAGAACAGCTGCATGAAGCCGGAAATATCAGCTATAAGAAGCTGTTTGGTGAATATGGACTCTGGTGTGACGGGAAGTTTTTTGGAACAGTGGAGGGGAATCAGTTTTATGTAAAAATGACGCAGGCAGGACATGAGATGATGCCGGAGGCAGTTCCGGCGGCACCGCATGGAGGCAGACCGGGGATGTATCTGGTGGAAGAACTCGAGGATACTGCATTCTTAAAAGAACTGACAGAGCGGACATTGATGGAACTGCCGGAACCAAAAGCAAAGTCCGGGAAAAGAAAACAGGTTTCTAATTCATAAAAAGAAAATTTGTGGTGTATTAAATAAAAACGATTTTTCCGTATATATCTTAAACAGCGGAAATACGCAGATAGACCGGAGTTCATTTAGACTGACGTCTAGTTTTGAATGACTGAAAAAATGCAGGAAATCGCTTGACAAATCATGAAATGCGGGTAAAATAAAAACAACTGATGCGAAAGGATGCGCTGAATATGCATCTGCATACAGTCTGACAGTTAACTGTCACAAAATGAATTTGAAACAAGAAGACCACACGAATGATTGGAGTTGTAGTGATGAAAGCAAAAAGTAACAGCCTTGACATCATGAACCGGTTTAATCAGACTCTGCCACTTTGCGACAGTGTTGTTTTTGTGCCGTGCGTTCCGAGTCCCCTTGGGGTATGCGCATAGTATAAAAATGAATATTGGCAGTAAAGAGGATATCGTTGTGCTGAATGCTTGTATGGATCATATACAAAGGATAGGAGGATGACTATATGCTTCTATCCTTTTTCTTTTTGGAATCTCCCTACAGTTTCTGGGAGGTCTTAAAAGGCAGGCTTTAGAAGAGAGGCGGACTGCATATCCGGCTCTCTTTTTGCATACAGCGGTTTATCAGTATAAGTGAAATGAAAAAGAGGAAGGTTAAACATTATGGATAGAAAAGAGATTTTAGGGAATAAAAAAAGAATTGTGATAAAAGTAGGAACTACGACAGTTACCTATGACGAGACAGGAAATATCAATCTGGATAAACTGGAGAAGTTCGTGAGGATTCTGATTAACTTAAGAAACAAGGGAAGGGAAGTCATTGTAGTTTCCTCCGGTGCGGTCGGTATTGGAAGAAATGTACTGGGGCTTTCCGGCCGGCCGGAGACAGAGGCGGCTAAGCAGGCATGCGCCGCGGTCGGCCAGGGGCGGCTTATGATGATCTACGAAAAGCTTTTTAACGAATACAGCCAGCTGACAGCACAGGTACTGCTGACGAAGGAATCGATAACGAACGAGGAATGCAGGAAGAATGCAAGACAGACCTTTGACGAGCTCTTCAGGATGAATGTCGTGCCTATCGTGAACGAAAATGATGCAATATCTGTGGATGAACTGTCATATGGTAATTTCGGGGATAATGACACACTTGCGGCATATGTGGCAAAACTGGTAGATGCGGACCTGCTGATCCTCATGTCTGACATTGAAGGCCTGTATACGGATGATCCGAAGAAGAATCCGAATGCGAGGTTTATCCATACGGTAGTCGGGATCGACGACAAGCTGGAGCAGATGGCGAAAGGGGCTTCGAATGACACAGGCACGGGCGGGATGTCTACCAAGATTGATGCTGCAAAGATTGCGACGGCATCGGGTGCAGATATGGTGATTGCAAACGGGGCTAATATTTATTCAATCAATGACATCATGGCAGGAAAGAAGATCGGCACGCTGTTTTTATCCAGAGAGCATGGCAGGGAATTAGAAAATGAACTTGCTCCGGAACGTGCAACGTACCGCAGACAGGCTAAAAAGCAGAAGAAAGAAGGGCCAAAGGACGAAGCATACCGGAATGAAATGCAAAAAGAAGGTTTCGCGAAGCCGGGATTTCCTTCTGACAGGGAGTCTGCAAAGGGGCAGGCAGTAACGATGAAACAGGATACCACGGAGTTTTCGATGATTATGACAGGAGGCAGTTATGGGCAGTTATATGGAAACATTGGGCAGTAGGGCAAAGACGGCATCCAGAGAGGCAGGGAAGCTGAGTACGAATGAAAAGAATAAGGGGCTGTTATCTGTTGCAGAAGAACTGCTTCTGGAGATGGAAGCCATTCTGCAGGAAAATGAAAAGGATGTCAGCGGGGCAGAAGCGCGTGGGATGAAGGCTTCGCTTGTAGACCGGCTCAGGCTCACGGAAATCCGCGTACAGGATATGGCAGAAGGGCTACGGCAGATTGCGGCTCTGGATGATCCGACTGGGGAAGTCCTTTCCATGAAGAACCGGCCGAACGGACTACGGATCGGGAAAAGAAGAGTGCCGCTCGGGGTTGTGGGAATTATTTATGAGTCCAGGCCAAATGTCACGGCTGATGCATTCGGGCTTTGCTTTAAAACCGGGAATGCCGTGATATTAAGAGGCGGGAGCGATGCGATCCATTCGAATAAGGCAATCGTCCATGCGGTAAAGGAGGGGCTCAGGAAGGCGAAACTGCCCCAGGATCTGATTTTGCTTGTTGAGGACACAAGCCGGGAGACCGTCAATGAAATGATGAAACTGCACGGATTCATCGATGTACTCATTCCAAGGGGTGGAGCGGGCCTGATTGCCAGCGTGGTCCAGAACAGCACAGTACCGGTAATCGAGACCGGAACCGGAAACTGCCATATTTATGTAGATGAAGGTGCTGATTTAAACATGGCAGTGGATATTATCGAGAATGCGAAGACGCAGAGAATGGGAGTATGCAACGCCTGCGAATCGCTGGTGATTCACGAACATGCGGCCGCGCAGGTGATCCCGATGATTGTAAGCAGGCTGAAACTGCACTCAGTGGAAATCCGCGGGGATGAGACTGCCTGCGCACTGAGTGGGGAAATTGTACCCGCATCTGAGGAGGACTGGGGAACAGAATATCTGGACGCTGTAATCTCAATTAAGGTTGTGGAATCACTGGATGCAGCGATTAAACACATCAACACTTACAACACAGGGCACTCCGAGTCGATTATTACGGAGAGCTATGCCAATGCACTGCGATTTCAGGATGAGATTGATGCAGCGGCAGTCTATGTAAATGCTTCCACACGCTTTACAGACGGTTTTGAGTTCGGCTTCGGGGCAGAGATCGGGATCAGCACCCAAAAACTGCACGCAAGGGGTCCTATGGGGCTGGAGGCACTGACGACGACAAAATATATCATTTTTGGCAGCGGCCAGATCCGCAGATAAAATTTTTAACGAATATTTGACTAAAATTAAAATTTTTCGAATAACACTTGCATAATATACAATACAGATGTATAATTATGCAAGCGTTATTTATGTTTATGCAGAGTGATTACAACTATTATGCAGAAGAGGGGGACTGTACACGTCTTTCTTCCATGTTACCGTTTACACCCTAAGGGCGTGCACAGCAACAAGGGGAAGTCCGGAAACTCTTTACTTCATGCAAAAAGTGGTATATGATAATAAGTTAGAAAAGGAAAGGAAGTAGTACTTATGATTAAAGCAGGGATTATCGGGTCCACAGGATATGCAGGCGGCGAACTTGTCAGAATCCTGACAGCACATAAAGAAGTGGAGATCGTCTGGTATGGATCCAGAAGTTACATAGACAAGAAATATGCACAGGTGTATCAGAACATGTTTCAAATTGTAGACGCAGTGTGCATGGACGATAATATGGAGGAACTGGCTGGCCAGGTAGACGTGATTTTTACGGCAACTCCCCAGGGACTGTGTGCGTCACTTGTAAATGAAGAAATTCTTTCAAAAGTTAAGATTATAGATTTGAGTGCAGATTTCAGAATCAAAGATGTGTCTGTATATGAAAAATGGTATGGGATTGAACACAAGAGTCCGGAATTTATAGAAGAAGCTGTATACGGTTTGTGTGAAATCAACAGAGAAGATGTAAAAAAAGCGCGGCTGGTCGCCAATCCGGGATGCTATACGACCTGCTCGATCTTAACTGCATATCCGCTGGCAAAAGAAGGCCTGATCGATATGAGCACACTGATCATAGACGCGAAATCCGGAACCTCAGGGGCCGGAAGAGGCGCAAAGCTTCCTAACCTCTACTGCGAAGTAAATGAAAACATAAAGGCATATGGCGTGGCAACACACCGGCATACCCCTGAGATAGAAGAACAGCTGGGATATGCCGCAGGAGAAAAAGTCCTTGTGAATTTTACCCCCCATCTGGTCCCAATGAACAGAGGAATCCTCGCAACAGAATATGCAAAACTAAAAAAAGAAGTCACCTACGAAGAAGTAAAGGCCATATACGATAAATACTATGCCTACGAAAAATTTATCCGGGTACTCGACAAAGATATC
This sequence comes from Faecalicatena orotica, assembly GCF_905197545.1. Taxonomy (NCBI): domain Bacteria; kingdom Bacillati; phylum Bacillota; class Clostridia; order Lachnospirales; family Lachnospiraceae; genus Faecalicatena; species Faecalicatena orotica. The sequence continues at coordinate 461,389 of NZ_CAJJZH010000003.1, forward strand.
TGCCCCGAGACAAAATGGGTCGAAGGCAGCAATTACGTAGACATAAACTTCAAAATAGACGAAAGAACCGGACGCATCATCATGATGGGGGCTATCGACAACCTCGTAAAAGGCGCGGCAGGTCAGGCAGTGCAGAACATGAACCTAATGTTTGGCTTTAAAGAAACAGAAGGGCTGGAACTAGTACCAATGTTCCCTTAATTGGGGACGTAATCTTTTTAAGGTTTACTACGTCCCCAATTGAGTTAAGTGGTGTACCTAAATGAATGAAGTGGTGTACCGGAATGAAAATTGTGGTGTACCCGATTGGAATTGAGAGGATAAATATGATTCGTGTAATGACAATAGAAGACTATGACGGTGTATATGCCCTGTGGATGACAATCAAGGGTTTTGGCATTCGCAGTATTGATGATTCCAGAGAGGGAGTGAGACGCTTTCTTAAGAGAAATCCGGCAACGAGTGTGGTTGCGGAGGAGGACGGGAAGATTGTCGGCAGCATTTTATGCGGACATGATGGCAGAAGGGGTTGTATGTATCATGTGTGTGTGGATCGGGAATATCGAAGACGCGGTATTGGCAAAGGCATGGTTGTCATGGCTATGGAGGCATTAAAAAAGGAAGAAATCAGCAAGGTTTCTCTGATTGCATTTACAAAAAATGATGTGGGAAATGCATTCTGGAATACGATAGGATGGACAGAGCGGCTGGATTTGAATTATTATGATTTTGTTTTGAATACGGAAAATATTACAGCTTTTAATCAAAGCGAATAATTTTTGAAAGTTTTTATTTTAACTATTGAATACGTACGAATTGAATGGGTAAAGAAAGGAATGGAAAGTATGAAAATTATTAAAGGCGGAGTAACCGCAGCAAAAGGATTTGAGGCAGCATCGGTGGCAGCAGGGATTAAGTATAAAGACCGTACGGATATGGCACTTATATATAGTAAGAAACCGTGCAAGACAGCAGGAACATTTACGACAAATGTTGTAAAAGCAGCACCTGTTAAGTGGGACAAAAATGTAGTGGAAAACGGTATTAAATCACAGGCAATCGTTGTAAATTCGGGTATTGCCAATGCCTGTACAGGCGAAGAGGGTTATGGCTATTGCGAAGAAACTGCAAAAGCCGCAGCAAAAGAACTTGGCATAGAGGCAGAAGGTGTCCTGATCGGCTCAACAGGTGTGATCGGCATGCAGCTTCCAATTGATAAATTAAAAAATGGTATAGCAAAACTTGCTGTTAACAAAAATAAAGATATTGAAAGCGGAACGCAGGCTGCGAAAGCGATTATGACTACAGATACAGCAGAAAAAGAAATTGCTGTAACAATTGAAGTGGGCGGTAAAACAGTAACAATCGGCGGGATGGCAAAGGGCTCTGGGATGATTCATCCAAATATGTGTACGATGCTTTCCTTTATTACTACCGATGCGGTTATTTCAAAGAAAGCACTGCAGAGTGCATTAAGTGAAGACGTCAGTGAGACTTATAATATGATTTCTGTAGATGGTGATACATCCACAAATGATACAGTTCTGCTGCTCGCAAATGGGCTTGCTAAGAACGAAAAAATCAAATACGGAACAAAAGATTATGAAAAATTTGCGGAAGCCCTTCACATAGTAAACGAATATCTTGCAAAAAAAATAGCAGGTGACGGTGAAGGTGCGACAGCATTGTTTGAAGTGAAAGTAGTGGGTTCATCAGACAAGACTCAGGCAAAAACTCTCGCGAAATCAATTGTTTGTTCCAATCTCACGAAAACCGCGATCGCAGGACATGATGCAAACTGGGGGCGAATCTTGTGTGCAATGGGATATTCTGGTGCACAGTTCGAACCAGAAAAAGTAGACTTGTTCTTTGAAAGCAAAGCAGGGAAAATACAGATCATAGAAAATGGTACTGCAATTGATTACAGCGAAGAAAAAGCAACAGAAATACTCTCTCAGTCCGAAGTAACAGCAATTGCCGATATCAAAGAAGGTGCAGAAACAGCAACTGCATGGGGATGCGACTTAACCCACGGATACATCGACATCAATGCAGATTACCGTAGTTAAGTCATTTTGGTACACCACTTTTGACGTTTTGGTACACCACAAAAGTTAATTTGGGACGTAGTAAACATGAGAAATATTACGTCCGCAAGGAGGGTTTTATGAACGAGAATATGCAGCAATACCTCGACAAGGCGCAGGTTTTGATTGAAGCGCTTCCGTACATCCAGCGTTTTAATCGTAAGATTATCGTTGTGAAATATGGCGGAAGTGCTATGGTTGATGAGGACTTGAAAAAGCAGGTTATTGAAGATGTGACTTTGCTGAAGCTGGTTGGCTTTAAGCCTATTATTGTGCATGGCGGCGGCAAGGAGATCAGCAAATGGGTAGGCAAGGTAGGCATGGAGCCGCAGTTTATTAACGGGCTGCGTGTGACGGATGCAGATACGATGGAAGTCGCAGAGATGGTGCTGGGCAAGGTAAATAAGAGTCTGGTGCAGCACGTGGAGGAGCTGGGTGTCCGTGCCATTGGTATCAGTGGCAAGGACGGCGGGCTTCTCAGGGTGGATAAGAAGCTTTCAGGCGGAGAGGACATTGGTTTTGTCGGTGAGGTAAAGAAAGTCAATGCAGACATTTTATATGATCTTCTGGAAAAGGATTTCCTCCCGATCGTATGCCCTGTAGGAATGGATGATGAATTTAATACATACAATATCAATGCAGATGACGCGGCTTGTGCGATCGCGCGTGCCGTGAAAGCGGAGAAGCTTGCTTTTCTGACGGATATTGAGGGTGTTTATAAGGACCCGGAGGATCCGAAGACGTTAATCTCTGAACTAAGGGTTGATGAAGCCCAGAAACTGATGGCTGACGGATACATTGGAGGCGGCATGCTGCCGAAACTGCAGAATTGTATAGATGCCATAGAGAACGGGGTTTCCAGGGTACATATACTGGATGGGCGGATTCCGCACTGCCTGCTTCTGGAAATCTTCACAAACAGAGGGATCGGCACTGCAATTTTAAATGGAGAAGAAAGCAGGTATTATCATGGTGAATAAAAAGATTCAGGCCTCAGAAGAGAATCTGATCCATGTGTACAATCGTTTTCCGGTTGCACTGGAGCGCGGAGACGGCATGTATGTATATGATACAGACGGCAGGGAATATCTGGACTTTGCCGCCGGGTTTGCAGTGACCGGGCTCGGATATAATCACAAAGAGCTGAATGATACCCTGAAGGAACAGATTGACAAGATCTACCATATCTCCAATCTTTACTATCATGAGAACTGCGGAGAGGCGGCCAAAGAGCTGAACCGGATTTCAGGAATGGACAGAGTGTTCTTTACGAACAGTGGAAGTGAGGCAAATGAAGGCGCGCTGAAGGCGGCGAGAAGATACGCATATACAAAGCAGACGGGAAGATATGAGTTTATCGCGATGGAAAATTCATTTCACGGAAGGAGCTTCGGCGCCGTGTCGGTTACAGGACACGACTCATACCGGGAACCATTCGAGCCGGTTGTGCCGGGCGTACGTTTTGCAAAGTTTAATGATCTGGACAGTGTAAAGGAACTTATAAATGATAAGACGTGTGCCATTATTCTGGAGGCTCTTCAGGGGGAAGGCGGCATCAATCTGGCTTCTTGGGAATTTATGAACGGCATCCGGGAACTGTGTGATGAAAACGGTATTTTAATGATCTGCGATGAGATTCAGTGCGGGATGGGACGTACCGGTGATTATTTCACCTATCAGGGATTCGGCGTAAAACCGGATATTGTTACGATGGCAAAGGCGATCGGGAACGGCATCCCGGTAGGAGCTTTTGCAATGACAAACGAAGTTGCAGAATATTCTTTAAGACCGGGAGACCACGGGGCGACCTACGGAGGAAATCCTCTGGCCTGCACAGCCGTGAAAAAGGTCATTGAAATCTTCGAGAGGGACCACATTGTAGAGCATGTAAGGCAGGTGGCGCCATATCTGGAGAAGCGGCTGGATGAGCTTGTTGATGAACTGGACTGTGTTGTCAGAAGAAAAGGAAAAGGACTGATGCAGGGGCTGGAATTCAATATACCTGTTGCTGAAATCAATCAAAAAACAATCGCGGAGGGACTGCTTGTGATACAGGCGCAGGGCAATGTAATCCGTTTCCTCCCTCCGTTAATCATGGAAGAAAAACATGTTGATGAGATGATTGAACGCCTAAAACGCGCTCTTACAAGATAAATACTTCAAGATAAAAATACTTATAAAAACCATTCATTGGGACATACTACTTATGACACGCAGAATAAAAACTGCAGGAGGTATGAGAAAATGATTGGTTTTTTTATTGCCCTGCTCTCAGGAGCATTGATGAGTGTGCAGGGTGTATTTAACACACAGGTGACAAAAACAACCGGCATGTGGGTCGGCAACGCATGGGTGCAGCTGTCTGCATTTGCGGTCTGTCTGGTGGCCTGGTTTATCACAGGGCGGGACAGCATAACGGCAATTGCAAAAGTAGAGCCGAAATATATGCTTCTGGGCGGGGTGATCGGCGCGGGGATCACTTGGACAGTCATCAAAAGTATGTCTGCACTCGGACCGGCGAAGGCCGCGCTTCTGATCGTGATCGCACAGTTAATTGTGGCATATGTCATTGAACTGCTCGGTATTTTCGGAGTGGATAAGGCACCTCTGGACTGGAGAAAAATCGGGGGACTTGCACTGGCACTGATCGGAATCGCCATATTCCAGTGGGAATGACGGGGCAGGCTGTAATAAAGATGTAACAAAAACGTAAAAATATGTATTGTAATTTAATCTATAATTCGTTACAATATTAATGTCCGGCATTGGGGGATTTCTAAACGTCTGGTTCAGACGGGAGGATAAGATGAAGGGCAAGAGATTAAAACGAATCTGTACATTTCTGTGTATATTCACTGCCGCAGCAGTCCTGACGGCGGGGTGTGCGAAGGAAAAGGCAGATGATCTGACGGAGCTTGAGTTAGAACAGACCGGGCAGGCAGAGACGAAGGGAAAAGAAACAGAAGGGGCTGTGAACGGCGGTACAGAGGAACAGAAGGATGAAGACACAGTTTTTGTTTATGTCTGCGGCGCGGTGAACACTCCGGGAGTATATGAATTATCCGGCAAAGCCAGGGTGTATGAGGCGATTGCACGGGCAGGCGGCACAAGAGCTGACGCCGCATCTGAATCACTAAATCAGGCAAGGGCAGTAACGGATGGGGAGCGCATTTATATACCAACGCTGGAAGAACTGGAAAAAGGGATTGTAGACGGCGAAGTGCCGGAAGTAACGGAATCGGATCAGAAAGATGAGGGAAAGATAAATATTAATACGGCTGGAAAAGAGGACTTAAAGACTCTGCCCGGTATAGGTGATGCCAAGGCAGACAGCATCATTTCTTACCGGGAAATGAACGGAGGGTTTCAGGCCATTGAGGACCTGATGAATGTTGAGGGAATCAAAGACGGCGTGTTTAATAAAATAAAAGACAAAATTACAGTTACAGGCTAGAATGTGTTTGAGTATTCAGTGTATAATCAGGAAACAGCAGTACATATGATTGATCAAACACGCTCAATGTAAGAGTTAAGGGAAAGAGGAGTATGGGCAAGAAGAAAATCTTAGTAGTAGATGACGAAAAATTAATTGTAAAAGGGATTCGTTTCAGCCTTGAGCAGGACGGCATGGAAGTAGATTGTGCCTATGACGGCGAAGAGGCGCTAGAGTATGCGAAGAACTGTGAGTACGATCTGGTACTTCTTGACGTAATGCTTCCAAAGCTGGACGGATTTCAGGTCTGCCAGCAGATCAGGGAATTTTCAGATATGCCGGTTGTAATGCTGACGGCAAAAAGTGAGGATATGGATAAGATTCTGGGACTGGAATACGGTGCAGACGACTATATTACAAAGCCATTCAACATTCTGGAGGTAAAAGCCCGCATCAAGGCAATCATGAGAAGAACTGCAAAGAGAGAAGAACCGGCCAACAGTACAGTAATCGTGAAGGGCACCATGAGGATCGACTGCGAAAGCCGCAGGGTATTTATCGGGGAGCGGGAGATCAATCTGACAGCGAAAGAATTCGATGTACTGGAGCTGCTGGCAATGAATCCGAATAAAGTATACAGCAGGGAGAACCTGCTGAATCTGATCTGGGGCTATGATTATCCCGGAGATGCAAGAACAGTGGATGTACACATCAGGAGGCTGCGTGAGAAGATCGAGCTGAATCCGAGCGAGCCGAAATATGTACATACAAAGTGGGGAGTTGGTTATTATTTCCAGGGGTAGTTTTCATTTCAGGTTTAACAGTAAATTCTTAAAAAGTCTGCGGTTCTGTATCATCGTGCTGCTGCTCGTAGTATCCATAGTACCGTGTTTCGCCGCGTACAACGGGATCATTAAATCCTATGAATCGAGAGCCGTATCATTAAGGACCGCAGAGATACAGAATCAATGTACAATTCTAAGCAATCAGCTGAACAGCTATAATTATCTGGCGGATACGTCTTCCGAAGTTATCAATGCAAGTTTAACGCAGTTAACGAATATTTATAATGGGCGTGTGATGATCGTAGATAATGATCTGCAGGTCGTAAAAGACACGTATTCGCTGGATGAAGGGAAGACGATCGTGTCTGAGGACGTCATCCGCTGTATGAAAGGGCACAGTACCAATTTTTACGACAAGGAAAACCGGTACATAGCAGTGACCTCCCCTGTCATGGAGGGAGACTCAGAGCGGATATCGGGAGTCATACTTGCCAGCGTATCGACAGATACGATCGAGGACAGTCTGGAAATTCTCCGGACGAAGGGCAGCGCCATTATCGGGATTGTAATTATACTGATGCTGGGCATCAGTCTCTTTATTGCAGGACGGATTGTCAGACCCCTGCGCAGAATTACAGAATCCATTGCAGATGTGTCAGAAGGGTATGACGATGAAGTACTGCATGTTAATACATTTACGGAGACGAAACAGCTTTCAGAGGCATTTAATAAGATGCTGGGACGTCTGAAGCAGCTGGACCAGTCCAGAGAAGAGTTTGTATCCAACGTCTCACACGAGTTGAAGACACCGCTGACATCCATGAAAGTACTTGCAGATTCCCTGCTTGCACAGGAAGATGTACCAATCGAGCTTTATCAGGAATTCATGGGGGATATTGCAAAAGAAATCGACAGGGAAAATGATATCATAACGGACCTTTTATCTCTTGTTAAGATGGACAAGACTGCAAAGGACCTTCATATCAAATCAGTAAATATCAATGAATTGCTGGAACTGATTCTGAAGAGGCTGAAGCCGATCGCAGAGACGAAGAATGTGGAAGTGGTGCTGGAAAGTTTCCGGCCGGTAACGGCTGAGATTGACGAGGTGAAGCTGACGCTCGCCTTCTCTAATCTTGTAGAGAATGCAATCAAGTACAACCATGAGGGCGGATGGGTCCACGTCTCGCTGAACGCAGACCATAAGTATTTTTATGTAAAAGTAGCAGATTCCGGAATCGGGATACCGGAAGAGGACCAGGTTCATATTTTCGAACGTTTTTACCGGGTGGACAAGTCTCATTCAAGGGAAATGGGCGGGACTGGCCTGGGACTGGCCATTGCAAGAAACGCGGTTATCATACACAGGGGTTCTGTCAAAATCTACAGCAATGAGGGAGAGGGGACGACATTTACTGTACGGATACCTCTGACCTATGTAGCTTAAGGAGGGCGCGAAAGATGGGAAAAAGAAAAAGCGGCGCCTATATGGTGATCTGTATATTGTTTCTTAGTATGTTCATATCTGCATGTTCAAAAAAAACTGAAGTGAAAGCCGGTGATCCGTACATTTACTGTCTCAATTCAGACAGGACAGGGCTTGTCAAGGCAGCCTATGAGAATACGGAGAAAGATCCGCTTAAGGCGGCACGGGCCATGCTGAAGGAATTGAAGAGGCCGACAGAAGATATAGAAATTACAACCCCCATCCCGAAAGATGTCAAGGTACAGGAAAGCGAACTGGAGGGTCAGGTCCTGTATCTGGACTTTAACGGGAAATATCTGGAAATGCCGCCGCTGGAGGAAAAACTGGTGCGTGCGGCGATTGTGCAGTCGATCGTGAGGATAGACGGGATCAGTGCCCTTTGGTTTACAATTGACGGAGAAGACCTGCATAACGGGGATGGGACACTTGCCGGTTTCTTAAATGAAGATGATTTTGTCCAGAATACGGATTCTTCCCTGAGCTCTTACCAGACAGGGACACTGACTTTGTATTTTGCAAACGAGGCAGGGGACAGGCTGGTCGAACAGGAGCTGGATGTAAGATACAGCAGCAATATGTCCAAAGAAAAGCTGATCGTTGAGAAGTTGATGAAGGGGCCTAAGAAAAACACTGGAAAGCCTACATTGAATCCAAATGTGAGTGTGTTAGGAGTGACAATTAAGGATGGGATCTGTTATGTGAATTTCGACGATGAATTCCTGACAGGCGGTGTAGACGTAAAACCGGAACTTACCATTTATTCGATTGTCAATTCCATTGTGGAGGGGACAACGGCAAGTAAAGTACAGATAACGATTAATGGAGAGAAAAATGTATCCTACATGGATACCGTAGATTTAACCCAGCCGCTCCAGCGGGATATGGAGTGGGTGGAGAAAACGGAGGAAGAATGATAAAACGGCCGCTTTGCGCTGCGGCTGTCCTCTTTCTTTGTATTCAGGCAGTTATCACCGGCGGGCTTTTTCATGCACCAGATCAGAAGCCCGCCGCTTTTGAAAAAAATCTGGAATACAAAAGCGGGGTTGTCCTTACGGGCACCGTCTGCCGGAGAGAGGAAAAGCCGGATTATACAATATTATATCTAAAGGACAATCGTGTCCTTATGAAAAAACGAATCTTTCAGGAATCTAAAATTCTTGTTTATATCGAAACAACAAATCATATTTCAATCGGAAACAAAATCAAAGTAACGGGTCAGGCAGAAGCTTTTGAGGCCGCCAGAAATCCCGGGAATTTTAATCAGAAGTTTTATTACCAGAAACAGGGAATCCATGCATTTGTATGGGCAGACACCGTGGAAGTACAAAATCAGCAAATTTTTTTACTGAGAGAAAAGCTGGCAGTATTAAGGGCGGAATGGAAGAAAAAGCTGACAGAACATCTGGGAGACTATTACGGAAACAGTATGAGTGCAATTCTTCTGGGTGACAAAAGTGAACTGGACAGCGAATTAAAGGACTTGTATCAAAAAAGTGGAATCGGGCATATTTTGGCCATATCGGGACTTCATATGTCATTCCTTGGAATCGGGTTATATAAAATACTAAGGAAAATCGGACTTAACTTCGCGGTATCAGGCGGAATCGGAATTTGTTTTCTATTGGCATACACACTCATGATTGGATGCGGGGTTTCCAGTATCAGGGCGTTGGTCATGTTTATCGTCAGAATGGGGGCGGACATTACGGGGAGGGATTACGATATGCCTACCAGCCTTGCACTCGCAGCCGCGGTAATCGTTATATGGCAGCCCCTTTACCTTAAGGATGCGGGGTTTTTGCTATCCTTTGGTGCATTACTCGGGATCACGTCCGTGAATCCATGTCTTGAATCTTGTTTTCTTCAAAAAACAAAACAGAATGCTCTTACGAAAAGTATCTGCGCAAGCCTGTCTATTAACTTAGTACTGCTTCCGGTCATGCTCTATTTTTATTTTGAATTTCCCCTATACTCCATTCTGTTAAATCTCCTTGTGATACCGCTGATGTCCCTTGTGCTTGGTGCAGGGGCAGCCGGCTCACTCATTTTAACTGTTCTTCCACAGGCAGGAGGGGGAATTCTTACGCTCTGTAAATGGATACTCATGCTGTACGAAAAAGCATGCCGGACAAGTCTGTCTCTGCCCATGAGCCGGATTGTGACGGGAAAGCCGGGAAAGGGCGGCATGGCCATCTATTACCTCATTCTGCTGATGTTTTGCATAGCTGTGTATCTTATAAGAAACCGCGGCAGAAAGCACGGGATAAAGCGAAAGGGCAGAAGCAAAGCCGTGATTGGATGCATTACTATATTTGGTCTGTGTCTGGTATTATATGTGAATTGTACGATGAACTACGGCAGAAAGGGGGAACTACGTGTTACGATGGTTGACGTGGGACAGGGGGATGGCCTGTACATGAAGGGGCCGGACGGGAGGAACTATTTTATAGACGGGGGCAGCAGTGATGTATCCTCGGTCGGGAAATACCGGATAGAGCCGTTCCTGAAATCGCAGGGGGTGCAGTCTTTGGACTATGTCTTTATCTCCCACGGGGATGCAGACCACATGAATGGAATCGGGGAAATGTTAGAACATCAGAATTTGGGAATCTCCATCCGCTGCCTCGTCCTGCCGCCCGCCGACGTGCAGGATGAGACACTCATGAAACTGGCGCAGAAGGCAGAACAGAACGGTACCCGTGTCGTTGTCATGGAAAGTGGAGAAACACTTGGGGAATCGGGGCTTAAGCTGGTCTGTAAGGGACCGCTGAAGGATTATCAGGGGGAACCGGGAAATGCCGCGTCCATGATACTGGAGGTTTCCTATGGTGCGTTCCATATGCTGTTTACTGGAGATGTGGAAGGCGAAGGGGAAAAACTACTCGAACAAAGCGGCACGCTGGAACAGTATACTGTACTGAAGGTGGCACACCACGGTTCAAAGAATTCTACTTCAGAAGAATTTCTAAGCCTCACAGCCCCCAAAATTGCATGGATATCGTCCGGGCTGCATAACCGTTACAGGCATCCCCATGAAGAAACGATAAAGAAACTTCAGGGGATAGGCGGCCGGATATACGGGACACAGGAACAGGGTGCCGTGACACTGGTAACAGATGGGGACAGACTGGAAATTACGACTTATCTGAAACAGACAAAGTGACCTTGTATCCGAGTCCCCGCACCGTAACAATCTGAAATTCCTTCCAGCTGTCGAATTTATTCCGGAGGCGGCTGATATGTGTCTTGATTGTATTTTCATCACTGTCAGTCTCGTAGCCCCAGATATCCTCCAGCAGCTGGTTTTTCGTAAATATCACATCAGGATAAGAAAGGAGTTTGAACAGGAGGTCAAACTCCTTTTTTGGCAGTTCTATGGAATCGGCAGTGTCAGAGCGCGACACTGTGTAATTCGAGGAATCCACAGTCACGGCCCCGATTAGGATTCTCTTGTCCGCATGAATCTTTGCACGCCGAAGAAGCGCCTCGATACGCCAGAGCAGTTCTTCATGGTTCACAGGCTTTGTCATATAATCGTCCGTGCCGGTGGAAAAGCCCAGCCGTTTGTCTTCGAAGGCATCTTTGGCCGTGAGCATGATTACCGGGACATCCTGGTGATAACTGCGCAGTGTCCGTACAAGCTCATAGCCGTCCATGTTAGGCATCATTATATCTGCCACAATAAGATCCACATGCTGTTTATAAAAAAGATCCAGAGCCTCCTCCCCGTCGCAGGCAGTGAGGACGGTATAATAGGGCTTAAGCCGGGCAGCAGTGAGAAGCCGTGTATTTTTATCATCTTCAACAATTAAAACAGTAGCCATAGTAAGCTCCTTTCCGTTAAAGCCATGTTTATCGTGACACACCAGTGGGGAGGATTACAGTAAATGTACTCCCTTCCCCCGGCGTACTGGCAACCTGAATCTCCCCGCCGCACAATTCCACAATCCGGTGCGCGATGGAGAGTCCCAGACCCAGCCCCTTCGTGGCGTGCGAAGCATCGGCCTGATAATATTTATTAAAAATACGGGATGTCTCCTCTTTTGTCATGCCTTTCCCATTATCTGCGACAGAGACATATATCTTTCCGCCGGATTCCTTCAAGTTGACTGCAATCCTGCCGTGTCCGGGTGTGAATTTGATGGCATTGCTGATCAGGTTCAGCCAGATATGTGACATGAGGGCGGGATTTCCCAGATAAGAGACAGGGTTTAAATCGGTATCTATCTCGATTAATTTTGCGCCCCAGTCTTTGGAAAGCAGGATTAAGTTCTGCCGGATCTGCTCATCAAGGGCATACCATTCCTGATCGATGATATTCTGCTGGCTGTCCAGCCGGGACATCATCAGCGTTTCCTCGGCAAGTTTTGAAAGACGTGAAGATTCTTCAGCGATGATGGTCAGATACTGTCTGCGCTCCTCTTCTGTAACCTCTGTCTCCAGAAGCAGATTGGCGAATCCATTGATCGAGGTAATCGGGGTCTTGAATTCATGCGAAAAATCATTGATAAAATCATTGCGCAGTGTATGGACACTTTTCAATTCGGCCGTCATTTTGTTGAAGTTCTCAGCCACATCCGGCATAGGCGCCGCTTTTTTTACATCAAGTGTAACATCATAATTTCCCCCTGCAACCTGATTGATCGCATTTGCAAGAGTGTTAACCTTGCGGTTCAGATGGCGTGAAAGGAAAAACGTGTACAGTTCCATAAGGAGGGCCATAGGGATAATCATGCCAAGCCCAACCACGGGACGATAGTCAGGGTTGTTGTAGTTCACAAAATATTCGACCAGCTCGTATGCCATAACAGACAGAAAGGCGGGGGCGATAGCGATAATTGCAAAATAATTAGGCAGTTTACTGGCATCATCCAGCCTTTTATTTCTTTTCAAATTCTTTACCTCCTGTGTTTGGCATTGTCTTAACGTGTATTATAACGAATCGGAAGACAGGGTGCAACTGCTATTTTATATGGAAAGAATACGCAGAGTCATCACCTCGTAAATGCATTAACACCGGATGCAACAAGTCCGCCGTCGCAGATAATGTCCAGTCCTGTCAGGTAACTGTTTCTTTCATCCACGATGGAAGAGAAAAGAAAGGCAATCTCTTCCGGTTTTCCAAAGCGCTTGATTGCGGCATGATTTGTGAACTTGTCGGCCTCTTCCTGCTCCAGCTTTCCCATCGGGGTTTCAAAGTTACCGGGAGAAACACATACGACACGGATTCCTTTTTCCCCATATTTTAAGGCACATTGTTTTGAATACCAGATAACAAAATGTTTCGAGATACCATAGGCAACGCCAGCCCTTGCAGCCGCAGGAAAGATACGGATACGCCTCATCATTTTGTGAAGGAAGACTGACGGGTCCTCCATGCTGTATTTGTATAGCTTACGGGGCATGATAAAAGAAGGCGTTAAGTATGCTGACATAGAAGAGACATCAAGAATACAGGAGCCTTCCCCCATTATTTTATAAAATGCAGTATTCATATGGATAGTTCCGACAGCATTGGTGCTAAGGATCGCCTCCACATCACCCATATGCGGGCTCATGCCTGCAGCGTGAATCAATGCCTGAACCCGTCCGGCTTCTTTTGCATGCTGTGCCAGACGTTCCACGGAGTTACGGTCAGCCACGTCGCAGGGAAATGCTTCACAGGCAATGCCTTCTTCTCTTAATACTTTTACAGCAGATTCTAATTTCTGCACGGTCCTTCCACAGATAATAATATAGTGGGTAGAGGCCATAATCCGGGCGGTTTCCAGACCCATCCCGCTTCCTCCCCCAGTGATAACACATATGTTTTTCATGATAATCCTCCTGTTTTGTTGTATTGTGGGTTCTACTTTAATGGCGCAAGGTAAACTGAATGTAAACAGAAAATATTTCTTCCGGTTTACGTTCAGTTTACATTCTCTTATTATGATGGCATCGTTGAAAGAACGGCAGGCGGGAAAGACTTTTTCCGTTATGCTGTTTCCTTAAGAATAGTAAAAAATCAAAATAAAAGGAGAACAATGAAATGAAAAACAGAATGTATTTAGTAACCGGGGCAGCAGGATTATTAGGAAGCAATATTACTAAACAGCTGATCGAAGCAGGTGAAGAGGTAAGAGCACTGGTACTGGAAGGCGACCCTGCGGTGAAACACGTGCCGAATCAGGCGGAGGTCATGTTTGGTGATATCACGGATAATGTATCATTGGAAAGATTTTTTACGACTGAAAACAGGGAAGTCATTGTCATCCATTGTGCCAGTATCGTGACGGTAGTGGATGAATACAGTAAGAAAGTATATGATGTGAATGTAAATGGGACAAGGAACGTCATAGAGATGTGCAGAAAACACCAGGTAAAAAAGCTGGTCTATATCAGTTCGACAAGTGCAATCCCGGAACTGCCGGGGAACCAGACCATCCGGGAGACAGACCATTTCTCACCAGAAGGAATCATCGGATTTTACGGACAGACAAAGGCAGAAGCGACGCAGATTGTTCTGGATGCTGTCAGACAATATCAGTTGGACGCGTCCATTGTATTTCCAACCGGAATCTGCGGGCCGAATGATTTTGCAAACGGTCCGGTGAGTTCCTTTATTAAAGACTATGTGGATGGAAAAATGCCTGCGGGTATTGAAGGATATTTTAATGCCGTAGATGTGCGTGACCTTGCAAGGGGCTGTATTTCCTGCGCAGAAAATGGTTGCATGGGAGAAGGATATATCATGGGGAACCAGCTCGTGACGATGCGGGAGATGTTTGACCTGCTTTCCGACATCAGCGGGTGTAAAAATGTGAAATTGATTCTGCCAATCGGTATCGGCAGGATGATGGGAAAATTGTGCGACCTGATGGGAAAAATCACCGGGAAACCGGGGCGCATGACTTCATTCGCTGTGTATAATCTCGCCAGAAACAATAACTTCTCCTATGAAAAAGCGGCAAAGGAGCTGGGGTACAGGGTACGCCCTTTTGCGGACACCATCCGGGATGAGATGGTGTGGATGAGGGATGAAAAAATGATTTCGTGGGAGGGGGAGTTGATACGGGCATAATTTGAACAGCCTGTTAAAGAGGGTTAATTTTTCAGGTTCTGGTTCCGATAGTCAATAGGAGACATTCCCACGACTTTATGGAAGGTGTCTGTAAAATAACTCCGGGAGCAGAAGTTTAACTGCTCGCTGATTTCCTGTATATTCATATGAGTGGCAGAAAGCAGTGTTTTCGCCAGACTGATTTTTTTCCTGCGAATGTATTCATTTATACTGAAGCCAGTTTCCTTCTTAAATTTTCTGCTTAGGTAGTAATCCGTGTATCCGACGCTTTCTGCCAGATTTTGTATAGAGATTTTTTCGGAGGCATGCATCTCGATATATTCACAGCAGCTCCTTACCTGTGGGGAAATATATGAAATCTCTTTTAACTTGTGAACGCGGTGTATAAAATCCTCATACATTTGATGATTGATGGCGGCAGTATCTGCAAGACTCTGCGCTGCTTCTACATTCTGGGTATATATATTCTGGAGGGTATATGCAGACTGGGCAGACATTCCGCCGTCAATGGCCGCGCGGGCACAGAGTGCTATAAAAACAATGGAAGAATCAATTGCCTTGCGCAGCGGATCGCCAATATCAATTTTCACACCGGAACTGACAGTTGAAGCATTGGATAGTGCGGCCTGGTAGTTCAGGTTTCCTTCCCGGATGTTGTTCAGCAATGCCTGTTCACTCATCCAGGGAAGGTTTTTTTTACCCTCCGAAGTATCCTGTGAAATATGAGGCTCTGCGGTAGGCTTTGCATCTGACTGGTAAGAAAAGTCACTGACTGTTATGGTTTCTTTGGTAACTGTATAATGCAGCATTATTGTATATTGAACCAGAGTGGTCCAAGGAACTGTCGGAAAGCGTTTTACCAATTGAATAAAACGGTTTTTCCAAAAAAGTGGGATGTCAAATTGGTTTACGCGTTTTTGAATATGATTGGGAGACAGTGCATCAGTAAAAACAGGACCAAGGACATGGCAGGCTTTTACTATATTTTCTGTTTTCTCGAATACAGCGATCCACAAATTTCCAAGTGCAGAGCTTAAAATAAGGGGCATAGAATGCTCCCTCCCATATTTCACCATCTGTTCCTTGATTCCTCCGGCAGAGAAGATAATATCTAAAATCCGTTCATCTTCACAGTTGCTTTCAAGGAGATGCCCGTCTGCTGCATACTTCCAGTGGGAAAGGGATGTCATGCAGCCGACCAGTTCGTAAAAAAAGCTTAGTTCTTGATTCATAAGAAACCTCCTGATTTGATCTTTATTATATCATAGAAGACTGTAAATTTGTTTATCTGTTTATAATTTTGTTATTTAATAACAATGAACTAAAAAACTGTTATAAAAGCAAAATTTTGAATTTATGTATCTGTACAATTAAGTATAATAAGAATCAGAGAAAAAGTCGACAAATCTCGGAGTATATATACGATAACGTAATCTAAAGGAGAAGAAAGATGGATAAGAATAAAAAAGCATCTAACCCGAACAAATTGCCTGTTGGCAAATTCTTTTTGTGGAAGAGCAGAGATGTATCTCTTGCGGCAGTGACTGTCATTGTTTCCGGTTATCTGATGATGTTCTGCACAGATACACTTGGGATGTCCGCGGGTGTTGTGGGAACATTGCTGATGGTGTCAAAACTGTTTGACGGGGTGACGGATTTGTTTGCCGGCTATATTGTTGATAACACGAATACAAAGTGGGGAAAGGGACGGCCTTATGAAATCTGTATTATATTAGAATGGATTTGTACAATTCTTTTGTTCTTTGCAGGTGAAAAATGGGCGATGCCTTTGAAATGCGTATGGGTATTTATTATGTATACTTTCGTATATTCTATTTTCAACACGATGTTAAACGGGAACCAGACCCCTTATATGGTACGTGCATTTAGCGGGAACCGCGCAGTCATTACAAAAGTGTCTTCCTTTGGAGGAATTGTCAGTATGGGAGGTTCCATCGTTGTTTCCCTGCTGTTTCCACGTATGATGGCAAAGCTTGTAACCAGTACAAATGGAGGAAGCGCCGGCTGGAGAGAATTGATTTTGATATTCGCAATTCCTTTGGCAGCAATCGGAATACTCCGGTTTTTGTTTGTTAAGGAAGATCCTTCCATCGATGCGGGACAGACTGCACAGAAAATTAATATGAAAGAAATCATTACCATGCTGAAAACAAATAAATACGCATGGAGCTTTGCGGGAATTACAGGACTTTATAATCTGGTAGTGGGACTCGGTGCAGGTACATATTACTTTCAATATATTGTGGGGGATATCTCAGCATTTGGAATTGTAAGTATACTCGGAATGGTACTTTTGCCGGTTATGTTCATTTTCCCGGCCTTGATTAAGAAAATGGGAGTTGCAAGGCTTTTTATTACAGGTGCGGCATTGGCCGTTGCGGGATATCTGATGGTATTTTTTGCAAAAGATAACCTGCCGCTAGTTTTTGCAGGTGCAATTCTCAGTACAGTTGTTTCACTGCCAATTTCTTATCTTGGTGCACTTTGCATTATGGATTTGTCCACATTTAATGAATATAACGGCCTGCACCGTATGGAAGGGACGACCGGAATTGTATCAGGATTTGCCTCTAAGGCATTGGGCGGTGTGGGAACTGGTTTAACCGGTATTCTGTTAGGGGCATCCGGGTTTATTTCCACGACCGGTTCAGAAACAGCAGTTCAGCCAGGGAGCGCCATGCTGATGATACGAAGCCTGTACAGTTTGATACCGATGGCCTGCATGATTTTGATTATTATTTGTGCATTACATTTTAACAGACTGGAAAAGAAAATGCCGGTAATTGAGGCTGAAGTGAAGACGCGCAAAGAAACTGCAGCTCAATAATGAGGGGAGAAAGGAATTAGAAAAGAAAATGATTGTAAAAGCAGGTATTGATAAAAACCCATCCGGACTGGAACTCAGCAATAGGGCGCTTGCACGCAGGGCAGCTTGTGAAAGCTTTGTTTTGCTGGAAAATGACGGGATTCTGCCATTAAAAGAAGAAAAGATTGCATTGTATGGTTCAGGGGCGCGCATGACTGTCAAGGGCGGAACCGGATCCGGTGCAGTGCGGGAACGCTATAGTGTAAGTATTGCTCAGGGACTTGAGAATGCAGGGATTAAAATCGCAACCAATCAATGGCTGGACAGATTTGACAAATATTATCAGGATACATATGAGGCATATTGCCAGAATGTTGAAAAAAGGGTAGAAGGAGTCAGGGAATTCTTTAAAATTCTGCAACTGGCAGGGCAGTTTGAGCATCCAGCGGGGATTCCTGTTACAGATGAAGATATCAGGCAGTCCCGAACGGATACTGCAATTTATGTTCTTGCACGTCAGGCGGGGGAGGGCAGTGACCGAGAAGACAGGAAAGGGGACTACCGTCTTGAAGATATAGAGTTTGAGAATCTTAAAAAAGTTTCCAATGGCTATAAGAATCTGATCGTGGTTGTCAACGCAGGCGGTGTTTTAGACTTATCTTTTTTGGAAACATTACATGTCAGTGCCCTTGTATATTTCGTACAGGGTGGAGAAGAGGGCGGGAATGCCTTGGCAGATGTTCTGACAGGAAAAGAGAATTTTTCAGGGAAGCTGGCAACAAGCTGGGCCTATGAATTTTCAGATATTCCTTCGAACACAACATACTCCTATCTGGGAAAGGATAAATATAATCAGGAATATAACGAAGGCATCTATGTAGGCTACCGATATTTTGACAGTTTTAGGGTGAAACCAAGATATGCTTTCGGCTATGGACTCTCTTATACTGATTTTGAGATGGAAATGGACCGTATCGTGCAGAAGAAAGACAGGCTGGAAGTTGATATACTTGTAAAAAATACGGGCGGATGTTCCGGAAAGGAAGTTGTGCAGCTTTACGCCAGTGTCCCATTTGGAAAGGATGGTGCAGAATATCAGCGGCTGACTGCATTTGCCAAGACTTCGCTTCTTGAACCGGGAAAAACAGAAATGATACATATGACGGCAGATATTCGCGGACTCACAAGATATGATGAACATAATGCTGCATATGTACTTCTGGCAGGAACCTATATCCTTCGTTTGGGGAATGCCTCAAACAATACAAAGGCTGCCGCGGTTTTGAGAGTAGAAGATGATATTGTAACTGAGCAGTGTGCTCACATATGCCCGGTACAGCATACTGTAGAGGAGATTGCGCCTCCGCTCAGAAAGAAAGAGGATTTGCCGCAGGATCTCGAGGGAATTGATCTGGATGTATCCTGTCTGAAGACGATTGTCCATGAATATGTGACGCCGAAATATGAAGGCACAGCCTGTGAACTGGCAGATCAGATGAGTATTAGACAGCTGGCAGAGTTAGTATGTGGCGGCGGAACATCTGCAAGGAACCTGGTTGTATCTGCGATGGGGGCAAGCGGTACGACAACTGCTGAATTATATGAGGAGTTTGGAATTCCGAATATTATATTGGCGGATGGACCGGCAGGACTCAATCTGACCAGCCAGATCGTAGAAATGCCGGATGGGACGTTTAAATCAGCGAATGTACCGGAAATTCGCGAGGCGTACAAGCGTTATTTGTTCGGTTTCAGTAAGATTGCACTTATGGGCCAGATGGCGAAACCCGAAGAGGGGACACTGCATTACCAGTATGCTACAGCATGGCCCTGCAGCCAGCTTCTGGCACAGTCCTTTAACACCTCGTTATTAGAAGAAATTGGGGATGCCGTGGGGAAAGAAATGGAAACTTATGGTGTGACTGTGTGGCTTGCCCCGGGAATGAATATTCATAGGAATCCACTCTGCGGACGTACTTTTGAGTATTATTCGGAGGATCCGTTCGTATCCGGGAAAATGGCGGCTGCCCTTGTGCGTGGTGTGCAGTCACACCCGGGAAAAGGAATGAGTATTAAACATTTTGTGGCGAACAACTGTGAATTAGAGCGTAATGCCTCATCTTCGAATATGAATGAACGTGCACTGAGAGAACTGTATCTGAAGGGGTTTGAGATTGCTGTAAAAGAATCAGAACCGATGACGGTTATGGCATCCTATAACATGATAAACGGGGTGTATGTGGTGAATAACTATGACCTTCTGGTAAAGGTACTGCGGAATGAATGGGGATTTCAAGGTCTGGTTATGAGTGACTGGGATTCCATGAAATGTGAGAAAGATGACTGCATGAATGCAGCCACGGGAGATGTTCTTAAGGCTTTTAAGGCGCAGTGTGATTTGATTATGCCGGGCAGGCCGGACCAGATTGAGGCTCTGGTCAAAGGAGCAGAGGAGGGCCTCGTGTCCACAGATGATATGAAGCGCAGTGCCGCCCGCGTCATAGCAATGATACAGCAGAATACAGTCTGCAAAATCAGGAAGAAACAGTCCCATACTGAACAGACTGCGATATACCCTGGAAAAGTGTGGCTGGATACGAAGGGAGAACGGATTCAGGCGCATGGCGGTGCAATGTTCTATGAAGATGGTATGTATTATTGGTATGGTGAAAATAAGGAAAAGACGGATGGTAAAAATGGCATCTGGACGTGGGGAATCCGGGCCTATTCTTCGAAAGACCTGTATAACTGGGAAGACAAAGGGGTGATTATTCCGCCGGATACCCAGAATTCTGAGTCCAGCCTTTACCCGGAGAAACATGTGGACCGCCCCCATATCTTAAAATGTAAGCACACGGGGAAATATGTCTGCTGGATAAAACTGTCCGGGCCAGATGCATGTTTTACCCTGCTGACCGCGGACCATTTTCTTGGTCCTTACCACATGGAAAAGAATACCTTTTACCCTCTGGGACAGAAAGTCGGAGATTTTGATCTGGTGGAGGATGAAGACAGCCAAAAGGCATATTTGTTTATGGACAGTAATCATGCAGGGATTGTATGCATGGAACTTGCGGCAGATTATCTGGATGTGACGAGGGAAGTATCCAGACAGTATGAAGGACTTCATGCGCCGTTCTGCCGTGAAGGGATAGCTGTTTTTGAAAGACAGGGGAAAAAATATATGCTGACCAGCGGGATGAGCGGATATATTCCAAACCAGAGTGATTCTGCAGTTTCAGACAGTTGGACGGAAAGTTTTGTAAGCATAGGTGACCCGCATGTGGATGATGAAAGCAAGGCATCTTTTAACAGCCAGATTTCCAAAGTATTTCAGGTTTACGGAAAAAAGGATCTATATATTGCAATGGCAGACCGATGGGTTCCTGGATATAAAATAGATGCAAAACGTGCAGATATTATCACGCGTGCGATTGCGGCTCATTTTGAACCGGATGTATACAGACTTGAAGAAGGGGAAAAGGCTGAACTAATGAACAGTCCGATGCTGGGAACGGCCAATACATCCGCTGCGGATTATGTCTGGCTGCCGCTTCGTTTCGAAGGGGAGAAGGTGTTCATAGAATGGAAAGATGAATGGAAAGTAGAGGATTATGAGTCATGAGGCATATCATGAATTTGAATGATGCACTGTAGCAAATAAAAAAATAAAAGGAAGGTGACGTGCCGGTATTTTGATATACCGGCATTAGGTGTATTATGGAAATTTTATCTTGCAGAATCAACCATATGCAGCAGCCGCTGGGGTTTGCAATGGAGCACGTGACTGCCTCATGGATAGCAGACAGCGATATATCTAAACATCAGGAAGCAGCCAGAATCAAAGTTGCACTGGACAGGCAGATGTCCTGTATCATATATGACTCAGGGAAAAAACGTGAACTGGAAAGTACAGGTGTCGAACTACCCCTGAAGTTGGAGCCCAGAAGGCGGTATTATTGGAATGTACAGGTATGGGGGGATGCCGGAGATGAAGCGGTTTCAGATGTAAACTGGTTCGAGACCGGAAAAAGAAAAGAAGCATGGCAGGGGGAGTGGATTACCACACCGTGGGAGGACAAGGGACAGCACCCCTGTTTCCGAAAAGTGTTTCAGGTTCCTAAAGACTTCGGTGAAAAAATAGAAAGGGAAGATGCATTCGGTGCAAGACTGTATGTGGCAGGTGCCGGTCTGTTTCATTTGGAGATCAATGGGAGAAAGGTGGGGGAGGAATACTTATCCCCGGGCTGTAACGCTTTGGATGGATGGGTTCAGATTTATACTTATGATATAGGAAATTACCTGCGTCCGGGGAAAAATGTAATAGGGGTTATGCTGGGAAATGGCTGGACGAAAGGGCGTTTTGGGACATTCCGGGAAATAAACAGACCATATGTGCCAGAGTTTTTGCTGCGCGCAGAATTGCGGTTTGAAGTTCGGGATGGTAATGAAACCGTGATCGCTACAGGTGCTGACTGGAAATGTGTTCCTTCCCCCGTTTTGGAGGACGGAATTTATGATGGAGAGGTTTACGATGCAGGAAGGGAAATCTCAGGATGGTCGTTACCAGAAATTGATGACAGTGACTGGGAAATAGCTGTGACAGCCATACCAGATAATCTGGGGCCGCTGGAGGACCGGCTGTCACTTCCTGTGGTAATCAAAGAGAAGAGAAATCCGGTACAGGTTATTCATACCCCGGCAGGTGAGCAGGTTCTGGATATGGGACAGAACATGACAGGGTGGATCAGATTTCAGGTACAGGAACCCAAAGGGGCGAGAATTCGTTTGAGCTATGGAGAAGTACTTCAGGATGGAAATTTTTATAATGGAAACCTGAGGTCCGCCAAAGCGGAATATATGTATATATCTGACGGAAAAAAACGGGTGGCAGAACCACATTTTACATTTTACGGATTCCGTTACGTGCGGGTGGAAGGTCTCAGCCATCCTGTGAATCTGGATGATTATGTGGGCTGCGTCGTATATTCTGATATGGAAGAAACGGGTACTGTAGTAACAACAGATTCACGGCTGAACCGCCTATATGAAAATGCAAAGTGGAGCCAGAAAGGAAACTTTCTCGATGTTCCGACGGACTGTCCGCAGCGTGATGAGCGGATGGGATGGAGCGGCGATGCTCAGGTATTTTGTAAAACGGCGTCGTACAATATGGAAACTTATGCGTTTTATAAGAAGTATCTGCACGACTTGTGGAAAGAACAAAAGATGTGCGGTGGTATGGTCGGAAATGTCATCCCTTCCTTCCTGCCCGGCAAGAGTGAAATACCCTCTCCTGTACAGGGAGGCTCGGCCGCATGGGGGGATGCAGCGGTTATCATACCGTGGACACTTTACCGGCACTATGGTGATAAGGAGATTTTGAAATGTCAGTATCCAAGCATGAAGGCCTGGGTTGACTGGGTGAAGGAGCAGGATGAGGCGGACGGTGGCAAAAGGCTGTGGAGCACCGGTTTTCAGTTCGGAGACTGGCTGGCACTGGACGGGCCTGCAAAAGGCGGGACACAGGGTGGTACGGATACAGTGCTGATTGCTTCTGCATACTATAAATATTCGGCAGAACTACTGGGAAAATCAGCGGAAATTCTGGGTTATAAAACTGATGCAGAATATTACAGTTTACTGTCAAAGGAAGTTCGGGAGGCAATTCAAGATGAGTTCTATACAAAAAATGGCCGTAGTGCCGTGCCGACCCAGACTGCCCATGTGCTTGCACTTGCTTTTGACCTAGTGTCAGATTCAGTAAAGGCAAAAACAGCGGAAGGACTAATGTCTCTCTTAAAAGAAACCCGGATGCATTTAAAAACCGGATTTGTCGGAACCCCTCTTTTGTGTAAAGTTTTATCGGAAAATGGATACTCAGAAGCCGCATATCAACTTCTCTTTCAGGAAGATTACCCGGGATGGCTGTATGAAGTTAAGATGGGGGCGACAACGATATGGGAACGCTGGAATTCTGTGATGCCTGATGGAACGATATCCGGCACAGGTATGAATTCTCTGAATCATTATGCCTATGGTTCTGTGATACAGTGGATGTATGAAAATATGTGTGGTATTGAGCTTTTAGAACCGGGATATAAGCGTTTTCAGATTGCGCCTGAGACTTATGGAAAATTGTCCGGTGTCAAAGCCAGATACCGTTCACCAAAAGGATGGATTGAAATCGAATGGAAGGTGGAAGGTAACAGAGAAATGAAAGTAAGGGTAAGAGTTCCGTTTGACACAGTAGCTATTGTGAAACTTCCGCTTTCGGAAGAGGAGAAGGAACTGAGCGCAGGAGAATATGAATTTGCATACCAGTTGGAAAATGACTACTATATAGGCTATTCTTTCGCCGATATACTGGAGGAACTGTTAAGGAATCCTGAAACTGAAAAGATAGTACGGCCGCTGGCTATGCTGCTACAGAAGATTCCGGCAGATATGGCGCCTCCGTCAGGGCTGAGTATTCAGGAAACACTGGAGAGTTTAAGTCCTACAGTGAAAAAAATGCTGTGTGCCCAGATAGATACAGTGGAGATGGAACGAAAACTGAAAGCGGTCAGGATGGAGCATTCATAACAAGCATGTAATAAAGAACCTTGAAAAGGCTATAAGGACAAATTTTATTACAGGTGATGAAATATTTTGCAAAATAGAGAACTTTCCTATATAATAGATACGTTATGAAGAGTTTAAATGAAGATTTAAAAACGGGACAATTTAAGCAGGTATATCTTCTCTACGGGGAAGAGAATTATCTGAAGAAGCAGTACAAAGACCGGTTTACAAAGGCGATGCTTCCGGACGGGGATACGATGAATTACGCTTATTATGAAGGGAAGGGCGTAGATGTCCGGGAGGTCATTGATCTGGCGGAGACTCTGCCCTTTTTTGCCGAGCGCCGTTTGATTGTATTCGAGAACACTGGTTTCTTTAAGAATGCGGGGGCGGACCTGGCAGATTATATCAAGGAGATGCCGGATACAACGTATTTCATTTTTATCGAAAATGAAGTGGACAAGCGGAGTAAGCTTTTTAAGGCTGTGAAGGCGAAAGGGCATATTGTGGAACTGCCGTTTCAGGATGAGGTGACGCTGAAAAAGTGGATACTCGGCCAGGTACGCAAGGAAAACAAGCAGATATCCGAATCTACAGTCACGTACCTTCTGAATAAGATCGGCACGGATATGGAGAACATACAGAAGGAACTGGAGAAACTGTTCTGTTATACACTGGAGAAAGACAGTATTGCGGCGGAGGATGTGGATGCAGTATGTGTCACACAGATATCCAACCACATCTTTGACATGGTCAATGCAGTTGCGGAGAAGAGGCAGGAACATGCGCTGGAGCTGTACTATGAACTTCTGGCCCTGAAGGAGCCGCCGATGCGGATTCTTTATCTGATGACAAGGCAGTACCGGATTCTCCATCAGGTCAGGGACCTTCTGAAAAAGGGGTACGGAAGGAAAGAAATTGCTTCCAAAGCAGGACTGCACCCGTTTGCCGCCGGAAAGTACATGGATCAGGCGAAGCACTTTGGCTCCAGTGAACTAAGGGCGATCATGGAGGACAGTGCGGACATCGAGGAACGGGTGAAGACAGGAAGACTGACGGATGTCATGGCGGTTGAATTATTCATTGTAAAGTATTCATCCGTATCTAAGTAATAGGATTGGAGGAAATGTAAAAGTGTCAGGAATAGATCAAAGTAAAATACGGAATTTTTGTATTATTGCCCATATAGACCACGGAAAATCAACTCTCGCAGACAGGATCATCGAGAAGACCGGGCTTTTGACGAGCAGGGAGATGCAGTCACAGGTGCTGGATAATATGGATCTGGAGAGAGAACGCGGAATTACAATCAAGGCACAGGCCGTAAGGACCGTGTATAAGGCAAAGGACGGGGAGGAGTATATCTTCAACCTGATTGACACCCCCGGGCATGTGGATTTTAACTATGAGGTGTCCCGAAGCCTTGCCGCATGTGACGGCGCGATCCTTGTTGTGGACGCGGCACAGGGAGTGGAGGCGCAGACATTAGCGAATGTATACCTTGCGCTCGACCATGATCTGGACGTGATGCCGGTTATCAATAAAATCGACCTGCCGAGCGCGGATGCGGACAGGGTAAAGGAAGAGATCGAGGATGTGATCGGCATTGAGGCCGATGATGCCCCCTTAATTTCTGCAAAAACGGGATTGAATGTGGATGACGTGCTGGAACAGATTGTAGAAAAGATTCCCGCCCCGGGAGGGGACCCTTCTGCACCTCTGCAGGCGCTGATTTTTGATTCTCTGTATGATTCCTATAAAGGTGTCATTGTCTTTTGCAGAATCAAGGAGGGGAGCGTTAAGAAGGGCACACCGCTTCTCATGATGGCGACAGGGGCTACGGCGGATGTCGTGGAAGTCGGATATTTCGGCGCCGGCCAGTTTATCCCATGCGAGGAGCTGAGTGCCGGAATGGTTGGTTATATTACGGCCAGCCTGAAAAACGTGAAAGATACCCGTGTGGGTGATACAGTGACAAACGCACAGCGCCCGTGTGCGGAACCGCTGCCCGGATATAAGAAGGTAAATCCGATGGTATACTGCGGCATGTACCCTGCTGACGGGGCAAAATATCCGGACCTGCGTGATGCTCTGGAAAAACTCCAGCTCAATGATGCGGCGCTTCAGTTCGAAGCAGAGACATCTGTGGCACTCGGATTCGGTTTCCGCTGCGGATTCTTAGGACTGCTCCACCTCGAGATCATTCAGGAGCGTTTGGAGCGGGAGTACAATCTGGACCTTGTCACGACGGCGCCGAGTGTTATCTATAAGGTGCACAAGACAAACGGGGATATCATTGAACTGACGAACCCGACGAATCTTCCGGACCCGGCAGAGATCGAGTTTATGGAGGAGCCGATCGTGAAGGCGGAGATCATGGTGACATCCGAATTTATCGGGGCTATCATGGACCTGTGCCAGGAGCGCCGCGGGGAGTATCAGGGTATGGAATATATCGAGGAGAACCGTGCCGTACTGAATTACCACCTGCCGCTCAACGAGATCATTTACGATTTCTTCGATGCACTGAAATCAAGGTCACGGGGATATGCATCCTTTGATTATGAGATGCTTGGATATGTACAGTCAGAACTTGTGAAGCTGGATATCCTTATTAATAAAGAAGAAGTGGATGCACTTTCCTTCATCGTACACAGCGGTACCGCATATGAGCGGGGAAGGAAGATGTGTGAGAAACTGAAAGAGGAGATCCCGCGCCAGCTATTTGAGATTCCGATTCAGGCAGCCGTCGGCAGTAAGATCATTGCACGCGAAACGGTGAAAGCAATGCGTAAGGATGTACTTGCGAAGTGCTACGGCGGTGATATTTCGCGTAAGAAAAAGCTTCTGGAAAAGCAGAAGGAAGGAAAGAAGCGTATGCGTCAGGTAGGTAACGTGGAGATTCCGCAGAAAGCCTTCATGAGCGTACTGAAGCTGGACGATAAATAATGATGGAAAAAGAACTGGAGCTTTATCTTCATATTCCGTTCTGTGTACAGAAATGTGCATACTGCGATTTCCTTTCCGCACCGTCGGATGAAGCGCAGCGCATAAGGTACATGGATGCACTGGTAAAGGAAATCGGCGGATATAGAAAAAAATATCATGATGATTACCGGATAACGACGATCTTCATCGGCGGGGGGACCCCTTCCTTACTGGAGGAAAACCAGATCGCGGACCTCTTTCATGCCCTGCAGCAGACATTTCAGATTGAGCAGGATGCAGAGATTACAATCGAGGCGAATCCGGGAACTGTAACGGAAGAAAAGCTTGCGGCCTGGAAGTCTGTGGGGATTAACCGTCTCAGTATCGGACTCCAGTCCGTAAATGATGCGGAGTTGAAACTGCTGGGAAGAATCCACACATATGAGGAATTTCTGGAGACATACAGGACCGCAAGGGCTCAGGGATTCGAGAATATTAATATCGACCTGATCTCGGCGGTTCCGGGACAGACAGTGGGAAGCTGGAGCCATACACTGACCAGCATCGCCGGGCTGGGGCCGGAGCATATATCCGCTTACAGCCTGATTATAGAAGAAGGCACCCCTTTCTATGATTATTACGGCGAATGCCGTAAAGACGGTTCCGGGACGGCCCGGGATTGTGCATCCGCGGATATGCCGGGCCTCCCGGATGAGGATACAGAAAGAAAGATATATGAAATGACAGCAGATCTGTTAGCCGGATATGGATACAAGAGATATGAAATCTCTAATTATGCAAAAGAAGGTTTTGCATGCCGCCATAATCTGGGGTACTGGGAAAGAAAGCAGTATCTCGGAATCGGTCTGGGGGCTTCCTCCCTGATCGGGCATCAGAGGTATCACAATACAGCGGATCTGGAAACATATATATATAAGGTACAGAAAAAAGAAGAGATAAGAGAAGATATAGAGGAGTTATCTCTTTCAGATGAGATTGAAGAACATATGTTTCTCGGCCTGCGTAAGACGGAAGGTATTTCCGTACAGGGGTTTATGGAAACGTTCGGAAAAAGTATATTCGACATATATGGGAAAGAACTGGAAAAACTGAAAAGCGAGGGATTACTGGAAGTTACAGCCGATGCAGTAAGGCTGACAGAACGGGGGATTGACGTTAGCAACACTGTCTTTGTAGAATTTCTTGATCCAGTCACAGATTAGAGAGTGTTCTGCCGGCAGAAGTGCCGGCCGGATGCTCTTTTGCTTATCATTTTATATAAAATATAAAAAGTATGAAAAATATATAAAGAGTGTTGACAAAAAGAAATCAGGGTGCTATCTTAATATACGTAAGGTGTTAGCACTCAAAACTAAAGAGTGCTAATAAGCAGAGAAAACAGTACTCTGCGGTGGAAAGGAGGGCCTATGGCAGGAATCACAGAACTGAGTGAGAGAAAGATGGTTATTTTAAAAGCGATCATTCAGAACTATCTGGAGACAGGAGAGCCGGTTGGTTCAAGAACTCTTTCCAAATACACGGACTTGAATTTAAGTTCAGCTACGATCCGTAATGAGATGGCAGACCTGGAGGATCTGGGATATATTTTCCAGCCCCACACGTCCGCAGGACGTATTCCTTCTGATAAAGGATACCGCTTTTATGTGGATATGCTGATGGAAGAGAAGGAGCAGGAGATTCTGGAGCTTCGCAATGTGATGCTAGAGAAGACGGATAAGGTAGATAAAGTTCTGAAGCAGGCGGCGAAGGTTCTGGCGGCGAATACGAACTATGCAACGATGGTATCCGCACCGGTTAACAGCCGGAATAAGCTGAAGTTCATCCAGCTTTCACAGGTGGATGAGGAACAGATTGTAGCTGTGATCGTGATGAACGGGAATGTCATCAAGAATAAGATCATCGAAGTCGGTGAAACCTTAAGTAATGAACATTTGTTTAAGCTGAATATGCTGCTGAACACGACATTGAATGGAATGTCTATAGAAGAGATCAACCTGGGGCTGATCGCAAAGCTGAAAGAGCAGGCAGGTATTCACAGCCAGGTCATCAGCGATGTTCTGGATGCGGTAGCGGAAGTCATACATGTGGACGAAGATATGGAGATCTACACGAGCGGGGCTACCAACATTTTTAAGTATCCGGAACTGAGTGATAAAGAGAGTGCACAGGAGATTATCAGTGCATTTGAAGAAAAGCAGCAGCTGGCGGAACTTGTTACAGAGACCCTTGCCAGTGAAGACAGTCATGGAATTCAGGTATACATCGGAGATGAAGCACCGGTGAAGACCATGAAGGACTGCAGTGTTGTGACAGCGACCTACGAATTGGGCGAGGGCATGAAGGGTACGATCGGTATCATCGGTCCAAAACGTATGGATTATGAACATGTCATGAAGACGCTGAAGACTCTGCAGAACGAGTTGGATGCAATTTATTACAAAGATCCAAAAGAATAGGAAGGTGAATAGCTGGTGGAAGAAAATATGAGCAAAGAAGATATGATAAAAGAAGCGGTGGAAGAGGCGAAAGCAAAGGCCGCGAAAGAGGCTGAGGAACAGGCAGCCCGGACGGACGAACAGTCTGAGGCCGAAGAACAGACAGAAGAGGCCGAAGAAATGGAAGACGCTTCAGAGGATGACGAAGCAGATGCATCAGAGGACGCAGAAGAACCTGCGGCTGAGGAAGAAGCAGCGGATGATGATAAAGAAAAATCCGGCAAAGAAAAGAAACTGTTTGGCAGAAAGAATAAGAAAGATAAAAAAGACGAGAAGATTGAAGAGCTGACTGACCGGCTCACTCGTCAGATGGCTGAGTTTGATAACTTCCGCAAACGTACAGAAAAGGAGAAATCCCAGATGTATGAGATAGGTGCGAAAGATATCATAGAAAAGATTCTTCCGGTCGTTGATAATTTTGAACGCGGCCTGGCAGCTGTGCCAGAGGAAGACAAGGCCAATCCTTTTGCGGAAGGAATGGAGAAGATTTATAAACAGCTGATGACTACACTGGAAGAGATTGGTGTAAAGCCGATCGAGGCGGTCGGAAATGAGTTCAACCCGGATTACCACAACGCTGTGATGCATGTTGAGGATGAAGAATTCGGAGAGAACACGGTGGCCGAAGAATTCCAGAAGGGCTACACATACCGTGAAAGTGTAGTGAGACATAGTATGGTAAAAGTTGCAAATTAATTTAATGAATAATTCAGGAGGATTTGATTATGGGCAAAATAATTGGTATTGACTTAGGTACAACAAACAGCTGTGTAGCTGTTATGGAAGGTGGACAGCCAACCGTTATCGCTAATACAGAAGGAGCAAGGACAACACCGTCAGTAGTAGCATTTACAAAGACGGGAGAACGTCTGGTAGGTGAGCCTGCAAAACGTCAGGCAGTTACAAATGCAGACAAGACAATCTCTTCTATTAAAAGAGAGATGGGTACAGATTATAAAGTAACGATTGATGACAAGAAGTATTCTCCGCAGGAGATTTCCGCTATGATCCTTCAGAAATTAAAAGCAGATGCAGAAGGATATCTGGGAGAGAAAGTAACAGAGGCAGTAATCACTGTTCCTGCATATTTCAACGATGCACAGCGTCAGGCTACAAAAGATGCAGGTAAGATTGCAGGTCTGGATGTAAAACGAATCATCAACGAGCCTACAGCAGCAGCTCTGGCATATGGTCTGGACAACGAAAAAGAGCAGAAGATCATGGTATATGACCTCGGAGGCGGTACATTCGACGTATCTATTATCGAGATCGGTGACGGAGTCATCGAAGTATTATCCACAGCCGGAAACAACAGACTTGGTGGAGATGACTTTGACCAGAAGATTACAGACTACATGCTTGCAGATTTCAAGGCAAAAGAGGGTGTTGACCTGTCAGGTGACAAGATGGCTCTCCAGAGACTGAAAGAAGCAGCTGAGAAAGCAAAGAAAGAGCTTTCATCCGCAACAACAACAAACATCAACCTTCCGTTCATCACAGCAACAGCTGAGGGACCGAAGCATTTCGATATGAACCTGACAAGAGCAAAATTTGATGAGTTAACTCATGATCTTGTTGAGAAGACAGCAGAACCTGTAAGACGTGCGCTTTCTGATGCAGGAATCGCAGCATCCGAACTCGGCCAGGTATTGTTGGTAGGTGGATCCACACGTATTCCTGCAGTTCAGGAAGAAGTAAAACGCCTGACAGGAAAAGAACCTAGTAAATCCCTTAACCCGGACGAATGTGTTGCACTCGGTGCTTCCGTTCAGGGCGGTAAGTTAGCAGGAGATGCTGGCGCAGGCGATATCCTTCTTCTGGACGTTACTCCACTGTCACTGTCTATTGAGACAATGGGCGGAGTTGCTACAAGACTGATTGAGAGAAATACAACAATCCCGACAAAGAAGAGCCAGATCTTCTCTACAGCAGCAGACAACCAGACAGCTGTAGACATCAATGTTGTACAGGGTGAGAGACAGTTTGCAAGGGACAACAAATCACTCGGCCAGTTCAGACTGGATGGAATTCCTCCGGCTCCACGCGGAATCCCGCAGATCGAAGTTACATTCGATATTGATGCAAACGGTATTGTTAATGTTTCTGCAAAAGACCTTGGAACAGGCAAAGAGCAGCACATCACGATTACAGCAGGTTCCAACATGTCTGACAGCGATATCGACAAGGCTGTAAAAGAAGCGGCTGAATTCGAAGCTCAGGATAAGAAGCGTAAAGAAGCAATTGATACAAGAAACGAAGCAGATGCTATGGTATTCCAGACAGAGAAGGCAATCAAAGAGGTTGGTGACAAGCTGGATGCAACAGATAAAGCTGCAGTGGAGGCAGACTGCCAGGCATTGAAAGATATCCTTGCAAAATCCAGTCCGGAAGATGCTACAGAGGCTCAGGTTGCAGAGATTAAGGCAGCGAAAGAGAAACTGATGGAAAGCGCCCAGAAGCTGTTCACAAAGATGTATGAGCAGGCTGGTGCGGCAGGAGCAGGCCCACAGCCGGGACCGGCACCGGAAGCAGGTCCGGCACCGGAAGGTTTCACAGGAGATGACGTAGTAGACGGAGATTACAAAGAAGTCTAAATGTCCGCTGGAATAGGCCTGTAACAGACAGGTTTATTCTTGAAAAAGGGTTCTACGAAGCTGCAAGAAGCGGCTTCGTAGAATTTCTTTGTACAAAATCATAATCAGACAGATGAAAGGGTAGAGTGTTATGGCAGAGTCAAAAAGAGATTATTACGAGGTGCTTGGCATAGGCAGGGATGCTGATGATGCAGCAATCAAAAAAGCATACCGTGTTTTAGCAAAAAAGTACCATCCGGACATGAATCCGGGAGATGCCGAAGCCGAGAAGAAGTTCAAAGAGGCATCTGAAGCGTATGCAGTGCTCAGCGACCCTGAAAAACGCCGCCAGTATGACCAGTTTGGACACGCAGCATTTGAAGGCGGGGCCGGCGGAGCTGGAGGCTTCGGTGGTTTTGACTTCAGCGGTGCTGATTTCAGCGATATATTTGGAGATATCTTCGGGGATTTATTCGGCGGAGGCGGAAGAAGAGGCGGCCGTGGAAATAATGGCCCGATGAAGGGTGCGAATATACGCAAAAGTATAAGAATCACATTTGAGGAAGCAGTTTTCGGATGTGAAAAAGAATTAGAGGTCATTTTAAAAGACCCATGTACAGCATGTAACGGAACAGGCGCAAAGCCGGGCACATCCCCGGAGACCTGTCCGAAGTGCGGAGGTAAGGGACAGGTAGTTTATACATCACAGTCCTTCTTCGGAACTGTACAGAATGTTCAGACTTGTCCGAACTGCGGTGGTTCAGGAAAAGTGATTAAAGAGAAATGTTCTTCCTGTTCAGGTACCGGATATACATCCAGCAAGAAAAGAATCCAGGTTTCCATTCCGGCAGGCATCGACAACGGACAGAGTGTCAGAATCCGTGAAAAAGGCGAGCCGGGAACAAACGGCGGCCCGAGGGGCGACCTGCTCGTGGAAGTAAACGTATCGAGACACCCGATCTTCCAGAGACAGGATATGCATATCTTCTCAACCGTGCCGATCAGCTTTGCACAGGCGGCACTGGGCGGGGATGTAAAGATCCCGACTGTGGACGGAGATGTGATCTATACCGTAAAGGCAGGAACAAAAACAGATACAAAAGTGCGCCTGAAAGGAAAAGGTGTGCCTTCCCTGAGAAACGCTCAGGTACGTGGAGACCATTATGTAACACTGGTCATCCAGACACCGGAGAAGTTAAGCCCGGAAGCAAAAGAGGCGCTGCGTGAATTCGACAGGCTGTCAGGAAATTCACTGAATCTTGACACAGGCGAGAGCAGCGGGAAATCCGGAAAAGGGAAGAAAAAAGGGTTTATGGATAAAATGAAAGAAGCATTCGATGAGTAGGAAGTGAAACTTCGATTGGCTGAATGGGGACGCTGGGACGGGGGAAAGTATGCAGCCTATTCACGGCTAGGTCGTTTCAGAATCCAGTCCACTCAACGAAGAAGTTCTAATAGAAAAAGAGATGCTCAGAAGGGCACAGCAGGCATGCAGCGGAAAAATAGATATTTTTCCGCCTTAGGCCGGCTTGAAAATTGATTTTGGAGAATCAATTTTCATCCCTTCTGAGCATCTCTTTTTCAATAAGAACTTCTATTCGCTCGTTAAAAGGATTCTGAAACGACCTAGCCGTGAGCAGGCTGCATACTTTCCCCCGCCCCAGCTGTTTAGCTCAATCGGAAGTTGCACACCAGTTACTGGAGAATATTTTACCCCCTCTTCTTTTACTGTACCGTAAAGATGATGACGGAGCGGCCGCCGAGCAGTACGGTGTTTTTTATTTCGGGCATGTTTTCGTCCGGAAAGGTTAAGTGGGCAGAGTCGCCGGTGTTTACTGCGATGTGCCAGGATTTTCCGGCCGGGAGGCTGGGGAGTGTGAGTTCGAGTGTCCTCCAGTAAGGATTGACGGCAAGGTAAACGATGTCTTCTGTTTGTTTTTCCGGATCATATCCGGCATACATGATGCAGATGGTCCGTGACTCTGGTGTGTAGTCGGGGAGCCACGGGGTCAGGCCGTGAATGCTGGTGCATGGGAACCCGCCCGGGGCCGGCTTAAGGTCTTTGCGGATTACGGTGTGTTTTTGACGGAAGGCAATCATGTACCGGAAGAAATCAAAGAGGTCCCGGTTTGTTTCTAACAGGGTCCAGTCCAGCCAGGAGATTTCGTTGTCCTGACAGTAAGGATTGTTATTGCCGAAGCGTGTATCCCCGAATTCATCGCCAGAGAGGAACATGGGGGTTCCACGGCTTGTCATGAGGACGGCACAGGCGTTCATCATCATACGCTTTCTTAGTTTCAGGACCTCGGGGTTGTCGGTTTCTCCTTCTACACCACAGTTCCAGCTGTTGTTGTCATTGGAGCCGTCCGTGTTGTTCCAGCCATTGGCTTCATTATGTTTTTCATTATAAGAATACAAATCATTGAGAGTAAAACCGTCGTGGCATGTCAGGAAATTGACGGAGGCGCTTAACCCCCTTGATGCCGGATCATACAGGTCAGGGGAACCTAAGATACGCTGGGCTGCGGTTTCGGCTAGGCCGGCGTCACCTTTTAAGAACCTTCTCATGTCGTCCCGGTATTTTCCGTTCCATTCTGCCCAGCGGCGCCAGGAGGGGAAAGAACCGACCTGATAGAGGCCCCCCGCATCCCATGCTTCCGCAATCAGTTTTACCGTGCCGAGGATCGGGTCAAACGCCAGACTTCTTAAAAGCGGCGGCTGGTTCATCGGGGAACCGTCCTCGTTTCTTCCGAGTATGGAGGCGAGGTCAAAACGAAACCCGTCCACGCGGTAATCGGTAACCCAGTAGCGCAGGCAGTCCAGAATGAGCTGCTGGACAACCGGGTGGTTGCAGTTCAGTGTGTTGCCGCAGCCACTGAAATTGTAATAATATCCGTCGGGGGTGAGCATATAGTAAATATTATTGTCAAATCCTTTGAAGCAAAAACTGGGGCCGTATTCATTTCCCTCGGCAGTGTGATTGAATACAACGTCCAGTATGACGTCAATGCCGTTGTCATGGAGGGCCTTGATCAGCTGCTTTAACTCACGGCCTTCCTGATTGTACTCAATAGAAGAGGCATAACTGGTATTGGGGGCAAAGAAACAGACGGAGTTATACCCCCAGTAGTCCAGAAGCTGGTTGTTGTCGATCAGACGGGCATCTCTCATTTCATCGAATTCGAAGACGGGCATCAGTTCGACCGCATTGATCCCCAGATCCTTCAGATACGGAATCTTATCGCGTAGTCCCTGAAAGGTTCCCGGACAGCAGACATCGGAGGAGGAATCCCGTGTAAAACCACGCACATGGGCTTCATAGATGACGAGGTCCTCCATCGGAATCTGAGGCTGTTTTTCCAGCCCCCAGTCAAAATTATTTCTCACGACGCGGGCACGGTAGCCATGCTCACAGCAGTTCGTGACACCCCAGCGGCTCTGCCCTGTGACGGCCCTTGCATAAGGGTCAAGAAGAATCTTTGTCTTGTCAAAACGCAGTCCTTTTTTTTCGTCATATGGGCCGTCCAGACGGAAGGCGTACTCAAATTCTTCGATATCCAGACCAAACACGATCATAGAATAAACGAATCCGATCCTGTAGTTATCAGGAAACCTGAGGGCCGCAAAAGGTTCCTCTGCCATGCGGTGGAAGAGGAGCAGTTCGCAGGAAGAAGCGCCGTGGGACTGGATAGTGAAACTGACTCCGCCGGGGATGATAGTGGCCCCGAAGGAGTGGAAGAAGCCGGGGCGGACCTGAAAGCCGTCTATCGTATCCAGAGGCTTGAGCTGGTCATTAGGGACGAGGGTGATATCGGATGTATGTACAGCCATAATAGATTCTCTCCTTTTCGTTTGAGCGGTGTTGACGGGTTATGCTTTGTGCTGGTAATAGAATACGGCAACCTGGGTTCTGTCACGCAGTTCCAGTTTATCAAGTATGGAACTCAAATAGTTTCTGACTGTTCCTTCACTTAAATACAGGCGGGAAGCGATTTCTTTGTTACTCAGTCCTTCTGCGATCAGCTCAATGATCTCCAGTTCCCTGTCATGGATGTCAAAATCTTCGTAGTGAAAGGATGGCGTCTGCTGGAGCAGGGATGGGATTTTGGAGACAATTTCATTGCCGAATACCGTCTGGCCTGAGAAAACAGCGCGGATTGCAGGGACGATATTCTGATAATCCTGTTTCAGAAGGTAGCCCTTTGCTCCCAGTTTTAATGACTTGATAATATATTCGTCATCAGAAAAGGTGGTAAGCAGGAGAATACGCGCATCCGGGAATTCTTTCAGTATCTCTGCCGAGGCATCCAGCCCGCTCATTTCTTTCATACGGATATCCATAAGCAGGACATCCGGCCTGTGCTCCCGGTACAGGGACACGGCGTCTGTCCCGTCATGCCCGCATGCAGGGACATGAAAATCCTTTTCTGCTTCCAGAATCGTCTTTAAGGCGCCTGCAACAAGGCAGTCATCATCTATTATTAATATATTCATTATGAAATCTCCTTTGGTATAGTAATAAATATTTTAAACCCTTTGTCATTTCTAATCTGTATATTGCCTTTCAGGGTATGAATCCGTTCTTTCATATTGATCAGGCCGATCCCCTCATCCGAAATGGGTCCGGCTGTCCCGTTATCTTCTATACAGAGCTGGTAGAGGGCCGGATGCTCCCGCATGGTTACATGGACCTGCGTGGCACTGCTGTGCTTCATGACATTGGAGAGGGCTTCTTTTGTTATGCTGATAAAACTAAACTTAATCTCTCTTGGAATATCTCTGCCCATATCAAATTCAAAGCTGACGGGACAAAACGTAAAATCATTTATGAGACTTTGCGTGGCCTCTTCTAAGTTTATGGCCTCATCATGGAGGTCATGCACACTGCTGCGGATACTGTCCATTGCAGAATTCAAAGTAGAATCCAGTGTATTTAGAGGCTCTGACAGTCCCGGGGACGTATTCACTGCCTTCATAGCACCGACCATCAGAATGGAGCGGGAGAGCAGATGACCGACATTGTCGTGGATTTCCCGGGCAATCCGGTTGCGCTCCTTCAAGGTTGCCGTGTAAATCTCATAATCCTGTTTTTCCAGCAGTGTATGGTTTTTCTCCGTCAGGAGCAGGTTTAATTCACGGCTGTCATCACGAGTATGTTTGTATAAGTCTTCCAGCTGATTGTAACCTGTAGTCTGCCGCTCCAACAGAAAAGCAAGGAGGATGCCGAATGCACCGAGAAGGAATAGGAAATAATCCGTTGTATGAATGAGGAAAGTCCATACATAAAACACCGCCCCTGCGATAAGAGGTATATAGCACCTGCGGCGGAAAAGAACATAGGCCACGGCCGGGAAAAAATAGAGAAAGGCAGGGCAGAACCATGTTATCAAAAGAAATACAAGGGAAATGGGGATGATGTATAAATTTAAATCCATAAAACAGTCCATGCAGCATATGATCAGGGCTGCTAATAAAGCCAGGACATAGTAAAAGTCCGGGCGGGTGTGAAATAGTGTAAAAAAGCAGTAAAGCAGGATTAGCACGGAATCTTTCATGTATTTCATCGCAGGCTCCCTTTTAGGTGATTTAAAGTTTCAGAAAAAAATAATCTACATCTATTTTACCATAAATACTAAACTCGTGAAATACCTCGTTAAGTATTTAGGTGTATGTCTTACTAAGCGTGAAAAAACCACGCTAAGTGCGAGCAATATACCATAAATACTAAACTCGTGAAATACCTCGTTGAGTATTTAGGTGTTTCCATATATTTTATGACATTTGTCATGTATATGCAGTGACGGATGACACTACCATATCTCACCCAAAACCATTATAGTATAGACATAGAATGAAAGGAAGGTATACGGTAATGTCTTAAACAGGCATGTATGAAGGAGGAAATGTTATGATAAAGATAGAAAATCTCGTAAAACGATATGGAAATCTGGTGGCGCTGGATCATTTGAATCTGGAAATAGAGGAAGGGGAAATTTTCGGGCTGCTTGGTCCGAACGGTTCGGGAAAAACGACGGCGATCAGCTGTATGCTGGCACTGCTGAAATATGACAAAGGAAAAGTCACGATTTTTGGTGAAGAGATGAAGCCTGACAGCTACAAGATCAAGCAGCAGATCGGAATCGTTCTTCAGAATGTGGCGGTTTTCGATGAGCTGACAGTCTATGAAAACATTGATTATTTTTGTGGGCTGTATGTGAAGGAGAAGGCGAAACGGAAAAAACTTGTAGAGGAAGCCGTCCAGTTTGTGGGACTGGAAGAATATATAAAGATGCGTCCGAAAAAGCTTTCAGGAGGCCTTTTAAGACGGCTGAACATTGCATGCGGAATCGCACACAGGCCGAGGCTGATTATTATGGATGAGCCGACAGTCGCGGTGGACCCGCAGAGCAGGAACCGGATTCTGGAAGGGATTAAGGAACTGAACAGGCAGGGCTCGACGATCATATACACATCCCATTATATGGAAGAGGTGGAACAAATTTGCACAAGGATTGCGATCATGGACCACGGCAGGAGCATAGCATCGGGAACTAAGGAAGAGCTCAAGAGTATGATCAAAACAGGTGAGACTGTAACAATAGAAGCCGTTGCAATAGAAGAGGCACAGATCAGGGAAATCAGACAGCTGCCTCATGTGTTTGATGTCCGGTACGATGAACAGGTATTGACTGTGAGATGTACGGGCGCAAAACATAACCTGATCCGCATTCTGAATTATCTGCAGGAAAACGCAGTCTCTTTCGGGAGAGTTTTTTCAGAACTGCCGACTTTAAACGATGTTTTTCTGGAAATCACAGGAACAGAACTGAGAGATTAGGAGGGAAGATATGCTGCATTTAATGAAATATGATGTGAAAGTAAAACTGCATAATTTTAATATGCTTTTCTGGCCGCTGGTTTTTCCTCTTGTTCTGGCAACGTTTTTTTACTTTGCCTTTGGGCGCATGGAAGAAGCAGATTTTGAAACAGTGCCAGCGGTTATTGTGGAAGAGGCAGACAGCGCAGAGGCGGATGCATTTACAGAGTTTCTGAAGAGCATCGAGGCGGACGATACAAAACTGATTACAGTAAAGAAAATGGATGAAAAAGAAGCACAAAAAGCATTGGAAGAAAAGAAAGCAGCCGGTATTTTTTACGCCGGTGAAGAGCCGTCACTTACTGTCAGGGGAGTCGGTCTGGAGGAGAGTATTCTTCAGTCCCTGCTGGAAAGCTATGAGAATGGAAGGCAGACAATGGAAAATATTGCGGCAAGTCATCCAGAAGGCATCCAGAACGCTGTAAAACAGATGGAGAATTACGAGGAATTAGTTTCTCAGGTATCTCTGGGCGGCAGGACGACAAATGGCAATGCACAGTTTTTCTATGCATTGATAGCGATGGCATGTATGTATGGCTGTTTTATCGGTTTTGGATCTGCACTGACCCTGCAGGCAAACCTGACCGCTCTGGCGGCAAGAAGATGTGTAACACC
Organism: Faecalicatena orotica; assembly: GCF_905197545.1. NCBI lineage: Bacteria > Bacillati > Bacillota > Clostridia > Lachnospirales > Lachnospiraceae > Faecalicatena > Faecalicatena orotica. The sequence goes on from NZ_CAJJZH010000003.1 coordinate 501,140, forward strand.
GACCCATAAGCTGAAACTGATTCTCTCAGAGATGCTGACTTCTTTTGGGATTCACTTCATTAATGTAATAATACTACTATTGTACCTGAAGTTTGTACTGAAACTGGAATTTGACGGGCAGATGCCGCAGATGCTGCTTGTGTCTTTTGTCGGCTGCATGATCGGGGTATCAATGGGAATCTTTATCAGCAGTTCCAGTAAACGGGGAGAAGGAATCAAGATTGCCATATTGCTGGGGATTTCTATGGTATGCAGTTTCCTGGCAGGGCTGATGAATTCAGGGATGAAGGATGTAGTAGAAAGAAACTGCCCGATCATAAACCGGATCAACCCGGCCGCACTGATATCAGATGCCTTTTACTGCATTAATGTCTATGATGATCCACTTCGGTTCAGACGCAGCCTGATGACACTGGTCATAATGTCTGCGGTACTGACAATTGGCTCATTCTTAGTGATCAGGAGGGAACGTTATGACAATATTTAAAGGATATATGAAAATCACAAAACAAAATGCAGCCATCATCATTCTCTATCTGGTGGTTTTCTTCGGAATCACTCTAATGATACAAAGTTCTGTCAAATCAACCATGAATGACAGCTATACAGCACATAGCGTAAAGCTAGCATTTGTGGATGAAGATGGCGGAGAAATGGCAAAAGGGCTTATGCAGTATCTTGAAAAGTACCATCAGGTAACATTGACAGAGAACAATAAAGAAGAATTACAGGAAAACATGTTCTATTCGAACATCGAATATATTGTAAAGATTCCTGCCGGATTCGAGGAAAAATGTCTGGACGGCGATGAAAAACTGTCTGTGACCAAAATTCCGGGTTCATACACAAGCTTCTATGTAGACCAGCAGATCAACAGCTTTCTGAATAACATGAAAACATACAACGCAGCAGGGTATACAGTTGGAGAGGCAGTCAAAGCAGTCAATGCGGTAAAGGAACCATCAGTAACAATGCTGGACAGTAACGGAAACGCAGGAGAGGCACCGGTATACAGTTACTATTTTCAATACATCCCTTATCTCCTGTTGAGCATACTCTGTTATGTCCTTGGAAACATCCTGTCCGCTTTTCATAAGCCAGACATCCAGAAAAGAATGCAGGCAAGTGCGGTTTCCGCACGCAGACAAAATATGGAGGCACTATTGGCGGCATCTGTATTCGGCCTGGTATTGTGGGGAATCAGCATGGCCGGGAATCTAATCCTGTATGGAAAAGAATTCCTGCAAAGCAAAAACGTTCCATACTACATCATAAACTCCCTAATCATGCTGGTGGTGGCATTATCACTCGCATACATGGTCGGAATGATTACAAATAACACGAATGCACTGAACGGAATCGTTAATATACTCTCCCTTGGGATGGGCTTCCTCTGCGGCGTCTTCGTCCCACTGGAATTACTGGGGAAAGGCGTAAAAACAGTCGCACAGTTCCTGCCAGTCTATTGGTACGTAAAAAGCAACGACCTGCTGGCCGAATACGGAAGCATCACCGGAAACGTCAGGACAGAAATACTGCAGGCATTCGGAATACAACTCGTATTCGCAGCGGCAATCTTATGCATCGCAATGGTAATATCAAAAAGAAAGAGATTAGGGACGTAATATAGTTCAGGTTTACTACGTCCCAAATTAAGGTTTGTGGTGTACCAATTTGAAGTTTGCCCTGTACCTTTTTGGAATTTTATGCTAATATTTTTATACTAAGATGTTCTTTGCGTCAGCGGAGGGCATCTTTTCTAAGGTTAGGCCGGTGTGTGGATAGATGTTTTCCAGACAGGTGAAAAATATAAAGTATAAGAGAGGGCGGCGAAGAAGATGAGTGTGGAGAAAGGCAGGATACATATAGAGAATCAGCTGGGGATTGACTGGGGTAAGTTTTATAAAAGTGTGTTTGCCCTTGTGATTCCGATGGCGCTGCAGAATCTGATAAATGTGGGGGTTACTGCGGCGGATGTTATTATGCTGGGCAAGGTGGGGGAAAAGGCCCTTTCAGGGGCGTCTCTGGCCGGGCAGGTGCAGTACATCATGGTTCTTTTTCTGTTTGGCCTGACGTCCGGGGCAACGGTGCTGACGGCACAGTACTGGGGGAAGGGCGATAAGAAGACGATTGAGAAGATACTGGCTCTTGGAATGAAGGCGGCGGTGGTGGTTACTGCGGTGTTTATGATTGCGGCCCTTGTGATTCCGGGGATGCTGATGAAGATATTTACGAATGATCCGGAGGTGACAGCACAGGGGATACAATACCTGAGGATTGTAGCATTTTCATATGTGATAATGGGGATTACCCAGGTTTACCTTTATGTGATGCGCAGTGTGGAGCGGGTGGTTGTGGCAACTGTCGTCTACCTCATTTCGCTTATCGTGAATGTGGTCCTGAATGCCATTTTTATTTTTGGCCTTCTGGGCTGTCCGGCGATGGGAATTCAGGGTGCGGCGCTTGGAACGCTGATTGCAAGGATTACGGAGCTGGTACTCGTATTTGGATATGCCAGGTTCTTTAATAAGGACATAAAATTCCGGATAAACTATTTTTTAAGGACAGATAAAATACTTGTGCAGGATTTCCTGCGTTATGCACTGCCTGTTGTTATGAATGAGGTGATGTGGGGGCTTGGCACGGCTGCGAACACGGCTATTTTAGGACATATGGGAAGCGCGGCCGTGGCTGCAAATTCTGTCGCGCAGGTGGCCAGACAGCTGGCAACTGTTGTGGCATTTGGCCTGTCGAGCGCCACCGCGATTTATTTAGGTAAAACAATAGGGGAGAAAAAATTTGAACATGCAAAGGCATATGCCAACAGGTTTCTTTGGCTGAGCGTCATTATGGGGGCTTTAGGCGGGGTGCTGATTCTGGCGGCATCACCGGTCGCAGCGGCGGCGCTGTCACTGTCTGTGGAGGCTAAGGGCTATCTGAAATTCATGTTCTTTATTATGTCTTATTTCGTAGTTGCCCAATCATTCAACACAACGATGGTAGTAGGAACATTCCGTTCAGGCGGGGACACGAGGTTCGGCCTGATTATGGATGTTTCTACCATGTGGGGAGGCTCTATCCTGTTTGGATGGCTGGCCGCATTTGTGTTTAAATGCAGCGTCCCGGTTGTATACATGATATTGATGTGCGACGAGTTGATTAAAGTACCGATCACATGGATACGCTACAAAAGCTTCAAGTGGCTGAAAGACGTCACCCGGGATGAATTGTAGAAACGAAGGACGGATGGGAAAGTTTACTTTAAAGCATCTCTATGTTATGATAAATATTGTATCAAATTAAAAAGAGGTGAGCGTTTGTGAAGCTTTGCATTGCATTAGCTGGAATGGTTGAAATAAGTGGTTAACAATTAAGAGGAGGACTTAAAATGACTATTCCAGAGGAACAAATATATCCCAGAACGGGAGATAATCAGACAGTTTATTTAAAGAACGTAATCAGCGATCCAAACATAATGGTCGGCGATTATACGATGTATAATGATTTTGTCAATGACCCGGTATTGTTTGAAAAAAGTAATGTGCTGTATCATTATCCGGTCAACCATGACCACCTTGTGATCGGCAGGTTCTGTTCTATTGCCTGCGGAGCAAAGTTCCTGTTTAACAGTGCAAATCACAGGATGTCATCCCTGTCTACGTATCCGTTTCCACTTTTCTTCGAGGAGTGGGGGCTTGACATGAAAAATGTTGCAGATTCCTGGGACAACAAGGGTGATATCGTCATAGGAAATGATGTGTGGATCGGCTATGAGGCAGTTATTCTGGCCGGGGTTACCATCGGTGATGGCGCAGTCATAGGCAGTCGTGCGCTTGTGACAAAAGACGTTGCACCATATACCATCGTCGGCGGAATACCGGCAAAGCCTATCAGAAAACGGTTTTCAGAAGGTACCATTAAGACCCTTCTGGAGCTGAAATGGTGGGACTGGCCGAAAGAGCGCATTGCACAAAACATTACAGCGATACAGTCCGGCGCCATAGAAAAACTGGTATAGGGGTATGCAATCATTCCGGGGGTTTTAAGTAAATTGCATTTATGGTATAATGCTCGCACTTAGCGTGGTTTTATCACGCTTAGTAAGACATATACCTAAATACTTAACGAGGTATTTCACGAGTTTAGTATTTATGGTATAATACAAAAAGCGGGCCTTGCCGTTACAGGCAGGCTTGCTTTTTGAAGCAGTACGATACTATTATAGAAAGAGAAGGTAGAGCAATATGGCAGATGAACACAGCAATGGCTGCAGCGAAGAGTCCTGTGCAGGCTGCGCACATGCAGGATCATGTGAGAGCAAAAAGGAGGATTTCAGAGTTCCGGCAAATAAATATTCACAGATTAAAAAGGTAATCGGCGTTATCAGTGGAAAGGGAGGCGTAGGCAAATCACTCGTGACCGCATCTCTGGCCAGAATGATGCGTGAGAAAGGATACACCGTCGGCATTCTGGATGCAGACATTACAGGACCGTCCATTCCAAAGATGTATGGTGTGCATGAGACGGCGAAGGGCAGTGATGAGGGGATGTTCCCTTGTATCGCAAAGGATGAGACCAGAATCATGTCCGTCAACCTTCTGCTGGAGGATGAGGATACCCCGGTTATCTGGAGGGGGCCTGTTATTGCAGGAGTTGTAACACAGTTCTGGACGGACGTTATGTGGGGAGACATTGATTATCTGTTCGTGGACATGCCTCCGGGAACCGGAGATGTGCCGTTAACCGTATTCCAGTCACTGCCGGTAGACGGGGTTGTCATTGTAACATCTCCTCAGGACCTTGTACAGATGATCGTGAAGAAAGCATACAACATGGCAAAACAGATGAATATCCCTGTGCTTGGCGTGGTGGAAAACTACAGTTATGTAAAATGTCCTGACTGCGGGAAAGAGATCAAAGTATTCGGCGAGAGCCACATAGACGAGATTGCGGCGGAACTGAACATGCCTGTACTCGGTAAGATGCCGATCGATATGAAGATTGCAGAAGCGGTTGATGCAGAAAAATTCTATGAGGCCGAGAATCCATATCTGCAGGATATTAAACTATAAAAATGGCAGGATAGCCGAACAAAGCATATAATGAAACCCTTCAGTCCGGGCAGGAAAAATATATCCTGCTCCAGTCTGAAGGGTTTGTTCATTTCATAGCTTTTTCCGGAAACTTTCAAAAAGGAAATCCTAAAGCTTAATGTTCTTAAAGAGGTCACCAAGGTTTGTTCCGATGTTCTCGCTCTTAGGAATCTCTACTTTTTCAACAACTTCTTCTGCAGATTCCTCGAGTGCTTTCATACTCAGGCTGATCTTGCCGTCCTTAATCCCGATCACTTTTACCTTTACAGTGTCGCCGGTTTTCAGAACTTCACCCGGAGTCTTGATGCGCTTCTGGGAGATCTGGGAGATATGCACGAGGCCGGACAGTCCGTTCTCGAGTTTAATAAATGCCCCATAATTCTGCAGAGTCTCAACAGTTCCTTCCATAACAGTACCGATCTTAATGCTTGCGATCTGGTCTTCACGTGCTTTTTTCTCTTTTTCCCTTAAAATCTCGCGGGCGGATAAAACGAGACGGTTATTTGCCTGATCAACATCAATGACGCGTACTTCGATGTCCTTCAATAAATAGGTTTCCAAATCCTCAATATATGAAAGAGAAAGCTTGGATGCAGGGATGAATCCGCGTAAGCCCTCGACCATTGCGATAGCGCCGCCATTTACGATCCCTTCTACTTTAACAGGCAGGACTGTCTTGTTCTCCATGTAGTCAAGAACTCTGTTCCAGGGATTTGCATCATCAAAATGTCCCTCGTAATCAGCCATTGTCTCAACAGGTTCTTCATTTGTCTGTACTTCTTCTGTTCTCAATTCTTCGCTCATCATTGCACCTCAACTTATCTTTAAAATTCGTGTAAATCACACTTGCACCGCGACCCATTACTGAAAACCCGTGTGTCTGTGTGAAAAATAGTACAGACTTAGTATAGCATATGTTTTACCAAAAAAACAACCAATCTTGAAAATTGGGTTGACGAATTCCTGAAAAAATGGCAAGCTACTATTAATGAATTAAAAAACCAAAGACCCTGCGGCGGGCTGCAGGGCATTAAATTTGCAGTGCGGCAGGTCTCAGGCAGGAGTTTTCTCCCGCGGTGACAAAAAAGGGATGGGATACCTGATCCCGTCCTGCCGCCTGCGGGAATAGAGGGTGAAATAATATGGATAATGGAGTAAATAAGCGAAAAGTATATGTAGTAGGCCACAAGAACCCGGATACGGATTCGATCTGTTCTGCGATTGCCTATGCAAGGCTTAAGACGAGGCTGACAGGGGAGGAGTATACCCCGCGCAGGGCAGGGCAGCTCAATGAAGAGACACAGTATGTTCTGGAGCGGTTTGGCATAAAAGTTCCCGGACTTCTTTCTGACCTGCGTGTCCAGGTGAAGGACGTAGAGTTAAGGAAGGTAGAAGGGCTCAATGGCAGCGTGTCCATTAAGACGGCATGGGCCAGAATGAAGGAACTCAACATCAAGACACTGCCGGTCACAAGAGGCGGCAAGCTCGAGGGTCTGATCACCATTGGTGACATTGCTACATCTTATATGGATGTGTATGACAGTACGATCCTTTCCACAGCCCGTACACAATACCGCAATATCGCAACGACGATCGGCGGCCGGGTAGTAATCGGAAATGACCACAGTTTTCTTCTGAAAGGAAAAGTGGGGATTGCGGCGTCCAGCCGTGACCTGATGTCTGATTTCATTGAGGAGGATGACCTCGTAATCCTTGGAAACAGAAGAGAAGCACAGCAGTGTGCGATCGACCTGAATGTAGGCGCAATGGTCGTTTGTCATGGTGCGGAGATACCGGCTGACATCATAGAACAAGCGAGACAAAAAGAAATCGTGATTATCAGCACGCCCCACGATACATTTACGGTGGCAAGACAGATCAACCAGAGTATCCCTGTCAGACATTTTATGACAAAGGAAGGGCTCATTACGTTTAAATTGCGTGATTACGTCGATGATGTAAAGGATGTCATGGCACATAAGCGTTTCCGTGATTTCCCGATCGTAGATAATAAAGGCAATTTCCTCGGCTTCATTTCCAGGAGGCGGCTGCTTAACAGCAGAAAGAAACAGGTCATTCTTGTAGATCATAATGAGAAGAATCAGGCTGTAGACGGGATTGAGGAGGCCGATGTGCTGGAAATCATAGACCATCACAGGCTGAGCAGCATAGAGACAATGGGACCTGTATTTTTCAGAAACCAGCCCGTTGGATGTACGGCAACCATCATCTACCAGATGTATCAGGAAGAGTGCATTGAGGTGGAAAAGGAAATTGCGGCGCTTCTTTGTTCCGCGATCATTTCCGATACACTGATGTTCCGTTCACCAACCTGTACGCCGCTGGATGAGGCATCTGCCAGAAAACTGGCGCAGATAGCAGATATCAACATAGAAGAGCTGGCACTGGAAATGTTTAATGCCGGAAGCAACCTGAAGGGAAAGAGTGCAGAAGAAATCATTTTCCTGGACTTCAAGCAGTTTACAGTCAACGAAACCGTCATCGGGGTAGGTCAGGTCAACTCCATGAGCGGGGACGAACTCAAAGAAATCAAGGCAACGGTCCTGCCTCATTTGGAGAAGGCAAGAAAATCACACCGTCTGGATATGATTTTCTTCATGCTGACGAACATCGTTACAGAATCCTCGGAACTGATTTGCTGTGGTCTGGATGCACGTTCCAAGGTGATCGCTGCCTACGACCTGCGTGAAGATACGGACGATTTGCTCTTAAAGGGTGTAGTATCCAGAAAGAAACAGCTCGTGCCGACACTCGTAGGTGCCCTCCAGCAATAAGCGTGCCGCAAAGGGGTCAGACCCTTTTGCACTCAATATTCAGAATATTCTGAATTTAAGGGAAAGGAAGATAGTAAGAAGATGAGCAAACAAGTATGGAAACCCGGGAATATGCTGTACCCGCTCCCTGCTGTCATGGTAAGCACCGCGGATCGATCAGGAAAAACGAATATTCTGACGGTTGCGTGGACAGGAACGATATGCACAAATCCGCCGATGGTCTATATTTCCGTCAGGCCGGAGCGTTATTCCTACCAGATGATAAAGGAGTCAGGGGAATTTGTAATAAATCTGACAACAGAAAGCCTGATCAGGGCAACAGATTACTGTGGGGTCCGCTCAGGAAGAGACGTTGACAAATGGAAAGAAACTGGTTTGACGCCGTTAAAGGCGGAAACGCTGTCTTATGCACCGGCTATAGAAGAGAGTCCTGTCAGTATCGAATGCAGGGTGGCTGAGGTCAAAGAACTGGGGAGCCACCATATGTTCCTTGCCGAAGTGACGGCAGTTCAGGTGGATGAATCCTATATGAACGAGAAGAATAAGTTTGAACTCAACAAAACAGGCCTGCTTGCTTATTCCCACGGGGAATACCTTGGACTCGGGAAAAAGCTGGGCACATTCGGATACAGTGTACGCAAGAAAAAAAGAAAGAAAAAATAGAGAGAAACAAAAACGGGTGTGGGGTCAAATGATCAGAGTAACTGACAATTTGGCCGCACACCCGTCTGGCTTATTGAAACTTTCTTACAGGGCAGCAATAAATCTGCCGAATGCGTTCATTCCTTCTTCTGTGCATTTATAAACACCTGCATCTTCGAGCACCTGGCAGAAGACTTTCCCGACCTCCTGTTTCAGAATCCCGTCGATATTATCCGGGTTCAGGTCCGGATAATCAGGAAGGAACCCTTCTACCCAGTCGGCATGCTTTTGAAGCGTCTCATTGCTCCTGATATCTTTCTTTTCCAGAATATATTCTGTCAGCAGTTCCAGCTCATCTTTCAGACGTGACGGCAGGACTGCGAGTCCCATGACTTCAATCAGGCCGATATTTTCTTTCTTGATATGGTGCAGTTCTGCGTGCGGGTGATAGACGCCGAGAGGATGTTCTCCGGTCGTGATATTATTGCGCAGTGTCAGGTCAAGTTCATACAGGTCACCGTGCATTCTGGCGATCGGCGTGATCGTGTTGTGAGGCTGTCCGTCTGTCTCTGCATAAATGAATGCATCTTCATCGGTATATCCCCTCCATGTCTTTAGGATATGGTCTGCCAGCTCGATAATCCGGTTCTCATCACTGCCCTGGAGGCGGATGACGGAGAGCGGCCATTTTACAATCCCTGCAGCCACATCTTCAAAGCCTTCGACCACAAAGTTCCTGACAACAGGGGCCTTGGCCATAGCGAACGTATAGTGGCCGCCCTGAAAGTGATCATGGCTTAAGATAGAGCCTCCTACGATCGGCAGGTCCGCATTAGAGCCGAGGAAGTAGTGGGGGAACAACTTTACAAAATCAAATAGTTTACGGAAGGTATTCTTCTCAATCTTCATGGGCACATGCTCACCGTTGAGTACGATACAGTGCTCATTATAATAAACATAAGGAGAGTATTGGAACCCCCAGCTGCTGTCATTGACCGTGATCGGGATAATCCTGTGGTTTTCACGCGCCGGGTGGTTTGTACGGCCGGCATAGCCTTCGTTCTCCATGCAGAGCAGACACTTCGGATAAGAAGATGCCTTCGCATTTCTTGCGGCTGCGATGGCCTTGGGGTCCTTCTCCGGTTTGGAAAGATTGATTGTAATGTCCAGTGTGCCGTAATCCGTGTCAACGGTCCACTTCATATCCTTACAGACACGGTAGCGGCGTATATAATCGCTGTCCTGGCTTAACTTGTAATAATATTCGGTAGCGGCCTTTGGTGACTCCTTGTACCTTTTCCAGAATTCAGACTGCACCTGGGAGGGACGCGGCATGAGACAGTTCATCAGCTTCGTATCAAACAAATCCCTGTATACGATGCTGTCCTCAATGATTCCGCGGCTGCATGCCTCATCCAGCAGTTCTTTCAAAACATCCTCCAGAACAATCAGGGAGAGATCACAATCTGTGTCTTGATATTCATCCTCATGGAACAGATCGAGCAGCAGGTTGGTCGTATAAATACGTTCACATTCCGGTGTAAGCCCTGTCTGGATTCCATACTGTACCAGCTTCTTGATTGCTTCATTCAACATAACGTTATGCCTCCTGTTTTCTGAATCCGTGCGGATGGGTGCTGTGCCATTTCCAAGCAGAAGCGATGATCTCTTCCAGATCGGCATGATGCGGATTCCAGCCGAGGACCTCTCTTGCCTTATCACTGGATGCAATCAGCCTTGCAGGGTCTCCTGCACGCCTTGGTGCTATCTTTGCATTAATTTCAAGGCCGGTTACTTTTTTGGCAGTCTCAATTACTTCTTTGACGGTGAAGCCGATCCCGTTTCCGAGATTGAAGATATTGCTGTCACCGCCGTCCAGAAGATATTTCAGGGCAAGGATATGAGCCTGTGCAAGGTCCGTTACATGAATGTAATCACGGATGCATGTGCCATCTTTCGTGTCATAATCATCCCCGAAAATACTGATGTATTCACGCTGGTTCAGCGGAACCTGGAGGATCAGTGGAATCAGGTGCGTCTCAGGACTGTGTGCTTCACCGATGCTGCCGCTTTCATGGGCACCACAGGCGTTGAAGTAGCGCAGAGCGACATATTTCAGGCCGTGTGCGGCATCAGTCCATTTCATCATCTTTTCCATCGCAAGCTTTGTTTCCCCGTATGTATTGGTTGGACAGGTCCTGTCATCCTCCATGATCGGGATATTCTCAGGCTCCCCGTAGGTCGCGGCGGTGGAAGAGAAGACGATTTTCTTTACATCATGGGCAATCATAGATTCCAGAAGGACTTTCGTGCCGCAGACATTGTTGTCGTAATATTTCAGCGGGTCGACCATACTCTCACCTACAAGGGAGTTTGCGGCAAAATGAATGACAGCATGGATTTCTTCGCTTTCGAAAATGTTATCCACGAAACCACGGCTGCGGATATCCCCTTTGTAAAAACGGGCTTTCGGATGAACCGCCTCTATATGCCCTGTCTCCAGATTATCCGCGATGACAACATCGGCTCCTTTGTCAATAAGTTCATAAACTGTGTGTGAGCCGATGTATCCGGCTCCTCCTAATACTAAAATAGACATTTGAACTCCACCTTTCTGAATCTTTTATTCCCGGTTTCTTAATTTAACTTACATGCCCCGCCGCCGATATCAACGGTATAGAATTCTGCCTCGTGGCCGACTTTCTCCTTATAGCTGCTGCCGACGGTACTGATGAAGGCATCCACGGCGTCATTTTTTACAATGCTGACCGTACAGCCGCCGAAGCCGCCTCCTGTGATTCTGGAGCCGATCACGCCGGGAACTTCCCATGCCAGGTCAACTAAGACATCAATCTCATCACAGGAAACCTCGTAATCATCCCTTAAGGAAATATGGGACTGGTTCATCAGTTCGCCGAACCGTTCAATATTGCCGGCTTTCAGTGCCGCTACAGCCTCGATCGTGCGCTGGTTCTCGGCAACCGCATGCTTTGCACGTCTTACCTGAACCGGATTCGGGATGACTTCTTTAAACTTCTCAAACGTATCCATATCCAGATCACCGAGTGCGTTGATGTCCAGTTCTTTTTGAAGTGCGGCAAGAGCCTCAGAACACTCCTGACGTCTTTCGTTGTATTTTGAATCAACGAGGCTGTGCTTTACCTTGCTGTTCGTAATAATGATCTTGGCGTCTTTAAGGACGACAGGGGCATATTCATAATGCAGTGTCGCGGTATCAAGGAAAATGGCATGGTCTTTTTTGCCCATTGCAACGGCAAACTGGTCCATAATCCCGCAGTTACAGCCATTGAAGTTGTTCTCAGAATACTGTCCAATTAAAGCTAAGTCAATCATGCTGAACTTGTCAATGCCAAACAGGTCACTTATGATCACTCCTGTCAGAACCTCCAGAGAGGCAGAAGAGGAGAGGCCGGATCCATTTGGGATATTGCCCCAGATTACCATGTCAAAACCACTGTCCAGCTTCACACCCTTTTCGGCAAAAGCCCAGACAACACCTAACGGGTAGTTCGCCCAGCCATAGGCTTCTTTGTTCGTCAGGTCGTCCAGAGAGGCTTCCACGACACCGAAGCTGTTCAGGTTCATGGAATAAAAGTGCATTGCCCTGTCGGAACGTTTCCTTGCCATCCCGTATGTACCAAGAGTCAGGGCACATGGGAAAACATGCCCTCCGTTGTAATCGGTATGTTCACCGATCAGGTTCACGCGTCCCGGTGAAAAATAAAATCCCGCGCCGTCAGCGCTTCCAAACAGTTCTTCAAATTTTGCAGATAATTTTTCTTTCATTTTAAATCCTCACTTCCATATGGTGTCAGAGTCGTTCTTTCCTATGTTTTTATTATAACGGAACAGAGGGAGGATGTATATAAAAAATCCGTGCAAAGATATGTAATTATGTTGCACGAGGAGAAAGCAGCCGATATAATAATGAAAGAGATGTAAGGAAGAAGGGAGAGCAGAATATGGAAGGAACTTATAAATACTCATACAAGGTTGGAGAGAGCCTGCTGACCTCACTGTCTGTTTATAATGTGGGACATCAGAAATGTGGGCCCGGCTACCAGTGGGGGCCCGGTATCCGGAACCATTACTGCATCCACCATATCATTTCCGGGACGGGGTATTATAGTGTACATGGAGACACCTATAAGCTGTCGGCGGGGGATACTTTTATTCTTTATCCGGATACGGAAGTGAAATATTATGCAGATACGGAAAAACCGTGGGAGTATGCATGGGTAGGATTCATGGGGACCGACGCGTCGTCCATCATACGATCCACAGACTTTACGAGGGAAAAACCATATATTGAGAATGGGAAAACACCGAAAAGAGTCCTGAAGAATCATCTGGATAAGATATACGAAGTAAAGGGAAACAGTCATGAGGCTTCCGTGGCAATGACCGGGGCACTCTATACACTGCTGGCTGTATTCATGCACTATGCAGGCCATAGGGAGCCGTCCAGCGATATCCAGCTTGCTTACGTCGAGAAGGCAAAAAACTATATATCCACGAGCTACTCTTATCCGATCACGGTGGAAGATGTTGCGGCCTATGCGGGCATCAGCCGGAGCCATCTGTACCGTTCGTTTCAGGCATATGAACAGCAGTCCCCGAAGGAATACCTGAGCAATTTCCGCATAAAACAGGCCTGCCGCCTTTTAAAGGAAACAAGCCTGTCTATCGCGTCAATTGCTTATTCGGTTGGGTTCGAGAACAACCTATATTTTTCGAAGGCATTTAAGAAAGTGATGCATGTCAGCCCGTCAGAATACAGACAGAACTGAGAGGAAGGGATAAAGCTATGGCTCCTCCACCTTTTTGATAAAGCCCTTTTCCAGAAAATGTATTCCGGCACAATAGACCACAACATATACTGCCAGTAAAACGGCAAGCAGAATCAGGTACCTGGCAGTTTCCGCCCCGGTAAACAGTCTCTTCACAGGCATTCCGATGAAGAAGATGGCGGAGACGGCCACACCAGCCAGAAAGGCGAACCGGGAGTGCACAGACATATCGCTGCGCAGGAGATGGACCCGTTCTCTGCGGTTCATTCCAACGGCCTCGAGAAGCTGGTTCCTGCGCCTGAGTTCCCCGATCTCCAAACTGTACTTCAGATAGAAGACGAACAGGCTGCTAATCAGCAGGATAAGTGCCGTGACAGAGAATGCAATTGCCTTAAAGAAGTGCCCGCCTTCGGCAAAAGACTGTGAAGCCTGTTTTCCGTAGCATGGCAGGATGGTCGGGTCCACATAAGTGTCCGCTGCATGCTTCTCTGTGAAAACCTTCAGATGCTCTGAAACATTCTGATATTCCCCGTCAGCCGTTTTCAGCGTTATAAGCTGTGTCGGGGAAGGTTCTTCTTCAATCCTGTCCAGTACGGACTGGCGCAGTTCTTCAAAATACGAATCAGAGAAGACTACGATATTTTCCTGGTCCCCCTCATGGAACATTCCTGTCAGAATTGTCTTTTCCTGACTTTTAATCCGGTATGGGGGATACAGCTCATCGCGGTTGTTCAGGGTATAATTGCAGATCACCCCCGCCCTTAAGTGCGGATCATATCCAAGGTCCTCCATCGGAGAATAGTACCAGTCCAGAAGACGGGCACGCTGTGAGGTATCCTGCTGGAACACGACATGAATCTCCCGGCCGTTCAGGTTCAGACTGTTTTTTTCATCCGGCCGTATAATCTTTTTCAACGTCCGGTATGTACTTTCCGAAATTCCAATATGCTGTCCGAGTGGGAAAAACATACCGTTATTTGTGGAACCCTTCAGTGTATTAAATGAAAACGGTTCTGCAAGCAGCGTGTCAATCCGGACCATCGGATAAGTCTCCATCTGTACATCATAGTCTGCACTCAGATCTTGAAAGAATTCCTCATCCCCTTCATGTGCCATACATACAAAATCATATGGATAGAGATTCTTCTCCGCAGAGGCAGTCAGAACCGAACTTAACCGCGGCAGGTAGACGGAGAGTGCAAATATATGGATCATAAACAGAAGAAAGAGGTACTTTGCATTTGTACGAAACCGGTATTTCCAGGGCAGTGTCAGGAAGATATGGTTCAGGCGGCGGTCCCTTTTCTTAATAAACCAGCGGTACAGCCTGCTGCCCCCACAGTAGATCAGGAGCAGGAAACCAAACAGCATGACTGCCAGCCTCGAAAGACCTTCCATCCAGTATCCATACAGATAGCCGCTGATTCCTGTTATGATACAGTAAATTCCGTAAATGAGTCCGACAAGCAGAAGTCGTTTTGGCAGCTTTTCCTTTTTGGTTTCGCTGACTGCCGAGGACGTAATATCCGTATATTCAAATAAATGATAATTGATCAGGGTTGCGAGTCCTGCCATAAGTAAAAATGCAATGGCGGTAATGAGAATGAGCAGCCCATAGTCAGTAGGAACGGATGTATGTACCCCGATAGCGCGCAGAAAAAGAATTTTTGTGAGCGGAAGAAACAGGTTCCCGGCAAGCAGTCCCGCAGCCAGTGAAGCAAGGATACATACGATATATTCAAGCGCAATGACCAGCCCCAGAGTCTTTCTGCGGATCCCCAGGCTTATAAAAATCCCGTAGTTTTTCATGCGTGTCTTTATATAGTTCGAAATAATCAGAACGAACAGCAGGACTGACAGGACAACAACGATCACGGCGGCCTCAATAAAAATGGAGGTAATCTGGGCGCCTGAAGCCGAAGGCACATCCTGTCCCGGACTAAGCGTATGGTAAGCAGCCAGTGCCCCGAACATGACGTAAATAAGCGCAACAGAGGCCGAAGCAGCCAGAATAAATAAAAGATAGCTCTTCAGGTTGCTGCGGAAATTCGCAAAGATCACCTCAAAAAAATCTTTGGAGTACCGTCCAGGAAAACGCATCCGGCGGAGTTTGTCCAGACGGGCAGCCTCCTCTTTACGCTTCAGTTCCCGCGCTTTACGGTTCATCGCGTCGTGTTCCATAATCAGCCTTGCGCCGATATAATCCGCGACCATAAGGATCATAGAAACAGCTACGGCGGGCCGTACGGTATAAACGCCCAGAAATACGGTCAGAAGGTATACGAAACCGGTCCAGTAGCTGATGCTGCTGAGTACATTCGCATTTTTCCCAGCCAGGAAAAGAACGGACCGCAGGAGTAAAATCGCTGTAAGCAGGAGGGGCAGGAAAAGAAACAGGTAGGCAGGAACAATACTGACACCCGTTGCGGCCACCACCGCGGGATCCTCCAGAGCATTAGAAAAAGCCGAAATCCCGCCATAGCGCCGGACCTCAGCGTAAAATTCCAGAATCGTATAAGAGACCCCCTGAAAAGAGAGCCATTTAGCAAAAAAAATCAGGCAGGAAATCACAATTCCCACCACGGCGCAAAACCGGTTTGCAATACGCTTCATAAAAGCCTCCGTTCCCGGACGGCCCGCGGTGCACATCCCTTCCCGGCGGGCCTCCTGTCAATTCTTAAGAAACACTCGTTTCCACTCCCAGCGGTTTCACCTTCTGGCGTATGATGCGCTTAAACAGCAGAGATGACAGTACCACAGAAACAATCTCCGCGATTGGAATCGCCCACCATACCATGTGAAGCCCAAACAGCTCAGCAAAAAGATAAGCTACCGGAAGGATCACAAATAACTGTCTTGCAACAGACACGATCAGGCTGTATACCCCGTTCCCGAGTGCCTGAAAAGCAGAACCTACGATAATACAGTAGCCTGCAAATATAAAACTCAGGCTGATGATGCGCAGCGCCGGCACCCCGATCTCCAGCATATGTTCAGAAGCATCGAACAGTCTCAGCAGCTGTGCCGGGAAGATCTGGAATATGGCAAGCCCAAGTATCATAATGCCGACAGCAATCATAACACTCAGATTAATGGTCTTCATGATTCTTTTCTTATCACGTGCACCGTAATTGTAGGCGACAATCGGAATCATACCATTGTTGAGGCCGAACACCGGCATAAAAATAAAGCTCTGCAGTTTAAAATACACACCGAACACGGCTGCGGCGGTAGATGAGAAGATCAGAAGGATCTTATTCATTCCAAATACCATGACAGATCCGATGGACTGCATAATAATAGAAGGCACGCCGACTTTATAAATGTTGGCGATAATCGTCCGGTCAGGGCGGAATCCTTTCATATTAATATTCAGTTCTGGATTTTTCCGGCAGTTAAAGTATAAAGACATACATACGGCTACAAGCTGGCCGATAACGGTTGCAAGTGCTGCCCCTGCGACTTCCATTCTCGGCAGGCCAAACAGGCCGAAGATCAGGATCGGGTCAAGGACAATGTTGATGACGGCCCCGGTTCCCTGTGTGATCATATTATAAATTGTTCTTCCGGTGGACTGCATCAGACGTTCAAAGGTAATCTGCATGAAGATGCCGACGGATACAATCGTGATGATCAGCATGTATTGTGTACCATAACGGATGATGACGGGATCATTTGTCTGGACGGTAAAGAAAAGATGCGAACCAAACAGACCAATCAGTGCCATCACAATATAGCTGGCCATGCCGAGAAAAATCCCGTTTCTGGCAACGTTATTCGCCTCCTCGAACTTCTTCTCCCCGAGATGTCTGGAAAGGAGCGCATTGATGCCGACACCGGTGCCCGCGGAAATGGCAATCATCAGGTTCTGTACGGGAAAGGCAAGCGAAACTGCAGTCAGGGCGGCTTCATTAATCTTTGCGACAAAGACACTGTCCACGACATTATAAAGCGCCTGTACGAGCATCGAAATGACCATAGGCAGAGACATTGTAATTAAAAGTTTCGGAACGGGCATAACGCCCATTTTGTTTTCTTGTTGTAATGGTTTTTCCATATTTTTATAATTCCTCCTCATTTGTGGCACAATGCTTATTATAACATCAATAAAATATAGTTACAATGCATATATTTAAAGGAAGCGTTAAAAAAGGGTCGTGACGGTTTGCGTTTTAAAAGGATGATGCAGGGCATGGGCCTGGTCTATGTTCTGCTTCTGATGGGAGTGGTCTATCCGTCTTTCTTCAGGGAAAATACGGTGGAAAATGAGAAGCGGGAAGTGTCGAGTCCCAATGCGATTGCATATGTGGCAGAGTCAATGACGGAGAAACCAAGAATTGCAATTACTTTCGACGACGGGCCGAATGCCACCTACACCCCGAAACTGCTGGATGGCCTGAAAGAACGAGGCGTGAAGGCTACATTTTTCCTGATCGGGCAAAATATAGAAAAAAATGGAAACAGAGAAATTGTGAAACGGATGTATGAGGAAGGCCACCTGATTGGAAATCATACATACCATCATGTGGAGATTACGAAGGTGAGTAATGAGGAGGCTTATCAGGAAATTGTTATGACGAATGAACTAATCAGCAGCATTACAGGGGAAGAGGTACAGTTCATGAGGCCCCCGTTCGGACTGTGGCAGAAAGAGCTTGAACAGAAGATCCATGTACTCCCCGTGATGTGGAGTATCGACCCTCTCGACTGGGCCACAGAAAATGTAGACGAAATTGTAAATAAGGTAGTGACGGAAGCGGAAGAAAATGATATTATTCTGTTGCATGACTGTTATGACAGCTCTGTAAAAGCGGCTCTGAAAATCATTGACCGGCTGACCGCTGAAGGATATGAGTTTGTAACAGTCGATGAATTGATGATGGATTAAATGACAGGACATAAAACAGGAGAAAAAGATGAATACACTAAATGAATATTCAAGAACAGAATTACTGATAGGTGCAGAAGGGATAAACCGGCTTAAGAATGCGTCAGTGATGGTATTCGGTGTCGGCGGCGTAGGTTCGCACTGTATCGAGGCACTTGCCAGAAGCGGGGTGGGAAATCTGGTACTGGTAGATAATGATACGGTATCACTCACAAATATTAACCGCCAGTCCATTGCGTATCACAGCACGATAGGAAAGTACAAGACGAAAGTAATGGAAGAACGTATCCATGATATCAATCCGGCAATCCGGGTGAAGACATATGAAACATTCGTACTCCCGGATAATCTCCAGTCTCTGTTCGAAGAGAAGCCGGATTATATCATAGATGCAATAGACACGGTTACTGCCAAACTTGCGCTTGCCAAGCTGGCCCGGGAATTGGATATCCCTCTCATCAGCAGCATGGGAACAGGAAACAAGCTTCATCCGGAACTGTTTGAAATAGAGGATATATCAAAGACAAGCGTATGCCCCTTATGCAAGGTCATGCGCAGGGAATTGAAAAACAGGGGGATATACCACTTAAAAGTGCTGTATTCAAAAGAAAAACCGATTGACACATCAAATAGGGATACAGGAGAGGAAAAGGGTGCGAGGCGCAGTCTCCCGGGAAGTATTTCATTCGTCCCTCCCGTAGCAGGCCTCCTGATTGCCGGGGAAGTCATCAGAGAGATCGTTTTCCAATAAATGAAGTGCAAATTGGACAGACTTATAGTATACTATAGGCAATATGCGGTTGTTAGGATTAAAAAACATAGTGGGAATAGGAGAAATTAATAATGAACTCAAAGAAAAATTCGGTCCGTGAGTTTTTAATCATTACATTCGGAATGATGCTCGTGGCGGCGGCAGTCTATTTTTTCATGGTTCCGAGTAATATCGTGGTAGGAAGTATTTCCGGTCTGGCCCTTGTCCTGTCACAGCTTATCGGAATCCAGCTCTCTGTTATTACATTTATATTGAACGCAGTACTCTTAGTAGTGGGATTTATTTTTATCGGGAAAGAATTTGGTGCAAAGACAATTTATACATCCATGCTTCTTCCAGTTTTTCTATGGCTTTATGAGCGGATATTCCCAGTAACTAAGTCGGTGACAGGGAATCCGGTATTCGACCTTGTAACTTACATCCTGATCGTAGCGTTGGGACAGGCAATGCTGTTTCATGTCAATGCTTCTTCCGGCGGAATTGATATTGTGGCAAAAATCATCAGCAAGTTTACCCATATGGAGATCGGAAAAGCAGTGACCGCGGCGGGGATGGTAACGGCGATGACCTCTATTTTTGTCTACGACTTTTCAACACTGGTTGTCAGCATCCTTGGGACATATGCGAATGGCATCGCGGTAGATTACTTCATAGACGGATTTAACAAGAGGAAGAGGGTCTGCATTCTTTCTGACAACTATCAGGAGATTCAGGATTATATTATGAAGGAATTAAACAGGGGAGTGACACTATATGAGGCACAGGGTGCCTATGACAAAAAGAAGCGGACAGAACTGGTGACAATCCTGACCCAGCAGGAATATAAGCTGCTCCTGAACTACCTGCACACGACCCAGACCAATATATTCGTAACAGTGTCCACAGTGAATGAAGTAGTGGGACAATGGAATAAAAAACAATAAGAAGAAATGGCAGACTGTTAAAAGGCGTAAATCCGGATATTGGGTTGCGCCTTTTTGTAATACATGTTAGTGGAGTGATAGGCTGGGGATTGATCTAATCCATATCTTTTTAAAATAAATTAATTAGGTACCTTGACAAATAAGAGAGCGAGTGATATTATTTATACAAGGTACCTAACTAATTGCAGATTTCAACCGATTTTTAAGAAAGAGAGGAAATTATTTATGAATAATCAAGAAGTTAATAACCAAAAACAGAATCAGGAATTTTGTAACCAGTGTAACCGGCAGTGCCCAAAGGACGATCTTTTGTGCGGAAGGGGCAGGGCTTATTTCGGCATCGGAGACAACGGGGACGAAAGAGGCTCAGAGTCAGGAGACAGCCGGTCCGGGGATCACAGAGATTTTAACGGGGACCCTGAAAGAAAGCGTGGATACAGAGCTGCCCGTGAAAGACTGCGCAAAGAGCGCATGGCGGAGCTCCACAGGGACAGCGAAGGCAGGCATCACGGTCATGGAGGATGGCACGGACAGTCCGAAGAGGAGATGCCGCTTTCCCAGCTGTTAAGCAGCTGCGGTCATATTGCGGGGCACGCCGACAGACGTTTCAGGGGACAGGGACGCATCCTGCACATCCTCTCCCAACAACAGGAAATGAGCCAGAAAGAACTTCAGGAAGCCATGCAGGTCGAGGCAGGTTCGCTGAGCGAAATCATGGGTAAAATGGAAGCGAAGGGTATACTTGAGCGAAAGAAAGACGACAATGACCGCAGAAGAATGCTTGTCCAGCTTACAGAGGCCGGACGGAAAGCTGCATTGGAATCTATGAAGGATACAAATACCGGGGAGGATATGTTTCAGGTACTGAGTGAGGAAGAACAGCAGCAGTTAAAGGAAATACTCGTGAAATTACTGAAGCAGTGGAAAGAAGACTTTGCAAAAGAAGGGCACGGCAGACAAAATGGGCACAGGCATGGAGGAGATCATCAGCATTCCCGGTCCGGGAAGGAATAAGGGCAGTGCTGCCAGAGATGAAAGCTTATAAAAATAGCTGCATAAAGGCATATGAAAACAATAGAAGTCTGGTTTTCATATGCCTTTTATAAAATTCCCTGAGATTATTTACAGTAATAATCGTAGATAAAGAAATTCATTTTTGCAGTCTGCCCGTTTATCATAAAGGTATGTTCTTTCTCGCAGCGCCGCGTCATTCCCTGGTGTTCATAAAATCCATAATTGCAGCTTGTATCGGTAAACAAGTAAAAGGCATCCAGTTTCTGCTCCTTCATATAATCAAGGGCAGATTGAAACAGTACCTTCCCGATCCCTTTTCCACGGCAGGAGGAATCAACTGCAAATAATGCAATCTCCGCAGGATAAGTTCTGCCGCAGTCCTGTAAAAGCTGCTGATCTATTCCATTTACATTCCCGAAGATTTTCGATACGTTTCTACCTTCTTTGGAAAGAAACAGGGAAATTACTGCGGTTAACTGTCTGATTTTCCGGCTAAACGGACATCTATGTATTGCCCTGTTTTTGGCTAAAATGATGCCGACAGGTACTCCATTATCAAGGGCAGCACGGGAAAAGGTGTAGTTCGTCAGGCAGCTGCTTAAATACACCCGTGCTAATTTGGATGCGGTCTTTGAGCTGCATAATTCATCATAATGCCATGTCTCTCTGATTATGTTTTCCAATGCCTTAAAATCCTGATTCTGAAATTCTCTTAATGTAATCTGCATACTAATTTCTCCTTGTCTGTAATCTTTACAGCATTTATAATAAAGTATACAGTTACTGTAAAGTCAATAATGGAATGAAAAGAGGTTAAAAATGAAAAGAAATCTGGCAAAACTGACTACGGCACAATTTGCCAAACTGCACAAGGTAAATAAACGGACACTGCATTACTATGATATGATCGGTCTTTTTTCACCAGATATGAAAGGAGATAACGGCTATAGATACTATGACATTTCACAAAGTATAGATTTTGAATATATCCGGATGCTGAAAGATTTGAACATGAGCATTGAAGAAATACAAACTTATCTGCAGCATCCTGATTCAGAGAGCTTTATTAAAATGGCTGAAATAAAAGAAAAAGAAATCGAAACACAAATACAGAACTTAAAGAAGGTAAAACAGGTATTACATACGAAAAGGGGGCAGGCAGTTTTTTGCAGGACATTAGATGAACAAGAAATCAGAATTACAGAATGCGATGCTGAAGAATATTTTATCCTTCCTTATGATTTCTTAAATGATGATTTAACAGATTTATTTTCATATGTAAAAGAATCCTGGAGCATCGAGCAGATCCGAATGGGAATTGGGGGATTTATATCCGCAGACAAAATCATGAGAGGGGAATTTGATATGTATGACGGTATTTATTCCCCTGCGGCAAAGGGCCCGTCGTCCGCGAAAAAGCTAGTAAGGCCGAAAGGAAAATATTTATGCGGTTATCAAAAAGGAACATGGGACAAATTACCTCAGATTTATCATAAGATGATTTCATTTGCAAAAGATCATGATTTTAAGCTGGCTGGGTATGCTTATGAATCAGGTCTCAATGAATTTATGATTGATAGTGAAAATGAGTATATTACACAGATCATGATAAGAATTGAGTAAGCACTTTTTCAATTGTATTGCAGCGGAAAGAAAGAGGTATTGAATTTTCCGCCCTTTTGGAATAATATAAGTATCAGGCTCTATTTTTAAAGTAGACTATATGAAAAGCAATGTATAATTCTATGGAAAGGAAGTTGTCATCATGGATTTATTTGACTATATGAGAGAAACAAAGCAGGAGAAGGAGTCGCCTCTTGCGTCAAGGATGCGTCCAACGACTCTGGATGAGGTGGTGGGACAGCAGCACATTATCGGAAAGGACAAGCTGCTGTACCGGGCAATTAAGGCTGACAAGCTTGGCTCCCTGATTTTTTACGGCCCGCCGGGGACGGGTAAGACGACACTGGCGAAGGTGATTGCCAATACGACGAGTTCTGAATTCAAGCAGATCAATGCGACGATTGCAGGGAAGAAGGACATGGAGGAAGTGGTGAAAGGAGCGAAGGAGCTTCTGGGGATGTACCAGAAGAAGACGATTCTGTTTGTCGATGAGATTCACCGTTTCAATAAGGGACAGCAGGATTACCTTCTGCCTTACGTGGAGGACGGCACGATCACGCTGATTGGCGCCACCACGGAGAATCCTTATTTTGAAGTGAACGGGGCCCTGATATCACGTTCCAGTGTGTTTGAACTGCGGTCACTGAGCAAAGACGAGGTGAAGACTCTGATAAAACGGGCAGTCTATGATGAGAAGAAGGGGATGGGGAGCTTTTCGGCTGAGATCGATGACGATGCGCTGGATTTTCTCGCTGATGTTTCCGGCGGGGATGCGAGAAATGCTTTGAATGCTGTTGAGCTCGGAATCCTCACGACGGAGCGAAGTGCGGATGGGAAAATACATATTACGCTGGATGTGGCTTCCGAGTGTATCCAGAAGAGGGTAGTGCGGTATGATAAGACAGGAGATAACCATTACGATACCATTTCTGCGTTCATTAAGAGTATGCGCGGGTCAGACCCGGATGCGGCCGTTTATTATCTGGCGAAGATGCTCTATGCGGGCGAAGATATTAAGTTCATTGCCAGAAGGATCATGATCTGTGCCTCCGAGGATGTGGGCAATGCCGATCCGATGGCATTGACGGTTGCAGTGTCCGCGGCTCAGGCGGCGGAGCGGATCGGTATGCCGGAATCCCAGATCATTCTGTCCCAGGCAGTCACTTATGTGGCATCCGCTCCGAAGAGCAACTCAGCCACGAATGCTATTTTTTCCGCAATGGAGAGTGTAAAGAACCAGAAGACGACTGTCCCGTCACATCTTCAGGACGCGCATTATAAGGGATCACAGAAGCTGGGGCATGGCATCGGCTATAAATATGCCCATGATTATCCGAACCACTATGTTGACCAGCAGTATCTCCCGGATGAAATAAAAGACGCCAGATTCTACGAACCGGGCGTCATGGGTTATGAAAAAACAATCAAAGAACATTTAGAGAAGCTTAGACAGGAGTAATGCATAGATATCCTGGCATTGTCCGGTCCAGTTATTTGCGATGGTTTCGGCCTCGACCTCTGTAGGAACGGTAAGTTTCAGGTCGATGAGGCTGAAACCATTTTCTACGATCTGGCACTGCACATCGTATTCATGCCTTGTATTCAGATAGTAATCAGACTTTATGGCAACTTCTTCTTTCAGGTCATACTGCTTTTCCTTAAGAAATTCATCAATATCTTTCTGGATTGCAGGGGAGATTTTGTTTTTGAAAAACTGAATGGTTTCTTCCCCGTTCTCGGTCAGGTGATATAATGTCCTGTTGTGGGTCGTCTCAACCCTGAGTAATCCTGACTCCATCATTTCTGACAAGGTCTCCTGAAGCTTAAAGTACGTTGTGTAGCCTTTGTCCAATATAAATTCTGAGATTTGTGAGGTCGTCAGCGGAAAGTCTACTTTCTCGAGCATGTACAATACAATTAGTTTATAGAGTGTGAATGATTCAGCCATAATACTCCTTTCCCTGCCAGATATCCTGCTCCTTTAAATAGCGGTGCAGTGTATTCAGCACAGTTCTTTTATTGCTTGTCCACAGAGGGGCGGTCAGAAGGCTGCCCGGTCCGTCGCCTGTCAGTCGGTGGATCGTGATCTGCGGATTCAGGTGTGAGATACAGGTCCCCAGGAAACGGATATATTCGTCCATATCCGGAACCGGGAAGGGATGCGCCTCATATATTTCTGCAAGGTCTGTATCTTTTAAAATATGCAGAAGCTGGAGCTTTATTCCCTGAATATCCATATGATTCAGATAATCAAGTGTTTCCATCATCATTTCTTTCGTCTCTCCGGGAAGGAAGAGGATTGTATGGACTATGACGGTAATTCCAAGTGCCCTCAGATCCTTCACTGCTTTTTCAAAAACAGGCAGTTCATATCCCCTGCGGATGAACTTAGCGGTATCTGCGTGTATTGTCTGCAGGCCAAGCTCGATCCAGACAGGCTTTATCCGGTTTAACCGTCCCAATAGTTCCAATACGTCATCACCGAGACAGTCGGGCCTTGTTGCAATGGAAAGAATCTTTACATCGTCGTCCTGAACAGCTTCTGTAAAGATTTGTTCCAGACGGCTTAACGGAGCATAGGTATTAGTAAATGCCTGAAAATAAGCAATATAAGAGTGGACCGGCCTTTTTCCGTTCAGTTCCTGCTTGCCGCGTGCAATCTGTTCCGAGATGGACAGCGTTTTAGGACCGGCAAAATCACCGGAACCACTGGCACTACAGAAGATGCAGCCGCCCGTTCCGACGGTCCCGTCACGGTTCGGGCATGTCATGCCCCCGTTCAGTGTAATCTTATAAACTTTTTCGTGGTAAATCTGCTTTAAATCATAATCCAGAGAGTGGTAGCGCTTTTCCCCCCAGCGGTTCATCTATATCAATTCCTTTACTGCTTTGCTTACTGCATCAGCCACACGCGGATCGAATGCTTCCGGAAGAATATTATTTTCATTCAATTCTTCGTCAGGTACAAGACCTGCAATCGCCTTTGCGGTCGCCAGCTTCATTTCTTCTGTGATCTGTGCTGCACGTCCTTCCAGAGCCCCTTTGAAGATCCCCGGGAATGCAACGACATTATTGACCTGGTTCGGGAAATCAGAACGCCCTGTTCCGACTACTTTTGCTCCCGCTTCTTTCGCAAGGTCAGGCATGATCTCCGGAACAGGATTCGCCATAGCAAAGAGGATGGCATCCTGGTTCATGGAAGCGACCATCTCTTTTGTGACGATGTTAGGAGCCGAGACACCTACAAAAATATCAGCACCTTTCAGGGCATCTGCCAGTGTGCCTGTATTTCCTTCAAGGTTTGTGACTTCAGTCATCTTTTTCTGCATCCAGTTCAGATTAGGGGAAGCCTTGCTGATGATGCCATTGATGTCACACATTGTAACATTCTGAAAACCGTATGTGAGAAGCAGCTTCGTGATGGCCACCCCTGCAGAACCCGCGCCGTTAACCACGACTTTACAGCTTTCTTTTGCCTTTCCCGTCACTTTCAGGGCATTGATTACACCAGCCAGTACAACAATGGCCGTACCATGCTGGTCATCGTGGAAAACAGGAATATCCAGAAGTTCCTTCAGGCGCTCCTCAATCTCGAAACAGCGCGGTGCCGAAATATCTTCCAGATTGATCCCGCCGAAGGCAGGGGCTATATTTACAATTGTTTTAATGATCTCTTCTGTATCCTGGGTGTCCAGACAGATCGGCACGGCATTGACACCGCCAAATTCTTTGAACAGGACGGCCTTCCCTTCCATAACGGGCATCGCCGCACGTGCACCGATGTTACCGAGCCCAAGGACCGCGCTCCCGTCAGATACGACCGCGATCGTATTCGCTTTGATTGTATATTTATACGCCGCATCCGGATCTTTAGCAATGACCTTACACGGTTCTGCAACACCCGGGGTATAAGCGATAGCAAGGTCTTCCCTTGAATTCACATGGGCTTTTGCTGTGGTCTCGATTTTTCCGTTCCATTGTTCATGCATCTGCAATGCTTTTTCACTGTTTGTCATTTTGTTACCTCGCTGTTTTATAATGTTCTTCTTATTGTTATATCTGTTCATTATCATATCACTCTTGGAAATGCAACGCAAGCAGGAAACAAAATGGTTTGTGATAGTTTTGCAAAAAAAACTTTCCTTTTTGCGAAAGATGATGTATAATAGGTACAGATTTAATACATCTATGGAGACAGGTATGGCATACATCCCTGAATTCGGACAAGTCACTTCAGACTAAGGTTCCCGCGACATTTTTTATAAAATGAATACATGAACTTAATAACATTAATTTTAAAGAAAGGAATAGTTGAATTTATGACGAGAGAAAAGTATGAATCTCTGCCTCTTGCTACACTTAAGGAGCTTGCAAAGGCCAGAAAAATGAAAGGCGTTTCCACGATGAAAAAAAGTGATCTGATAGAGGCTATGCTTTCACAGGACAAGAAAGAAGAAATGGAGGAGGCAAAGGCAGAAGCGAAGGAAGAAATTAAAGAAGAATTAAAAGATAAGAAGGAGACTACTGATATCGAGCAGCTGGACAGCGGGGAAACAGCGAATGGTATTCTGGAGGTACTGCCTGACGGATATGGGTTTATCCGCTGTGAGAATTATCTGCCGGGGGAGAAGGACGTATATGTTTCACCTTCCCAGATCCGCAGATTTAATTTGAAAACAGGAGATATTATTACGGGAAACAAAAGAATCAAGACACAGTCTGAAAAGTTCAGTGCTCTTTTGTATGTTTCAACAATTAACGGACTGAGGCCGGCAGAAGCGATGAAGCGCACCAATTTCGAAGACCTGACTCCGATTTTCCCGAACCAGCGCCTGCGTCTGGAGACACCGGGATGCTCTACTGCAATGAGAATCGTAGACCTGCTTTCACCAATCGGAAAGGGACAGCGTGGTATGATTGTGTCTCCTCCGAAGGCAGGTAAGACAACCTTGTTAAAAGAGGCGGCACTATCTGTACAGAAGAGAGAGCCGAACATGCATCTTCTGATCCTCCTGATCGATGAGCGTCCGGAGGAAGTTACCGATATTAAAGAAGCAATCGGGGGACCGAATGTAGAGGTTATTTATTCTACGTTTGATGAACTTCCGGAGCATCACAAAAGAGTGTCTGAGATGGTGATCGAGCGTGCAAAACGCCTTGTTGAGCACGGCAAGGATGTCATGATCCTTCTGGACAGTATCACGAGGCTTGCACGTGCATACAACCTGACCGTTCCACCGTCAGGAAGAACACTTTCCGGCGGTCTCGACCCGGCGGCGCTGCATATGCCGAAGCGTTTCTTTGGTGCGGCGAGAAATATGAGAGAGGGCGGAAGCCTGACCATTCTTGCAACCGCACTTGTTGAGACGGGAAGTAAGATGGATGATGTCGTATACGAGGAGTTCAAAGGTACCGGCAACATGGAACTTGTTCTGGACAGGAAACTGCAGGAGAAGAGAGTATTCCCTGCAATTGATATTCCGAAGTCAGGAACAAGAAGAGAAGACCTTCTGCTGACAAGAGAAGAGCAGGATGCTGTTTACATTATCCGCAGGGCAATGAATGGTATGAAAGCAGATGAGGCTGTGGACAATCTTCTCAATATGTTCGCCCAGACAAAGAACAACGCAGATCTTGTACAGACGGTAATTAAGAAGAAATTTATATAAATCTGATGTACCTTAATATACATTCAGTACTTTTAAAAGCAGAAGGAAAAGGACGAGCAGGATACTCGGTTTTACAATCTTTGCCCCGTTCTTCATAACCATCCCGGCTCCCAGATAACCGCCGGCCATGTTGCATAAAGCGGCGGCGATTCCGACAGGGATCAGAACCTGCCCGTTTATAAGGAATATGACTAAGGATGTAATATTTGTCGTTAAATTAATGACCTTTGCCTGCCCGTTGGATGTCTTAATGCTCAGCTTTGCAAATACGGTGAATGCGATGATCAGAAAGGTTCCGGTTCCCGGACCGTAAAAGCCGTCGTACATACCGATGATCAGGGCGGCGATCGTGGCGGTGAGGTAGGTTCTTTTATCGAGGGTAACCGTATCACTTCCCTTGTCATGGAACAGTTTTTTGTTCAGTACAAGGAATGCAGATACAGGCAGAATCCCGACCAGAACATACAGCATGATTTTTTCCGGCACGATCATGGAGATATGGGCGCCGATGGAAGAACCGATGATCGCGGCAATGACAGACGGGACAGCGAGCTTAAAATTTACCAGTCCGTTTTTGATAAAGCGGTAAGTTGCAAGTGCGGTTCCGCAAGTGGAAGACATCTTGTTCGTGGCAACTGCCGTGTGAGGGGGCAGCCCTGCAATCAGATAGGCAGGAAGTGAGATAAGTCCGCCGCCTCCGCCGATGGCATCTACCATTCCGGCAAGGAACAGAAAGGGACAGACAATAAAAAATGTGGATGCTGTAATTTCCATTAGAAGTACTCCTTTGTAATTAAACTTAGTAAGAGCAGTATAACATGACAAAATAACATTACACAACTACTGTATTACTTCTATTTTATGTTGCCCGGCAGGTCTGGTTCAAAAAAATAAGCCGTTTCACAGATTATTCAGAGAAATCACTTGCAAAACAAAAAATCTTATGATACAATAACAAAGCTGTTTAGAGATTATAATAACTATATTTTGAAATAGAGAGGTGAAAATCATGAGAGAAGGAATCCATCCAGAGTACCATCAGGCAACAGTAACTTGCAACTGTGGGAACACATTCGTAACAGGTTCTACAAACAAAGATATCCACGTAGAAATCTGCTCCAAATGCCATCCATTCTACACAGGCCAGCAGAAAGCTAACCAGGCTCGCGGACGTGTAGACAAGTTCAATAAGAAATATGGTATGAAATAGGAATGATTTATTGCAGGCTGAGGTGAAAATCTCAGCCTGTTGTTAAATTATAGCATTGTAGAAGATCATCAAAAGGTCAGCAACTTCAAAGAGAAGGAACTGACCCTTTTTACGGTCCTACAGACAGGAGGATAGATGAAGTCATCTAATATAGGCGGTCAGGCGGTGCTGGAAGGCATCATGATGAAGAACCGGGATAAGTATGCTGTAGCAGTCAGGAAGCCTGACAAAGAGATTGAAGTAAGTGTAGACGAATATAAGAGTGTCATTCCCTGGAAATCGGTGACAAAGGTTCCTTTTATCAGGGGGATTTTCAATTTTATTGATTCGATGGTGCTGGGGATGAAGACACTGATGTTTTCTGCCAGCTTTTTTGAAGATGAAGAGGGGACTCCGGAAGTTCTTACGGAAGAGGCCTTAGCAAAGCGGGAGAAAAGGGATAAGATGATCATGAACCTGACCGTTGCCTTTTCTGTCGTTCTGGCGGTGGGGATTTTTATGGTACTCCCTTACTTCCTCAGCAACATTCTGAGAAAACATATAGAATCAAGGGCGGTAATTACGATTCTGGAAGGTGTGATCCGTGTGGGAATATTCTTGGCATACATTCTGCTTGTGTCGAGAATGGAGGATATCCAGAGAACCTTTATGTATCACGGGGCGGAACACAAGTGTATTAACTGCATCGAACACGGACTGACTCTGAATGTAGAGAATGTCCGGGCAAGTTCCAAGCAGCATAAACGCTGTGGGACAAGTTTCTTGTTCTTTGTCATGATTGTAAGTATCATATTCTGTTTCTTTATTACCGCGGAATCCCAGATTATGAGGGTGCTTCTGCGTATCGCCCTTTTCCCGCTGATTGCAGGGGTATCTTATGAGATTATCAAGCTGGCGGGAAACAGTGATAATGTGATCGTCAACCTGCTGAGCAGGCCGGGACTCTGGGTACAGAATCTGACGACAAAAGAACCTGACGACAGCATGATTGAAGTGGCAATCTGTGCGGTGGAAGCAGTGTTCGACTGGAAGGCATATGAGGCCGAGAACTTCGGTAGAGAGTTATGACGATGCAGGAAGCATATCAGCAGGGGGAAAAACTGCTGGTGCAGGCACAAATACCGGATGCCCGTCTGGATGCATGGTATCTGCTGGAACATGTGACCGGGGTGAGCCGGGCCATGTATTATGCCATGCCGGACAAGGAACTTTCGGAAGAACAGGCGGATCAGTATTCAAATTTTATCAGCAGGAGGGCGGCACATATCCCGTTGCAGCACCTGACGGGGGAACAGGAATTCATGGGGCTTACCTTCCGGGTAAACGAGCATGTTTTAATCCCGAGACAGGATACAGAACTTGTAGTGGAAGAAGCACTGAAAATCATGGAAAGCCGTTCTGAGGCAGAATATCCGGCAGGTAAAGCGGACGACAGTAAGAAACAGGATTTCAGGGTGCTGGATATGTGCACGGGTTCCGGATGCATTCTTCTTAGCGTGCTGTATCATGCCGGAAAGGATAAAAAGTGCGGGAATCTAAAGATGGCCGGAACCGGCGCGGATATTTCGGAAGAGGCACTGGAAACTGCACGGATAAATGAAGAATTACTTAATATAGAAGCAGAGTTCATACACAGCGATTTATTCGATGAGGTAGAAGGAAGGTTTGAGCTGATTGTATCGAACCCGCCTTATATCCGTACAGATGAGATCAGTAAGCTTCAGGATGAAGTCCAGGGCCATGACCCGTGGATTGCATTGGATGGAAAAGAGGACGGCCTTTACTTTTACAGGAAGATTATCTCAGGGGCGGGTGGTTACCTGAGTGATGGAGGACACCTTGTATTTGAAATCGGTTTTGACCAGGCTGATGCGGTCAGTACCCTGATGAGGGATGCCGGATTCAGAGATATCATGGTAAAAAAGGACCTTGCAGGTCTTGACCGTGCAGTGATTGGCGTGTATGATAGGTAAAGTAGTGTTAAGTGAGAAAGGATAGAGAAAAATGTTTGACAGATTAGAAGATTTGCTGATCCGTTACGAGGAAGTGATGGGGGAATTACAGGAGCCGGACGTGGCGAATGACCCGGAACGTTTTCGCAGACTGATGAAGGAACAGAGTGATCTGGGTCCGATCGTGGAAGCATATAGAGAATACAAGCAGTGTAAACAAAACATAGAGGACAGCCTCATCATGCTGGACGAGGAGTCCGATGACGAGATGCGTGAGATGGCGAAGGAAGAATTAAATGAGTCAAAAGCACGTGTAGAAGAATTGGAACAGGAACTGAAGATCCTGCTTCTTCCAAAAGACCCGAACGATGACAAGAACGTTATGGTGGAGATCCGTGCGGGCGCCGGCGGAGACGAGGCGGCTTTATTCGCGGCAGAGATTTACCGTATGTATGTCCATTATGCGGAAGGACGCCGCTGGAAGATAGAGATGATCTCTCTGAACGAGAATGGGATCGGCGGATTCAAGGAATGTGTATTTATGATCACAGGACAGGGAGCGTATTCCCGTTTAAAATATGAGAGCGGTGTACACCGTGTACAGCGTGTGCCGGAAACGGAAAGCGGTGGAAGAATCCATACATCAACGATCACGGTTGCGATTATGCCTGAGGCGGAGGATGTCGATGTTGTGATTGAGGACAAAGATATCCGTATTGATGTTATGCGTGCATCCGGAAACGGCGGACAGTGCGTCAATACGACAGACTCTGCCGTACGTCTGACGCATTATCCGACCGGAATTGTTATCTACAGCCAGACAGAGAAGTCACAGCTCCAGAACAAGGAAAAAGCGTTCAGACTGCTCCGTTCCAAGCTGTATGACCTGGAGATGGAGAAGCAGCAGGCATCAGAGGCGGAGGCAAGAAGAAGCCAGATTGGTACCGGCGACAGATCTGAAAAGATCAGGACTTACAACTTCCCGCAGGGAAGGGTCACTGACCATAGAATTAAGCTGACACTCCATAAGCTGGATACAGTATTAAACGGAGATCTGGATGAGATTATTGACAGCCTGATTGCGGCAGACCAGAGTGCAAAACTTGCAAATATGAATAATGAGTAATGAATAGAAAAAAGAAGCATACAGG
Source organism: Faecalicatena orotica (assembly GCF_905197545.1). Lineage (NCBI taxonomy): Bacteria > Bacillati > Bacillota > Clostridia > Lachnospirales > Lachnospiraceae > Faecalicatena > Faecalicatena orotica. The sequence continues at coordinate 533,683 of NZ_CAJJZH010000003.1, forward strand.
GATAACGATTGATTCTGTAGAATCAGCCGCCACCCTGTGTGCTTTTTTGCATAAAACCCGGAAACAATAGCACAGATGTGCATCTATTCTGCGGGTTAAAAGTATGTTCTTACTTTTGTGGTCACATGAAGAACGTCCGCACCATCCAACGCCAGTTAAAGAGGAAAAATTCACCGGCCATGCTGAGTACGAGATAGACTGCAGCCTCTTTGCCGGAGAGTGAAATTTCTCTTTTCCCGCCTTTAGGGTGGAACATACATACGAAGATAATCCAGATGACATACCCGGCGACGGCTCCGAGCGTATTCATGATAAGATCATCTATATCTGTTACACGGTTGTTGAACAGCTGGCAGAATTCGATACCGAAGGAATACCCTGCTCCTGCCAGAAGTACTTTGAGCGGGGAGCGGAATTCTTTCCAGATGAACGGAAGCAGGAATCCAAGCGGCATGAACATGATGATATTCAGGGACTGGGAAAAGCCCGTTATATCAGTGAACGGAATCAGGTTGATTTTGTCAACGGAGATGATGCCGTCATATTTCCCAATATCCCAGATAGTGCCGATGCCGGTTGCCTCCAGAACCATATACAGGTACAGTAAGAAAATCAGAACCCAGATAAAATGGGGCCCGCTCAGGCAGACGCCGGGTTTTCTTTTTTGCAGGAATATATAAAAAATACACGGCAGCATCATACATAAAAGCGGGTAAAGTGTTGAAATCAGAATTGTCATAGTATCTCCTCCCTCTGTTTCATCTTTTATTGGTTATCCTTATTTTTACAGGTCCATTTTAAAATTCACGTATTATTTTATTAAGAATTATTTAATTTGGGGAGGAGTTTATGAAGTATAGAAAAATCAAGGGCGATAACTGTTAACCCTTGATTTTACGATGTTTCTTATATATTTTACAGTAGATCAGGACTGGCTTTACTACATCTGAATATTTCTTCCTGAACAATTAGATTTTGTCAAGCACGTTCTGTCACTTATCCGATTCTTTTTCCAATGCATCTGTCCTGCGAATAAGTATTTCGTGTACGCGTTCAACCTCATCAAATATGATTTCGTCCATAGCTTTTAATTCTGCTGTATCTTTCATCTGTTGATGTTTCAGATCTTTCATTCCTTTTTCAAGATCTCCAACTTTTTCAAGTAATAAATCTAATTTTTCGCTGTCTGTCATATGAATACCTCCAATGTTATCAACTTGCCAGTCTTTAAATTTGTTATTGCCTTTTTAGGGAGTAAATTCCCGTGCCGGATTTGGGTTTGATTAAACCTATTCTTTTTGAGGATGTCAAACATATCTATTTTATATTTAATCACAGTATCCCTTTCCTTATATGATATCATGCTACAAAGTATTGTCAATAAAAAGACTCTAATTACAGGATAAAAGCTATTGGTAAATTAGACCAATTGCGCCATTTTGATAACGAGGTCATCATAAATGCAGACGCTGATATCTTCATCAAAAGTATATAGGTTGGATTCTTTCTCTTTCTCGAAATCATATACCATTACCGTATGCTTCTGAGGATCTACAATCCAGTATTCACGTACCCCGGCAGTGCGGTACTTAAACAGCTTTACACCATAATCCATCTGCGGATTGGAAGGGGAGGTTATTTCAATCACCCAGTCCGGAGCGCCGCTGCATCCACTGTCTGTGAGCTTGCTTTTGTCACATATAACGGAGATGTCAGGCTCCACGTAATTTTTATCGTCTTTATTGAGAAAGACTGCAAATGGGACGGGATATACCTCACAGCAGCCTTCCCTGCGTTTGATATAGTCGCGAATTTGATAATTTAATTCAGAAACAAGTTTCTGATGCTGTCTGTTGGGCGGTGACATCATATATAGTTTGCCATCAATTAACTCTGCCCGCTGCCCGTCTGGCAGGGAGTAGATATCATCAATAGTATAAGCCCGCTGCTGTGCCAGTGCCATAATACATACCTCATTATTCGATAAAGTATTGCCTTTTTTCGTCTTCTTTAAAGAAAGGATAACGTGACAAGTTAAAAAAGTCAATAAAAAGAAAGAGAGGTTTACAAACGTCCTTCAACTGGAGTAATATGGTATTCATAAATTGTGAACAGTCAGAGAGGGAATGAAGATGAAAGAGAAACTAAAAAAATTATTTGCTTATTATAAGCCCTATATGGGGTTATTTTACAGTGACATGTTTTTCGCTGTCCTGGGGGCGGCTGTGACGCTTGTGATACCCCTGCTTGTCAGGTATATTACGAATGAAGTTATATATTTTGATGCGGATGAGGCAAAACATGCGATTTTTGTACTCGGCGCAGTGATGATCGGCCTCGTCCTGCTGGAAGTCTTCTGTAACTTCTATATCGCCTATTTCGGACATATTATGGGTGCGAAGATGGAAGCCAATATGCGGAGCGATATTTTCGGACATTATCAAAAGCTGACATTTGCTTTCTACGACAATCAGAAGGTGGGGCACCTGCTGTCCAGAATTACAAGTGATCTGTTTGATATTAGCGAACTTCTGCATCACGGACCGGAAGATCTCGTTATTTCTATCATTAAAATTGTCGGTTCATTTATCATTTTACTGACCGTAAACGTAAAACTGGCCCTGATCGCATTCGCATTTATCCCGGTTATGGCCGTATATGCTTTCTATTATAACGGTAAGATGAAGAAGGCGTTCAAACGTAATCGTGAGAAAATTGCAGATATTAACAGCCAGATCGAAGACAGCCTTTCCGGAATCCGGGTTGTAAAATCTTTCGCGAATGAAAATGTAGAGATGAAAAAGTTCAAAGTAGGGAATGATAACTTTGTAGCGGCAAAAAAGACGAGTTATAAATATATGGGGATCTATAACTCCGGCCTTGGTGCAATGAGCACCCTGATTACGGTAATCGTACTGCTCTCGGGAGTCGGGATGATGCTCACGGAGAGCATCGCCGTGACCGATTTGATCACGTTTCTTCTCTATATCAATAACTTCACTGAACCTGTGAAGAAACTGGTAACATTTACAGAGCAGTTCCAGAACGGGTATTCAGGATTTGAAAGATTTCTGGAAGTACTTTCTATTGCACCGGATATCGCAGACGAGCCGGACGCAGTGTCACTCGATGAGGTGAAAGGGGAGATCGAGTTCAAAGGAGTTTCATTTTATTATGAAAATGAAGCGGATAGGGTTCTCGATAACCTGAACCTGAAAGTGGCAGCAGGGGACTATATTGCGCTGGTCGGCCCCTCTGGTGTTGGAAAGACGACGCTCTGCAGCCTGATACCAAGGTTCTATGAGGTGAAGGAAGGTGGAATCTATCTGGATGGGACGGATATCAGGCATATCAAACTGGAGGAACTGAGGAATCATATCGGAATTGTACAGCAGGATGTGTATCTGTTTGCGGGAAGTATTATGGATAATATCCGCTATGGCAGGCCGGATGCGACAGATGAAGAGGTAGTCCGGGCCGCTAAGAATGCCAATGCACATGAATTTATCATAAGTTTCCCGGAGGGGTATGATACAGATATCGGACAGCGTGGCGTGAAGCTTTCGGGCGGACAGAAACAGCGGCTGTCGATCGCGCGCGTATTCCTGAAGAACCCGGAAGTATTGATTTTTGACGAGGCAACTTCTGCACTGGATAACGAGAGTGAGAAGGTGGTCCAGCAGTCAATGGAAAATCTGGCGGAAAACAGGACTACGTTCGTAATTGCCCACAGGCTTTCAACAATCCGCAATGCACAGCGGATCCTCGTGATGACGGAAACCGGGATTGCGGAAGAAGGAACACATGAAGAACTGATTGAAAAGAAAGGGATCTATGCGGGTCTGTATCAGATGATGCCGGGAGCGTCAGCGTAAAATAGCACTTTTTACGGGAGAATAATTACTTCAGACCGGCAGGGATATTGTCAGATAAAGAGAAAATGTGTTATACTATCAAAGTATGTAATTTTTATCTTGAAAAAAGATAAGATAATAATCGATATGCAGAGACGTATCTGATTCAGAAAAACTAACATTCAGAAAGAGAAGGACAGGAATGGAAGATATAATATTTAAGAGGCCGGAGCTGGAAGATAAGGAGATCATAGATTCTTATTTTGCAAAAGCGCCAAGCAGGAGCTGCGAGAGAACATTTGATAATGTATATCTCTGGTCCCGGCATTACCATGTGAAGTACGCAGTTGTAGAGGATGCATTGATTTTTCAGGATGACGAGGCTGGACTCGCTTTTGCTTATCCGGCAGGGGAGCCTGAGTGTGTTAAGAATGCGCTAGAATTCCTTGATAAATATAGCCAGGAGAAGGGATATCCGTTAAAACTATATAATGTGACCGAAGAGAACTTCGCACAGCTGGAATCCTGGTATCCCGGTGAATATCAGGTCGAATACGTGCGGGATGTGGCTGACTATGTCTACGAATCTGAGAAGCTGGCGACGCTGGCAGGCAAGAAGCTGCATAGTAAGAGGAACCATATCAATAAGTTTAAGTCAATCTACCCAAACTGGAGCTATGAAAAGCTGACAGATGAAAATCAGGAAGAATGTTTCCAGATGGCATTGAAATGGAGAAATCAGAACGGATGTAATGATGATCCCGATAAAAATGCAGAGATGTGCGTGACGCTTAATTCCATCAGATTATATAAGGAATTAGGGCAGACGGGGGGCATTATCAGGATAGACGGAAAAATTGCCGCATTTGCAATCGGTGAACCGATCTGTGACGATACCTTTGTCGTACACATTGAGAAGGCATTTCCTGAGATCGACGGCGCTTATACGATGATTAACCAGCAGTTTGTGCTGCATGAGTGTATGGACTACAAGTATGTGAACCGGGAAGACGATGCCGGGTCAGAAGGCCTGAGAAAGGCAAAGCTGTCTTATAAACCGGCGTTTATGGTGGAAAAAGGCATTGTAACAAGGAAACAGTAAAAGCAAAATAAATTAAGAAACGGAGAGAAAGCAATGATTTCAAAAAAAATGGAAAATATGGTCGCAAACAGTTCAGCAATCCGTGCAATGTTCGAAGAAGGCAACCGCCTGGCAGGGATTTATGGTGCAGAGAATGTATACGATTTTAGTCTCGGCAATCCGAACGTACCGGCACCTGAGGCTGTGAAGACTGCAATCAGAGAACTTCTGGATGAAGAGAACCCGGTTGTACTACACGGATATACAAACAGCAATGCAGGGTATGAGGATGTGAGGCAGGCTGTTGCAGATTCGGTAAACGAAAAATTTGGAACGAATTTTGGTTCCAAAAATATTACGATGACAGTCGGTGCGGCAGGCGGGCTGAATGTGATTCTGAAATCACTGCTGAATCCCGGGGACGAAGTGATCGCTTTTGCACCATATTTCGGCGAATACAGAAGCTACACAAACAATTATGACGGAGTGCTTGTGGAGATTTCCCCAAATACCGGGACATTCCAGCCAAAGCTGGAGGAGTTCGAAGAAAAGATCACAGCGAAAACAAAGGCAGTTATTGTGAATACACCGAACAATCCGACAGGTGTTGTCTATTCTGAGGAAACAATCAAAAGGATGGCAGCCATTATGGAAGCAAAGCAGAAGGAGTTTGGCACAGAAATCTATCTGATCTCTGATGAGCCTTACAGAGAACTGGCTTATGACGGCGTGGAGGTTCCGTATCTGACGAAATATTATGCGAATACGATAGTTGGCTATTCTTACAGCAAGTCACTTTCCCTCCCGGGAGAACGGATCGGATACCTTGTTATCCCGGATGAGGCCGCTGACAGTGAGAAGCTTATCAGCGCAGCAAATGTAGCAACCAGGATTCTTGGTTTTGTAAATGCCCCGACCCTTCAGCAGAAGGTCGTAAAGAAGTGTCTGGGAGAGAAGACTGATATTTCTTATTATAACAGAAACCGTGAGACACTTTACAATGGCCTGAAAGACCTTGGATTTGAATGCATCAAACCGGAAGGCGCTTTTTACTTATTCGTAAAATCACCGGTAGCTGACGAAAAGGAATTCTGTGCGGCAGCGAAAAAATACAATATTCTGATTGTACCGGGAAGCTCCTTTGCGTGCCCTGGATATGTGCGGCTTGCATACTGTGTATCTTACGAAACGATTGTAAACTCTCTGCCGAAGTTTGCAGAACTGGCAGCGGAGTATAAATAGGAGTCGGAAAATGGAATTAAACCCAAAGATTTTAGAAAATATCCGCAAAGTCGAGCCATATGTTCCCGGAGAACAGCCGCAGAACAGAGTCATCAAATTAAATACCAATGAAAACCCGTATCCACCGGCGCCCGGAGTCGTTGAAGCAGTAAGGAATATGGATGTGGACCGCTTTAGGCTGTATCCCGACCCGACTGCCTCTTCTCTCGTGAATGCACTCTCTGAGTACTATGGAGTAGGAGAAGACCAGGTGTTTGTCGGAGTAGGTTCTGACGACGTACTGTCTATGTGCTTCCTGACCTTCTTTAACTCAGATAAACCGGTCCTGTTTCCGGATATTACATACTCTTTCTACAAGGTCTGGGCGGAATTATACAGGATTCCTTATGTATGCCCTGAAGTAGATGAGGGATTTCGCATCAGGAGAGAGGATTATTACAGGGAGAACGGGGGGATCATTTTCCCGAACCCGAATGCACCTACAGCGATTTATGAGGAACTAGATTTTGTGGAGGATATCGTCAGCCGCAATCAGGATGTCATTGTCATTGTAGATGAGGCATATATTGATTTTGCGGGCAGGTCTGCACTGGAGCTTCTGGACAAATACAGGAACCTTCTGGTCGTACAGACATTTTCCAAGGCAAGGTCTATGGCCGGGATGCGCATCGGCTATGCGATTGGTGCGCCGGAATTGATCAAATACCTGAATGATGTGAAATATTCATTCAATTCTTACACCATGAACCAGCCGTCGCTTGTCTATGGTGTGGAAGCCGTGAAGGATAAGGCATATTTTGAAGAGACAGTGGGCAGAATTATTGAGACAAGGGAGTGGGCCAAGAAAGAACTCAAAGAACTGGGATTTGTATTCCCGGATGCAAAAGCGAACTTTATCTTTGCGACCCATCCCGAATATGATGCGAAAGAGCTGTTTGAAGCCCTGAAGAAAGAAAATATCTATGTCAGATACTGGGGCAGCAGGAGGATAGAACAATACCTGCGTATCACGATAGGCACAAGAGAAGAAATGGAAGAGCTTTTCAGCTTTTTGAAAAGATATAAATAGGAGAGTATAATATATGAAAGAAGCTTTAATTGATTGGTTTGTAGTGAATCTGGGGGGGAAAGTAAGCAAAGAATTTATTGTATTCCTCATTTCTATGGTTCCGATTCTGGAACTTCGCGGAGGCTTGCTGGCAGCCGGACCGGCTATATTGGATGTTGCAAAATGGCAGGCAATACCGATATGTATCATAGGAAACCTGATTCCGATTCCATTCATACTGCTGTTAATTACGAAGATTTTTGACTGGATGAAAGGCACGAAGAAGCTGCGGCCTATGGTAGAAAAACTGGAAGCAAAAGCTATGAGCAAAAGTGGCAGAATTGAGAAGTATGAATTCTGGGGACTCGTGCTCTTCGTGGGAATCCCGCTCCCGGGCACCGGGGCATGGACAGGTTCGCTGATAGCGGCACTTCTGGGAATCCGTTTCCGGAAAGCTTTCCCGGCTATTGTACTTGGCGTGCTGATAGCGGCATTTATCATGACGATACTGTCCTATACGGTAATCGGTGGAATTCTGGGCTAGATGGTATTTTGACTGGTATTGCGAAAGGCATTGTACATCACACCCGATGTACAGTGCCTTTTTATGCTTCATCATTTACAAAAATGGACACCAGATGTTCCAGAGAATCACAACAGAATTTCCTGAGATCCGGAGAGAGCCGGGAGTAACTTGTTAAAAGCCTTTTTTCTGATTCCGTAGGTATATACTGCAAGGGATCCCCGCTGAATTCCGAACCGGTCAGCAGGTAATCCACAGAAACGTGGAAGAAACCGGCGATCTGCAATAAGCGCTCATAATCGGGCTGCTTCCCCTTGGTTTCATATCCTGCTATCGTGGAACGTGTTACACCAAGCTCTTTGGCCAGAGCTTCCTGTGTGATAGCTTTTTCTTCTCTTAATTTTTTTAACATGGCTGCGAACCTCATATGGCACCTCCCTGATTTTGGAATATTTTACCAGTTAGTTATAATTAATTGACGTTTTGTGTTGAAAATCAACAAAATAAACATTTATGTGTCAGATCGCCACATATTGAATATTGTTTACAGGTTTTTCAGGGACGGTAACACACATTGCTGTGTAAGTGATACCCGTTGACATGGCTCCTGAAAATTCGTATAATGAAATAGAGGAAATAGAAGGGAAGATAATGCATGATTGCAAAGAATAACGAAGAGAAGAGAAATCAAATCTGGAGGGCTATAATGGCGGTTTCTACAGTGCTGATTATCATTATTGCAGCTTTTTTTGTAGTGAAGCTGTTTACAGCGAATCCACTCGAAGGTAAATGGAGCCATCAGGACAGCAGTCTTGTGCTGACTGTGAAGAGCGGCGGAACAGCCGTTGCCGCGTGGCCGGGTGAATTCGAAGGAGCGGGCGTGGCAGTCAATATGGAGTACAGCATTGATAAAGAAACCAAGACCTTCACCTTACGTGTAACAGATGAAGCCATACAGAAAGCAGCAGATGCTTCAGACGGCGCTGTGACGGCAGAGGGCCTGAGTTCAGCAGTGAATACACTGGAGGCCACCTATGATTATAATATTGAGAATAAGGAACTGACCCTGACGGACAGGGAATATGGGAATCCGATGGTATTTGATAAGGAATAGCAGATAAACAGGGAATGTATTCCCTGTTTATTATGTTATTAGTTTCCATGAGAAAAGGAGCAGGCGTATGGAGGAATTAAGAAAGAAGACAAAAGAAGTCAGAATTGGTGATGTCATAATCGGAGGCATACATCCAGTCGCGATTCAGTCCATGACGAATACGAAGACAGAGGACGCGGCTTCAACAGTGGCACAGATCTTAAAACTGGAGGCAGCCGGATGTGAGATTATCCGTTGTGCAGTTCCTACGATGGAGGCCGCAGAGGCGTTAAAGGAGATCAAAAAGCAGATCCACATCCCTCTGGTCGCAGATATACATTTTGATTACAGGCTGGCTATTGCAGCCATTGAAAACGGTGCGGACAAGATCCGTATTAATCCGGGGAATATCGGGAGTGAAGAGCGCTTACGGGCAGTGGTTGATAAGGCAAAAGAACGTAATATCCCGATCCGTGTCGGCGTTAACAGCGGTTCTCTGGAAAAACCGCTGCTTGAAAAGTATGGCGGTGTTACGGCAGAAGGGATTGTAGAAAGTGCCCTGGATAAGGTCAGAATGATTGAGGATATGGGGTATGACAATCTGGTTGTGAGCATCAAGTCTTCCGATGTCATGATGTGTGTCAAGGCACATGAACTGATTGCAAAAGAATGTCCGTATCCTCTGCATGTCGGTATTACAGAGGCGGGAACCGTATATTCGGGAAATGTAAAGTCTTCGGCAGGACTGGGAATTATACTGTATGAAGGCATCGGCAATACGATCCGTGTATCCCTTACCGGGGATCCTCTGGAGGAGGTCAAGACAGCGAAGCTGATTCTGAAGACTCTGGGGCTGAGAAAGGGCGGCATTGAAGTCGTATCCTGTCCGACCTGCGGCAGAACAAAGATTGATCTGATCGGGCTTGCCAATCAGGTAGAAACGATGGTTGCAGATATCCCGCTGGATATCAAAGTTGCGGTTATGGGCTGTGTCGTGAACGGGCCCGGAGAAGCAAAGGAAGCAGATATTGGGATTGCCGGCGGTCAGGGAGAAGGTCTCCTGATTAAAAAGGGTGAGATCGTCAAAAAAGTGAAGGAAGAAGAACTTTTGGAAACATTACGACAGGAGTTGTTAAATTGGAAAAGATAGGAAATGCAAAGAGTTTCTTTGTAGTGTTCCCTACACTGAAGGTGGAAGAGGACATCCAGCTGCTGTTTGAAGATGTGGAGGTAGAGAAGATTACGACGAATTCGAAGCGTGATTTTCTTCGCGTCCACATTTTCAGCCGCCATCTGATCCAGAAGAAACACATCTGGCAGATGGAGCAGAAGATCAAGGAACAGCTCTTTGGAGATACTAAAATCAAAATTGGAATTGCAGAGAAGTATTCCTTGTCAGAACAGTATACGGTGAAAACGCTGATGATAGAGTACAGGGACAGTATTGTACAGGAATTAAAGCAGCAGAGTGTACTCGCTTCGAATATGTTTGAGCAGGCAAAGATGAGTTTTGAAGGCCGGGAGATCATGTATCTGGAAATGCTGGATACGATCGTCTCAGAAGGCAGGAAGGACTATATCGTTGACCTGCTCCACGATATTTATGACAACCGGTTCCATATAAAAGCAGATATCCGGGTTACATACTGCAAGGCAGAAAAGGGAGATGACACCCGTAAGTATGACGAACAGCGGATCCAGCAGGAGATCAATGCTATCTTTGAACGGCGTGCGAAGCAAAAAGGCGAGGAGCCTGCAGATGACGGGAAATCCAAAGAGAAGCAGGAGAAGAAGCAGGACAGCTCCAATGAGAAGAAGGGGGATTTCAAGAAGGATTTCAAGAAGAAAGACTTCTACAGGCCGCTGAAGCAGGGGGATGACCCGAGCCTGATTTACGGTAAGAATTTTGATGACGAGCCGATTACCCTGGATCAGGTAGTGACAGAGATGGGTGAGATCACGATCCACGGCAAGATTATCAACTTTGATACCCGTGAGATCAGAAATGAAAAGACGATTCTCATGTTTGCAGTCACAGATTTTACCGATACGATTATGGTCAAGATGTTTACGAGGAATGACCAGCTGCCGGATCTGCTCGGAGATCTGAAGAAGGGGGTTTTTGTCAAGATCAAGGGAGTCACCACGATCGATAAGTTTGACGGGGAGCTGACAATCGGTTCTGTGACAGGGATCAAGAAGAGCGGTGACTTTACTGTTTCCAGACAGGACTTAAGCCCGCAGAAAAGAGTGGAACTGCACTGCCATACAAAGATGAGCGACATGGACGGCGTTTCTGAGGTTAAGGATATTGTAAAAAGGGCGCATGACTGGGGGCACCCGGCCATTGCGATTACCGACCACGGAATTGTACAGTCTTTCCCAGATGCGAATCATTTTATCGAGACACTGCCCAAAGATGATCCATTTAAAGTGATCTACGGCGTGGAAGGGTATGTTGTGGATGACCTGACGGAGATTGCCGTGGGAGCGGGAGACGAAAGACTGGATGACACGTATATCGTGTTTGATATTGAGACGACCGGGTTTAGCGCCATCAAAGACAAGATTATCGAGATCGGTGCAGTGAAAGTGACCGGCGGTGAGATCGTGGACCGTTTCAGCACATTTGTCAATCCAAAGAGACCGATCCCTTTTGAAATCACACAGCTGACAAGTATTACAGATGAGATGGTCATTGGCAGCCCGGATATTGAAACAATCCTGCCGGAATTTCTCGCGTTTGCAAAAGGCGGCGTGCTCGTTGCCCACAATGCCGGATTTGATGTCGGTTTTATCGAACAAAACTGCCGGTATCAGGATATCGAGTTTGATTTTACATATGTGGATACAGTGGCTCTGGCGCGTGTGCTTTTGCCGACACTGTCCAAGTATAAACTGAATGTGGTAGCGAAGGCTCTGGGAATATCACTGGAGAACCACCACAGGGCCGTGGATGATGCAGCGGCAACGGCGGAGATTTTCGTGAAATTCGTGGAGATGCTTAAGGAACAGAATATCACCACCTTAAAGGAAATGAACCAGTTCGGAGACATGAATCCAAATGCGATCCGCAAGATGCCGACCTATCATATCATCATACTGATTGAAAATGATATCGGACGTTATAATCTATATAAACTGATATCAGATTCGCATCTTGTTTATTATGCGAGACGCCCCAGAATTCCGAAGAGTGTCTTAAACCAGCACAGAGAAGGCCTGATTATCGGGAGTGCCTGTGAGGCGGGAGAGCTGTATCAGGCGATTTTGAATAAAAAGTCTTCCGAGTCGATTGCAAGGCTGGCTGATTTCTATGATTACTATGAAATCCAGCCCCTTGGAAACAACCAGTTCATGGTGGAGAGCGAGAAATATCCGGACATTGAAACTATCGTGGACCTACAGGAGATCAACAGGGAGATCGTAGAACTGGGTGAGAAATTTAAAAAGCCGGTAGTAGGAACCTGTGACGTACATTTCCTGGACCCGGCGGATGAAGTGTACCGCCGTATCATCATGGCGGGCAAAGGCTTCAGCGATGCAGATAACCAGGCACCGCTCTACCTGAGAACGACGGAAGAAATGCTGAGTGAGTTTGAATATCTGGGGTCGGCCAAGGCAAGAGAAATCGTCATCGACAACCCGAATAAGATCTGCGATATGATTGAAAAGATATCTCCGGTCAATCCGAGCAAATGCCCTCCTGTCATTCCGAACTCAGAACAGGACCTGAGGGATATCTGCTATAACAAGGCACATGAGATTTACGGGGAGGACCTGCCGGTACAGGTATCGTCCCGTTTGGAGAAAGAGCTGAACTCCATCATATCCAATGGATATTCCGTTATGTATATCATTGCGCAGAAATTGGTATGGAAGTCTAATGCCGACGGATATCTGGTAGGTTCCCGTGGATCAGTAGGGTCTTCATTCGTAGCAACAATGTCAGGAATCACGGAAGTAAATCCGCTGAGTCCGCACTATTACTGTTCTAACTGCCATTACAGCGATTTTGAATCAGAAGAAGTAAGGGCCTATGCGGGAGGCTGCGGCTTCGACATGCCGGATAAAAACTGTCCGAACTGCGGGGAAAAGCTGCATAAGGATGGTTTTGATATTCCTTTCGAAACATTCCTTGGATTCAAGGGAGATAAGGAGCCTGATATTGACCTGAATTTCTCGGGAGACTATCAGTCGAAGGCTCATAAGTATACAGAGGTTATCTTTGGGGAGGGGCATACCTTCAAGGCAGGAACGATCGGAACACTGGCCGATAAGACAGCCTATGGTTATGTCAAGAACTACTACGAAGAGCGCGAGATGAGGAAACGCCGGTGCGAGATTGAGAGGATTTCAGTCGGGTGCACTGGAATCCGGCGAAGTACGGGACAGCATCCCGGCGGTATCGTCGTACTGCCTCATGGTCATGACATCAATGAGTTTACACCGGTCCAGCACCCGGCCAATGATATGACAACGGACATTATTACGACACACTTTGACTACCATTCTATTGACCATAACCTGCTGAAGCTCGATATTCTCGGCCATGATGATCCGACCATGATTAAGACGCTGGAGGAGTATATTACATCCGATGCAATGGATAATGAATACAATGAGGAACACCCATTTGTTGCAACGAATATTCCACTGGATGATAAGAAGGTGCTTTCTCTGTTCCACGATACGAGTGCGCTCGGGATAAAGCCGGAGGATATTGATGACTGTAAGCTTGGCTGTCTTGGAATACCGGAGTTCGGTACGGACTTCGTAATCCAGATGGTTCAGGATGCAAAACCACAGTCCCTTTCCGACCTGATCCGGATTTCCGGTCTGTCCCACGGGACGAATGTATGGCTCGGCAATGCACAGGAACTTGTAAAGTCCGGAAAGGCGACGATTTCAACCTGTATCTGTACCCGTGATGATATTATGATCTATTTGATCAACCAGGGCGTGGACAGTGCGCTTTCCTTTACAATTATGGAAAGTGTGCGTAAAGGAAAGGGCCTGAAGCCGGAATGGGAAGAGGCAATGGCGGAGAAAAACGTCCATGACTGGTATGCATGGTCCTGTAAGAAGATCAGCTACATGTTCCCGAAGGCACATGCTGCCGCATATGTCATGATGGCATACCGGATTGCCTACTGTAAGATCAACTACCCGCTTGCATATTACGGGGCGTATTTCGGCATCCGCGCAAATGCGTTTTCTTATGAAATCATGTGTCAGGGGAAAGAAAAGCTGAATTATTACATGAAGGATTATAAAAAGAGGATCGATTCCCTAACCAATAAGGAACAGGATGTTCTCAAGGATATGAAGATCGTGCAGGAAATGTATGCAAGAGGGTATGAATTTACTCCTCTGGATATTTACAAGGCGAAGGCAACGAAGTTCCAGATTGTGGATGGCAAGCTGATGCCGCCGCTGTCCAGTATAGAAGGGATGGGAGATAAAGCGGCCGAGGCCGTGGAAGACGCAGCAAAGGACGGACCATACCTGTCACTGGATGACTTCCGGCAGAGGACAAAAGTAAGTAAAACAGTCATCGACCTCATGGCTGACCTCGGATTATTCGGGGACCTGCCGCAGAGCAATCAATTATCGCTGTTTGATTTCGGGTAGATGGGGGCGCTTCGCGTACTGAACACCGCGGCGGCCGTTGGACGGTACATGCTGCTGCGGATACAGGGCGCTTCGCTAAGCAGCCGTAAGAGAAAAACAGGCGGATTATAGGGCACCGAACGCATTTACCGTATAATCCGTCTGTTTTTAATCATTTGTTATGTTGCCGTTTCCGTTTACGGGGATAGTGTCGCCCAGGTAGGTTGGTTTGGGTTTGTAGATGGAGGTTAGGAAGTCTTTGTTGCGGGCGAGGATTTCGCGGAGGTCACGGTAGGTCTGGCCGCCGTAGGTTTTTGTGTCGGCGGGGACTCCCAGGGCCTGGAGGCTGAGTGCTTCGGCTGTGTAGAGCGCCCTGTAAAGGTGGTACTTCTGGGTGACGATTACGATGTTTTGGGCCTGAAAGATGTCACGGGCGCGGTAAAGGCTCTCGTAAGTCGAGAAGCCGGCGTGGTCCATGAAGATGTCTTCCGAGGGAACTCCTTTGTCAATGGCGTAGTCCTTCATGGTCTGTACTTCATCGTAGTCTTCGCGGCTGTGGTCCCCGCTCATTAAAAGCTTGGGGGCCGCTCCTGATTTATAGACTTCAATTGCGGTATCAAGACGGTCTTTGAGCATAGGCGTGGGCGAACCGTCAGCACGGATACCCGCTCCTAGAACTAAAATACAGTCGGCATGAATCGTGGAATCCGTATGTCCCTTCGTAACCAGCCTGTCCTTTGCAGACCTCACAACATAAAAATTAATTCCCAGCATAATAGCCGTACCAACTAAAAAAATTACTACAAGAATCTTCAGTATACTCATACTCCATCTCTTCATTCAAATACCTCCGTACGAAAAGCTTTATATCTTAATTTGGTTTAACAGTGTTTTTGCGTATTCGACCCCGTCCGGGCTTATCGAGTAATGTGTCCACTTTCCCTCTCTGCGGCCTGTTACAATTCCGGAATCGCATAATATCTTCATGTGGTGTGATAGAGTGGACTGGCCTATATTCAATTCCTCCAACAATTTGCAGGCACACTTCTCGCCATTTTGAAGCAGTCCTAAAATAGTAAGCCGGTTTGCGTCACAGAAGGCCTTAAATACCCTTGCCCTTTTTTCGTTTTCTGTCAATGCGAACCCCCCTTTCAAGATAGCAATATAAAAGTTCTCATTTGTCAGTGTTTCCGCTAAGTATGCTTAAAAGGCTTTTGACATCAGGAACCCGTCCGGTGATAACAATCTTCCCGTCTACCATCAATGCCGGAGTTAACATCACACCTAACCTGACGATGTCCATTAACTCTTCTACTTTTTCGATATTAGCTGTTATTCCAAGTTCATTAACTGCCTGCTGAACATTTTGATATAGTCTGTTGCATTTTTCGCATCCTGTTCCGATTACTTTAATTTCCATAATTACGACCTCAATTCTTTAGCTTCATTGGGAGAGAGACAATCTCTTTCCAGGCATTATCGATACTTCTAATTACTTTTGGACCTATTTTAGACAGGAAGACAATCTGTGAGAACTCATGCGGAGAACAAGTCTTATAGTCAATGAGTTTTTCGACGACGTCAACCTGATTCCAGCCGCTGTCTAGTTTAAAAAAGCCCTTGATCCGATAACAGTCGGGCAAAACGCGTTGCAAAAATGTTGTAAAAACCTCTTGATTAATCGTTTCATTACATTCTAAAGAAATGGTTTTTGGTTTGTTTTCTTCTGAATTTAAAGAATCTTCACACGAAGCCCACTGGAGAGAAGTTAAATCTTCTTCTAATAGTGACAAGTCGATCATTCCATTCTTACAGGTGGTTATCCTGCAAATAGAGTTCACTTTACGAACAGCAGTTATTACTTTTTCCAGCTGTGTTGCGTCAACTAAGTCAACCTTGTTAATTACTGCCATATTACAGTGAGCCAGCTGCCGGTCAACTGTTTCAATATCATCCATCTGGCCAAGAAAATTAACACTGTCGATAAGACATACAACTCCTTGAAAGCGATAGACATCACCTGCAAGCAAACGTGTGGCTTCAAGAATTTCTTCGATATTTGAAGGATCGGCAAGTCCCGAACTTTCAACAAACACAGTATCTAAATCAAGCTTCCCCATTTCCGCCAGAGCCTGTACAAAAGAGAGCTTAAGACAGGAGCAAAAAATGGAACCTCTGTTTATTTCGGTCATTTCAATTCCATTGCGATGAATAATCTCACCATCGATTCCCAGCTTCCCAAACTCATTTTGAATAATGCCGATTTTTTCATTAGAGATATTATTTAGTAAGTGCAGCAGAAGTGAAGTTTTTCCGGCCCCCAAAAAACCTGTAAGGACATATAATTTTTTTTGTGTCATAATATGAAACCTCCGTTCAGAAATGTATTTTTGCAGTCGTTCAGGCTTATTTCTTTTCCTTATTATATTTCTTAAATCGAAAAATATCAATATGAAAATCCCGCCTCCTTTAATTACATATGGATTTCTGCCGGTCTCTGTGCTATAATGTCCCCAATGACTTATCCGGCGGCTTATACTGCCGGGAAAATGCTAATTGATTCATGGAGGGAAAGGACTATGTACGATTTCGAGGAAATCAAGAATGAAGATGTTGAAGTTGCAAATGCAATACAGGCAGAGATGGAAAGACAGAATTCACACATCGAGCTGATTGCTTCTGAGAACTGGGTCAGCAAAGCTGTCATGGCAGCTATGGGAAGCCCGATGACGAATAAATATGCAGAGGGTTATCCGGGAAGAAGATACTACGGCGGATGCCAGTGCGTTGACGTGGTTGAGAACCTTGCAAGAGAGAGGGCGGAAAAGCTTTTCGATTGTGAGTATGCAAACGTACAGCCGCACTCCGGGGCCCAGGCGAATCTTGCAGCGATGTTTGCAATGGTGGAGCCGGGAGACAAGATCCTTGGCATGAATCTGGATCACGGCGGACACCTGACCCACGGTTCACCGGTCAACATCTCAGGAAAATACTTTGATTTTGCAGCTTATGGCGTAAATGATGAAGGCGTGATAGATTATGACAAAGTGCTCGAAGTCGCAAAGGAACACAAGCCAAAGCTGATCATCGCAGGAGCGAGCGCCTATGCAAGAACCATTGATTTCAAGAGATTCCGTGAGATCGCGGATGAGGTCGGCGCATATCTGATGGTAGATATGGCACATATCGCCGGGCTGGTGGCAGCAGGCGTACATCCGAGTCCAATCCCTTATGCCCATGTTACGACAACGACTACACACAAGACTTTAAGAGGACCGCGGGGCGGAATGATCCTCTCCAGCAACGAGATGAACGAGAAGTTTAACTTCAATAAGGCAGTATTCCCGGGAACGCAGGGAGGCCCTCTGATGCACGTGATCGCGGCAAAAGCGATCTGTTTCAAAGAAGCACTCCAGCCGGAATTCAAGACATATCAGGAGCAGATCGTGAAAAATGCCCAGGCATTGTGTAAAGGACTTCAGAGCCGCGGAATCAAGATTGTTTCAGGCGGAACAGATAACCATCTGATGCTCGTGGATTTGACAGAGAACAATGTCAGTGGAAAAGAACTGGAAAAACGTCTGGACGAGGCGCATGTAACCTGTAACAAGAACACGATCCCGAATGATCCAAGATCTCCTTTTGTAACAAGTGGCGTCAGACTTGGTACACCCGCTGTAACAACCCGCGGAATGAAAGAAGAAGACATGGATAAGATTGCCGAGATCGTTGCAATGGTAATCGCTGACGAAGCGAATGTTGAAAAAGCAAAATCAATGGTGGCCGAACTTACAGCTAAGTACCCGCTTATTTAACCAAATAGGGGAAATACGCCCGCTGTTATGTTACAGAGATATAAGCGGCAGATTTTAAATGTTCGAAAAATATAATAAAGAAGAAATCAGAAGACGCAGGATGCAATTTATCCTGCGTCTTTTGATTTCTTGGAAAACAAAGCAATAAAAGTGTAAAAACAAGATAAAATCTGTAAAACAGAAATATTAATGGTGAATATAGACAAAAAGAAGACTTTATATTTGTGAAACAGTAATAAAAATCTGTAAAAACAACATAAAATGTTTGACTTACAAAAAATATTGATGTAATATGTACTCATAAAACAAGTGAACAAATCACTTAACATTTCGGCCGAAATGTAAAACCTATAAACCAAAAACCTATGAAAGTATGGAGGCATTAGAATGAAAGCATTAGCAAGATATGGAAAAGAATTTGGCGGTTACAGAATGATTGATGTTCCAGAGCCGGAATGCGGACCGGAAGATATTATTATCGAAGTGAAGGCCGCTGCAATCTGCGGGGCAGACATGAAGCACTATAAAGTTGACAACGGGTCAGATGAGTTCAACTCAGTACGTGGTCATGAATTTGCAGGAGAGATTGTCAAGGTTGGTGAAAAGGTTACTGACTGGAAGGTCGGACAAAGAATCGTATCAGACAACAGCGGGCATGTATGCGGCGTCTGCCCGGCATGTGAACAGGGAGATTTCCTCTGCTGTGAAGAAAAGGTAAACCTTGGTCTGGACAATAACCGCTGGGGCGGCGGATTCACGAAGTACTGCAAGATACCGGGAGAGATCCTGAGAATCCATAAACATGCAATCTGGGAAATCCCGGAGGGGATTAAATACGAAGAAGCTGCTGTCCTTGATCCAATCTGTAATGCCTATAAAGCAATCGCGCAGCAGGCCCATCTGCTTCCGGGACAGGATGTAGTCGTATTTGGAACAGGCCCGCTTGGTTTATTCTCCGTACAGATGGCACGTATCATGGGGGCGGTTAACATCGTAATGGTTGGTCTTCAGGATGATACAAAAGTACGCTTTAAAGTAGCAGAAGAACTAGGGGCAACCCATTGTGTGAACGGGTCAACGGAAGATGTTGTTGCAAGATGCCAGGAGATCTGCGGAAGAGACAATCTCGGACTGGTAATCGAGTGCTCAGGAGCAAACATTGCATTGAAACAGGCACTTGAAATGACAAGGCCTAATGCAGAGATCGTCCGCGTCGGAATGGGATTCAAGCCTCTGGAATTTTCCATCAACGATATTACATCATGGAACAAGAGCATCATCGGACATATGGCTTATGACTCCACATCATGGAGAAATGCAATCCGCCTGCTTCAGAAAGGTGAGATCAAGGTTCAGCCGATGATCACACACCGCATCGGACTTTCCGAATGGGAAAAAGGATTCGATGCAATGGTATCTAAAGAAGCAATCAAGGTAATCATGACATATGATTTTGACTAATGGAGGACACGATGAGAGATAGACTTTTAGTTGCGCCATCGATGGGGTGCTGTGACCTGTTCCGTATGGAGGAGCAGGTAAAGTTCATCGATTCAAGGGCTGACTTTTTACATATGGATATCAAAGACGGGAATTATGTTAAGACATTTGGAATCGGACCGGACTTTATGGCATATTTGAAACCGCATGTGAAGACGCCGATGGATGCACACCTTATGGTAAAGCACCCGCAGGATTATATTGAGGCTTGTGCAGAGGCAGGGGCAGCCTACATTACACCTCACACAGACTGTATCGAAAGCGACGCATTTGTGACAATCAACAAGATCAGGTCCCTGGGGTGCAAAGCCGGAATCGCTTTGAATCCGGCGGCTCCGCTGGAAGCCATCCGTTATTATCTGCCGCTTCTTAGTAAGGTGACAATTATGATCGTGGATGCCGGATATGCGGGCCAGAAGGTGATTGTACAAATGTATGATAAGATCCGCACCCTTGTTAAGTGGCGTGAGGAGATGGGACTGAAGTTCCTGATTGAAGCAGACGGGTCTATGAACTGGGACGTATACCAGTTACTATATGATGCAGGCGCGGACGTTGTTGTGTTAGGGCCTCCGGCATTATGGAACAAGAGTAAAGATATCCGGAAAGCATGGGAGATTATGGAAGCGGAGATCAAAGTAGAGAAGAAGATATAAGACAACAAAAATGAGAAATGGTATCGAAGGAGATATCAGGAGGGTGTGAAAATGGATAAAAAACGAAATGTAAACATTGGCGCAAGGCTTGACCGCCTGCCAAACTCTTCATGGCACATCAAAATGTGGCTTGTTACGGCCTTCGCGCTTTTAGTCTGCTGGTCTAATGGTATCGGCGGTGCGGTGCAGAACATTCTGCTCAATGAGATCCACTGGCTGGAGCCGGGATCTAAACTGCTGGCTATGTGGAGTACCACGTATACCGCAGGGCAGCTGTTCGGAGCTTTGATCGGGGGACCGATCGGCGATAAAATCGGCCGTAAGAAAAGTATTCTTTTATATGAAGTAATACATATCATTGCCATGATCGGCGGTGCGGTTTCACCGAATATCTATGTACTTTATGTATTCAGACTGATACAGGGACTCGGACTCGGGGCACTTTTAGTCGTTCTTTTTGCAGGATTTACAGAGTATGTTCCAGGCAGAAACAGGGGGACATGGTCAAGCCGTACCTCTTTCATCGGCAACTGGGCACATCCAATCTGTAATGGTATCGCACTTCTGGTTGTTTCAACCGGCGTCAGCTACGCCATGAACTGGAGAATCCAGTTTATGATTCCGTCCGTATTGTCCATCATTGCAAGTATTCTGGTAGCAAAGAAGTTCCCGGAATCACCAAGATGGCTGGAAGCACAGGGAAGAGTTGACGAAGCAGATGAGCTTATGACAAAGATCGAAAAAGAAATCGAGGCGGCTACAGGAAAACCACTGCCAGAAGTAACAGAAGAACCAAAACAGGTGAAGCAGCTCCCATATTCAGCATTATTTAAAGGCAAACTTTTGAGAAGAACCATTGTAGGCTCCCTCGTATTAATCGGTATGAATACGATCCAGTATACCTTGATGAACTGGATGCCTTCCATGCTCTCATCATTAGGGTTTGATACATCCCAGTCCCAGTTCATGACAATGTTCGGACTGTTCGGGGCGCCTTTCGGAATCTTTATTGCATCACTGATTATGGATAAAATCCCGCGTAAGGCGATGGGTGTGGTTCTTCTGGCAATCATGGCAGTCTTCGGGATTATCACAGGAAGACAGAGTTCTATGGGAGGACTGATTCTCTGGACATTTCTGCTCAATACAGCGATTTATATGTATGTCTGCTATGCATCTGCAGTCTATGTGCCGGAAATGTGGCCGACATCAGCAAAACTATCCGGTTCCGGATTCAGTAACGCAATGGGACGTGTCAGCAATATCTTTTTCCCATTCCTTGTAACATACGTGGCAAACAGTGCAGGGGCGAACGGAGTATTTATACTGATCTCCGTTGTGGCAATTATTATAGCAGTAAGCATTCTGTTCCTGGGAATTGAAACCAGGGGAGAATCTGTAGAGGATATTGGAAACATCGACTAAACCGGTAAATTCCCGGTGTCTGGTGAAGTCAGGCGCCGGGTTACATAACAGGAGGTTATATCATGAATAATTCAGAAGCGATATTGGTAACACCGAAGCAGTTTGAGATTCAGGAGTGTCCCATTCCACGGCCAAAGGACCATGAAATCCTGATGAAAGTTGAATATGTGGGGATGTGCGGATCAGATATCCACGGATTCGAATTCGGACCATTTATTCCACCCAAAGATCCAAACCAGAAGATCGGGCTGGGCCATGAAGTGGCAGGTGAAGTTGTGGGCGTTGGCGCCGCAGTCACAAGATTCAAGGTCGGTGACAAGGTTTTGATCGAACCAGGCGTGCCGGATGACACCTGTGAATATTGCCGCGGCGGCCGTTATAATATCTGCCCGGGAGTAGACTTTATGGCTACACAGCCTAATTATAAGGGGGCACTGACGCAGTACATGACACATCCCGAAGAATGGACCTACCATATTCCAGAGGGAATGACCACTTTGGAAGGCGCACTGGTAGAACCGGCAGCAGTCGGCATGCATGCGGCCATGTTAGGCGGGGCACAGGTAGGAAAAAGCATTGTCATCCTCGGGGGCGGGACAATCGGGCTTATGGTCCTGCAGGCGTGCTTAAGCCTTGGCGCGACTGATATCACAGTTGTAGATGTGATTGAGAAACGGCTGGATTTAGCAAAAAAACTTGGTGCAAAGAGGGTTATTAACGGAAAAGCTGAGGATACCGTTGCCGTACTGCGATCAAAAGAGCTTTATGGCGATCATGGTGTGGAGCTTGTGTTTGAAGCGGCAGGCTCAGCATTTACAGCACAGCAGGCAGTGCAGCTTGTGGCACGCGGCGGCAAGATCATGATGGTAGGTACACAGTCCGCCCCTGTTCCGATTGATTTCCTCAAGATCAACCGTGAAGTTACCATCCAGACAGCATTCAGGTACTGCAACAACTTCCCACAGACAATCGAAGCGATTGCCACAGGAAAGTTCAATGTGAAAGATATGGTTACAAATATTTATGATTACAAGGATGTACAGAGAGCATTCACAGAAGCTATTGATCCGGTCAAGAAGAATGATATGGTCAAAGGTGTTGTAAAAGTAGCAGATTAATTGATTCTATGAAACCGTGAGAAGGAGAAAACTATGTTATCAGATATCAGATATTGGGAAAATAAAGCGAGAGAAGGCCACTATGCGATTCCGCATTTTAACGTGTGGAATGCAGAAATGCTGATGGGGGTAATCGATGCGGCAGAAGAACTGCGTGCTCCGATCATCATCTCTTTTGGTACAGGATTTACAGGAAACACATCTTTCGAGGACTTCTGCTACATGATGGATTCTATGGCTAAGAATGCAACAGTACCGGTAATCGAGCACTGGGACCACGGCCGCAACATGACTATCCTGCAGAATGCGGTTAACCACTGCATGAATTCCGTTATGCGTGACGCTTCTGCACTTCCATATGAAGAAAACGTTGCGGAGATCAAGAGGTGTGTCGATTATTTCCATGCATATAACATCCCTGTTGAGGCAGAACTTGGCCATGTGGGAAATGAGACCGTATATGAGGAGGCATTGTCAGATTACCAGTATACAGATCCGACAAAAGCAAAGGAATTCGTCGAGAGAACGGGATGCGATTCTCTGGCTGTTGCCATAGGTAATGTCCACGGCGTATACTCTTCAGAGCCGGAACTGGCTTTTGATGTGCTTGAGAAAGTTGCCAGTGAAGTTGATGTGCCGCTTGTACTGCACGGCGCTTCAGGAATCGGAGATGAGGATATCAAGAAGGCAATCTCGCTTGGAATCGCAAAGATCAACATTCACACGGAGCTTTGCCAGGCTGCGATGGAAGCAACGAACGCCCATAAAGATGAGCCGTACTTATCTGTACAGCGTGAGGTAAGAAAAGCGGTCAAAGAGCGTGCAATGTATAAAATCAAACTGTTCGGTGATGATGGAAGGGCTGATGAATAAAGTGGATAAGAAATTGGATGTCATAATCATAGGGGCGGCGATCGTTGATCTGCCGCTGAGACCGGTAAGTAAAGAAGTGTTTGATGTGGTCTCTTATCCGGTGGACGGCATTACGATGACGATCGGCGGAGATGCACTTAATGAATCAACGATTATTACAAGGCTCGGCCACAGGGTCGGCTTAATGAGCTGTATCGGTGTAGATGTACCAGGATGGTTTGTCATCGATCATTGTAAATCCAACAATATAGATACTACATATATCAAACAGGACCCGGAGAAGGTAACTTCTATTAATGTAGGCCTTGTGGCAGCAGACGGAGAACGGACCTTTATTACGAACAGGCAGGGAAGCCTGTGGAAGTTCTGCTATGAGGATTTGGACATGTCTGCACTAAAAGATGCCAGAATACTGTCGTTTGCGAGTATTTTTAATAATCCTTTATTTGACAACAAGGCGCTTGTCTCTGTCTTCTCGAAGGCAAAAGAAGAAGGAATGATCATCTGCGCAGACATGGTTTCCCCGAAACTGGATGAGAAGCTTGAAGATATCAGAGAGGCACTTGGGTATATCGATTATTTCTTCCCGAATTTCGAGGAGGCATGTGAGCTGACAGGCGAGACAGAAGAAGACAGGGTTGCTGATGTGATATATAACTGCGGCGTTAAAAATGTCATCATGAAGATCGGAAAACGAGGATGTTACATCCGAAATGCAGAAGGCTCCATGATCGTGCCCGCATGTAAGGGAGTTACAGCGATTGATACGATCGGTGCAGGTGATAATTTTGCATCAGGCTTTATCACTGCTCTTTTGGAAGGGAAGGAACTGCGTGAATGTGCAGTTTATGCAAACTGTACGGCAGCAGTCTCGGTCCAGTATGTCGGTGCGACAGGCGGTGTAAAGAATAAGCAGATGGTAGATGACATGCTGGCTAAATACCGTGAAGACTATAAACAGCAGATAAACGAATAAGAAGAACGCTTCACAGCAGGAAAGGAAGTAACGGATATGAAAACAATGAAGCTTGGCAGGACAGGTATGGACATTTCAAGAATCGGCCTTGGGACATGGTCGATCGGCGGGGGCTCCGCATGGGGCGGTGATCATGATATGCAGGTTGTCGTTGATACAATCAGGGAAGCACCAAAGCTAGGGGTAAATCTGATCGACACGGCACCGGGTTATAATTTTGGCAATAGTGAAAAGATCCTCGGGAAAGCATTGGAAGGAATGAATCGGGAAGATGTTGTTATCATTACAAAGTGCGGTGTCATATGGGATCAGGAAATGAAAGGGGACCTTTTTAACAAGGTAAACGGCATCCAGCTTTACAAGAATCTGAACAGTGCGTCAGTGAAAAAAGAAATTGAAGAATCACTGGAACGCCTTGGGATAGATTATATCGATGTATATATGACACACTGGCAGGCCATAGAAGGAACAGAGTATTTTGTACCGATCCAGAAGACAATGGATGTATTAAACGACTTAAAAGCACAGGGGAAAATCAAGGCAATCGGAGCAGCTAATGTGGACATACACCATATTGAAGAATATCTGAAGTGGGGCCAGCTGGATATTGTCCAGGCAAAATATTCCATACTGGACCGCGGCATTGAAGATGAAATTATCCCATGCTGCCGCGAAAACGGTGTGACCATTCAGGCATACTCCCCATTGGAGATGGGACTTCTGTCCGGCACGATGCCAAGGGACTACAAACCGGTCGGCGCCCAGATACCGAAAAAATGGTTCCAGCCGGACAATATGCAGGCGGCAATGGATATGATGGAACAGTGGAAACCGCTCTGCGAGAAATATAATTGTACGATTGCGAATCTTTCCCTTGGCTGGATACTCGCACAGGGTGATTTCCTGAATCTGCTGAGTGGTTCCACAACGGTAGACCAGATTGCGGAAAATGTGAAGTCTGCAGAGCTTGAACTTGACCCGAAGGATGTCCAGCTTATGCGTGAGATGGCAGAGGCGCTTGGCTAAGGCCAGACACTCCAGATTTTTTGTACAGATATGATTTGTTGAAAACAGAAGAAAAAACTTTGAACTCAAAAAGAAATCATGTTAGTATAAAAGAAAGAAATAAAACTCTGACATACCAAACCAGCATTAAAATCCGGTATGCAGATTTTGACAAGGAGTGTTAGGATGGCTGCAAAAGACAGGTTAGAACTAATAAAAAACATGATACAAACAGAAAAGAAAGTAGTCGTATCAGAGTTAAGCTCAATTTTTGGCGTGACAGAAGAGACAATCAGGCGTGACCTTGAAAAGCTGGAAAATGAGGGCATTCTAAACCGTACATTTGGCGGTGCGGTACTGAATATTGAAAATCAAAGAGAGGGCATTCATTTTTATCAAAGAGCCGGGATTCACATTGAAGAAAAGAAAAAAATGGCGATTGCATTTGCACCTATGCTTAAGGATAAGGTAACAATTGCCGCGGATGCGAGTACGACCGTTATGGAGGTGGTTAAATTAATCCCTAACAGCAGAGATATTACGCTCCTCACAACATCAACCGCGATCTTCAATGAAATGGCGAATACAGATATACATTTACTTTCCACCGGAGGTGCATTTAACCGGAGTACACTTTCTCTTCAGGGGTCAGTGGCGAAAGAAAACGTGAAAAAGTATCATGTTGACCTGCTTCTGATCAGCTGCAAGGGGATTGACATGGAGTACGGCATTATGGATTCAAAGGAAACCGAGGCCGAAGTGAAGAAGACCATGTCAGGGCAGGCCAGGGAAGTTGCGCTGTTTGTTGATCACTCGAAATTTGATAAAAGGGCATTTGCCCATCTGCTGGACTTTTCCGAGATTAACTATCTGGTAACGGATAGGAAACCGGATGACAGGTGGGTCGAATTCTGTGAAAATAATCAGATTACATTGGTTTATTAGTACATTGCTATATACGATGTGCTGGATCAAAGAATGGAATCCTGTGAATGCAAATCAAAAGATATGCAGACACAGGATTTTTATTTTAGAAAATAACTCTGGTTTACACAATACAGGAGGTTATAGAATGGGAGAGAACCAAAAGAAAAAGCCCATGACCATTATGAAGAAAATGGTTATCGCATTATTCGGGGGACTGGCACTGGGAATTGTTTTCCTGCTGATCCGTGAATCCCTGACGGCCAATGGGCAGGACCATATATGGCAGGTAATAAACAGGATTCTGTTTCAGGATATTACGAAAGAGGACAGTTTCAAATCAATAGGAATTTTTTACATCATAGGGCAGCTGTTTATGCAGGGACTGCAGCTGGCGATTGTGCCGCTTGTATTAGTATCACTCAGCCTTGCATTATGCAGCATGTCAAATCCGGAAAAGCTTGGTAAAATAGCCGGCAAAACTTTGCTGTGCTTTGTTTCTTTCTACGCTGTCGGAGCTTTTTGCGCAGGAAGTTTTGCTTACCTGATAAAGACACTGGGCTGGTTTTCCGTTGAACTGCCGGCAGCGGATACATCGTCGGTAGCAACGATGGATTCATACAATCCTCTTGTAACGGTTGTAAATGCCGTTCCAAGCAATATTTTTTCGGTGTTTACCACGAACACCAGCATTCTGGCAGTTGTGGTAGTGGCA
The DNA here is from genome assembly GCF_905197545.1 of Faecalicatena orotica. NCBI lineage: Bacteria > Bacillati > Bacillota > Clostridia > Lachnospirales > Lachnospiraceae > Faecalicatena > Faecalicatena orotica. Next base: position 561,144 of record NZ_CAJJZH010000003.1, read on the forward strand.
GTGATTATCGGCCTGTGCATGAACCTGTTAAGAGAAAAAGCAGACCCGTTAAAAAAAGTACTGGAAAGCCTGAATGAGATCATCAAAGTTTATATGGAGTTCCTGATCAATAAAATCAGCCCGGTGGCGATCTTCTGTATGATCACGAGGACCTTTGCAACATACGGAGTAGAGTATCTGCAGCCGTCACTGACTTACATACTGGCAACAATATTTATCGGACTGCTGCTCGTATTTACTATATACCCGGTCGGAATCTGGCTGACAACCAGACTAAACCCTTTTATATTCATAAAGAAAGTTCTCAAGGTCGGCCTGTTTGCGGCGGCGACAAACTCGTCCGCAGCGACGCTTCCACTGAACAAAAAAACATGTATCGAAGAACTGGGATGCAGTGAAGAGATAAGCAGCTTCGTACTCCCAACTGGAATGACAATCAACATGAACGGAACCACAGTCATGCATATGATGGCAATCACATTCATAGCCACATCTGCAGGAATCGACATCAGGCCGTCCCATCTGGTACTTGCGGCATTCCTGTCAATCTGCACCGCGATGGGAACACCCGCAATCCCGGTAGCCGGGACAACGATGGTCTTCGCCGTGCTGAACGGGTTAGGCTTCAACTCTGACCTGTGTATGATCGGCTACGCCCTCGTATTAGCCATGAACTACCCGCCGGGAATGGCCGTCATCACCCTGAATGTCGTAGGAGATGCAGCCACAAACGTAATCATCAACGCAAAAGAGAAAGAGTTGGATAGGGAAATTTATAACAAGCAGTAAATAGGCGGGACGCTGATAGGGATGGAAGCCGGCAGGAAGGCCTGCGGCTTCCATCCCTATCAGCTGGTGCATCCAATTTGGCTGGTAAAGATTTCCGGTTAGTCCAAGTAACCAGATTAGGAATGTCACGCTTATGCAAAAGCTTTCAGACTTTAAGCTATTACTCTCTTATTCTACCACTCTGCTCATCAATTCTTCTGTTTTATTAATTTGTTGTTTTGTTGCTATCTTTAATATTTTCATAAAATCGTATAGCATGAAGAAGGACTAAAGATAAATAGTCCTCCTTTTTATTTGCTTCCTTTTCACATCTTTTTAATTCTTCCTCTGTCATATTAGTTTCTCTACACATTGCTTCAACAAAGTCAAAATGTTCAGTTACCCATATAAAAGCTCTTTGTAATTCTATAGGCAGTTCTACCATATTTGTTATTATCTTATTAATCAATTCATCCTTATTGTATTCCATTATTCATGACCTCCTTTATTTTCCAATAAGCGACTCTGGATGTATTTATCCAATTGTAGCATGCAAATTAGAATAAAATCAACATGGATATATTTATCCAGCACTTATTTCTCATTCAGGAGGTATTTATGTCAAATAATTTAAAACAGGATATTCCAATTGGTCAAAACCTTAAAAATTTACGCAGAAAGGCGAATTTGACTCAACGTGATGCTTCTGCACAGTTAGAAATCTTAGGTATTTCTATAACTGAGGACATTCTTGCTAAGATAGAGCAAGGTAAGTATAGTGTACGCATTAGTGTTTTGATAGCACTTAAACAAATTTATGGAATTTCTTCTTTTGATGCATTCTTTGAAGGTTTGCATCTTCCCACGGATCAATCTTAAAATAGCCTTTCGCACGGTTAGAACTTCTTCACCAAGCGCTCTGGATTTCGAAAAGCAGGACACCCCCACAGCCACCCCCTGCCCTTCCACTTCGCGTCCGTTTACCGCTCTGTCACAAATTCATTCTCCAAAAATGAATTTAATGCTTTAACTCGACAAAGTCTTGTGTTATACTGTTTGTTAACGAACGTTTTATGTCGAAGGAGGTTTTAGGGAATGATTTGGGCAAAGGAAGAGACTCTGCCGAGAGCTGAGATCGAGAAAATCCAGCAGGAACGATTGAAGGAAACGGTATCATATATTTATGAACGTGTAGAGCCTTACCGCCGGAAGATGGACGAGGCGGGAGTAAGACCGGAAGATATTCGGACTTTGGATGATTTAAGAAAGATGCCGTTTACATATAAAGCAGATTTCAGGGACCATTACCCGGACGGACTGTTTGCGGTGGATAAGAAGGAAATTGTCAGATATCATGCCAGTTCAGGAACAACAGGAAAGCCTACAGTAGTAGGCTACACGGCCCACGATCTGGATGTATGGCTGAATAATGTGGCAAGGATCGCCTGTATGGGAGGCGCTACATCGGAAGATGTGGCCCAGATATCATTTGGATACGGTACGTTTACAGGTGCGCTGGGACTGCACGGAGGGCTGGAGAAGGTAGGAGCATCTGTCATACCAATGTCATCCGGCAATACGAATAAGCAGATCATGTTCCTGCAGGATATGGGAGTCACACTGTTAGTTGCAACGCCGTCTTATGCACTCCATCTCGGGGAAGTGCTCAGAGACAGGGGGATTGAACCTTCAAAAGATCTGAAGCTGCATATCGGGCTGTTCGGCGGAGAAGGCATGACCGAGCCGATGAGGGATGAGATGCATAAAGTCTGGGGAGACCAGTTTGTTTGTACGCAGAATTACGGCATGAGCGAGCTCTGCGGGCCGGGAGTATCCGGAGAATGTACGGAACTGTGCGGTATGCATGTGAATGAGGACTGGTTCATTCCTGAGATCATTGATCCGGAGACGGAAGAGGTACTTCCTCCGGGAGAAATCGGGGAACTGGTAATCACTTGTCTGGGCAAGGAGGCCCTGCCATTAGTCAGATACCGTACGGGAGATCTGACGAAACTGATGTATGAGCCATGTAAATGCGGCAGGACAACGGTGCGTATGGCGAACCTGTCAGGGCGTGCAGATGATATGCTCGTAATCAGGGGGGTCAATGTATTCCCGGGACAGATCGAGGAAGTCTTATTCAAGATTGATGAAATCGGACCTCATTATGAGATTCTGGTAGAAAGAAAGAACAGGCTGGATGTCATGACGATTACTGTAGAGCTGATTGATGACAGGCTTCTGGACAGTTATGCTATGCTGAGCGAACTGGAGCAGCGAATTAAGTCTGCACTGAAGTCACAGCTTGGACTTGCAACCCATATCAGGCTGGTTGCACCGAACTCTCTCCAGCGTTTTGAAGGCAAGGCAAAGAGAGTGACTGATTTACGAAAGGATGGTTTATAGAATATGTCAGAAAAAGTAATTATGTTGGGAAATGAAGCCATTGCCAGAGGGGCTTATGAAGCGGGTGTAAAGGTTTCTTCTGCTTATCCGGGAACACCGAGTACAGAAATCAGCGAATACCTGGTACAGTACAGGGATGATCTCTATGAGGAATGGGCACCGAACGAGAAAGTGGCTGCCGAAGTTGCAGTCGGTGCCAGCCTTGCTGGTGTACGTTCTATGGCCTGTATGAAGCACGTCGGGCTGAATGTGGCTTCAGATCCACTGTATTCCGTATCTTACATGGGAGTGAATGGAGGTCTTGTTTTTGTTGTTGCAGACGACCCGGGATTATACAGCTCCCAGAACGAGCAGGACACAAGAATGGTGGCAAGAGCCTCACAGGTGCCGGTCATTGAACCGTCAGACAGTGCAGAGGCGAAAGAATTTATGAAGGCAGCTTTTGAATTAAGCGAGCAGTTTGACAGACCGTTTATCGTACGTCTGACAACAAGGCTATCCCATTCACAGGGGATGGTGGAACTTTGCGAAAGAGAAGCAGTTGAAGACAAAGTTTATGAAAAGAATATCCGCAAGAATGTCATGATGCCCGGAAATGCAAAGCTGCGCCATGTAGAGATAGAAAAGCGTAATCTGGAACTGGCAGAGGCGGCTAATACACTGCCAATCAACAGAGTGGAGATGAACGACACAAGAATCGGAGTCATTACAAGCGGTATTCCTTATGAATATGTAAAAGAAGCACTCCCGGAGGCATCTGTGCTGAAACTTGGCATGGTAAATCCGCTTCCGAGAAAGATGATTGAAGAGTTTGCTTCCAAAGTGGATACACTGTATGTTGTAGAGGAACTGGATCCGGTGATTGAGGAGCAGGTAAAATCATGGGGGATCAAGGCTGTCGGAAAAGAAATCTTCACCGTACAGGGCGAGTACAGCGCCAATATGTTAAGAAAGGCTATCCTGAAACAGGATCTGGAGATCAAAGCACCGGCAGAAGCACCGCAGCGCCCGCCGATCTTATGTCCGGGATGTCCTCACCGTAGTGTTTACTACGTCTTAAACAAGCTGAAAATGCATGCGGCAGGTGACATCGGATGCTATACACTGGGGGCAGTGGCGCCATTGAGCGTTGTAGATACGACTATGTGCATGGGGTCCAGTATTTCCACCCTGCACGGTATGGAAAAGGCGAAAGGAAAAGAGTATATTAAAAACTGGGTAGCTGTGATCGGCGATTCTACCTTCTTACATACGGGTGTGAACTCCCTGATGAACATGGTATACAATAATGCAACCGGTACAGTTATGATTCTGGATAACTCGACAACAGGAATGACCGGACATCAGGATCATGCGGCAACAGGGAAAACGCTGCAGGGAGATCCTACCTATGCGATCAATATCCCGGCCCTCTGCCATGCAATGGGCGTGAAGAATGTCGTGGAAATAAATGCTTTTGATATTGCAGAACTGGAAAAGGTGATTAAAGAAGAGGTGGCCAGAGATGAAGTATCCGTGATCATTACCAAGTCCCCATGTGTACTTCTGGATAAATCAAGGAAGCCAATTTATATCGCGCATGAGGATAAGTGTAAGAAGTGCGGCATGTGTATGAAGCCGGGCTGCCCTGCGATGACGAAGAATGCGGACGGAACCATTCATATTGATGATACAATGTGTACAGGATGCGGACTGTGCGAATCATTATGTAAATTTGATGCGATAGAACTGGTAAAGGCGGGTGAATAGTTATGGCAACAAAGAATATCATGATTGTAGGGGTAGGCGGTCAGGGAACCCTGCTTACCAGCAGAATTTTAGGAGGACTGCCTCTTGCGGCAGGCTATGATGTAAAGCTTTCCGAGGTGCACGGCATGGCACAGAGGGGCGGCAGTGTTGTTACGTTCGTAAGATATGGCGAAAAGGTTGCAGAGCCGATTGTAGAGGAAGGGCAGGCAGATGTAATCATTGCATTTGAACGTCTCGAGGCTCTGCGTTACGCGCACTTCCTGAAAAAAGACGGTGTCCTGATTGTGAATGACTGGAGGATTGATCCAATGCCAGTTGTGATTGGAATGGCTGAATATCCGGATCAGATTATGGAGAAACTGGAAGCAGAGTATAAAGTCTATAAGGTAAATGCGACAGAAGAATCCAAAAAACTTGGCAATCCAAAAGTATTTAACCTGATTGTCCTCGGAATTGCGGCACAGCATATGGATTTCACGAAAGAGCAGTGGTATGATGTAATTGAAAAGACTGTACCGCCAAAAACGATTGAAATCAATAAGAAGGCATTCGAGGTAGGGTTCGCATTATAAGGTAAAGGCAGGTGAGAGGATGATTAAGCAGTTATCAGTGTTTGTGGAGAACAGACCGGGAAGCCTGATGCGGGTGACATCGGCATTGACGGAAGCGCATATCAACATTCGTGCAGTAGCCTCTTTCGACACCCCCGAGTTCGGCATACTGCGGCTGGTAGTGGACAAACCGGCAGAAGCGAAGGAGTATCTGACAGGAAAGGGCTTCGTTGTCAGGATACATGAGGTTATTGGTGTGGAGCTGAAGGATGAGAAGGGGAATCTCAACCGGATGTTATCCATCCTTGCTGACGGAGAAATTAACGTCAATTATATTTATTCTTTTGTAATCCGTGAAGAAAAAGCACCGGTCATGGTATTTAATACCGATGACTATGACAAAGCAGCCAAGGTATTGAAGGAAGCCGGTGTGAAGATGGTAGAGGAAGCGGATTTATAGACTGTATAACAGATAAGGAGTTAGTGAAATGGCGGCAGTAAAATTAGAAAACTGGGTCGAGAGGATCAGGGACCCCAAAATCGAATGTATGAGCAGCGACGAGATGGCAGCTCTGCAGAGCAGGCGTCTGGTTGATGTAGTGAACAGAGTATACAATAATGTAGATTTTTATCACAAAAAAATGAAAGATCTTGGCGTGGAGCCGGGTGACATCAAAGGCATTGAGGACATCGGCAAACTTCCGTTTACAACAAAGGAAGATTTAAGAGATAATTATCCGTTCGGGCTTCTTGCCATTCCGAAAAAGGATGTGGTGCGCGTACAGGGGACATCCGGTACAACGGGAAAGCTGACACTTGCGTCCTATTCACAGAAGGATGTGGATGTCTGGGGGGAATGTGTTGCCAGATGCCTGACAATGGCAGGGCTGACGGATGAGGATATCATTCATGTATGCTATGGATACGGGCTGTTTACAGGAGGCATGGGGCTGGATTACGGCGCAAAGGCACTTGGTGCTACGGCAATCCCGATGTCCGCCGGAAATACGAAGCGGCAGATGATGTGTATGGAAGATTTCGGTTCTACAGCATTTGCATGTACACCATCTTATGCACTGCATCTGGCGGAATCTCTTGAAGAGGCGGGCGTCGTTGACCGCCTGAAACTGAAAGCTGGTATCCACGGGGCAGAACCGTGGACGGTTGAGATGCGCAAGAAGATTGAGAGCATTCTGAATATCAACTGCTTTGATATTTATGGTTTGTGTGAGATTTCCGGCCCGGGTGTGGCGCAGGATTGCATCCACCATGCGGGGTTACATATTAACGTGGACTACTTCTATCCAGAAGTCCTGAATCCTTCTACATATGAAGCGTGTGCTGACGGTGAGACAGGAGAACTCGTATTTACGACACTTGCAAAGGAGGCAATGCCTCTGCTCCGTTACCGCACAAAGGATCTGACAAGTATCGACCACAGCACCTGTGCATGCGGCAGGACAACGCCAAGAATATCCAAGTTTACAGGACGTACAGACGATATGAAGGTAATCCGCGGAGTCAATGTATTCCCGACACAGGTTGAGACAGCACTCCTTGGCATGGGCGGTGCGGTAGCACCTCATTATTTGATGATCGTAGACCGTGAGGATAATCTGGATGTACTGACAGTCATGGTAGAGGTAGACGAGAGTATGTTCTCTGATGAGATCAGAAAGCTGGATGCACTGAAGAACAAGATCGGTGCAGTTCTCAAACAGGCACTCGGGGTATCTGCCCGTGTAAAACTGGTAGAGCCTAAGACAATTCAGAGAAGTGAAGGAAAAGCAGTACGTGTCATCGACAACCGTAATCTGCAGTAAAGGAGGTAAGCACGATGGGTATCACAATTCAACAATTATCAGTATTTCTCGAGAACCGGGAAGGAAGGCTGGATGAGGTCCTTGCAGTACTTGCCAGCAATGACGTCAATATCGTGGCTTTGAGTCTGGCAGACACATCAGACTATGGGATGCTGCGTATGATCGTATCTGATCCGAATAAAGGAAGGGCGGTTCTCAAAGAGAACGGTATCACAGCAATGCTGACGGACGTAGTTGCACTGCGTGTTCCACATGCCACAGGCTCCCTGAGCAAAGCAATGCACCAGATCGTGGAAGGCGAAGTGAACATCGAGTATATGTACGCTTTTGCAAATGGTTCCGATGCATCCGCAGTTCTTAAGACCGATGATCCGGCAAGGGTAGTGGATATTTTAAGAGGCAGCGGATTTGATGTATGGGAAGCGTCAGAAGCATATGTTTCTAATGTGAAGATTTAAGTGTTATGTGCGGAGGGGAATTTCTGTAGATCAGGATTCCCTTCCGATTTATGGAGTGTGGATGAAAAACGAATTTCGTTTTCGAAACAAAAAAGATATCCGGAATACATCCGGATATCTTTTGGTTTCTTAATCTCATTTTGCTGTAATTCTTTTAAATATTAAATCTAATACTGAATTTATATATTTAAAGGTACATTAAAAATTCTGATTAAAGTTTGACTACATTAACTGCCTGAGGTCCTTTGCTTCCTTCTGTTACATCAAATTCAACAGCCTGACCCTCTTCTAAAGATTTGAATCCATCCATTGATAATCCTGAGTAGTGTACGAATACATCATTTCCTTCTGAGTCAGAGATGAATCCATAACCTTTTTGGTTGTTAAACCATTTTACTGTACCTGTCATTGTGTTACCCTCCATAAATAAAAAATAAATAGTATAGTGCTGTAACGGCCTTTTATGTGGCTCGATACTGTGTTAGATTAGCATATTTAACAATGAAAGTCAATGTATTTACGTGAGGTTTTGTAAAAATACACAAAAAGTGTCGAAAAATAGAATTTTGACGTAAATAAAAGAAAGATTGTATTTTTCTAGGTTTTTGTTTAAAATAAGGAGGGAAGAACAGTCCGGGAGCCTGGGGAAAGCTGCGGGCATAATATGGCAGTAAAGCATGCTGCACAGATAAAGGAGCATATCATATATGAAAATGTCAACAAAAGGAAGATACGCCCTGGAAATCATCGTAGATCTTGCCATGAATTCCACACCTGAGCGTTTAGAGAGTCTTAAAAATATAGCACAGCGAAGAAACCTGTCCGAAAAATATCTGGAGAGAATTATCAAGGCCCTGAAACAGCGGGGGCTGGTAGAAAGTGTACGGGGGGCGTACGGAGGCTACTGCCTGACAGTCCCCTGTGAAGATATTACTGTGAAAAATGTGCTTACTGCAGTAGAAGGAGAACTTACCCCGGTCCACTGTCTGACGAAAGAAAGTGACTGTGGAGTTTCCTGTGATCTCTGTCCGACAAGAAATACGTGGGGAAGTATGTGGAAAACAATTACAAATACAGTAGAAAATATAACCATAGCAGATATTTTAAAAAGAGTAGACGAGATTAATGACGAATCCTGATGTGCGTCTGATAATAGATGCACGGTATGTACTTTAAACTCATTAAACAGGTTCCAGACGGCCTGCATCATGCAGTTACAGAGACTGCATGGTGCAGGCTGTCTGCATTTCGCTACAGATCTCCGGAAAAAAATCCCAGAAAATTTGTTAAACTATATTGACATGGTAGGAAAAAAGGTGTATAACATAAAACATATAATACTTATCGAAATAGTAGGAAATGAAAATGGAGGTGTTATATGAAAGTATCTACAAAAGGAAGATACGGGCTCAGGGCCCTTGTAGACATGGCGGCGAACTCTCAGGAGAGGCCTATTTCCCTGATACAGACCGCGAAAAGACAGAACATTTCGCTGAATTATCTGGAACAGGTTTTTGGAATTTTAAGAAAGGCCGGGATTGTTGCAAGTGTAAAGGGTGCAGGAGGAGGCTATAAGCTTGCACGCAGCGCAGGAAGTATTACAGTAAAAGAAATACTGGAAGCACTGGAAGGAGAGTTTTCGATCATTGACAAGAATGGCGAAGAAGATCAGGATGCAGTGCAAAGAGCGATTCAGGAACTGGTCTGGGATGAGATAGACAGGCAGGTGAATGAACTTCTGGGACAGCGTACTCTGGAGCAGCTTGTTACGGAGTACAAAGAAAATCTGGATTACAGTTCTAACATGTATTACATCTGAATTGTAAGGGAAGACATCAAAGGCAGAAAGTGAGGACAAAAAAATGACAGAGGACAGAAAATTAAAATTCGAGACACTTCAGTTACATGTTGGGCAGGAGCAGCCGGATCCGGCGACCGATTCAAGGGCGGTTCCTATTTACCAGACAACATCTTATGTATTCCGTGACTGTCAGCATGCAGCTGAGCGCTTCGGCCTTGCAGACCCGGGGAATATTTATGGCAGGCTGACGAACAGCACGCAGGAAGTCTTTGAAAAGAGGATAGCTGCTTTGGAGGGCGGTACGGCAGCACTGGGAGTTGCTTCCGGTGCGGCGGCCATAACATATACCTTCCAGAATCTTGCTAAACAGGGTGACCACATCGTAGCGTCCAAGTACATTTACGGCGGCAGCTACAATCTGCTGGCACACACACTGCCGGATCAGGGGGTGACAACAACGTTTGTAGATCCGGACGAGGCAGGGGCTTTTGAGAAAGCAATTCAGGAAAATACAAAGGCGATCTTTATCGAGTCAATTGGCAATCCGAATGCAAACCTGATTAATATAGAAGAAGCGGCAGAAATCGCGCACAGAAATGGAATCGTACTCGTGGTTGACAGTACGTTTGCCACACCATACCTGCTCAGGCCGTTTGAATACGGCGCAGACATTGTTGTTCATTCTGCAACCAAGTTTATCGGAGGTCACGGGACGGCACTGGGTGGTGTGATTATAGAAAGTGGGAAGTTCGACTGGGAGGCTTCCGGGAAATATCCGCAGCTGACCGAACCAGATCCCAATTATCACGGTGTAAGGTTTTGTGAGGCAGCCGGTAATACAGCGTTCGTAACAAGGATCCGTGCAGTGCTTCTTAGAGATACGGGGGCAACGATCGCTCCACTTCATGCATTTTTATTCCTTCAGGGGCTGGAGACATTATCACTGCGTGTCGAGAGACATGTCGAAAATACATTGAAAGTAGTGGAATTCCTGCAGAACCATCCGAAGGTGGCAAAGGTGAACCATCCTTCCCTTCCGGACAGCCCTTACCATGAACTGTACCAGAAATATTTCCCAAAGGGCGGGGCTTCTATATTTACTTTTGAAATAAATGGTTCCGAGGAAGACACAAAAAGATTTATAGACCATCTGGAAATTTTTTCACTGCTGGCCAACGTGGCGGATGTAAAATCACTGGTTATCCACCCGGCAAGCACAACACACTCTCAGATGACAAAAGAGGAACTGGAAAATTCGGGAATTACTCCAACATCAGTGAGAGTTTCCATAGGAACAGAACATATAGACGACATTTTATATGATCTGGAACAGGCATTGGCATATATATAGATAAAAGAAGATCAGGAGGTAAGATATGGGAAAGATTTATAAAAGCATTACAGAATTAGTCGGGAAGACACCGGTTTTAGAAGTGTCTAATATTGAAAAGGAGCTGGGACTGAAGGCCCGTGTGCTTGTGAAACTTGAATATTTTAATCCAGCGGGAAGCGTGAAAGACCGCGTTGCACTGAAGATGATCGAAGACGCAGAAGCAAAGGGGCTGATAAGCCCCGGCGCCACGATCATTGAGCCGACAAGCGGCAATACAGGGATTGGTCTGGCTTCAGCGGCCGCCGCAAAAGGATATAAGGCAATTTTTGTTATGCCTGAGACCATGAGTATAGAGCGAAGAAAGCTGCTGCTCGGTTATGGGGCCGAGATTGTGCTGACAGACGGGAAAAAGGGAATGAACGGTGCAATTGAAAAAGCATCAGAATTGGAAAAAGAGCTGGATCAGGCAATTGTTCTGGGACAGTTTGTAAATAATGCGAATCCGCAGGCCCATATTGAGACGACAGGTCCTGAGATATGGGAAGATACAGACGGTAAGGTCGATATTTTCGTGGCGGGAGTCGGAACGGGCGGTACCATTACAGGAACAGGAACTTACTTAAAGGAGAAAAATGCAGATATCCAGATTATTGCAGTCGAGCCGTCAGGATCCCCGGTCCTGTCTGGAGGAAAACCGGGACCGCATGGCCTGCAGGGGATCGGGGCCGGATTTATCCCGAAAGTACTGGATACAGAGATCTATGACCGTATCATACAGGTGAGGGACGAGGAAGCATATGATGCCGAAAAACTACTCGCTCACAGAGAGGGTGTTCTGGTTGGTATCAGCTCAGGAGCCGCGCTGCATGCAGCGGTTGAAACCGCCAAACTGCCGGAAAATGAAGGAAAAACAATTGTAGTACTACTTCCGGATACAGGCGAGAGATACCTGTCCACACCTTTATTTGCATAATGGGCCATGAAGAAACAGGTTACTGTGCACGCCCGCAGGGGGGGTGCACAGTAACCTGTTTCTTTATAAGTACAAACGAAAAGCTTTTAAGCAATTGAAAAACTTGCGAATATGTTATATACTTAACTAAGTTAAAATAAAAAACAGGAGGAGAAGTTATATTATGAAGGAATTTAAATATGTTATCACAGATCCAGAGGGAATCCATGCAAGACCGGCAGGTCTTCTCGTTAAGCAGGCTGCAGGCTACAAATCAGACATCAAAATCGGAAAAGGTGAAAAGATGGCTGATGCAAAGAGAATCTTCGGCGTTATGGGATTAGGCGTTAAGACAGGTGAAGAGATTGTTATGACAGCAGAGGGTGAAGATGAAGATACAGCAATCACAGAATTAGAAGAATTTTTCAAGGCTAACTTATAAATTCATTAATTTAAGGATGGTATTATGATTACATTAACAGGCAAAAGTGTATTCGGTGGATTATCCATCGGAAAGCTCTCTTTTTATAAGAGAAACCAAAAAGTAATTAAACGTTCACATGTAGATGATGTAGAGGCAGAATGTACTCGTTTTCAGGAGGCAAAGGCCACGGCAGTCAGCCAGCTTCAGGAACTTTACAACAAAGCAATAGAAGATGTCGGCGAAGCGAATGCCATGATCTTTGAGATTCACCAGATGATGCTGGAGGATCTTGACTATATTGAATCCATTGAGAATATTATCCGTACACAGGAAGTAAATGCAGAGTTTGCAGTCGCTACGACGGCGGACAACTTTGCACAGATGTTCGCGTCAATGGATGATGCCTACATGCAGGGGCGTGCGGCCGATGTAAAGGATGTTTCCGAACGCGTGCTGGATATCCTGTGCGGTGTCGGTGAGGGCGTGAAGCAGACAGATGAGCTTTCTATTATTGCAGCCGATGATCTGGCACCGAGTGAGACCGTACAGCTGGATAAGAGCAAGGTTCTGGGATTTGCCACCATTTATGGATCATCAAATTCCCACACTGCAATTCTGGCAAGGACAATGAATATCCCGGCCGTAATTGGTCTGGGAGAATCACTGAGTCCGCAGTACGATGGACAGATGGCAGTGATCGATGGTTTTACAGGTACTTTATATATTGATCCTGACGAAGAGACTCTGGCAGTGATGCAGGAGAAGCGCGAAAAGGACCTGGCACAGAAAGCACTTCTGGAACAGCTCAAGGGAAAAGAAAATGTAACAAAGAGCGGACAGAAGATTAATGTATATGCCAATATCGGAAATGTGTCCGATGTGGGTGCGGTCCTGAAGAATGATGCAGGCGGCATCGGCCTGTTCAGAAGTGAGTTTTTATATCTGGAGAATGATACATTCCCGACAGAAGAACAGCAGTTTTCTGTTTATAAGCAGGTTGCTGAAAACATGGCCGGGAAAAAAGTCATCATCCGTACACTGGATATCGGTGCGGACAAGCAGGTGGATTATTTTGACTTGGATAAGGAAGAAAACCCTGCCCTTGGATACCGTGCAATCCGTATCTGCCTGACAAGGACCGAGATTTTCAAGACACAGCTGCGTGCTTTATACCGTGCGGCAATGTTTGGCAATATTTCCATTATGTTTCCGATGATTATTTCAATCAAAGAGATTCATAAGATAAAGGAAATCATAGCAGAGGTCAAAGAGGAACTGAAGGCAGAAGGCATCCCTTACAAAGAGGATGTGGAACTTGGTGTCATGATCGAGACGCCGGCATCTGTAATGATAAGCCGTGAACTCGCAAAAGAAGTAGATTATTTCAGCGTGGGAACAAATGACCTGACCCAGTATACACTTGCAATTGACCGCCAGAATTCAAAACTGGACGAGTTCTATGACCCGCACCATCCGGCTGTGCTTGCCATGATTAAGATGGCGGCTGACAATGCACATGCGGAAGGAAAGTGGATCGGGATCTGCGGTGAACTTGGTGCTGACCTGGAATTGACAGAAGAATTCCTGAAGATGGGACTGGATGAACTTTCTGTATCACCATCTATGGTATTGCCGTTAAGGAAACGCATCAGAGAATGCGAGTAAAACAAGATATCAGGAACGAGCTTTAAAAGCGCCGGAATTACGGCCCCCTTGATGAAGCGGTTCTGACAGTATAAGAGACACCCGGAAGGGGAAACTTGATGTAAGTTAATCAGGTGTTCCTTTCCGGGTGTTTTATACTTTATAAAAGAGAGCATACTCCGTTTGCTGTAAAATATAAAAACAGAACAAATGTTCTTGTAAATCAGAAACAGTTATGCTATCATAATAAACAGAACAAACGTTCTACAAAGGGCGTTTCAGGCAGAAGCCAGACAGGATGATATATTGTACGGTTTCAGGTGTGTTTTCATTTACAGGGATAAAGGAGTTGCAGGGGATGGCAGAGGTAATTCAGGAGCAGATATCTTTATATGATAAGCTTCAAATTCTTAGTGATGCGGCAAAGTATGATGTGGCATGTACGTCCAGCGGGGTTGACAGGCAGGGGGACGGCACGGGAATGGGGAATTGTTCCAAGGCAGGGATCTGCCACAGTTTTTCATCGGATGGGAGATGTATTTCTCTCTTAAAGATATTATTTACAAATGAATGTATCTTTGATTGTAAGTACTGTGTAAACCGTTCTTCGAATGATGTTGTGCGTACTTCATTTACGCCGGATGAGATCTGCACACTTACGATGGAGTTTTACAGGAGGAATTATATAGAAGGACTGTTTTTGAGTTCGGGTGTTCTGAAAAGTCCCAATTATACAATGGAGCTGATCTATGCGGCGCTGTATAAGCTGCGTCATGAATGTAATTTCCAAGGGTATATCCATGTCAAGGCGATTCCGGGGGCAGATCAGGAGCTTGTTAAGAGAGTGGGATTTCTGGCGGACAGAATGAGTGTGAATCTGGAACTCCCCACGGCGGAAAGCCTTAAGCTTCTGGCACCCCATAAGACGAGAAAGAATATACTTGCACCCATGAGGCTTGTCCAGCAGAAGATGCAGGATAACCGGCAGGAGATCGTACTATACAGGAATGCACCCCGATTCGTACCGGCGGGGCAGAGTACACAGATGATTATTGGGGCAACCCCGGAGTCAGATTACCAGATTCTGAATGTGGCAGAGGCCCTGTACAAAAAGTTCGAACTAAAAAGGGTATTTTATTCTGCTTTTGTTGCGGTAAATGAGGACTCGGCCCTTCCGGCAAAGACAGGGGAAGGACCTCCGCTGCTTCGGGAACACAGGCTCTATCAGGCAGACTGGCTGCTTCGGTATTACCGGTTTGAGGCAAAGGAACTTCTGGACGAAAATAATCCTAATTTTAATATTTTCCTTGATCCGAAGTGCGACTGGGCCCTGAAGCATCTGGAGTATTTTCCCGTTGAGGTGAACAAGGCTGATTATAATACCCTCCTGCGTGTGCCCGGGATCGGGTACAAATCCGCCTCAAGAATTGTTAAAGCGAGAAAGATGGGGACACTGCAGTTTGAGGATCTCAAAAAAATGGGGGTCGTGCTGAAGCGGGCACTCTATTTCCTGACATGCAGTGGAAAGATGATGTACAGGACAAAAATTGAGGAAGATTACATCTTGAGAAATCTTTTGAACACGAAAGAAAAGCTTCCTGATTCCGTGACAGGAATGACATTTAAACAGCTGTCGCTTTTTGACGATGTGAATTTCAGAGAGGCTCAGATTCAGACAATAGTGGGGTGAAAGACAGAAATGGTATGTACAAAACAGGTTTATATATGTCATGATACGATTACTGGTATCTTTTCGGCTATCTATGATGCATGGAAAGAAAGCAGGGATACGGAGGCCGGAATTGCACTTAGAGGCTGTTTGATGCCACAGTTGTTTTGTGAATACAGAGAGGTAGATGAAAAAGAACAAAAATCAATAGCCGTTGAGCGGTTGATAAAGAACAATCTTGGGTATAATGCTTACTGGGACCTTTATCACGCACTGCTCTCCGATGACCCGGAGAAGGCAGATGCGGTCTATCAGACGATCCTTGCGGCCAGAAAGGTTAAGGACAGCAGGAAGATTATGGAGCATCTGAGCAATCCCCATGTGGCAAAGGTCTTTGAACTGAGCAGGAAGGTTGCAAATGAAGCACATCTTTTTACAGAGTTCATCCGCTTCAGGGAACTGGATAATGGAGTACTGCTCTCTGAGATCACACCAAAAGGCAGGGTGCTCACCTGTATAGCCGATCATTTTACGAATCGCTTCCCGTTGGAAAACTGGATGGTTTACGATAAGACCCATAAGGTGTTTCTTGTTCATAAAGTAGGGATGAACTGGATACTCGTAGAGGGGGAAGAACTGGATCAGACTGAGGCTGAAAAGGTATCCACGGCTGAATTGGAATATGAGAGATTATGGAAAGGATTCTGCAAATCGATTGCCATAAAAGAGAGGGAAAATCTGGCCTGCCAGAGAAATCACCTTCCCATTCATTTCCGGCAGGATATGACAGAATTCCGCTAAATTGTAAAAGCTTTTCATTAAAACAGGAAATCACTGCATTCACGCAAAAAGTATTGTATAATAGGGTTAGCTGGATTAACATATAACTATCATCAGGAAGAGGTTATAAGCCGGATGAAATACGAAATTTGAGAGAAGGGAGACGTATGGAGAAAGAAGCATTTGTATGGCTTGGACTGTTGATTGTTTTTCTGGTTATCGAAATTATTACAGTCGGGCTGACATCTGTCTGGCTTGCCGGGGGCGCTCTGGCTGCGTTACTTTTAAATATTGCAGGATTGAATTTAATATGGCAGGTAGGCGCTTTCTTCGCAGTCTCATTTTTACTATTGTTTTTTACCCGTCCTTTCGCGGTAAAATACATAAACGCCCATCATGAGAAAACCAATTATGAGGGCGTGATAGGTAAAATAGTGAGAATTACGGAGACGGTAGATAATCTGGCCCAGACGGGTACGGCGGTTGTTAACGGCCTCGAATGGACTGCGAGAGCAGAAAAGGACGGCGAAGTGCTCGAACCGGGGACACTGGCAAAAGTAGTCAGTATATCTGGTGTAAAGCTGATTGTAAAGAAATATGAGGAGGATTAGAATATGGGACTTTGGATTGGGATTGCTATTTTGGTCATTTTACTTATCATTATTGTGGCGAATGTCAGAATCGTACCGCAGGCACATGCATTTATACTGGAACGTCTCGGCGGCTATAAGGAGACATGGAGTGTGGGGCTGCATTTTAAGATTCCGATCCTTGACAGGGTTGCAAAGAAGGTATCTTTAAAGGAACAGGTAGTGGACTTTGAACCGCAGGCTGTTATTACAAAGGATAATGTAACCATGCAGATTGATACGGTTGTATTCTTCCAGATTACAGATCCGAAGCAGTATGCATATGGTGTGGAGAGTCCGATAGCGGCTATTGAGAACCTGACAGCAACAACACTTCGTAATATCATTGGTGATCTGGAACTGGATGAGACACTGACATCCAGAGAGACAATCAACTCTCAGATGAGAACGTCTCTTGATATTGCGACTGACCCGTGGGGAATTAAAGTAAACAGAGTGGAACTGAAGAATATCATGCCTCCGAAAGCAATTCAGGATGCGATGGAGAAACAGATGAAGGCAGAACGTGAACGAAGAGAATCCATTCTGAGGGCCGAGGGTGAAAAGAAATCTACGATTCTTGTTGCCGAAGGTGAGAAAGAATCCGTTATTCTGGAAGCGGAGGCATCCAAACAGGCGGCGATCCTTAAGGCAGAGGCCGAAAAGCAGAAGAGGATCAAAGAGGCAGAAGGCCAGGCCGAAGCGATCAGGTCCGTGCAGAAGGCTACGGCAGAAGGTATTGAATATATCAAGGCAGCTGGCGCAGATAATGCAGTGCTGACAATCAAGAGCCTGGAAGCATTTGCCAAGGCGGCAGACGGCAAGGCGACGAAGATTATTATTCCTTCAGAACTGCAGGGAATCGCAGGACTGACTAAGACAATCGCTGAAGTCGCGAAGTTTGAAGAGACTGAAAAGTAAGATCAGCAGTGATATATTTTTTGAGATACGCCCCGGAGAGAACAAGCCGGGGCGTACTCTTTACAGAGGACAGGGAGTAGGGATATGGCAAGAATACTTATATTAGAGGATGATGGACCAAGCAGGAAAGCACTGGTATCCATGATCGGCAGAATTGGTGCTGAAATTAAGGCGGATGAAGCTGCAGACCTGGGGGAAGCAAGGAATCTGCTTACGGGCGGTGGTTCCTATGACTTATTTCTGCTTGATGTAAATCTGGACAGCAAAGACAGCAGTGATGCCTCAGGCCTTACGTTTGCCGGTGAGGTGCGGGATATTATGAAGTATGAATTGACGCCTATAGTGATGCTGACCTCGGTTGCGTCTCTGGAAATCGAAGCATACCGCCGGATTCACTGTTACCAGTATATTCTGAAACCCTACGAGGAGGAAGAAGTACAGCGGATTGTAAAAAGGGTGCTCACACATGCCCGCCCTGCCGAAAAGCCGTTTGTGATTGTAAAAAAGGATGGAATTAATTATAAGATCCTATGTGAAGACATAATTTTTTGCAAGGCAATCCCGCGGGGAGTGTGCATTTATTTGAAAAATGAGCAGATGGACGTCCCGTATCTCTCCATCCGCCAGCTGCTGGAAAAGCTTCAGGGGCAGGATTTTGTCCAGTGTCACAGAATGTTTGTTGTCAACAAGAAGTATGTAAAATACTATGATCTGGTAAATCAGATGATACAGGTAGAGAAGTACCCCGATGAGATCGATATAGGGGTTACCTATAAGGCGGAGGTCAGGAGGCTGTTGAATGAATAAAGGGAAAAGGAAGATATTATACCGTGTGTTTTGTTTCCTGTCACTGGCCATAGCAGTATATCTGGTTATTGATTTAAAGGTGAGCAGGACTTTGGACCTGAAGATGATCATTGTATTCATATTGTTCCTTGTCGTGATCATCTGGGGAACGATCGACTGGAAGCTAAACAATGACATCATAAAGGAGCAGACAAAAGAACTGATGATGTACCAGCTGTATATACAGCCATTGGAAGAACTGGTAAAAGAAATCCGCGCGAAACAGCACGAATTTGATAATCACCTGAATGCCATTCTGAACATGCATCTGACCGTGGGGACATATGACGAGCTTGTAAAGGAACAGTCCGAGTATATAAAACAGATATGCAGGGACGGCGGCAACCAGTATCTGCCTCTGCTCAGGATCAGTGATAAAGTGCTGGCTGGTTTCTTGTATAGTAAGATCGTGAGCTCAAATGAAAACATAGACACACAGATTGAAGTCCGCAGCAAAGAGATTATATCCAGAGTTTCTGAGCACAGACTGATTGAAATCGTAGGCGTTCTGGTCGATAATGCATATGAAGCATGCGGCAGTGAGGGCGGAAAAGTGAGGATGTTACTGGACTCCAGACAGGACCACCTTTTTTTCCAGATTTTGAATCAGCATGAGAAGGTATCTTTTGAGACAATCGGGCATTTCTTCGAGAACGGCTATTCGACAAAGAGTAAAAGAAAAGGAGAGCGTGGACTCGGGCTTTACCGTGCAAAGATGATAGCTGAGAAGGCAGGCGGGGAGATCATGGTCGGCCAGGAGGAAATCGGGGGAGAGAACTATATCCAGTTTACCGTGGTGATCTAGTAGTGGTGATCTAGTCTTCCATGAGAGTAAGGTTTGTGATACAATAGGAAACATGGATGAAAAAGAATTGATTAAAATATCTGTCCGGAATCTCGTGGAGTTTATTCTGCGGGAAGGGGATATAGATAACAGAATATCTGGCGGCATAGAAAAGGATGCCATGCTGCAGGGAAGTAGAATCCATCGCAAGATACAGCGGCGTATGGGTTCTAATTATCGTGCAGAGGTTTCTTTAAAGATTCAGACTGCATGTGAAGGGTTTGTACTTCAGGTAGAAGGCAGGGCTGACGGAATCATAGAAGAGGAAGCGGGGACCACCATTGATGAGATCAAAGGGGTGTTGAAGGATCTGGCCCATATAGAGGCACCCTCAAATGTACATCTGGCCCAGGCGAAGTGTTACGCATACATATATGCGAAGCAGGAGAATCTGGAGAGGATCAGCGTCCAGATGACTTACTGCCATATGGAGACGGAGGAATTAAAGCAGTTTAAGCAGGAATTTCTATTTACAGACTTGGAAGAATGGTTTCAGGAACTGGTCCGGAGATATGAGAAATGGGCAAAGTTCCAGATTGAGTGGAAAGCGAAGAGGAATGCGTCTATCAGGGATGTGGAATTTCCATTTGAATATAGGGAAGGACAGCGAAATCTCGTAACATCGGTCTACCGTACGATCCTCAGAAAGAAAAAGCTGTTCATACAGGCACCGACAGGTGTTGGAAAGACGATGGCAACCGTATTTCCGGCCGTGAAGGCGGTCGGAGAGGGGCTGGGAGAACGTATTTTTTACCTGACGGCAAAGACAATTACAAGGACCGTGGCCGAGCAGGCTTTCCAGACACTGAAAAAGCAGGATCTGAGTTTTAAAGTGATTACACTGACCGCAAAAGAGAAGATTTGTTTTTGCGAGGAAGCGGTATGCAACCCGGATAACTGTCCATATGCCAAGGGACACTATGACAGAGTAAACGATGCAGTATTTGATATGATTGTCAATTCGGATGAAATGAGCAGGGAAGAACTGGAACGGCAGGCGGAGAAACACAAGGTCTGCCCGTTTGAGATGGCACTGGACGTATCATTATGGGCCGATGCCATTATCTGTGACTATAATTACGTCTTTGACCCGAATGCACATTTAAAACGCTTCTTTTCGGAGGGGAACAAAGGAGAATATCTTTTCCTGATTGATGAGGCGCATAATCTGGTGGAGAGGGGCCGCGAGATGTACAGCGCCGTTCTCTATAAAGAGGATGTACTGGAAATGAAGAAGCTGGTAAAGTCTGAAGATCCGGGCCTTGCAAAACGTCTGGAGGAATGTAATAAGCAGCTCCTTATGCTGAAGCGCGAATGCGAGAATTACCAAGTGCTGGACAGCGTATCACATATTGCTGTTAAACTGATGAACATCATGTCAGGACTCGAGGAGTATCTGGAGATCGTACAGAATGAGGAGAAGAGGGAGCAGACACTTGACTTTTATTTTCAAGTACGGGATTTTCTGAACATTCATGATATTATGGATGAAAATTATGTGATATATACGGAACTGGAGAGGGACGGGCGGTTTAAACTAAAATTACTCTGTGTCAATCCAGCCGTTAATCTTCAGACTTATCTCGAACAGGGAAACAGTACGGTCTTTTTCTCGGCAACGCTTCTCCCGATTCATTATTATAAGAAGCTGCTCAGTGTGGAGAAGGACGATTATGCGATCTATGCAGAATCCACATTCCCAAAAGAAAACCGTCTGCTGCTGCTCGGAACGGACGTCAGCACAAAATATACGATGCGTTCGGCGTCTATGTATGATAAGTTCGCACAATATATTCTGAAGGTGGTGGAAGCAAAAAGGGGCAACTATTTGATCTTCTTTCCGTCATACCGGTTTATGGCGGATGTATATGAGTGTTTCCAGAACGAAATACAGGGAAGGACAGATATAGAATGTATTCTCCAGTCACAGTTTATGGATGAATCTGCGAGGGAGGTTTTTCTGGAGACTTTTGAGGAGGAGAGGACGACCAGTCTGGCCGGTTTTTGTGTTATGGGTGGGATTTTTTCTGAGGGAATTGATCTTACGGAGGACAGGCTGATCGGGGCGGTTATCATTGGGACCGGGCTGCCGCAGGTGTGCAATGACCGTGAGATTCTGAGACAATACTTTGACAGCAGGGATATGAGGGGATTCGATTATGCTTATCTGTATCCAGGGATGAACAAGGTACTGCAGTCGGCAGGAAGAGTAATCCGTACAGAGGAAGACCAGGGGGTCATCGTCCTGCTCGATGAGCGCTTCATGGGAAGGCAGTACAGAGAAATTTTTCCAAGGGAGTGGGAAGGGTACCAGACATGCAGACTGGAGAATTTGAATGCCCATATGGAAAAATTCTGGGAGAAAATCAAAAATTGATGTTTCTTCTGGTAAAGTATTGACATTCAAGCCGCTTGATAGTTTTAAATGTTAGTAAAGGAGGAGTCCATGAACATCAAAGAAGTAGAAAAAGAAGTGGGAATCCGAAAGGCTAACATCCGCTATTATGAAGAGCAGGGGTTGGTTACCCCAATGAGAAATGCAGAGAATAATTACCGGGACTATTCAGAGGAAGATGTCATATGTCTGAAAAAAATAAAAGTGCTCCGCCTGCTGGGTATTTCTGTCGCGGAGATTAAAGCGGTCCAGAACCGGGATACTGCTCTTAATACTGTGGTACAAAGCAGAATATCTGAGATTAAAAAAGAAGTGGAACAGCTGGGTGAATTAGAAGAAATGTGCAGGATGTTTCTGGCGCACGACCAGACATATGATACACTGGATATTTCCCTGCTCGATACGCGGGAATGCCTTTCGATACAGAAAGGAGCAGTATTTATGAAGATAGACAGATGCAGAAATTATCAGGAAGCACTTAGAAGGTCAGAAGTCATTATGACTTGTTTCATATTTCTTGGCCTGATCCCTACGGGGGAAAATGTACAGCGGCTTTTTCATTACAGCCTGCCTGAATGGATCAGGTGGATCGGATTTGCGGGCGCCTGTGTTACAGGGATTATCAATATCGTTCTGTACAGGAAAATGTACAGCACACAAAAAAAGGATTGGGAAAGGGCAGAGGAAAATCTGGCAGCGAAGGCCAGACGAAGTTAAGTATGCCATATAAGCAGGGGGGCCGCCGCGTCATAAATGATTCATGATGCGGCGGCTTCCCTGCTTTAAGTTTCATGGAAATCTGTGGAGATTCCTTATTCGATTGTGATATATTTCGGCTGTTCTTCAATTGCCTTTGGTACCTCTTTTGGTATACATAAGCTGAGAATTCCGTCTTTGAAGGACGCCTTGATGTCTTCCTGTCTGAGCTGGTCACCTACATAGAATCTGCGGTTGCAGGATCCTGTATAACGCTCCTTGCGGATGCAGTTGCCCTTCTGGTCTTTCTCTTCCTGAGTCTCCTCGTGGGATGCTGTAATCGTAAGATAGCCGTCTTTTAAATCGGCCTTGATGTCTTCTTTGCCGTATCCCGGAAGCTCCATCTCTACAAGATAATTGTTGTCTTTCTCATGAATATCAGTCTTCATAATCTGAGTAGTAGAGTTATCGAAAGATCTTTCAAAAAAGGGATCCTTAAAAAAGTCATTTAAAAAACTTCTGTTTGATAATAACATATGCCATACCTCCTAAAATAAATCTGTTATTCTTGTTCTATATGTAATATAGCATATGTTATTAGCACTGTCAAGAGGTGAGTGCTAATTTGTTTTAAGCATTTATTTTAAGTTAATAAAAGTTGAATTCATCTTCCCATGCAAAATTAGCAGATTCCTCTAAACTTTCAGGCCAGTGACTGCACCATGACGGCACACTGCAATTTTTTACCTTATCAAGGCTGGGTGTATAGGGTTTCAGGTCCAGAACAGGGGTATTATTGTTTGCATCAATATAAGCAATCTGAATAGCGCCTTTTTGATAATCTATATCAATGACTTCTACGGCTGTCAAGGCTATCGGGTTTGGACGGATCGGTGACCTCGTAGCAAAAATCCCCATTTTTTGAGGAGCATTTTTATAAGGCTGTTCTGTTTCCAGCATTGACCTGAACTCTTCCTTGTCGAAATCACTGAACCACCAAAGAACATTGATATGGCTGAATCCATCCAGAGCCTTTAATGCGGGGACAAATTCAGGGCCCAGCCGGATAAAAGTTCCTTCTTTGCTGCTGCAGATAGTTCCTATCGAATTTACTTTATAAGTTGACATGTTTTACATCCTCCTTTTCTATAAGCAGACGATAGACCCTGACATCATGTGAGAGTCAAGAAAAAACGTCCTGTAAATTTATCTACAAGACGTTTTCGCTGTTTTTTGCAAGGGTATTTGGATTTCAGTTAAGTATTTTTGAGGGTCCTCCTCATTCCACGGACCGCGGTGTACGATTTGCCTGCTTCCTTCTTTCATTTTATACTGGCTGTTATTCTGCAGCCATTCTGCAAATGTAAGATAAGCAGACGCAATATTTGAAAAATCACCGTAAACCATCGTACAGGCCATGACAGGGACAGGATCTGTGTGCCGGAACTGGAAAGGCGGTTCCTCCGGCCCGGCCTTGTTTACCACTGCGCATAGTTCTACATCCACATTTTCTTCTTTGTAGTCTGCATCGTGGTAGATGGAAAACGTATCATTTGAATGCACTATATTATGCTGTTCTGCATATTCAGATAATTCCTGCCATAATTCACCCTCGGCATAATAGCTGGGGATGACTTTTCTTAATGAAAGAACATAATAATCAGGAATAGCTTTTATAGTAACATTGTAATGTATTTCATTTTTCCCGCTTAATAATTCTTTTTTAGCAAGTTCAATTTTCATTAACTTTTCTTGCTCTGCCTGTATATTGAATTTGATTTCTTTATATTTCCTGTCAAGCTGCTCTATAATGAAAGAATCATTTTCACTATTAAGAGCGGCTATTATTTCAGAGACGTTAAAACCGCTGTCACGCAAATAAATGATTTTGTTCAGCCGGGGGATTTGTTCTGCGGAATACATACGGTATCCGGTCCATGAGTCAACTGCTTCTGGTTTCAACAGACCGGTTTCATCATAATATCGCAGCATACGGACAGATACTTGTGTTAACTTTGAAAATTCACCAATTCTAAACATGTAATATCCTCATTTCTGGACGGCACAAAGGGATGGGTGGTACTATTAAAAGTAATTCAGGAATTCCCGCGCCGCTTTCGACAGGGGCATCTGTTCATTGTAAGCGATTACGAGTTCGCGCCCGGGCAGTTCTTCTTTTGTTTCTACGACAAACAGGTCGTCTTCTGCATGTCTGATACAGTAATCCGGTATAAATGCAATCCCCAGTCCGATGCGGGCCAGATCGATCAACAGGTCATTGCTCGTCAGTTCAATCTCGGGCACAAGGTCAAGCTGGTGCTGCTGGAAAAGCCTGTGGAGGAATTCACTGGTAGTGCTGTGTCGGTCAAGCATGAGGATCGGATAATGGGAAAGCTGCTGGTAAGTCAGCTTTTTTCCCCTCAGGTCTTCAAAAGCGCTGTTGGCGATAAAGACATCCCTGAATTTAGTGATCTTTTTTATAGAAGATACATTGCTTAAATAGTTGTTCGGATAGTTGACCACGACCAGATCGACCTGCCCGGTTTCCAGTAGTTCCACGCACTTGATAGAGGTCTGGTTAATCACTTTGATGTGTGCACTTGGAAATTCCTTGTGAAACTTTTCGAGGTACGGCACAAGAAAATAGCGGCATATGGTGTCGCTGGCGCCGATGCGGATCTGTCCCCCCGTTGATGCGGCATCCAGAAGCTGGGCTTCACCCCGCTGGATCAGATGCATGGCCGGCTCTATATGGCGGAGCAGTATTTCGCCTTCGGGGGTCAGCTGAACCTTTTTTGTGCTCCGGATAAATAATGTCTGGTCCAGCTTGCGCTCCAGTGTCTTGATTGACTGGCTGACAGCGGACTGTGATATAAAAAGCTGTTTGGACGCTTCTGAGAAGCTTAAGGTAGATGCTACATGAAAAAAGACCTTATACAGTTCATAGTTGATATCCATTATTAGACCTCCTAATAAGTATTGTTAGTATTATAAGCCAAATTGTGGTGAATTACAATGTGATTTATGATAAAATATAAGAATTAAACGATATTGAATGAAAGTGTGGGCATGATGAACGAAGAAAAGAAGACGAAAAAGGCAGAATGGCTGCTGGGGGTTGTTTTATCTTTTGCAGTGATTCTCATTCTGCTGATTTCCAGTTTCCAGGCGGCGATGTACATGGATTTTGGTTTCTATGAAAAAGAGTATAAAAAGTATGATGTCCTTTCCGATCTTGACATGGAGATGGAAGACGTGATGTATGTTACTCAGGAAATGATGGCTTATTTAAGGGGCGACAGAGAGACGTTGGAGGTGGTTACGACTGTAGAAGGTAAAAAGCAGGACTTTTTTAACGAACAGGACAGACTGCACATGGAGGATGTACAGGGGTTGTTTATCGGCGGGCTTCACCTTAGGACGGGGGCTGTAATCGTACTGCTGGTCTGTCTGGCGGCGCTCATCCTTATGAAGGGCGGATGGAAGTATGTCCTTCCGAGGGCATTCCAGATTGCGGTGGGTGTGTCCGGCATCGCGACGGCAGCGCTGGCATTTCTGTTCTCGAGGGATTTTGATGCGGCATTCACTAAGTTCCATGAGATTTTCTTTTCCAACGACCTGTGGATGTTTGACCCGGCAGAGGATTATATGATCAGGATGCTGCCGGAGGGACTTTTTTCTGATATGGTTATAAGAATTGGGATACTGTTTATTGCGTCCCTTCTCATTCTGCTGGCAGGAAGCACTGTCTGGAGACGAAAAACAAAGATTAGGAAAACTAATGAATAAGTTTAAGTATATTAATTGTACTTATCAGAAGAAGTATGATAATATATAAAATATAGTGATAAAATGCAAAGGAGATTCTATATGAGTAATGTAAAACGTGTATATGTGGAGAAAAAGCCGGAGTTTGCCGTTCAGGCAAAGGAACTGCGTCATGAGATCAAGCATTACCTGGGGATTGAAACAGTGAGCGCCGTGCGTGTCCTGATCCGCTATGATGTGGAGAATATAACAGACGAGACTTTTGATAAGGCGTGCAACGGTATTTTTGCGGAACCGCCGGTAGATGTCCTGTATCACGAGACATTTCCAATGAAGGAAGGAAGCCGTGTGTTTTCTGTAGAATACCTTCCGGGACAGTTTGACCAGAGAGCGGATTCAGCAGAGCAGTGCGTCCAGTTTATCAGGGAAGATGAAAAGCCTGTCATCAGGACTGCTACAACATATGTTGTTGAAGGCACAGTAACGGACGATGAATTTGCGGCGGTTAAGAACCACTGCATCAATCCGGTCGATTCCAGAGAGACAGGTCTCGGAAAACCGGAAACACTCGTGACTGTTTTTGAAGAACCTGAAGACGTAAAGGTATTTGACGGATTTCAGGTTATGCCGGAAGCAGAACTTAAAGAATTATACGATTCCCTGGGACTGGCAATGACATTCAGGGATTTCCTTCATATTCAGAATTACTATCAGGGTGAAGAGCACAGAGACCCTACGATGACAGAAATCCGTGTTCTGGATACTTATTGGTCAGATCACTGCCGCCATACGACATTCTCGACGGAGCTTAAAGATGTCACCTTCGGTGAAGGCGACTACAAAGAACCGATCGTAGATACATACAGACAGTACCTGAAAGACCACAGTGAGATTTTTGCAGGAAGAGAAGACAAGTTCGTCTGCCTGATGGATCTGGCACTGATGGCGATGCGCAAGCTGAAAAAAGAAGGAAAGCTTCAGGATCAGGAAGAGTCTGACGAGATCAATGCATGCAGTATTGTTGTACCGGTCAAGGTTGACGGAGTGGAAGAGGAGTGGCTTATTAATTTTAAGAATGAGACACATAACCACCCGACTGAGATCGAACCTTTCGGTGGTGCGGCTACCTGTCTTGGAGGGGCAATCCGCGACCCGCTGTCAGGACGTACTTATGTATACCAGGCAATGCGTGTGACAGGGGCGGCAGATCCTACGGTACCTGTGACAGAGACATTAAAAGGAAAGCTGCCACAGAAAAAGCTGGTCAGGGGCGCAGCCAAAGGATACAGCTCTTATGGAAACCAGATCGGACTGGCTACGGGTGCGGTTAAGGAGATCTACCACCCGGATTATGTTGCAAAACGTATGGAGATCGGTGCAGTCTTAGGCGCAGCACCGAGACGCGCCGTGATCAGGGAAACTTCTGATCCGGGCGATATCATTATTTTATTAGGCGGACGTACAGGACGTGACGGCTGCGGCGGTGCAACAGGGTCTTCCAAGGTTCATACAGAAGAATCCATCGAGACATGCGGCGCAGAGGTCCAGAAGGGAAATCCGCCGACAGAACGTAAGATTCAGCGTCTCTTCAGGAGAGAAGAAGTAAGTAAGCTGATTAAAAAGTGTAATGACTTTGGCGCAGGCGGTGTTTCTGTAGCGATCGGTGAGCTGGCTGACGGGCTTCGCGTGGATCTGGACAAGGTACCGAAGAAATATGCCGGGCTGGACGGAACAGAGATTGCCATTTCTGAATCTCAGGAGAGAATGGCAGTTGTGGTTGACCCGGGCGATGTAGAAGAATTCCTTGCATTTGCAAAAGAAGAAAATCTGGAAGCAGTTGAAGTTGCAGTAGTGACGGAATCTCCGAGACTCGTACTGACATGGAGGGGAAATGAGATCGTGAATATTTCACGTGCATTTCTGGATACAAATGGTGCCCATCAGGAAACTTCCGTTGAAGTGGAAATCCCAGCGAGGGAAGGAAGCCTTTTCGTGAAAAATGAAGTCGGTGATGTCAGAGAGAAATGGCTGAATGTGCTGGAAGACCTGAACGTATGCTCACAGAAAGGGCTTGTGGAAATGTTTGACGGTTCCATAGGTGCCGCTTCTGTATTCATGCCTCACGGCGGAAAATACCAGATGACAGAGACACAGACGATGGTTGCAAAGGTGCCGGTTCAAAATGGAAAGACAGACAGTGTTTCCATGATGAGCTTTGGTTTTGACCCGTATCTGTCCAGCTGGAGTCCGTACCACGGTGCGATCTATGCAGTTGTTGAGTCTGTTGCCAAGATCGTGGCATCAGGCGGGGATTACAAAAAGATCCGGTTTACATTCCAGGAATACTTCCGCAGGATGACAGAAGATCCAAAGAGATGGAGCCAGCCGTTTGCAGCACTGCTGGGTGCGTACAATGCACAGCTCGGTTTTGGACTGCCGTCAATCGGCGGAAAAGACAGTATGTCAGGAACATTCCAGGATATCGATGTGCCGCCGACACTGGTTTCCTTTGCTGTAGATATGGCAACTGAAAAAGATATCATTACACCGGAATTCAAGAAAGCCGGCAGCAAGATTGTATGGATGAGAATCGAGAAGGATGAATATGACCTTCCTGTATACAGCCAGCTGATGGATCAGTACAGTAAGTTTACGGCCGATATCCACAGCGGTAATATTATATCTGCTTATGCCCTTGACCGCCACGGCGTGATTGCAGCGGTCAGCAAGATGGCATTCGGTAATGCATTTGGTGTTAAGATCGAGCATAACATGGACGAAAGAGAGCTGTTTGCCCCGGCATTTGGTGACCTGATCGCAGAAGTACCGGCAGAGAAAGTTTCTGAGCTTGGAATTACCTATACCGTGATCGGTGAAGTGACAGACGATAAGACATTTAGCTATGGCAATACTGCAATCACTCTGGATGAGGCGGAAAAAGCATGGACAGAGACACTGGAGAAAGTATTTGCTACAAAATCTTCCGCGGACAGTGATGAGGCTCTGGAAGAGAAGCTGTATGATACAAAGGATATCCACATCTGCAGCCATAAGATCGCACAGCCGACCGTATTTATCCCGGTATTCCCGGGAACGAACTGTGAATACGACAGCAAAAAGGCTTTCGAGCGGGCAGGCGCAAAGGTTATTACAAAGGTATTCAAGAACATGGATGCCGCTGACATCCGGGATTCTGTAAATGAATTTGAAAAGGCGATCTCCCAGGCACAGATGATTATGTTCCCGGGCGGATTCAGCGCAGGTGACGAACCGGACGGTTCCGCGAAATTCTTTGCCACGGCATTCCAGAATGCGAAGATCAAAGAAGCTGTGGAAAAGCTCCTCAATGAGAGGGACGGACTGGCACTCGGTGTCTGCAATGGCTTCCAGGCCCTGATTAAACTCGGACTTGTTCCTTACGGACAGATCGCCGGACAGACAGAGGATTCACCGACACTGACCTACAACACCATTGGACGTCATATCTCCAAGATGGTTTATACAAAAGTTGTTACAAATAAATCACCCTGGTTTCAGGGGGCACAGCTCGGCGGCGTATATACGAACCCGGCTTCCCACGGAGAAGGAAGGTTTGTTGCAAGTCAGGAATGGCTAGATAAATTATTCGCAAACGGACAGGTTGCAACACAGTACTGCGATCCTGACGGTGTGATCAGTATGGATGAGGAATGGAATGTAAATGGTTCCTACTGTGCGATAGAGGGTATTACAAGTCCTGACGGACGTGTGCTCGGCAAGATGGCACACTCCGAGAGACGTGATGATTCTGTGGCAATCAACATATACGGAGAGCAGGATCTCAAGATCTTTGAGTCCGGAGTTAATTATTTTAAATAATCGGATGTAAAGGCAAGTTTTTTGCCTGACATCCACGAAAATAGACTGGGGAAAAGAGTGGCGCAGGCCTGAATTTTTCCCGGTCTATCATTCATAAATCCGGCTGTTGGTTCCGGTAGGATTTTATCTTTGTTTGAATTGTAGAAAAAATTAGAAAAAGCTTGACAATTCTCCCGGCATGATAGTATAATAACAAAGCGAGTTGCGGATGGGACATGCGCAGCTGCGAATAAAATATGGCGGAATAGCTCAGTTGGCTAGAGCACACGGTTCATACCCGTGGTGTCGCTGGTTCAAATCCAGTTTCCGCTATCTGTGAAGAGGCCTGTGTTTACGGGCTTCTTTTTGTATCCTTACAGAAAAGAAATGACGTAATAGGATAAGAATGATATAATATTACATGGCACAATTGAACAGTAAAAGGTGAAAATAGACATGGGAGTTGAATTACTGAAAAATTTAGACAGGCTGCATACTACAGAACTCGGAGTGCTGCGGATAAAGAGGAATTTGTCTTTAGACACAGATCATGTTGTAGAGTGGTGCAGGAACAAAATCAATTCTTCAGATGCGGTGATTACAAGGAACGGAAAGAACTGGTACATAAACGCAGAAGACTGTTTGATAACGGTAAATGCGTACAGCTATACGATTATTACCGCCCACAAACACAAGAAATAATAGGAAGGCAGCATTCCAAACATTAATGTTTTGAAATTTGAAGAAAAGCAGGTTCGAAAAGGAGAGAATAGAAAATGGCATCTATATATTCATTAAAAAAATTTTGCTATATTGTTTTAATTGATTCAAAAGAAGTCGGCGGATTTTCTGAAATCAGTACAACAGATATTACCACCGATCCTATTGAGTATCGTGAAGGCACATCCAGTGTCAATACTGTTTATAAACAGTCAGGACATGTAAAATATGGAAATGTCACTTTGAAATGGGGACTTGTGACATCTGCTGAATTCATCATCTGGTTGCAAAGCGCAGGAGACAGGGCATGTGAAAGAAAAACAATAAAAATCCAGCTGCGTGATGACTTAAATAGAGTTGCTGCAGAGTGGGAAATTATGAACGCATGGCCAGTCAAATATACATCAGAAGATTTAGATAATTCAAGTAATGAAATTCCGATTGAAAGTATGGAATTGGCACATGAAGGTATTAAACGTATGTAACCATACTTAACTCTGTTACAAAAATTAAAAAATTTGGAAAAAATTTATAAAAAGATGTTGACATTTGGTGAAAGATAATAGTATAATAGCAAAGCGGGTTACGGATGAGAGATACGTAAGACGCAGTAGAATATGGGATCTTAGCTCAGCTGGGAGAGCATCTGCCTTACAAGCAGAGGGTCATAG